>JBKJQN010000086.1:0-15310 GCA_046593925.1 Mycobacteriales bacterium
TCGGCAGCTAGCGCGGGTGCACCACATTGTGTGCTTCATCTCAAGCGCAAGCACACAATGTCCCGGCTGCTGGCCGGGAGGGGCGCCCGGGGCCGGCTGCCGGCCGGGAGGGGCGCCAATGTCCCGGCTGCCGGCCGGGAGGGGCGCCCGAGGGGGCCGAGGGGTCAGCCGGCCGAGCGGGACAGTCGGCCGCGCAGCCGTCGTACGGCGTCGGCGAGGGCGCGGCGGGCGAGGTCGCCGTGGGTGACGTACCAGTCGGGCTCGGCCTCGATCAGGTCGTCGTAGGCCTCGCCGACCTCCTCGCCGGCGAGCGGCCGGCCGGCCACCGGGTCGTCGAGCAGCAGATGCCACAGCTCGGAGACGTCCTGCAGCGCCGGTTCGGGGGTGCCGCGCGGGAGCCAGCCGCCGAGGTCCAGGTCGATCTCGTCGGGCAGCTCGTCGGACAGCTCGAGGCCGGCCTGCTGTGCGGCGTGCTCGAGGCCCGCTCGGGTGGTGTGGACCAGCACCTTGCCGCCTCGCGACAGCAGCAGGTCGTCGTCCTCGCCGACGACGACACCTACGTGCCAGCGCTGCCCGCCGTCCACGAGCAGCACCTCGAACAGCTCCGGAGTCTCAGCCACGGCGCCAGCCTCTCGCGCGGGCGAGCAGCGACGGTGTCCGGTCGCCCAGCGCCACCCGTGCCGCGGACCGGCCGCTCGCCCCGAACACCCCGCCGCCCGGATGGGTCGAGGCGCCGCACAGGAACAGCCCGGGTACCTGTGGCAGCCGGTACTGCGCGAGCTCAGGCATCGGCCGCCACATGAACATCTGGTCGAACGCCATCTCGACATGCATGACCTGCCCGTTTCGCAGCCCCAGCTCGCGTTCCAGGTCCAGCGGGGTCTGCACGTGCATCTGCTCGACCGAGGCCGCGAAGCCCGGCGCGTAGCGGTCGACCGCCTCGACCAGCTTGGTGCCCTCCCGCTCGGCGATGTCGTCCCAGCGCTCACCGTTGGACAGCGCGTACGGGTGCCACTGCCCCCACACCGTCACGTTGTGCTTGCCCGGCGGGGAGATCGTGTCGTCGAAGGCGCTGAACGTCATGGCCAGCGCCGCCGGCTCGGTGGGGGGCAGCCCGGCGCTGTACTCGCCGTGGGCGCGGCGCAGGGCCTGCCGGGACGGCGCGAGCAGCTGCATCGCGCGGTGCTCCTCGCCGGTGCCGGACGGATACGCAGGCAGCGCGTCGGTGGCGAGCCGGACGACCATGCCGATCCCGTTGCCGGTACGGACGGTGCGCCGGGCCCGTTCGGCGAGGTCGCGGGGGGCGTCCTCGCCCAGCAGCTCCAGGGTCGTCAGGACATGGCAGCCCGCGACGACGGTCGCCGCCCGGTGCTCGGCGCCGCTTTCGGTGCGTACGCCCGCCACCCGACCGCCACGCAGGAGCACCCGCGAAGCGCCGTCACCGAGCAGCACCCGGCCGCCGTAGCTCTCCAGCCGGGCCTGCAGCGCGTCGCTGAGCTTGCCGCTACCCCCCTTGGGGTGACCCGGCGGCCGCAGGTGCATGACGGTGTTCCAGCCCACCAGGTCGGCGGTGGCGACCTCGTGGGTGGGCGGGCCGGACTGCGCGCCCATCCAGGCCAGCGCGGTCTTGAGCCGCTCGTCGTCGAAGTGCTCGTCGAGCAGGCTGTCGGCGCTGGTGAGGAACTGCCGCGAGAGCTCGAGACCGCCGAGGCCGGTGCCCTTGCCGACGCCCCACAGCGTGCGACCCAGGTGGGCGCCCGTCGGCGCGCTCTGGAAGGCCTCGAACACCCGCAGGTTGCGGGCCGACCAGTCCAGGACGAAGGCGCGGTAGGCGTCGGCGTCCCGGGCCCCGCAGACCGCTTCGATCGAGGCGCAGGTGCGGTCGAGGTCGACGTGGAAGTGGATCCCGCGCTGGTCGTCGGCCGGCCCGGACGGCGCGAACCCCCACGGGTCGAGGTCCTGGTACTCCAGGCCGCAGTCGGTCAGCGCGAGGTCCTCCACGATGCCGGTGTGCCGCACCATGATGTGCGCGCTGGAGCCGCGGTCCATCCGGTAGCCGGGGAAGCGCTCGACCGTCGAGACCGCGCCCCCGACGACCGTGTCGCGCTCGACGACGGTGACGTCCAGGCCGGCCCGCGCGAGGTAGCAGGCGGCCACCAGGCCGTTGTGCCCGGCGCCGACGACGACGGCGCGGTCCCGGGGGTCGATCGTCGTCATCCCGGTCAGCCTACGGCGACTTCCCCGTCATCGGCAGCCCGAGGACGGCGAACACGCGCGGATCGCCGGGGAAACGCAGCCGTCGCAGCAGGTCGACCCACCCGGCGGCCCGGTAGAAAGCGCGCGCGCGAGTCTCGACGTCCGGGGTGGTGAGCACCGCGGTGCGGGCCGGGGTGCCGAACAGCAGCGCGTCCAGCAGCTCGCGCCCGAGTCCGGTGCCCTGGCAGGCCGGCAGCACGTGCAGCTCGCAGACCTCGAACGTCGAACCCAGCCAGACCTCCGCGGCCGGCGTCCCGACCGCGTCCGCGAGCGCGGACCGGACCCGGTCGTGCCACCACTGGCCGGCCGCGCCGAGGTGGCCGTACCCGACGCCGACCAGCCGGCCACCCGGGTCGCGCGCGGCGACGGCTCGCAGGCCGTCGCGGTCGAGATGGGCCAGCAGTATCGAGCGGCGGCCGGCGGCGTGTGGCCGGGGCACCTCCATCGCCGCGGCGTAGACGTCGAGCACCTCCTCGGCGCCCGCCTGAAGTTGGTTCCGGTCCCAGGCGACGACCCGTCCGCCGGTCACGCCAGCGGGTCCCGCCCGTCGAGCGTGCCGCTGGTCCCGACCACGGCGAACCGCGCGAACAGCTCCTCGGCGTACCAGGCCTCGGTCGTCGTACGGGCAATGACCTCGCGGTGCGGGGCGCCCCGATGCGCGAACTCGCGCAGGGCGGTGGCGTCGCGCCACAGGCTGAAGGTGCCCTGCAGGCCGACCGGCGCCTCGCCGATACCGACCGCGGCCAGCAGGCCGGGGCTGCTGTGCAGGTCGGTGCTGACCGGCGGTACCGCCGACCAGAACCGCGCGGCTTTGCGGGTGACGATGCGGGCCCGGGTCAGCGCCGCGACGGGCCCGTCGGTGCGGACCGGCGCGGGGTCGCCGAACGGTTCCCGGCCGCTCCACCGGCCGCGCGACACCAGCGGGACGAGGTCGGCCCGCCAGGTGTGCTCCGCGAGCCCGGCCCAACCGCGCGCGACGGGGGAGGCCTCGAAGGCTTCGGCGTCCTGCGGCCGGGCCCAGGTCGTGAGCAGGCCCCAGCGCGTCGGGTCGGCGTCGCGCACGGTGAAGGTGCGTCCATCGCCGGTGCCGAGCAGCTTGACGAACCGCACGCCCGGCGTACGGCGGACCCGGCCTCGGTCCAGGCCCATCCGCAGCAGCGCCGCCGGCACCGCGCCCGGCGGCACCCGCCACAGGTGCAGCGTGACGAGCGCGGGGACGGGGGCGCTCACGCAGACCAGCCTGCCACGCCTCGCGACGCGGCCGACCCCGCCAAGGGTTCTGGCGTATCAGCAGCGGGGGTGGCCGCTCTGACCGGTGTGGACGTGGCCGCGTCCCACGACGAGGCGCTCACCGGCGCCGCACCACTTGAGGAGAACACCGTGGGCTTCTACATCAAGGACCTGTACGTCGACGTCGCCGGGCTGCGGCGGACGCCCTGGAACGAGCTGTTCCACGACCCGCTGACCAACCCGCCGACCGTGCCCGAGACTTCCCCGGCGGTCGCTGCGGCCGTCGCCGTCGCGGCCCTCGGTCCGGCTGTCGCCGCTGCCACCGAGCCCGTACGCCACGGTCGGTACGAGGCCCTGGACCGGGTGGCGGCCGAGATCGGCGCCTTGGCGCTGACCCCGCTGCTGCCCGCCGACGACACGACCTTTCCGCCGACGCCGCCGACCTGGCCGCCGACGCTCCCGCCGCCCACCACGCCGGTCAGCGGCGGGCTGCGCGACGTGCTGGACGAGTCCGACCTGCTGCAGGCACGCCAGGTCCTGCAGGCGGCGCTGGCCCAGGTCGACCGGGCCGTGGAGGTGCTGCAGCCGTCGCTCGAGCAGCTCGACGGGCTGCGATCGGCGCTGGAGGTCGGCCGCAGCCGACCCGCCGTCGCGTCCGTGCGGGCCTGACGGCTGTGCACCGGCCCGTGCCCGGCGACCGCCTCCCGCTGCTGTCGCGCCGGGCGCTGCTGCGCGGTGCGGCGCTCGCCGGGTGCGGGCACGGCCCCGACGTCCTCGCCCCGCTGCTCTACCGCGCCGGTGCGGTCGCCCTCGGCCCCCGCGCCAGGCGTACGCACGACGCCCGATGGCTGGCCTGGCTGGCCGTGAGCAGCGCCCGCGCCACGCCGGGTCTGCTCGAAGGATGGGCGCCGCTGACCGGCCCGCACTGGCAGTCCTTCTCGCGGCCCGACGTCGACAGCGACCGCGACCGGCTGCGGCACAAGGTGTACGTCAGCCCGCTGCCGCACGCCCTGGCCGCGGCGCTGCCGTTGGTGCTCCGGGTCCTGGTGGAGCTGCAGGTGCCGAGCGTCAAGGTCGGCGGCACCGCCCAGGGTGTCCTGCGCCCCGACAAGCTGGTGCTGCACACGACCAGCGCGCCCGCAGCCGACGCGCTCGCGGACCGGCTCGCCGAGCGGCTTGCGGGGCTGCCCGCTCAGGGCGTGCCGTTCACCGCCCAGTGCGACCCGGTCGGGCTCGTGTCGCGCGGGACCGATCCGCCCGGCACCTCGTGGCGGGCCTTCGTCACCGCTGTCGCCGCCGCCGAGCTGGCCGCCGCAGCCGCGCGGCTGCCTGGTGCCCGGGCGGCCGAGGTGGTCGAGCTGGCCGTGGCCGGGATCGCCGCGGCCGGTCTGGACAGCGTGACGTGGCAGCCGCCGCTCGACCGGGTGTCGCTGTGACTGTGGAGGCCAGGGTCTTTGTCCTGCCGCCTGACGTGCAGCTGCTGGCGGGTGGCACGTCAGGGGTGCCGGCGGACGAGGTGGTTGTCGTACGGCCGGGCAGCCGCGAGCGCCCACGCGTGCTGCCCACCGAAGCCGCCGCCCTGCTCGAGCGCTTCCGCACCCCGACGACGCTGGCGGGCGCCGTGCTTGCGCACTGCCGGGACCGCGTGAGCGACCCGCAGGACGTGCTCGAGAGTGCGTACCCCGTGCTGGCGGCGCTGTGCCGGGCCGAGCTGCTGGTGGTCGAGGGCAGTGCCGGCGCCCTGCCGGCCGGGCTGCGCGGCGGCGTCGGCGACCGGGTCGGCCCGGCCATCCTCGTCGGACTGGTCCGCGCCCTGCGCGACAGCGAGGTCTGGCAGGGCGAGCTGGCCGACGGCGCGCCCTGCGCGGTGAAGGTGCTCGCGCCCGGGCCGTGGGCGGGCGACGCGCTGGCCCGCGAGTTTGCCGCCCTGACCAGGCTGCGCGGCCGGGGGGCACCCGAGGTGCTCGCGGTCACCGGTCCAGACGAGGGGGTCGCCGGGCGGCTCGTGACGACCTGGATCGCCGGTGAGCCCGCCGACCTCGCCGCCAGACGGCTCGGCGACCCGGTGGCAGCGGCGCCGGCCCGGCGCCGGCTTGCGCTCGCGGTGCTCGACGCCTACGTCGCCCTGCATGCCCGGCGCGTGCTGCACGGTGACGTGCACGCGGGGAACGTGCTGGTCGAGGGGATGGCCGGTGTCTCCCGGGTCGTCCTTGTCGATTTCGGCCTCGCGGCGCTGCCCGGTCTTCCCCTACCGCCGCGGGCGGCGGGCGGCGAAGCGGTCGAGCCCGAGGCCGCCACAGCGCTGCTGGCCGGCCGGCCCGCGCCGGACGTGACGGCTTCCGGCGAGCAGTACGCGCTGGCCACCCTGCTCTGGCGGCTGCTCACCGACGTGCCCTACCTCGACCTCGATCCGGAGCGGGCCGCGGCGCTGCGCCAGGTCGTCGTCGACGCGCCGGCCGGGTTGGGGGAGTGCGGCGCCGCGGCCTGGCCGGCCGGCGAGGCCGTCCTGCGCCGCGCGCTGGCGACAGGCCCCACCGACCGCTGGCCGACCTTGGTCGCGATGCGGGCTGAGCTCGCGGCGGCGTTGCCCGCCGTGGGACCGCTGCTCCCAGCGGCGCCGAGCTGGGCGGCCGCACTGGCCGACCTGGAGGCCGGCGGGCCGGCCTGGTGCGGCGCGACCCCGGACCAGGTGCTGGCGGTTGCCTGGGCACTGCAGCGGGCCGCCGTCCTCACCGCTGAGCCGGAGCTGGCGGACCTCGCCGACGCCTGGGGCCTGCGCGAGCGGGCCCAGCCGGGCCGGGTGCACGGCCCGGTGCTGGCTGCCCATGGGCTGCTGGCGGAGCACCGCCGTACGGGGTCCTCCGCCGCGCTCGCCCGCGCCGTCCGCCTCGCCGACAGCCTGCCCGGCGAGCAGCCGTACGAGCTGTGCCGCGGGCCGCTCGCCCGGCTGCTGCTGCGCACCGAGTGCAGCGACCCGACCCAGGCCCGTCGTCCGCCGGGGGTTGTCGATGCCTGACCGTTCGAGTAGGAAGCGCCCATGATGAAGGAGCAGAGATGATGACAGGCGACCAGCGTGACGGTGCTGAGGCCAAGGACTGGGCCGAGCGCCGTAGGCAGGATCTGGCGGAGGCGGAGGTGCTGGTCGGGCCGGGCTTTCTGTACCGACCCGAGGAGCTGCTGGTAGCCGTGCCCCCGGGCAGTGGGCACGCGGAACGTGTCCTGCGGCTGCTCGACGGCCGCACGGACGGCTACAGCCGGTATGACGAGCAGCTCCAGGCACTGGACCTGGGAGTACGTAGCCTCCACCTCGACCCTGCCGTCGACCTGCCGGCTCTGCTCCGCGAACTCGCCGCCGAACCTCTGACGGACGAAGGTCCCCTGCGCGTCGCACCCAACACGGTGCTGGCTGGCGAGCCGCCGTACATGGGTGGGCCGGGTGGGCCCCCGCGGCGGTCCAGCCCGTCGAAGGACGGCATGAGGGAGACGGGCCAGGAGCCCGAGCCGGGCCTCGCCGTCCTCGACACGGGATGGTCGACCGACCTACCTGATCTGCACCCCGGCCTGCTCGCCGCGCTGCGTGCTGACCAGGCGGACGTCGACCTGCTCGACCTCGACGGGCGGGCGGGCCTGGACACCGAGGCCGGGCACGGCACCTTCATCTGCGGGCTGGTGCGCCGGCTCGCACCAGGCCTCGGCATCGCCGCGGAGCAGGTCCTGACCCCGCAGGGGTGGGGGGACGACCGCACGGTCTCCGTGCGGCTCGCTACCCAGCAGCTGCCCGTCATCAACTTGTCGCTGGGTGGTTACACGCCGGACGACATGCCGCCGCTCGCCCTCGAACGGGCCCTGCATGCGCTAGGTCGCGACAGGGTCGTCGTTGCCGCGGCGGGCAACCACGGATCGCAGCGGCCCTTCTGGCCGGCGGCGTCAAAGCACGTGCTGGCCGTGGCTGCACTCGACACCACCGGGGTTGACCCGAGCGCTGCAGGCTTCAGCAACCGCGGGCCGTGGGTCGACGTCTGCGCACCGGGGGTCCACGTGAAGAGCACGTTCGTACGAGGCAGTCAGGACGCGGGCGCCGGCCGGCAGGAGTTCGACGGCTGGGCTTGCTGGAGCGGCACGTCTTTTGCGGCCCCGATCATCGCCGCGGCGGTGGCGGCCGCTGTGCTGCGCGGAGCGTCCCCGCGGGCGGCGGCCGCCGGCCTGCTGTCGACCCTGTCGACCCTGCCGGGTCTCGAGGACTTCGGCGTCTGGTACGACCCGGGCGTCGACCTGCTCTGCCACGAGCACTGAAGGTGGCGCTCTCACGCACCCAGGCAGACGAATCCGCCGGCCGCAGCGACCGCCGCCGGCTCGTGACGCGGGAGCGCGGACTGGGCCGCGGCGAGCGCAACCGCGACGTCGTCGGTCAGCGCGAGCCGCGCGTGCAGGTCAAGCATGAGGTCCCGGCTGGCCCGGTCCGGCACCGGGACGACGGTGGCGACGAGCGTGCGTGTGCCCAAGGAGAGGAGCGCGCCGGCCAGGCTGAGCACCTCCTCGCCGGCGTGCGCCACGCCGACTCCTGACTGGCAGACCGGCAGGACGACCAATCCGGGTACGCGTGGGAGCTGCTCGAGGTCGTAGACGGTGAGCGGGCCGTCAGCCAGTTCGACCGACGAGAAGAGGGCGTTATCGGTACGCAGCCTTCCGTGGGCCGCGATGTGCGCCCACCGGGACTCGCCCAGCGCGGCGAGCACGTCGCTGACCGTCGCCGCGGGGCCCATCCGACACACCGCCTCGGGGTGGGTTGACGCCAGCTCTGCCACCTCGTCGCAGGCTGCCGGCAGTCGGGGGCCGGCCACGAGCAGGCCACGGCCGCGGGTACCCGTCGCGGCGAGGGCGCTGGCCCGGTGCCACACCGTCGCCGATGGTGCCACGGTCACTGGCCGTCCGCGTAGCGATGGCAGCAGGGCCCACGGCACCGCGTGGAGGGCAGCCGTCGGGACCATCACGACGGGCCGGTCACCGACCTCCGTACGTAGCGGATCGAGGAGCAGTGCATCCAGGTCGGTCGACGCAGCGACCGCCGCAGCCAGCGCGGCCTGCATGGCGGGCACCGACCCGCGGTTGGCAGCGAGCCTGCGAAGGGCGAAGTGCACCGCGTCAAGGAGGCGCCCGGCCTGCTGACGAGGACCGAGCGCGTGCAATGCCACCCGCCGCGACGTCACTGTCACGGCATGCAGGTTGTCGTCGACAACGAGGTGGGCGACGAGTGCCCGGTCTGCGAGCAGGTGTCGCAGCGCGCCCGGGGAGACCGTGCCGCCGGCCCCCCCGCCGGGTGTCTCGACCCGGCGGCTGGCGACGCGAACCTCGCGCTCGAGCGTCGCCTGGCGCGCGCGCAGCCCAGCAGTCGGTTCACCCGAGCCCAGCGCCGACTCCAGGGCGGCGCTGTTCTGCCGAAGCCGGCCGAGGATGGCGGCGAGCTGGCCGTCGGACGGCGGGGTCACCGGCCGCAGCCGAGCCGTGCCGGCCCGGTACCGCTCGGACCACAGCAGTACGCGCTCAGGGTTGCGGTCTCGCAGGGCGGACTGCAGGCCGAGCCGGGCCAGCGCGTCCGCGTGGGAGGAGGCCCGTACGCGAAGCTCGGTGGCGCCGAGGCTGGCGCGGTGCTCGTCCACCGCGCGCAGTCCGGCCCGCAGCGCCGAGTCGACCGAGCGGCGCGTTCCGGTGACCTGCCGGAGCAGCGCCTCCGCATACCAGGCGCGAACGCGCAGTTCGACGACACCTCGCCGGGCCGCGGTAGCCCGCTGCAGCTGCAGGCGGGCCCGCCCCGGCTGCGCGCTGCTGATGGCCGCCTCGGCGGCGATCAGGCGGCCGTCGAGAGCGAGCACCCGCCAGCCCGCCGCCTGCAGGGCGTCAGCGGTACGTACCGCGGCAGCGACATCTATCGGCTCGCCCGCGATCGATGCGGCCCGCAGGGCGACGAAGCGGGCGACCAGGGCCCACCCCGTCCGGCGCTGAGAGTCGAAGCGTCGCCGCGCCTGTTCCGCGAGGTTCTTCGCGCCCGCGGCGTCATGGCCGGCCAGTGCGCATTGGGCTTGGAGCAGAAGGGCCTCCGGCAAGTAGGTCTCGCGCAGCAGAAGACGCAGGCCATCCGCCGCCTCGTCGGCGCAGGCTCGGGCCTCGTCCACGAGGCCGGCCGAGAGCAGGACCTCGGCGCGGTCGACAAGAAGTTCGGGTACCGGCACCCCGAGAGCGGCGTAGTGGGCGGCCGTGGCGTCGTAGTAGGCCAGTGCAGCCCGCACGTCACCGCGTCGGGCGGACACGAAGCCCAGTCCCCACGCGGCGTTTGCGCCGAGCAGGTCGAGATTTAGCCGCGCATTCAGGGTGAGGGCCCGGTTGAAGTCGTCCGCGGCATCGTTCAGGTCGCCCCGGTCCGCCAGAAGGGTTCCCCGGTTGACCCGTAGTCGGGCCTCCCAGACCAGGTCGCCGGCGTCACGCAGCGCCGGAAGTGCTTGGCGGAAGTCCTCGAGGGCCTGCTCCAGTTGTCCGGTGCGCTGGCGCAGGAGGGCGCGCTGGGCCCGGAGCCGAGCCGCGGGCAGCCCCGTGAGCGCGTCCGTCGCGACCTCAGCCGCACGCAGGGCCGCGACCACCCTGCCCCGGTCGAGCAACACGAAGGCCAGGCTCATCCGAGCCTCCGCTGCGAGCTCGGACTCACCCGCCGTCTGCGCCGTCCGCACCGCCGCGCGCAGCGACTTCAGCGCCGCGGGCAGGTCGCCTTCGGCGCGCTTGGCCAGCCCGAGCGCCCGCATTGCCATGCTCACGGCTGCGGCGTTGCCTGCGTGCTTGGCCGCGGCAGCCGCCGCCCGCGCCGCAAGCGCCGCCGCATGCGGATCCGCGTCCACGAGCGCCAGCGCACGTGCCGCTTGATCGGCACTGTCTCGCTTGAGGTCCAGGATCGGGTGTGCAGCGGCGGTCGGCGGGACGGAGCGGCTGCGAGGCACGTCAGCGCGCGTCGGTCACAGCACAGTCCACGGCGTGAGGATAAGCAGGCCGGATGCTGTCGTCACCCTCACGCGTATGCGGTTTCCGACCAGCTCGGCGACGCTGAACAACCCGATGGCGTCGGGCTGCACCGGGTCGGCGCGCTGGTCGGTCTCCACGACGACCGAGATAGCGGAAACGCCGACCACCTGTCCGTTCAGGCGGTACCGACCGTCACGTACCTCGACCTGCAGCTCGAGTCCCATCGCCGGCGCCTCGTACGACAGCAGGCGGACATCGTCGGCGCCCCGGACCCCCGCGAGTGGCTCGGCCAGCATGGTGCTGTCGAGCACCAGCACCGCGAGTTCCGCGTCGAGGTCACGGAGGTCGAAGGCCGAACGGGCCAGGTCGAGCACCAGCGGCGGAACGGGATCGGCCTCGCTGGCCACGGCGCGCAGCCGGGCGACCAGGGCGTCGTCGTCCAGTGCGCTCTCGTCACTGCTCATGACGCTCCTTCCTCGGTGAGGCCCGCGAGCGAGAGGCCGCGGGACTGGGCGAGCGCCCTCAGCCGGTCCAGGCAGCGGGAGCGGGTGGGGCCGATGCTGCCGACCGGCATGTCCAGGGCCGCGGACACCTCGGCATAGCTGGGCGCCGGGTCGGCCATCAGCACCCTGAGCAGCGTCTGGCAGCGCCCGGACAGCCCGCCGAAGCACTCCCACAGCCGGGCGTCGCGCTCCTGCAGGACCAGCCTGAGGTCCAGCGGGTCGGCGGCGTCCGCCACGTCGTACGGCGCGTCGTCGCCGACCGGCAGCTCCCGGCCGGCCCGCCGCAGCACCCGCAGGCACTCGTGCCGGGCGGTGGTCGCGAGCCAGCCCGGCAGCCGGTCGGGATCGTCGATGCGGCCCAGGTGCTCGACAAGGCGAAGCCAGGTCGTCTGGACGACGTCCCCGGCGTCGGCCTCGCCGAGCCGGTGCGCCCTGGCGATCGCCCACAGAAGTGATGTGAAGCGCTCGACGAGATCGTCCCAGGCCGGCGCGCTGCCGCCCTGCGCCCGCCGCAGCAGGTCCCCTGCGCTCTCACGGTCCGTTGCGGGCGCCTCGGACACGCTGCCCCTCCCGGTCCGGCCCCGCGGGACCGGGGGTCGCCATCCTGCCCCCGCCGGCCGCCGGTCCGCCAGCACCTCACGCGACACGCGCCAGCACCCCCGCGGTACGGCCGTCGGGCAGCAGGTCCAGGCCGTCGTCGAAGGCGACGACGCCGTTGCAGAGCAGGCTCCAGCCCTGCTCGGTGTGGTCGGCGACGACATGGGCCGCGTCCCGGTCGGGCGCGCAGGCGGGTGGGCAGGGCGGGCTGTGGGGGCACATGACCCCTCCTCGTGGCAGTGGTGTCTACCGGGGAGGAGTCCCGAGGCGGCCATCTGATACCTCCGGGAAGGAGCCCGGTGGGTCGCGCGTTGCAGGACACGTGTTGACTGAAAACATGACCGAGAAGGTGCACAACCTCGAAGATCTGGCCGCGCAGGCCGGGCGCGACCTCGAGGGCAGCTCCGCGCAGGACGTACTCCGCTGGGCCGACGAGACCTTCGGCAGCCGCTTTGTCATCGCGTCGTCCATGGGCGACGGCGTGCTGGCGCACCTCGCGTCGACTGTTGCCTCCGGCATCGAGGTGCTTTTCCTGGACACCGGCTACCACTTCGCCGAGACGCTCGGCACCCGCGACGCCGTGGCGCAGGTGTACGACGTGACCGTGCGCACGGTGCTACCGGTCCTCACGGTCGGTCAGCAGGAGGCCGTCTACGGCGGTCAGCTGCTGCAGCGCGACCCCGACGCCTGCTGCGCGATCCGCAAGGTCGAGCCGCTCACCCGTGGGCTCGCGCCGTACACCGCCTGGGCCTCCGGCATCCGGCGCGACGAGGCCACCACGCGCCGCGAGATCGGGGTGGTGGAGTGGGACGCGCCCCGGGCCAAGGTCAAGGTGAACCCGCTCGCGACCTGGACCCAGGAGCAGTACGACGACTACATCGCCGACAACGCCATCCTGGTCAACCCGCTGCAGTACGACGGCTACCCCTCGATCGGCTGCGCCCCCTGCACCCGACGCGTCGCTCCCGGTGCCGACCCGCGCTCCGGCCGCTGGGCGCAGGTCGACGACAAGGTGGAGTGCGGCCTGCACGCCTGAGGGCCGTCAGATGCGCCTCGATGCGAACGGCAGAGCCGTTGCTGCGCCTTCTTCGACGTGCGCCGGGCGTCTCGGCCGGCTCCGCGTCAGCCGGGACACGGCCCGGCCAGCCCGGGTCAGCGGCCGGTGATGCCCTTGTAGCGGAGTACGAAGACCCGCGTACATGCCTCGCACCGCCACTGTGCGCGCCCGGCGGCCGGGTCGTCACGCTCGGCCTTCGCGACCCAGGGGCTGATCGACTCCTCGCCGCAGTACGGGCAGCACATCGGCGCGGCCCGCTCATTCATCGGGCCGCGCCGGGCCACGCGCTCACCGCAGCAGCGCCTCGTCGGCGTGGCGGGCCCACACCGCGAACCTCTCACCCGGGTCGCGGTGCGCGAGGTAGCTGCGCAGCAGCCGCTCGACGTAGTCAGGGGCGTCGTCGGCGGTGACCTTGAGCCCGCGGGACTTGCGACCGAAGCCGGCGTCCTCGCCAAGTCGGCCGCCGAGGTGCACCTGGAAGCCCTCGACGCCATCGACGATCGAGCCCTTCAACCCGATGTCGCCGGTCTGGAACCGCGCGCACGAGTTGGGGCAGCCGTTGACGTTGATGGTCAGCGGTTCGTCGAAGTCGGGCAGCCGCTTCTCCAGCTCGCTGTACAGGTCGACCGAGCGCGCCTTGGTCTCGACGATAGCGAGCTTGCAGAACTCGAGGCCGGTGCAGGCAAGCACGCCACGCCGGAAGACCGACGGCCGTACCCGCAGGTCGTCGGTCTCGAGCTCGGTCACGACGGTCTCGACGTGCTCGTCGGGCACGCCCAGCAGTACGACGCCCTGCTGAGCGGTCGTGGCGACCCGCCCGTCGCCGTACCGCTCGGCCAGGTCGGCGAGGCGCTGCAGCTGCCGGCCGCTGGTGCGCCCGGCGCGCGGTACGGCGCCGATCCAGTGCCGGCCGTCGGCCTGCCGGTGTACGCCGACGTGGTCACGCTCCTGCACCGGCGGCGTCGCGGGGGCGGGCCCGTCGGGCAGCGGCTCGGTGAGGTACTCGCCCTCGAGGACCTCGCGGAAGCGCTCCGCACCCCAGTCGGCGAGCAGGAACTTGAGGCGGGCGTGCATCCGGGAGCGGCGGTAGCCGTAGTCGCGGAACACTGAGCAGACTCCCGCCCACACCTCCTCGACGCGGGCCGGCTCGACGAAGGCGCCGAGCCGCAGGCCGAGCTTGGGATTGGTCGACAGGCCGCCGCCGACCCACAGGTCGTAGCCGCGCCGCCCGTCGGGCAGCTGCACACCGACGAACGCGACGTCGTTGATCTCGTGGTTGGTGCAGTGCACCGAGCACCCGGAGATCGAGGTCTTGAACTTGCGCGGCAGGTTGGCGAAGGCCGGGTCGCCGACGAAGCGGGCGCGGACGGCCTGCAGCACGTCGGTCGCATCGAGCACTTCGTCGGCGTCGACGCCGGCGAGCGGGCAGCCGAGGATCACGCGCGGGCAGTCGCCGCAGGCCTCCGTCGTATCCAGCCCGACCGCGTCCAGCCGCTCCCAGATGGCGGGGACGTCCTCCACCCGGATCCAGTGCAGCTGGACGTTCTGCCGGTCGGTGACGTCGGCGACGTCCCGGCCGTACGTCGTGCTGATCTCGCCGATCGTGCGCAGCTGCTCGGCTGTGAGCTGGCCGCCGTCGATACGGATGCGCAGCATGAAGTACGGCGCCTCGAGCTCCTGGGGCTCCAGCACCGCGGTCTTGCCGCCGGGGATGCCCTCCGCGCGCTGGGTGTACAGGCCGTACCACCGGAAACGCGCGCGCAGGTCACCACCGTCGATGCCGTCGAACCCGGTGCGGCTGTAGATGTCGATGATCCGCTGCTTGACGGTCAGCGGGTCGCTGTCCTTCTTTGACTGCTCGTTGGCATTGAGCGGCTCGCGGTAGCCGAGCGCCCACTGCCCCTGTCCGCGCACGGCGGCCATACAGGTCTCCTGAGGGATGGGGTGACAGGTGGCCGGGGTCAGCGCGCGTGACTGGCCGCGCTCGTGACGCGCAGCAGGTCGATGTGCCGACGCGACGTCAGGAGAGGTCCCACGCTTACAACGATCCCACAGGACGCCGGAACGGCACGCGGGCGCGGTCGTGCTTCGGGAAGGCCGGGCATGTCTGTCTTCAGCACGCCCGGCTATCGGCCTGTTCCCGCAGCTCCCGTCGGCCTGTTCCCGCTCGGTCGTCGGCCTGTTCCCGCAGCCGCGCCTGCCCGGCCCCTGCTCCGGCGACCGTCGTCGCCACCCGGCGATCGTGCTCGGCGACACCGGTCCTTGCTCGGCGACACCGGGGTGTCGTGAGTCGGATCTCCGGATCAGCGGCTTCCCACGACGTGCCAGGACCAGCGGCCGCTGGCCGGGGCTTCGCCCGCCCACCTGTGCTCGGCTCGACCGCTGAGGTGGCTGTACCTCGCGCAGGGAATCTGCACGCACAATAGTGACGCCCGGGAGTTTCCGTTCGAATATCGGACGTACGGCTCGCGGCTGTTGTCGGCTCCGAGTCTGAATCCACAGGGGTCGGACGCCGGGTCTGCCGTACTCGTACGATCCCCGCGTGGACGCCCGAGTCGGCTCGTCAGCACGCTCGCCAGGCACCGAACGCGTCCCGGGCTTCTTGCGTCCGTTCTGGGTGCTGTTGGCGCTGCTGAGCATTTTGGGTGCCGCGGTCGGCTGT
>JBKJQN010000061.1:0-78641 GCA_046593925.1 Mycobacteriales bacterium
GGAACATGCCGGCGGTCGTGCTGCTGGTGGTCATCACTTCTCCTGTGTGCTGGCGAGCTGGCCAGGTCGGCTCAGTCGAGGTCTCCACCGTGACCGGCGATGACCGTCCACACATCCGCCTGCGGGCTCCATCTGTCCTGGCCGCAGGAACTGGACCTCCGCAGTACTTTTGACTGATCCGCGTGGGCGGCGGCCCCTCTACGTTGGCGGAGAGGGGGAAGCATGTTGGCTGGGATGTGGACGGAGCCTCGCCCTGCACGCCCGCCGGCCCGGGTCTGGCGGGACTGGGCGCTCCTCTCGGGTCTCCTGGCGATCTCTCTCCTCGAGGTGCTGCTGCGCGAGGACAGGGCGTGGGCACCGCTGGTGGTCGGTGTCAGCGCCGTCGTCGCAACGTGCCTGCTGTGGCGGCGCACTCACCCGCTGGCCGCCGTCGCCGCGGCCTTCGGAACCCTCTTCGTCTTCGACGTCGTGAGGCTCGTGGCTGTGGATGCCAGCGGCCTGCAGAGCATCGCGGGGGTGCTCGTCCTGCCGTACGCCCTGCTGCGCTGGGGGGCAGGTCGCGAGGCTGCCCTCGGACTCGGCATCATCCTCATCTGGCTACCCGTCACCCTCGTAGTGGACCCGACCTCACCCGCGGAGAGGGTCGCCGGCTACGGCTTCTTCCTGTTCTCGGCCGCGCTCGGCGCGGCAGTGCGATACCGCACCAGCAGCCACGACCGCGAAATCGAGCAGGTGCGGTTGCGCCAGCGCAACGAACTGGCCCGCGAGCTACACGACACGGTCGGCCATCGCGTCTCGGCCATCGCCGTCCAGGCACAAGCAGGTCGCGCGCTGTCGGCCGCAGACCCGCGGCGCGCGCTGGCCACCCTGGTCACCATCGAGGAAGAGGCGTCCCGGACCCTGAAGGAGATGCGCGCCCTGGTGGGTGTGCTGCGCGACGGAACGGACGCCGATCTCGCCCCCCGCCGGGGCGTGGCGGACATCGAGCGGCTCGCTCGCCCCGGCGGCGAGGTGCTGGGCGTCCGCGTGCAGGTCTCCGGTGACGTCGAGGCCGTTGAGCCAGCAGTCAGCACCGCCGTCTACCTGATCGCCGCCGAGGCGGTCACCAACGCGACCCGCCACGCCTCCGGCGCCACCCACGTCACCGTCGACGTCACGGCATCCCGCAGCCAGGTGCACCTGCGAGTGCGCGACGACGGCGAGGCGAGTACGACCAGCTCCCCGCACGCCGGCTACGGGCTGTGCGGCATGGCCGAGCGGGCAAGCCTGCTCGGCGGCACCCTCCGGGCGGGACCTGACCCGGACAGCGGCTGGAGCGTCGACGCCTCGCTGCCTCGGACAGCGCGCGCGTCATGACCATCCGCGTGCTGGTCGCTGACGACCAGGACATCGTCAGGGCAGGGCTCTGCATGATCTTGGACGCCCAACCGGGCATCGCCGTTGTCGGCGAGGCCGCCGACGGCCGCCGGGCGATCGCCATGGCCCGTTCGCTGCGTCCCGATGTGTGCCTGCTGGACATCCGCATGCCCGAGGTCGACGGGATCGAGGCAACCCGGCAGCTCGCCGGGGCTGACGTCGCCGATCCTCTGGCCGTCGTCGTCATCACCACTTTCGACCTCGACGAGTACGTCTACGGCGCGCTGAAGGCAGGCGCCCGAGGCTTCCTCCTCAAGGACGCCGGCGCCGAGATGCTCACCCAGGCCATCCATGCCGCCGCCCGCGGCGACGCCCTGATCGCACCGAACATCACCGCGAGGCTCCTGTCCTCCTTCGCGAACAGCCGCCTGCGCTCGGTGCCACCCGAGCCTGTCGAGCCGCTGACCGCCCGCGAGGAACAGGTCCTGCTGGCTGCCGCTCGCGGGCGGACCAACAGCGAGATCGGCGACGAGCTGTCCATCAGCCTCAGCACCGTCAAGACACACATCGCTGCCCTGATGCGCAAGCTCAGTGCCCGCAACCGCGTCGAGATCGTCATGTGGGCCTACGAGACGGGCCGAGTCGACACCTGATCGGCTAGCGGGCTCATCCTGCGGCAACGGCTGTGACACCTCAGCCGAAAGTGCGAGGCGCCGGTCGTTCCCGGGCCCAGGGCAGCGCGAGCCCGCAGACGGACGCGCCCGTCACAAGGTCCCGTCATGGTGACGTCATGACGGTCGATCGAGGAAGGCTCATGACGGCGGCCAAGCGCTTCGCCCGGGCCGTGGGTGCCGTGTACCTGCTCGTCGTGGTCCTGGCCGGCATCGTCCAGGTGAGCGTCCACGCCGGCATCAACGTCCCCGGAACGGCGAACGCCGGCGGTCAGGACTCCGGCGCCAGCTCGGCGCTGCCTCCGGTCAGCCTCCAAGCCGACGTGGCGGCGGCCATGGCCTTCTTGCTCGTCGGAGCCACGCTGTACGTGCTGTTCAGGCGCGTCGACCGGCGCGCTTCGGGAACGCCGGTGGTCTTCGCGGCTGTGGGCGCTGGCCTGATTCTGGTCAACCTGCTGTTCCTTGGCCTACCAGTCGAGCGTGCTCCCTCGGGTGATCGGCAGCCTGCTCGTCGTCGGTCTGGTCGTCAGCACGCTCGTCGGGTTCGTGCGGCCAGACCTGCCGGCGATCATCCCCAAAGCCATCGCTCCACCTCCCGTCGCGGACTTTTGGCTAGTCCTGTACCTGGTCACCAAGGCCGGACGCGTGCCGAGGCGGCCCGACCAGCTCACCAAGTCAGCTGCGTGAGCATCATGATGCGACCGGTCGTCCACCAGCCGGTCATCCACCATCGTGCAGGTCAGCGGAGGGCGTGGGATTCGAACCCACGAGGAGCTTGCACCCCTAGCGGTTTTCAAGACCGCCGCCATCGGCCACTAGGCGAGCCCTCCTGGAACGGCACCCAGTCTGCCGCAGTGGGCGAGGCGCCCTCGACCCAGCCGGTCAGGCGCGGCCGGGAAACAGCGCGGCACCAGCCGTAAAGGGACCTTCGCCTCTGACCGTGGCATCCGAACCTGCATAGCGTTCGACGTGCGCCCCAGCGCCCGACCAGCCCGCCGGTCGGCATCGGGCCGCAGCAAGGGGGACGGGGTCGTGAACCAGAAGCACTACTCCCTGATGATCGCTCTGCTCGTGGTCGGGTCCGTGCTGTTCTTGTCCGGCGCAACAGTCGGCGGGGCGCTGTTCCTGCTCTGGCCGCTCGCCTGCATGAGCATGATGTTCATGATGATGCGGGGCATGACGGGCGGCACCCGGCGCGGAACCACGGACGCGCACGGCGGCATGACGCACTCGCACGACGACGCCCCCACGCATTCGTAGCTGCCCGCGGCACCCGCGCGATACGTGAACGGCACCGGCCGCTGAGGAGTTGGGCATGAGCGCTGCACAGATCGTCGTCACCCTGGCCGGTCTGACAACGGCAGTCGGCCTGGGCTGGTTCTTCTTTCGCGCCCGGACGGCGACCGACGCCGTCGAGCGGGGCGGCGTCCAGCAGGCGCGGGTGGTGGTCAGGGGCGGCTACTCGCCCGACGTCATCAAGGCGCGCGCCGGTGTCCCGCTGCGCATCACGTTCGACCGGCAGGAGGCCGGCGACTGCAGCGCCCGGGTCGTCTTCGCCGACCTCGCCCAGAGCGCCTGGCTGGCTCCACGCGCCGAGACGACGGTCGAGCTGGCGCTGGACCGACCGGGACAGGTCGACTTCTCCTGCGGCATGAACATGATCCACGGGACGGTCATCGTCGAGGGCGACATCAGCGACCCGGTGGACGGCGTCGCCACGGCCGACAGCGCGTCCGGGGGCGCCGGTCTGCCTGGCAGCACCAGCGACGGGGCGATGGCGCCGACAGCTGCCGACACGCAGGACCGGGAGGCAGCCGGCCGCCGGCGGGAGGTCAAGGACCTGACCCGCAGGCTGGTGGTCGGTGCCGTCCTGACGGTTCCGGTGTTCGCCGCGGTGATGGCGGACGGCCTCGGCGCCGGCTGGGTGCCGAGCGTGCTGCTGGACCGGTGGGTCCAGCTCGCGTTGATCGCACCGGTGATGGGGTGGGTCGGCTGGCCGATCCACCGCACCGGCTGGCTCGCGCTCGCGCACCGGGCCGCAGACATGAATAGCCTCATCACTCTCGGTACGGTCGCGGCGTTTGGCTACTCGACGGTGGTGACCGTCACTCCGGGCCTGGTCCCCCAGGACGTATGGGGGGTCTACTTCGAGGCCGTTGGCGTCATCATCACGTTGATCATGCTCGGCCGGCTGCTGGAGGCCCGGGCGAAGGCCGGCACCGGTGAGGCAATCCGCCGGCTGATCGGCCTGCAGCCGGCGATCGCCCGGGTGCTGCGCGACGGCGTCGAGGTGGAGGTCGAGGTCGCGGAGGTCATCGCCGGTGACATCGTGACGGTCCGGCCCGGCGAGAAGATTCCCGTGGACGGCACGGTCGTGGACGGCCGGTCCAGCGTCGACGAGTCGATGGTGACCGGTGAGTCCATGCCGGTCGGCAAGGCCGTCGGCGACTCGGTCGTCGGGGCGACGCTGAACCAGACCGGCGCCTTCAGCATGCGCACGACGAAGGTCGGCCGTGACTCGACGCTCGCCCAGATCGTCCGCCTCGTGCAGGCCGCGCAGAGCTCCAAGGCACCGATCCAGCGGACCGTCGACGCGATCTCGCGCTACTTCGTGCCGGCGGTGCTGCTGGTCGCGATAGCGAGCTTTGTCATCTGGTACGACGTCGGCCCCTCGCCGGCCCTCACGTTCGCACTGGTGTCCGCGGTGGCCGTACTGATCATCGCCTGCCCCTGTGCGCTGGGGTTGGCGACCCCGCTGTCGATCATGGTGTCGACCGGCAAGGGCGCGGAAGCCGGCGTGCTGATCCGCTCCGCCGCCGCGCTGGAGACCGCGCACCGGCTCGACACACTGGTCCTGGACAAGACCGGGACACTGACCCGGGGCCACCCCGAGCTCACTGACGTCATGACGGTCGGCGAGCTCGGCAGGGCCGAGCTACTGAGCTTTGTCGCGGTGGCCGAGCGGCGCTCCGAGCACCCGCTCGCCGGTGCGCTGGTCGCCGGCGCCCGGGACGAGGGCATCGAGCTGGGCGAGCCGGACGCGTTCGACTCCGTCACCGGCATGGGCATCCTCGCGACGGTCCGCGGCCACCGGGTCCACATCGGCAATGCCCGGCTGCTCACCGACGTGGGCATCGACCCGGCTCCAATGGCGGCGACGGCTGAGTCCCTCGCCGCTGACGGCAAGACCCCCATGCTCGTCGCGGTCGACGGCCGGCCCGCCGGCATCGTGGCGGTCGCGGACCGCATCAAGGACGACGCCGCCGCGGCGGTCGCTGCGCTCAAGCACCGCGGGATCGTGGTTGTCATGCTCACCGGGGACAACCGGCGGACCGCCGAGGCCGTCGGGCGAGTCGTGGGGGTGGACCGGGTCCTGGCCGAGGTCCTGCCCGGTGACAAGGTCGCCGAGGTCCGGCGCCTGCAGGCTGACGGCCGACTCGTCGGGATGGTCGGGGACGGCATCAACGACGCCCCGGCCCTGGCCCAGGCCGACGTCGGCATCGCGATCGGCACCGGCACCGACGTCGCTATCGAGGCCGCAGACATCACCCTCATGTCCGGGGCACTCACCGGGCTGGTCACAGCCATCGCCCTGTCCGGGGAGACGATGCGCAACATCCGCCAGAACCTGGTGTTCGCGTTCGGGTACAACGCGCTGGGCATCCCGCTCGCCGCCGGCGCGCTGTATCCGTTCGTCGGCCTGCGTCTGAGCCCGATGATCGCGGCTGCGGCGATGGCTGCGAGCTCGCTGTCCGTCGTCACGAACGCCAACCGGCTGCGCCGGTTCCAGCCCCCGCGGCTCGTCGCGACGCAGCGCCCGGAGATACCGCCGAGCACCGCCGTACCGGGCCGACCCGACCTGCCGGAGCCGGTCCCCGCCCGAACCCGCGCCGGCGCGTGACCGGCTGGGACCCAGCGGGGAACGCGCCCGGCGTCACCGCGGTCTCCGCGCTGCGCGCACCGGTGCACGCCGCGGGTGTTGCCGAGGTCACCGCGCTGCTGTGCACCGACGCCGCCCGCGGGCTCGCGGCCGGGTCGGCGGCAGAGCGACTCCTCGAGGTCGGGCCGAACGAGCTCGACGGCCAGGGGAAGGCGGGCTGGGCCGGCATCCTGTGGGGCCAGCTCAGCTCACCCATGATCGTCCTGCTGGCGGCGGCCGGGCTGTTGTCCGCATTGCTCGGCGACGTCACGGAGGCGGTCGTCATCTGCGGCGTCGTCCTGCTCAACACCGGTATCGGCTTTCGGCAGGAGTACCGGGCGCAGGCCGCGATGGCGTCGCTGCAGGTTCTGGCAATCCCCACGGTGAGCGTGGTGCGGGACGGCCGGGTGACGGAGGTCGTGGCCCGCGAGCTCGTACCCGGCGACCTGGTCCGGCTGGAGGCCGGCGTCCGGGTGCCCGCCGACGGGCGCCTGGTCGAGGCGTACGCACTTCGTGTGGAGGAAGCCACGCTGACCGGCGAGTCGGTCCCCGCGGACAAGGGCCGCGAGCCGGTTGCCCTGACGGCGCCACTGGCCGAGCGGGCGTCGATGGCGTACGCGGGGACCAGCGTGGCTTCGGGCCGCGGGTCGATGCTCGTCACGGCCACCGGCATGCGGGCCGAGCTCGGCCGGATCGCCGGGCTGCTGCGGGGCGCCGACCCGGGCCGGACCCCGCTGCAGCGGCGGCTCGACGTGCTGGTCCGGCGGCTCGCCCTGGTCACCGGCGGCGTGGTGCTGGTGGTCACCGGACTGGGTGTCCTGCAGGGGCAGAGCTTCGACAGGCTCGTCCTGACGGCGGTCAGCCTGGCCATCGCGGCCATCCCGGAGAGCCTGCCGGCGGTGGTGACGATCACCCTGGCGCTCGGGGCCCAGCGGATGCTGCGGCGCCGCGCGCTGGTGCGGCACCTGTACGCCGTCGAGACCCTCGGGTCGGTGACGACGATCTGCTCGGACAAGACCGGCACGTTGACCCAGAACCGGATGGTCGTCACGGCTCTGGAGACCGCGGACGACCACCGCGTCGTCCCTCCTGAGGTGGGTGATGCCGACCCGCAGGGGCTCGACACCGCAGCACTGCGGCTGCTCGTCGTGGGTGCCATCTTGTGCAACGACACCGTGACGGGCGAGGACGGCGGGCTCACCGGTGATCCCACCGAGACCGCGCTCGTGGTGGCCGGCCGGCGGTACGGGATGGACAAGCAGTCGCTGGACGCGGCGTGGCGTCGGGTGGGGGAGCTGCCCTTCGACGCCGATCGCAAGCGCATGACCACCGTCCACGCCCTGCCGTCCGGGCCGGACGTAGCGCCCACAGGGTGCGGCCTGGCTGTCCTGCAGGACGCCCCAGGCGGCCGGGTGGCGTTCACCAAGGGTGCGCTGGACGGCCTGCTGGAGTGCTGCGACACCGTCCTGGTCGACGGCCGGCCCGTACCGCTGGACGCCGGACGCCTCGCCGCTGCCCGCGCGGCCGGGGAGCGCCTCGCGGCGGACGGCCTCCGCGTGCTCGGCGTCGCCATGCGCGTCTGGCCGGCATCGCTCGAGGTCGACCATGACCTGTCCGTTGAGTCGTCGATGACCCTGCTCGGCGTACAGGGGATGATCGACCCGCCGCGCAGCGAGGTCGCCGCGTCCGTTGCCCTGTGCCGGGCGGCCGGTGTCCGCGCCGTCATGATCACCGGGGACCACCCACTCACGGCCCGCGCAGTCGCCCGTGAGCTCGGCATCGCCGACGTCGGGGATCACATCGTCACCGGTGCCGAGCTGGCCGCCCAGGATGACGACGAACTCGTGGCGACGGCACGTTCGACGTCGGTGTACGCACGGGTGTCGCCGCAGGACAAGCTGCGGGTGGTCGAGGCGCTGCAGCGCGACGGCGGCATCGTGTCGATGACCGGGGATGGGGTCAACGACGCCCCCGCGCTGAAGCAGGCCGACATCGGCGTTGCCATGGGCATCACCGGGACCGACATCAGCAAGGAGGCCGCCGACGTCGTCCTGCAGGACGACGACTTCTCGACGATCGTCGGTGCGGTCCGCGAGGGCCGCACCGTCTTCGACAACATCAGGAAGTTCATTCGCAACATCCTCAGTGGCAACCTCGCCGAGGTGGCGATCATGGTCCTCGCCCCGCTGATCGGCATGCCCATCCCGTTGCTGCCGCTGCAGATCCTCTGGCTGAACCTCGCCACCGACGGCCTGCCGGCCATCGCGCTGGCCGTCGAACCCGCCGAGCCCGACATCATGCGGCGACCGCCGACCGCCCGGGGCGCGAGCCTGTTCGGTGCCGACGGTGGCCGCCTCATCCTGGTGCGGGGCACGGTGCTGACGGTGCTGACGCTGGTCCCGACGTACCTGCTGTGGCGGGCCGGCGACGCCGCCTGGCAGACGGTGTTGTTCACCTCGATCGCCTTCGCCGAGCTTGCGGGTGGCTTCGCCATGCGCTCCGAGGACCGCCCGCTCTGGCGCCTGGGAGCCTTCTCGAACCGGTCGCTGGTCGGAGCCGTGATGCTGACCGTGACGCTGCAGGTGCTGCTGGTCACGGTCCCGCCGGTCCGTGGCGTCCTCGGGCTGCGGGCAATGGGGCAGGCGCACTGGCTGCTCAGCGTGGTCATCGCGATGGGCTACCTCGCGGCGATCGAGGCCGACAAAGCGCTACGCCGGCGCCCCCCGACCCCGAACGAGCCGAGCCGGGACGTTCGGCCCTGGCGACCGGACGAGCCGCGGTTAAAAGGTGCAGCATGAGCATGACCAGCATGGAGAGCAGTTCCGGTGAGCAGTTCCGGTGAGCAGCTCCGGCCGGGTAGGCGACGTGCCCGCGCCCGCCGACTGGCGGCTGCCCGCGCTGCTGCTGGACGGGGTGGTCGGGGTGGGCTACCTGGCGGCCGGCACGCTCGCTGGGGCCGGGACGAGCTCGGCACGGGGGAGATGTGGAACTCCAACTCGGTCACCTCCTGGTCTCTGGAACGCAGCGGCCTGGACCCGCTGGCGGTCGGCGTGCCACCCGGCGGCAGAGCGCCCGGATGGCGCGCCGGGGTCGACGCTGCCCGCGGCCTGCCATGACCTGCCCCCTCGGGCGCGACGGGGTCTGAGCTCGGCGACCGGGACCTTGGTCCCGATCCTCGACAGCCGTACGACCCTTCCGGCACCGCGCCGCGGGGGACACGATCGAGTTATCCGTCAGCCAGGAAGAGGACACCATGCGCGAGATCGTGACCGGGGTGGACCAGGAAGCAGGCCGCGTGCTGGAGCGAGCCCTGCTCGAGGGCGAGACCACCGGGCGGCCGGTCCGGGTCGTGCACGTGTGGTCGACACCGACCTGGGCGGGTGGCCCCAGCGGCGGCTACGACCTGCCCGCGTTCGAGGACAGCGCCCGTTGGGCCAAGGACATCGCCGACGACCAGCTCGCGAAGGCGCTGCTGCAGCGCAGTTCCGATGTCGCCGTCAGCACCAGCACGCAGGCGGCGCAGGGCGACCCCGGCGACGTGTTGGCCCGCGCCGGTACCCATGCCGGCCTGGTCGTCGTCGGTGGCCGCAGCCACGGGGCCATGCTGAGCGCCGTGCTGGGCTCGGCGACCGCGCATGTCCTGCACTACTCAAGCGGCCCCGTCATGGTTGTCCCCGCCGGCGCCGCCCCCGGCTCCTACCGCCGGGTCGTCGTCGGCGTGGACGACTCGGACTGCTCCAGGGCGGCGCTGCGCTGGGCGCTGGACGCCGGTCGCCGCCACCGGTGCCCGGTCGTGGTGCTGCACGCGCTGGCGATGACCCCGTCGCCGGTGCCGATGTCGGCGCAGTTCACCGACGCCCACGAGGAGGCCGAGATCCGGGCGTGGCTGCAGGGCGAGGTCGACAGCGCGACGGGCGTCGCAGCCAACGTCGAGGTGACGACCGGGGCCCGTGACGGGGCGCCCTCGGCCGTCCTGCTGGGCGAGGCCGGCCCCGAGGACCTGCTCGTGGTCGGCTCGCGGGGCCGCGGCGGCTTCCTGGACCTGGTGCTGGGCTCGGTCGCGACGCAGTGCTCCCAGCACGCCCGCGGGGTCGTCGTCGTCGTCCGTGCCGGGCAGGCTCGCTTGGCCGACGAGCCCGACCTTGCCGCGGCCACGGGGGACCACGCCTGATGTCCTTCCTCGGGTAGGCACCCGCACCGGTGCACCTCGGAAAGGGGCCGACGCCGGCCCTGACGGCCCACCGGGTATCCCGACGCGATGTGCTGAAGGCCTTCGGCGTCGGAGGCGCCGCTGTGGTCGTCGTCGGTACGGGGGCGCCGAGCTACCGGGTGTTCGACAGCGGCGCCTTGGATCCGGGCAGCCGCGCGGCGTGCGACCCGTGGGACCACTGGCACGACCCGGGCCCGCTCGGGGCGATCGGCGCCGCTGTGCTGGCAGCGAGCCCGCACCGCACCCAGCTGCCGCCGTTCCACGTCACGGCCGGTGCGATCGACGTACACGTCGTCGCGTCGCGCAATCTCGGCTCCTGCTCGCCGGGCCGGCCCCGCCGCTCCTGCGCCAGGCCCCGGCGCGCTCGGCATCGAGATAGGCAGGCCGTTCCGCCCTGGCTATCGAGGTACGCCGGGCTGCCGGCGGCGACGCCGGCTTCCTGACCGAGATGCTCGTCGCCGGTGCGGACCAGCGGCCGGACGTGCCGACCGTGACACCCGCCCGGCGCGGTGCGCTGACGATGCTGCTGCCCCTGGACCGGCCGGAGAGCAGTCTGCGGTCAGAGCGCAGTCAGGCCGAGCCCGACGGCGGCCGCGACGGTCGTGACCGCGAGGGTGCCCAGCGCATTCCACGCGGCGAGGTCCACCCGACCGTCCTGGGCGAGCCTGACGCTGGTGACCGACACCGCCGAGAAGGTTGTGAAGCCACCGCAGAAGCCGGTGCCGAGCGCGACCCGCAGCAGATCCGGGGCGCCGCGGAACAGCACCAGCCCGGTGAGCAGGCCGAGCAGCAGACTGCCCAGCGTGTTGACCAGCAGCGTCGGCCAGGGGAAGACCGGCGGCCGCCGGACCAGCAGGGCGCCGTCGAGGACGACCCGGGCGACCGCGCCCAGCCCGCCCGCCAGCCCGACCGCGACCGTCAGGCCCACCGATACCTGCCCCGGCGCTCCGGCGGCCGCAACGAGCCCGGAACTCACTGAGTTGGCCTGGGGACGAGCGCGGCGCCGAGCAACAGCCCGGCAGCCCCGGCGGCCAGGCCAGTGAGCGCGCTGCCCGTGCCGTAGGCGACTGCGAGCGCCGCGCGGTTGTCGCGCACCAGCAGCACCACCTCGACGGCGAGCGAGGAGTACGTGGTGAAGGCGCCGAGCACGCCGGCACCAAGTGCCAACCGCAGGGCGCGCCGGCGGCCTTCGTCGGGACCGCGCCTGGCCAGCCCCTCGAGCAGCACGCCCAGCAGCAGGGCGCCGGGAAGGTTGGCGAGCAGGGTCGCCCACGGCAGCGCGCCGGCTGGCACCGTGCGGATCAGGGCCCAGCGGAGCAGGGCACCCGCGCTGCCGCCGATGAGGACCAGGACCAACAGACGTGGCTGCAGATGAGCCGGTTTCGGGTCAACGCGCTGCGGTTGGACGGGCACGAGACATCCTCGCCCACCAGCCTCGCAGCGGGGCCGGAGGCGTACTCGCCACCCGATCGGCGGACAAGAGCGGCGTTCAGCCGGTCGACATGGACGTGGACCGGCCCCCGCCTCCTCGCCCTTCGCCGTTTCTGGAGCCCCTGTGACCACCTCCCGCCGCCTGCTCGCCACCCTGCTGACCCTCCCGCTCCTGGGCGCCGTCGCCTGGGCCGCTCCCGCCGGCGCCACGCCCGGTGCCGCCGACAGCGGCGCTGGGGCCGTGGCTACCCACAGTGCCCCGGCGCTCGCCGGTGCCTCTGTCGCCGGCAAGACCCTGTTCGGTGTGTCGCTGTCCCGGCAGGGATCGGAGACCCGCGCTGAGACGGTCGCCCGCAATGTGCGTACGTTCGGCTCGCTGCCGGTCGTCCGCATCTACGACGGCAAGCCGCCGACCACCTGGGCGGCCAACAGCTCTCTCTCGACGCTGCCCGCCGGCACGTCGGTGATCTACACCTTCTCGGTACCGGACATGACCGCTGCAGCCAACGGCGCGTACGACGCCAACGTCGCGTCGATGCTGGCCAGCCGCCCAGCCGGCAGCATCGTGTGGATGGGCCTGCAGCACGAGCCGGAGGGCCACGTCGCCGCCGGCGAGTTCACGGCAGCGCAGTACCGCGCGGCCACCTCCCACGTCGCGAAGGTGATCAAGGCCTACGGCGGGATCCCGACCACGGTGCTCACCGGCTCCACCGCCTACGCGGCAAGGGGACAGGGCTACCTGGACTACTACAGCCCCGACATCGACGTCCTCGCTTGGGACGCCTACAACAGCGGTCAGAGGAAGCCAGGCACCACTTACAGGGACGCCTCGCGCTTCCTTACCCCGGTCCTGCGGATCGCGGCAGAGACCGGCAAGCAGTACGGCTGGGCCGAGTTCGGGGCGCCGTGCATCGTCACCGACCCCAGCTGCGCCGAGCGGTCCCGTTGGCTGCCGGTGCTCGGGCAGGGCCTGGCCGACGGCGGGGCGCAGTTCGTGTCGTACTGGAACCACCTGTCGCTCAACGGGACCACTGACTACAGCCTCCTCGACGCAGCGTCGGTAGCAGCCTGGAAGGGCCTGATCGCCCGCTGACCGGCCGTGTTCGGGTCGTCCACAGCTTCGCCTGAACGCCGGTCGGCACGCGGCCGAGCGGGCTAGGGTCCGCCGCATGCACCGGAGCACCCTGCGCCATTCCCGCGCCCGGCTCGTGCGGGCGACCGCCCTGGTGGCGGTTGCCCCGCTCGTGCTGCTGCTCACGGCCGCCGGGGCGGGCGCCTCGACGGTGTCGCAGGACGGCCTGCCGAGCGCGGTGCCGTCCGCGGCGACGCCGAACCTCAACGACGGCAACGTCTTTGCAATCACCCAGGTGGGCTCGAGGATGCTGCTGGGCGGCTCGTTCACCAGCGTCAGCCCGCCCGGCAGCATCAATGGCGCGGGCGCCGTGCCGCGACGCGGCGTGCTGGCTTTCGACGCGGGCAGCGGCGCCGTCGACGGGGGCTTCCACCCGCAGCTGGACGGCGACGTCCAGGGCCTCGCGGCCGGCCCGACGCCCGGCACCGTCTACGTGGCCGGCACCTTCAACACCGTCAACGGCGCGGTGGCCAAGAGCATCGCGCTGCTCGACCTGTCCAACGGCCAGCTCGTGTCGGGCTTCTCGCCCGCCCCGATGAACGGCTCCGGCCAGGCCGTGCAGCTGGTCGGCGGCCATCTGATCCTGGCGGGCACCTTCACCACGGTCGGCGGCTCGGCGCACGGCGGGATCGTCTCGCTGGACCCGCGCTCCGGTGCGGTCGAGAGCTACCTGGGCATCCAGCTGGCCGGCCACCACAGCTTCACCGGCTTGCCGGGCCAGTCCAAGGCCCCCGTCGGCGGCCGAAAGATGGACATCAGCGCCGATGGAAGCCAGCTCGTCCTGGTCGGCAACTTCACCACCGCCAACGGGATGCCCCGTGACCAGATCCTGCGTCTCAACCTGGGTGCGGCCGCCGGCACCGTCGACGGCAGCTGGTCCACCCTGGCCTTCACGGCGATCTGTGGCCCCAAGTACGACACTTACGTACGTGACATCAGCTACTCACCGGACGGTTCGTACTTCATTGTCGCCACGACCGGCAGCGGGGGTCCCGGCGCGACCAACAATGACGGCAGCCGGGCGTTGTGCGACTCCGCGTCGAGGTTCAACAACGCGGCCAACGGGTCCAACGTCAAGCCGGCCTGGATCGACTACACCGGCAACGACTCGCTGGAGTCGGCGCTGTCCACCGGCGCCGTCGTCTACGTCGGCGGTCACCAGCGCTGGCTCAACAACGCCAACGGCAAGGACAATGCCGGCGCCGGCGCCGTGCCCCGTCCCGGCATCGCCGCGCTCGACCCGGTCACCGGCCTGCCGCTGAGCTGGAACCCCGGCCGCAACCCCCGCGGCGCCGGGGCGTACGCGCTCTACGCCAGCCCGCAGGGCGTCTATGTCGGTAGCGACACCACCTTCATCGGCAACCGGCAGTACTACCGCGGCCGCATCGCCGCCTTCCCGCTGGCCGGCGGCAGCTCACTGCCGTCGACCGCGACCGCCGTGCTACCGGGCACCGTGTTCTCCGTCGGCCCGCTGACCGGGCCGCGCGACGCTCTGCGGGCCCGGAGCTTCGACGGCTCTGCCGCCGGCGCGGCGGGCAACGGCCCCGCCAGCTCGACCACCTGGAGCCAGGCCCGCGGGGCGGTGCTGATCGGCAACCAGTTGTTCTACGGCTGGTCCGACGGCACGCTGCGCCAGCGGACGCTGTCCGGCGCCGCTCTCGGCAACCCGCAGTCGATCGACCCGTACAACGACCCGTTCTGGTCGACCGTCCCGACCGGCAGCCGAGGCACCGTCTACCGGGGCACGGTCCCCACGCTGTACGGCGCGCCGATGAGGAGCGTCACCGGGATGGTGTACGCCGCGGGGCGGCTGTACTACAGCATCGCGGGGCAGCCCCGGCTGAGGTCGCGGGCCTTCACCCCGGAGTCCGGCATCCTCGGGGCGACGGAGACCGTCGAGGGAGGATCGGTCGACCTGTCCGGGATCGCCGGGATGTTCCTGTCCGCGCAGACCTTGTACTACGCCGCGGCAAACGGCTCGCTGCACGCCGTGCCGTTCGCCCAGGGCTCGCCGACCACGGCAGGCGACAGGGTCGCCAACTCGACCACGAACTGGCGGGCCCACGGGCTGTTCCTGGGCTAGCGCAGCGGACAGGGCCGATCGAGCCGGGAACCCCCCGCTAGCCTCCCGGGCCTACCTGGAGGAGGCGACGTGCACGCCCTCGGACCTGTGCTGCTCGTCGTGCTCGGCATCTGCCTTGCCGGCTTGATCGGCCGGCGGACCGGTATCCCGTCCCCGGTTCTGCTCGTCGTCGGTGGCCTCGCGGTCGCAGCGCTGCCCGGCTCCGCCACCGTCGACCTGGACCCCGAGGTCGTGCTCGTCCTGGTGCTGCCGCCGCTGCTGTACAGCGCTGCGCTGGATGCCAGCCTGCTCGACATCCGGCGCAACGCGCGGCCGGTCGGGCTGCTGTCGGTGGGGCTGGTCGTGTTCACGGCCCTGACCGTCGGCACCGTCACGCACCTCGTCGTGCCCGGACTGCCCTGGGCCGCTGCCCTCGCCCTCGGCGCCATCGTCGCCCCGCCGGACGCCGTGGCAGCGATCTCGATCGGCCGCCGGGTCGGGATGCCCGCCCGGCTGCAGACCCTCATCGAGGGCGAAGGGCTCCTCAACGACGCGACCGCGCTCGTCCTGTACCAGGTCGCGGTCGCGGTTGCGGTCGGCGGGGACTTCTCCGCGCTCGATACCGCCGGGCTGCTCGTGCGGGCGTCCGTCGGCGGGCTGGCCGTCGGCCTGGCGGTCGCGTGGATCGTCAAGCAGGTACGGCGGCGCCTGGACGAGCCGCTGGTGGAAAACGTCCTGTCGCTCGCCACGCCGTTCCTGGCGTACCTGCCCGCCGAGCGGCTGCACGTCAGCGGCGTCCTCGCGGTCGTCGTCTGCGGGCTGGTGCTCGGGCACGCCAACCCGACCCTGCTGTCCTCGACCTCCCGGCTGCAGACCCAGCCGGTCTGGCGGGTCGTCGTCTTCCTGCTGGAGGGCGGCGTCTTCCTGCTGATCGGCCTGCAGCTGCCCGGGATCCTGGACGGGCTGGTCGCCTACGGCCTGGGCGAGCTGACGGCGTGGGGGCTCGCGGTCGTCCTGGCCGTGCTGGTGTCGCGTCCGCTGTGGGTCATACCGGCGACCTACCTTCCCCGGCGGCTCAACCGGCGCCTGCGCGAACGCGACCCAGCTCCCCCCGGCTCCGTGGTTGCCGCACTGAGCTGGTCGGGGATGCGCGGTGTCGTGTCACTCGCCGCAGCCTTCGCGCTGCCGCTACGAACCACCGCCGGCACGCCGTTCCCGCAGCGCGACCTCCTGCTGTTCTTGGTGTTCCTGGTCATCCTGTCCACCCTGGTTCTGCAGGGGCTGACCTTTGGTCGGCTGCTGCGGGCGCTGGGGCTTCGCCCGGACCGCCAGGGCCTGCTGCTCGCCCAGGCGTCGGCCCAGCAGTCGGCGGTGCGGGCCGCGCTCGCCCGGCTCGACGAGGCGGTGGCGACCGACCCCGACGACGCCCCGATCGCCGAGCGGCTCCGCCGGGTCGCCGAAGCACGCGCGGACGCCCGCTGGGAACGGCTCGCCGAGGTCGGCGATGCAGGGGGGACGGAGACCCCGTCGGCGAGGTGGCGGCGGCTGCGCGGCGTGATGCTCGAAGCGGAGCGCGCTGAGCTCCTGCGGCTGCGCGACAGCGGCCGGCTGCCGGACGAGGCGATGCGCGAGATGCAGCGGGCGCTCGACCTGGAGGAGGCGGCGCTCGGCCTGCCGTGACCGCGGCCATCGCCGGGCCGCACTGCGCAGGTCCTGCGACGCGCTTCGGGCCGTCAGCCGAGGAGTTCGTGCGGGTAGCACCAGCGCCAGGCTTCGCCCGGCTCGAACGACCGCATGACCGGGTGGCCGCTCAGCCCAGCGTGCTGCCGGGCGTGCCGGTACTCCCCGGAGTCGCAGCACCCGACGTGCCCGCAGGCCAGGCACATCCTCAGGTGCACCCAGCTGCTGCCCTGTGCAAGGCACTCGGCACACCCCGTCGGGGTGCCGGGCTCGGCGTCGGCCGGGGCGTCGCGCAACTCGGCACACAGTCCGTCGTCGGTCACCGCGGTCGGCCTGCTCGGCAGCAGGCGGCGAAGCGAACGCGGGCTCACGGTGGTCCTCCGGGGTGGGTGCGGGACGATCGACCCAGTCTCGCGCACCTGGGCGCGGATCGGCCCGGCGACGGGTACCGGGAGGGGTTGTCATGGGTCGGGTCGTGCTGGTCGTGCTGGACGTCAACGAGACGCTGTCGGACTTGGCGCCGCTGCGACAGCGATTCGTCGACGTCGGCGCCCCCGCCCACCTGCTGGACGTGTGGTTCGCCGGCACGCTGCGCGACGGGTTCGCCTTGGCCGTCACCGGGTCGGCGGCCAGCTTCCCCGACGTCGGGACCGGGGTCCTGAGGGCGCTGCTCACCCCGCTGGAGCTGACGATGGGCGTCGAGGAGGCGGCCCGACACGTCCTGGCCGGCTTCCCTGGCCTGCGCCTGCACCCCGATGTCGCGCCAGGTCTGCGCGCCCTGGCGGAGGCGGGCATCCGCCTGGTGACACTGACGAACGGCTCGGCCGCGGTCGCGGGGCGGCTGCTCGACGAGGGCGGCGTCGCCGACCTGGTCGAGGCGCGGCTGTCGGTGGACGACGCCGGCCGCTGGAAGCCGCATCCGCAGGCGTACGGCTGGGCGCTCGAGCGATGCCGGGTCGCGCCGGACCGGGCGGCGATGCTCGCTGTCCACCCGTGGGACCTCGAAGGCGCGAAGCAGGCCGGCCTGCTGACCGGCTGGGTCGACCGGGTCGGTGTGCCGTGGCCGAGCGTGTTCGTGCCGCCGGACGCGCGCGGCCGCGACCTGCCGGAGCTGGCTGTCAGCCTGACCGGGCTTTGACACCTATCCTCGACTGATGTCTACCGAGATCTCCGCGGCGGCCGAGCTCGTCGCCGAGCTGCTGCCGGATGCCGTCACGCAGTCGTCGTTCGACCCGGTACCGGCGCCGGCCCACCACGAGCCCGCCTGGTGGGGCCGGCCGCTCGCCGAGGTGCGCTGGCAGGCCGAGCTCGCCCGGCTGCTGATCGACCCGGTCTACACCGGCAAGGGCGTCCCGCACGGCGACGGCGGTCCGGTGCTGCTGATCCCGGGGTTCCTGGCCGGAGACTCCTCGCTTTCGGTGATGTCCCGGTTCCTGCGCCGGATCGGGCACGACGCCCACGGTGCCGGCATCGTGGCGAACGTCGACTGCTCCGACCGGGCCGTCGACCGGCTCGAGCGGGTCCTGCTGCGCCTGCACGTGCGGACCGGCCGACCGGTGGCGATCGTCGGCCACAGCCGGGGCGGCCACTTCGCCAAGGCGCTCGCCGCGCGGCACCCGGATGGCGTCCGCGCGGTGGTGTCCCTCGGCGCCGGGCTCGACGAGCCGTTCGACATCTCGCTGCCCACCAAGGCCGCCGTCGCCGCGGTCCGCAGCGTGCTGCGCCGGGTCGACCCCAGCACCGCCGACCGCGGCTGCCTGACGACGACCTGCGACTGCCCGTTCGTGCGCGACTACACGGCGCCCTGGCCGGCGACCGTGCCGATGACGTCCGTGTGGTCCAAGGGTGACGGCGTGGTCCGCTGGCGATCCTGCGTGGTGCCCTACGCCCGCTCGGTGCAGGTGCGGGGCAGCCACGTCGGGCTGGCGTTCAACCGGCACGCCTACCGCGCGGTCGCCGAGGCCCTGGCCCCCTAGCCGCTACCAGCGCCCGGTGATCACCTCGAGGGCGCTTCGCCCGGTGCGCAGTGCGCTGGCGGGCAGCCCCCGGTGCAGCGGCTCGACCCGTGCGGCGAGCCGCGACGGGGCGGTCCCGGGCAGGATCGGGCCGACCCGGTCGAGCCAGCCGGTGAACAGGTCGTACGCCACCTGCGGCGCCTCCAGCAGGTAGGCGTGGCCCGCCCCCGGCACGACGGCCAGCTCCGCGCCCGGGATGCGGCCGGCCAGTCGGCGCGCGGAGGCCAGCGGGGTCAGGCCGTCTTCGCCGCCGTGCATGACCAGTGTGGGCCGGGACAGGCCGGGCAGCCGTGACCAGGTGTCGTGGTAGACGCTGGCCCACCAGTGCGCGGCCACTCCCGCCGGCCGGGCGCGGTGCCGCGCGAAGTACGGCAGCAGCGCCCGCACCCGCTCCGGCTGGCGGTCCCGGAAGCCCGGCGAGAACAACGCAGCGGCCAGCGCCCGGCCACGGGCCCCCTCGAGCGGGCCTGGCAGGTGGCCGGCCAGCGCGGCGAGCTCGCGCAGCGGCAGGACGGCGTGCGGGCCGCCGGACGAGGTGCCTCCCAGGACGAGCCCGCGGACCCGGTCGGGAAAGCGCAGGGCCACCTCCTGGGCGACCATCCCACCCATCGACAGTCCGTAGACGTGGGCGCTGTCGATGCCCAGCGCGTCCATCAGCTCGACGGCGTCGGCGGCCAGCTGCCCCATCGACAGACCGGGCCGCGCACCCGAGCTGCGGCCCGCGCCGCGGTTGTCGTACGTCGTGACGGCGAAGCGCCGGGCGTACAGCGGGAGCACCGGTTCGAAGACCGCGGCGCTGATCGCGAAGCCGGTGATCAGCAGCAGTGGCTCGCCGGAGCCGACCTGCTCGACGTGCAGCCGGCCGCGGCGGACAGGGACGAGCGGCACGCCGGCCCTGTCAGGTAACGAAGACGTAGGTACCGGGGGCCGCGCCGAGCGGCGGGTGCTGCGCGCTGCCGAGCTGGGCGGGCGGGTCGCCGAGCGCGCCCGCGCGGGCGGTGGCCCAGGCTGTCCAGTCGGGCCACCAGGAGCCCCGGTGCGTGGTGGCGGAAGCGAGCCACTGGTCCGGGTCGGCCGGCAGCTCGTCGGCGACCTGGAAGGTGGCCTTCGGGTTGCCGGGCGGGTTCACCAGGGCAGCGATGTGACCGCTGCTGGACAGTACGAAGCGCGGCCGGGAGCCGAACAGCCGGCCGCTGCGGTAGACGTTCTCCCACGGGCAGATGTGGTCGGCGATGCCTGCGAGGTTGTAGGTGTCGACCTCCACCTTGGACAGGTCGACGGGGCTGCCGAGCACCACCGCCCGGCCGGGGTGCACCAGCGAGTTGGTCGTGGCCAGCTGCAGGAAGTCACCGTGCAGCCTGGCCGGCATGCGGGTGGTGTCGGCGTTCCAGAACAGCACGTCGAACGCGGGCGGCTTCTTGGCCAGCAGGTAGTTGTTGACCCAGTAGTTCCACACCAGGTCGTCGGGGCGCAGCCAGGCGAAGACCCCGGCCAGTGACCGGCCGTCGAGGTATCCGCGGCTGCGGGACTGCGCGGCGGCGGCCGCGGCGGTGGGGGCGTCGACCAGCGAGCCGATTGTGCCGGCGTGCTGCTGGTCCAGCACGGTGACGCCGAGGGTGAGCCCGGCGACGCGGTCCTGCCGGCCCGTGGCCACCAGGTGCGAGACGGCTGTGCTCGTGACGATCCCGCCGGCGCACAGCGCGAACAGCAGCGCCTGGTCCGCGCCGGTGATGTCCTCCAGGGCGTCCATCGCCGCGATCACCGAGCCGGCGTAGTCGTCGAGCCCGAGGTCGCGGTCGTCCGAGCTGGGGTTGACCCACGAGATCGCGAAGACCTGCAGGCCCGCGTCGAGGAAGTGCTCGATCATGCTTCGGCCGGGCGCAAGGTCGGCGATGTAGTACTTGTTGATCATTGGCGGGACGACGAGCAGCGGCACGTGGTGGACCTGCGGCGTACGCGGCGTGTAGTGCAGCAGCTCGAAGACCCGGGTGCGCAGCACCACCTGGCCCTCGGTGACGGCGATGTCGCCGCCCACCCTGAAGGCGTCCCGGTCGACCATCTGCGGGATCCGCGGCTTGGTGGCCATGTCCCTGACGAACTGCCGCCCGCCACGCAGGTAGTTCTGGCCACCGGTGTCCAGGCCGGCCTTGAGCGCGGCCGGGTTGAGGAGCGGGTTGTTGCTCGGCGCCAGCGCCGCCACCAGGTTCTCGACCACGAAGCGCATCCGCCGGTCGTCGCGCCAGTCCAGGTTGGCGTCGTCGAGCAGCTGCTCGACGGTGAGCCCGGCGGCGAGGTAGGCCTGTACGACCCTCCGCAGCACCGGATTTCCGGTCCAGGCCGGCTCGACGAAGCGCCGGTCCTTCTTGGCCGGCGCGAGTTCGGACCGTCCGGCGACGATTCGCGCGAGCTCCCGGGTCAGGCCGGCCGAGCGTCGGGTCACCGTCAGCGGGCGGGCGGCCAGCTTGGCGGCCATCACCAGTCCGGCCCGGCCGGGCAGGAACTGCCGTACCGAGGACCCCACGGAGTCCGACAGCAGCGCGTCCAGGCTGCCTGTGCCGACGGCACCGGCCGGCTCTGGCGCCGGCTCGGCCGTCATCGGGTGCCCTCCCTGGCGGTCTGGATACCTCTGTCGTTCACGTGGACCACCTCCGTCGCGGGCCGGCTATGACCCGGCGCACAGCCTAGGCTGAGGGTGCCTCGAATGCGGGGCCCGGGAGGACGCACATGAGCACCAGCAGGCATCGCGACGGCATCAGCAGGCACCGCGTCGTCGTGATCGGCTCCGGTTTCGGAGCTCTGTTCGCCACGAAGCGGCTGCGTCGGGCCGACGTCGACGTGACGGTGGTCGCCCGTACTACGCACCACCTGTTCCAGCCGCTGCTCTATCAGGTAGCGACCGGGATCCTCTCCGAGGGCGAGATCGCGCCGGCTACCCGCGAGGTGCTGCGCCGGCAGCGCAACGCCACGGTGCTGCTCGGCGAGGTCACCCATATCGACCTGGCGGCCCGCACCGTCACCTCGGTGAGCGTGCTCGGCGACACCGTCACGCCGTACGACAGCCTGATCGTCGCGGCGGGCTCCACCCAGTCCTACTTCGGCAACGACCGGTTCGCCGAGCACGCCCCCAGTCTGAAGAGCATCGACGACGCGCTGGAGCTGCGCGGGCGCATCTTCGGCGCCTTCGAGCTGGCCGAGCTGTCGGACGACCCCGCCCTGATCGACCGCCTGCTGACCTTCGCGGTGATCGGCGCAGGCCCGACCGGGGTCGAGATGGCCGGCCAGATCGCCGAGCTGGCGCGGCGCGCACTGCCCGGCGACTTCCGCAGCATCGACCCGCGTACGGCGCGCATCGTGCTGGTCGACGGCGCCGACGCCGTGCTCGGGTCGTTCGGCGGCAAGCTCTCCGCCAAGGCCGAGGCGCACCTGAAGGCGCTGGGCATCGAGGTGCAGCTCGGCGCGATGGTCGTCGACGTCGATGCGACCGGCCTGGTGGTAGAGGAGCGCGGCGGCAGGCGCCGACGGATCGAGGCGGTGACGAAGGTCTGGGCGGCCGGCGTCGCCGCGAGCCCGCTCGGTGCGCAGCTCGCCGAGAAGTCCGGGGCACGCACGGACCGGGCGGGCCGGGTCGAGGTGCTGTCGGACCTCACGCTGCCCGGCCACCCGGACGTCTTCGTGATCGGCGACATGGCCCTGCTGGAGCTGCCCGGGGTCGCGCAGGTGGCGATCCAGAGCGGCCGGCACGCGGCGGACACGATCATCGGACGGCAGAAGGGCGATGGACCGCAGGCGGCCTTCCGCTATCACGACAAGGGGAACATGGCGACGATCTCGCGGTTCCAGGCCGTCGCCGCCATCGGCGAACACATCCGGCTGGCCGGGTTCATCGCCTGGCTGATGTGGCTCGCGGTGCACCTGGTGTACATCATCGGCTTCAAGAACCGGCTGACCACGCTGCTGCACTGGACGGTCAGCTTCCTGGGGCGGGGCCGCGCCGAGCGCACCGCGACGCAGCAGCAGGTCGCTGCCCGGATCGCCCTGGTACGTCTCGGGCGGCCCGGTCCACTCGGAGCCGACCAGGTCATCCGCGAGTCCGCCGAGCGCTCGGTGGCCCGCGGGGCCTAGTGACCTGCGGGCAGTAGTCGCGTGGTCGCGTCAGGTGAGGGCCGCCCAGCCGGGGCTCACGACCTGCCGACCGTCGTCGGTCACCAGCAGCCACTCGTAGCCGGGGTGCTCCACGAGCAGATCCGGCGCGCCGACGGCCCCCGCAGCCAGCGCGGCCGTCGCAAGCACGTCGGCCCGCAGCAGGGACGGCCCGACGACGGTCGCACCGGCCAGGCCGCCGGCCGGCCGGCCGGTCCGCGGGTCGAGGACGTGGCCGCCACGTTCGGCGGTCCCCGAGGTGGCGACACCGCCCGTCTCGAGTCGGACGGCCGCCAGCAGGCTGCCGGGGTGCAGCGGGTCGGCGACCCCGACCCGCCAGGGCCGCCCCGGCTCGGGGCCGAGCCCAACCGCGACGTCACCGCCGCCGTTGACGCTGTGCCGCGAGCTGCCCGCCGCGACCAGCAGGGCGGCGGCGCGCTCCACCGCCCAGCCCTTGACCACCCCGGACGGGTCGAACCGGCCGTCGGCGGCAGCGTCGAACCAACCGCCGGTGAGCTCGCGGGCCTGGTCGCACAGCTCGGCTGCCGTACGCACCTCGGGGTCGGCGTGCGCGAGCTCCAGCTCACCGCGGCGCAGTCGGCTCACCTCGCTGTCCGGCCGGTAGGTGCTGCACAGCTCGTCGAGCCGGTGCAGCATCGCCACGACCGCCTCGACCGTGCCGGTCGGCACCGGATCCCGCAGGTCCAGGCTGAAAACGGTGCCCATCACGTGCTCGACGTGCACCGCGCCGGCCGTCACCGCTGGTCCAGGGCGGACTGCAGGGAGGTCCGGTAGGCGGCCTCCAGCGCGAAGGACTCCGCGTGCGCCTGGCGGCTCGGTACGCCGGCCGCCCGCAGGGCCCGTCCGGCGACGGCGGTGAAGCCGTCCGGCCCGCACAGGTGGACGTCGCGCTCGGCGACGTCCGGGACGAGCGCGAGCAGGTCGACCTCCGCGCGCAGCGCCAGGTCCTCGCTGCGGCTGGCACGCCGGACCAGCACCACATCGCCGGTCAGCTCCTCCAACAGCGCCGGCAGCGGGGTGATGCCGATGCCAGCACCGAGCAGCGGCAGCACCTTGGGCTGCGTACGAAGTGCTGCGGTGAGCGCGCCGTACGGCGCCTCCAGCGACACCCGGGTGCCGGCCGCGGCCCGGCGAGCCGCCGGCTCGCGTCGCCGACCGCGGCTGCCGCGTACAGCAGCGACCACAGCACCCCGGCGAGCCGGTCGTCGATGAACGCCGACCCGGTGGCAAGGGCCAGCGCTATCGCCAGGTAGGTGGAGAAGTGCAGCCAGTGCCAGGTCTCGTACGCCATCCGGCTCCGCGCGATGTACCGACATCGCGGCGACCGCGAGGAGCAGCCCGAGGCCGACGGTGGCGGCCGGCACCTCCGGGTAGCGGGTCACCAGCGTCCAGGCCTCGCCCGGTACCCCGGCCCGTGCGGTCAGGGTGTACCCCCAGGTGATCAGGGGCGCGTGGGCGGCGAGCAGGCCGACGGTCCACCGGCCGCCGCGGCCGCGCCAGCGGGGGAGCCGATCGGCGCCGACCCCCCGTTCGACCCAGCGGCCCCGGGCCATCATCAGCACGAGGACCACCACGGCGTCACCGCCCAGCAGTCGGCGCTGACCAAGGGCGGCCCGCTGCTGTATCGGGGTTCTCGGAGGTGCAGCAGCGCCGGTCGTGGGGCCTCCCCTGTCGCTGACTGGTAACCACGGTGACGGGGGAGGCTGGGACCGGGCTGCGCGCGGTCTGCGGGTGAGGACGTCGCGACGTGGGCCCAGCGTATCGACCGGGGCGTCGTCAGGATCACCACGGTCACCCGGCTGGAGATCGGCTAGTCGGCCCCGTTCGGGTCTGGACCTGCGCACGGCCGGTGGGCGGCCACCCCTGTCAGCCATGCCGCTGGAGTACCAGACCCCCTCGACCGAGAATCGCGCCGTCGAGGTGCAGGCGCTGCTCGCGGAGCGCGGACAGCGCCGAGCCTCTTCGGTTCCCGACCTGATCCTGGCCGCGACCGCCGAGCTGGCAGGTCTCACTGTCCTGCACCTCGACCAGGCCTTCGATGTCATCGCAGAGGTCACCGGGCAGCCGACCGAGCGCCTGACGACGGACTGAGCCAACCGTCCCAGGACCACCGAGGAGTTTGTGTGCTGGCGCCGCGGGCGGGACACCCGAACCCGGTCGCGCCGGGCCGTCCGCAGGCTCAACGAGGCCCGCGGAGGATGACATTGTGTGCTCAGTTTCCTGAGCAGGCACACGATGTCGGAGGGGCAGCCGTCGAGAACCCGAGAGCACCACGCGACGAGCCCCGATCGTGACCTATCCGGTTGACGCAGTCCGGCCGCGCCCGCAGGACCGGGAGCCGAACACCGAGGACACCCGAGGGGACGAGGCCGAGACCGTCGCCCTCCTCGCTGGGTTGGCCGGGCAGCGGGCCGTTCTGGAGCTGGCCGTGGGCACGGGACGGATCGGCCTTGCCGCTGGCAGCGGCCGGGGTGCCGGTGGACGGCATCGAGCTGGCCCCGGGACCTGGTGTACCTGGTCTTCAACACCATCGGCAATCTGCCCGCGCAGGACGACCAGGTCCGGTGCTGCCAGAACGCCGCCCGGCACCTCGACGACGACGGGGTGTTCGACCTGGAGCGCCGGGTGCCGGCCGCACCACCGGAGCTCGACCTGACGGCCGGCATCGCCGGGCTCCGGCCGCGCGACCGGTGGGGTGGCTGGGAGGCGGAGCCGTTCACGGCGACACGTCAGCGTCCACGAACGCGGGCCGGCCTGACCCGAACCCCGCCTCAGGCCGAGGGCACCCGCAGGACGTAGCCCACGCCGCGCAGCGTGTGCAGCAGCCGGGGCTCGGTGGTGTCAACCTTGCGGCGCAGGTAGGAGACGTAGGACTCCACGACGTTGGCCTCGCCGCCGAAGTCGTAGTGCCAGACGTGGTCAAGGATCTGGGCCTTGCTGAGGACCCGGCCGGGGTTCTGCATGAAGTACCGCAGCAGGTTGAACTCTGTCGGGGAAAGCGGCACCGACGTACCGGCTTTCCAGACCTCGTGGCTGTCCTCGTCGAGCTCGACGTCGGCGAACACCAGCCGTGAGCCGGCAGGCTGGGCGGCCGCCCCGCCGCGGCGCAGCACCGCCCGGATCCGGGCGACCACCTCCTCCAGGCTGAACGGCTTGGTGACGTAGTCGTCGCCACCGAGCGTCAGGCCGGTCACCTTGTCCTCGGTGCCGTCCTTCGCTGTGAGGAACAGCACCGGCACCCGGGTGCCTTCGCCCCGCAGCCGGCGGACGACCTCGAACCCGTCGAGCTCGGGCATCATCACGTCCAGCACGACGAGGTCGGGCTTGAAGCTGCGGGCCGTGGTCAGTGCCTGTTGGCCATTGATGGCGGTAGCGACCTCGAAGCCGTTGAAGCGCAGCGCGACGCTCAGCAGCTCCAGGATGTTCGGCTCGTCGTCCACGACCAGCAGGCGTGCCTCGGCGGTGGCCACGCGTGCTCCTGTGCTCGTCGTCATGAAACGCAGCATGGCGCCCCGGGCTGGCAGTGCGCTGTACGTCCGCTGTCAAAGCCCTGCGCGGCGCCCAGCCCGCTCACAGCCTGCTCCCAGGCCTACGCGGCACACTCGCCGTGTGAGGAGGCCTGCCCGCCCCGGCCCACGGGGGCGCCTCGCGCTGGTGCCACTGCGCGTCACGCTGGTGGCGTCCGTGCTCGTCCTCGTGGCGATCGGGCTGGCCCTGTCCGGCGTGGCTGCGACGACCGTCCTGCGCAACTACCTGCTGGAACGGCTCGACAGGGACCTCGTCGGCGCGGTGGCGGCGGCGTCGCCCGGCCTGCGGGACGGGCCGGGGCGACCGCGGCCGCGCGGCGACGTCAGCCAGCTCAACCGCTTCTACATCCTCGTGACCGACCCGGGCGGCACGCCGGACGAGGTGCCGCTCGGTGTTCCGGCGCCGAAGCTGCCGGCGGACCCGCCGGTCGGCAGGCCCTTCAGCACCGGCGCCGTGTCCGGCGACGGCCACTGGCGGGCCATCGTGTACGCCGCCCCGAACGGGAGCACCGTCGTCTTCGGGTCCCCGCTGTCGGCGGTGGACGACCCGGTCGCCAACCTGGTCAAGACCGAGGCCGTCGTGGCGCTCGCTGTCCTGGTGCTGCTCGCCGGGGTGGCGTACGGCGTCGTCCGCACCAGCCTGCGACCGTTGCGCGAGGTGGAGCGGACCGCTGCGGCCATCGCCGGGGGTGACCTGTCGCTGCGGGTGCCCCGCCAGGACGACCGCACCGAGGTGGGCCGCCTCGCGTTGGCGTTCAACTCCATGCTGGGCCGGATCGAGGGGGCGTTCGGGGCGCAGGCAGCGTCGGAGGCGGCTGCCCGGGAGTCCGAGGCCCGGCTGCGCCGGTTCGTCGCGGACGCCAGCCACGAGCTGCGGACCCCGCTGACCAGCATCCGCGGTTTCGCTGAGCTGTACCGGCAGGGCGGCGTACCGGTCGGTGCGGACCTGGACCGGGTGATGGGCCGGGTCGAGGGCGAGGCGAGGCGGATGGGGAACCTGGTCGAGGAGATGCTGCTGCTGGCCCGGCTGGACCAGCAGCGCCCGCTCGACAGCGTCCGTGTCGACCTGCTGCAGCTGGCGGCCGACGCGGTGCACGACGCGCAGGCGGTCGCGCCGGACCGCACGATCCGGCTGGAGGTCGCACCGCACTGCGCTGCGCCCGTCGTCATGGGTGACGAGGCCCGGCTCCGGCAGGTGCTCGTCAACCTGCTGGGCAATGCCGTCACGCACACGCCACCCGGCACCGCGGTGGCCGTCCGGCTGCACACCGCGCACCGGCAAGCGGTCCTGGAGGTCGCCGACCACGGCGCCGGGCTGACCCCGGGACAGGCCGGGAAGGTGTTCGAGCGCTTCTACCGCGTCGACACGGCCCGCACCCGGGCCAGCGGCGGCAGCGGGCTGGGCCTGTCGATCGTGCGGGCCGTGGTCGAGGCGCACGGCGGTCGGGTGGGCGTACGAAGCCCGCCCGGCGAGGGTGCGACCTTCGTGGTCGAGCTGCCGCTCGCGGTGTAGCGCGGCCAGCGCGGAGCGGGTGGACTTGCGGAAGGCCTCGACCGGCCGGCGGTCCGGGTCGACGAGCAGCAGCCGGGCGGTGCCTTCGGCGAGGGTGAAGACGGCGGGGGCGAACAGGTCGGAACCGCAACAGCGCGCTGTGGCCGACGTTCACGTCCGCCATCCGCAGCCGGCTCAGGCGCTTCCCGGCCGGGTCGTAGGATTTCCAGGTGCGTTCGACCCGGCAGGTAGCGGCATGAGCGGGCAGCCTTCGGTCGCCGGCAAGGTCGTCGTCATCACCGGCGCGGCGCGCGGCATCGGTGCCGAGCTGGCCCGGGTGCTCACCGCCCGCGGCGCCCGGGTGGCCCTGCTCGGCTTGGAGCCGGTCGAGCTGGCCGCGGTCAGCGCGCGCCTGCCCGGCAGCGCTGCGTACGAGGTCGACGTGACGGACTCCGCGGCGCTCGACGGATCGGCCGCCCGGGTGCTCGCCGACTTCGGCCGGGTCGACGTCGTGGTCGCCAACGCGGGGATCGGCGACGGCGGACCGCTGCTGGACAGCGACCCGCGGTCCTACGACCGGATCATCGAGGTGAACCTGCTGGGCAGCGTGCGCACGGTGCGGGCGTTCCTGCCCGCAGTCGTGGCCAGTCGCGGCTACGTGCTGCAGGTCGCGTCGCTCGCCGCCCTCATCCCGTCGCCGATGATGAGCGCTTACTGCGCGAGCAAGTCGGGCGCCGAGGCCTTCGCCCACTCGTTGCGCTGCGAGGTACGCCACCACGGCGTCGACGTCGGGGTGGCGTACCTGAGCTGGACCGACACCGACATGGTGCGCGCGGCGGACGCCCGCCCCGGGCTCGGTGAGATGCGGGCCCGACTGCCCTGGGTGCTCGGCCGCACCTATCCGCTGGGCCCCGCTGTCGTCCGGCTCGCCGACGGCCTCGCCGCCCGTAGGGCACATGTCTACGGGCAGGGCTGGCTGCGGCTGCTGCCCGCGGTCCGCGGCGCCTTGCCGAAGCTGGCACTGCTTGGCGCCCGGGACGTACCGCAGGTCGAGGCGGCGATCCGGGCAGCCGGGCCACGCTGACGCCGGGCCCGTTGCGCTCTTACGGCGGCGCGGCCCGCGGGGCGACCAGTAGCGACTGCGCGCCGACGCCGAGCGGTCCGAGCCGGTCGGACAGGACGCTGGTCGCCAGCCCCACGCCGCCCTTCGAGATGGCCGTCGCGGCGTCCAGGGAGATCCACTCGCCGACGGCCTCGCGGTGCACGTGGACGGTCAGCTCGGGGTTGATGAAGTGCCAGTCCGCAAGGTCGAGCTCGGCGGACAGGCCGTTGCCGCTGTCGGCGACGGCGAGCACCCGCTGCAGGGGACTGAGCGGCTCCCCGTCGACCAGTGGGTGCCTTAGCCGCGTCCAGGCAGCCCCGGGTCCCGGCGACAGGAAGCCCGCGCCCCGCACCACCCGCCACTCGACGGCCTGCAGGTAGCCGCCGCCCCACAGGCCGGTCGTCCCGGCGGCCGCTGTCGGCAGCGGCTCGGGCGTGACGTGCCGGTCAGGCACCGGCTCGCCCGACGTGCGCTGCACCCGCCAGCCGCTGGCCCGCGCGACGTCGCGGCCACCCGCCGACAACGCCGCCTCGACCAGCTCGACGCTGCGGCCCGGCCTGACCACCCGGACGCGCAACGCCAGCTCGGCGACCGGCACCGGGCCGAGCAGCTCGACGGTCACCCTGGCGACCATCGTGTCGTCGCGCCGCTCGCACCCCTCGAGGGCCCGGCCGAGCAGTGCACTCGGCGGCCCGGCGTGCTGGAAGCGCTGGTCCCATGGCCCGACGGTGTGCGACGTCGCGCGAAATCGGTTGCCCTCGGCATCGAGCGGTAGGTAGAAGCAGTCGGTCACAGCGCGACCCTAGGGTGGCTGCATGAAGGCGATCACCATCCCGATCCCCGGCGGCCCCGACGCGCTCGTGCTTGCCGACGTCGACGACCCGGTGGCCGGCCCCGGTGAGGTGCTCGTGGACGTCGCCGCGACCGCGGTCAACCGCGCCGACCTGATGCAGCGGATGGGGCACTACCCGCCGCCGCAGGGGGCGCCGCCCTACCCCGGCCTGGAGTGCTCGGGCACCGTCGCCGCCCTGGGGGAGGGCGTCGCGGGTTGGGCGGTCGGCGACGAGGTCTGTGCGCTGCTGGCCGGCGGCGGGTACGCGGAGCGGGTCGCCGTCCCCACGGGGCAGCTGCTCCCGGTGCCGGCCGGGCTGACCCTCGTACAGGCTGCGGCGCTGCCGGAGGTCGCCTGCACCGTGTGGAGCAACGTGTTCATGCGGGCCGACCTGCAGCCCGGCGAGGTGCTGCTGGTGCATGGCGGCGCCTCGGGCATCGGGACGTTGGCGGTACAGCTCGGCGCCCGGTACGGCGCGCGGGTGTTCGCGACCGTCGGGTCGGCGGCCAAGGCTGCGCGCGTACGCGAGCTGGGCGCCGAGCGCTGCGTGCTGTATCGCGACGAGGACTTCGTGGCGGTGCTGCGGGAAACCGGTGGCGCCGACGTCATCCTGGACGTGATGGGGGCGTCGTACCTCACCCGCAACGTCGCGGCGCTGGCCGACGGTGGCCGGCTGGTGGTCATCGGGCTGCAGGGTGGCGCGAAGGCCGAGCTCGACCTGGGCGCCCTGCTCGCCAAGCGTGGCTCCGTGCACGCGACCGCCCTGCGGTCCCGGCCGGCAAGGCAGAAGGCCGCGATCGTTCAGGCGGTGCTCGCGGGGGTCTGGCCGGCGGTCGAGGCGGGCGAGGTGCGCCCGGTCGTCGACCGGGTGCTGCCGCTGGCCGAGGCCGGCGAGGCGCACCGGGTTGTCGAGGCGTCCGAGCACATCGGCAAGGTGGTCCTGCAGGTGCGCTGACCCGGTCAGTCGAGCGTGGCGGGCGACACCACCCGGAAGCGGTCCTCCCGGCACAGGTCGCTCCACGCGGCCGCGACGACGTAGCCGCGGGTGAGCGCCGACACCGACCCCAGCGGGCCGTCGGGCTCCGCCTGGAGGTAGCGGCTGGTCATCGCCGGCAGGCTGCTCGCACCCGACGGGTCGACGTGCGGCGCCGACGGCTGGCCGGGCAGCCAGTGACAGGCCAGGTCGCCCTCGGCCAGCACCAGGTCGGGGTGCGCCCGCAGGAACACGTCGTCCGTGACCTGCCGGTCGGTGGTTTCCTGCGCCGGCAGCGCGTGGCTCCGGAAGGCGGCGACGTCGCGCGGGAAGCGGTTGGCTGTCGGCGCCAGCATCACGAACAGCCCGGTCGCGACGCTCGACACGGCGACCAGCACGACACCGGCCCGGCCCGCAGCGCTCACCCGCATACGGTAAGGGGACGGGTGGGACCCGCAGGCACGGTCAGGTGACACGATGACCCGCATGACGCTGGTACAGGACAGCCGCGCGCAGGACGAGCTCGTGGGCGCTGTCGCCCACGACGATGCCGCCGACCCGTTCCCCGTCCGCGGGATGGACCACGTGCGCTTCTGGGTCGGCAATGCCCGGCAGGCGGCCCACTGGTACGCGAGTGCTTTCGGCATGACGGTCGTGGCCTACCGGGGGCCCGAGACCGGCTCCCGCGACGCGGTCGAGTGGGTCCTGAGCAGTGGCAAGGCCCGATTCGTACTGACCGGCGAGGCGCGCGCGGGCACCGCGATCGGCGAGCACGTCCGGCGGCACGGGGACGGCGTCGTCGACCTCGCGATGGAGGTACCGGACGTCGACGCCGCCGTGGCGTACGCCCGCACGCGCGGCGCGACGGTCCTGGTCGAGCCGCACGACGACGTCGACTCGTACGGCACGGTGCGCAGCGCGACGCTTGCGACGTACGGCGAGACGACGCACACCCTGGTCGACCGCTCGCGGTACGACGGCCCGTTCCTGCCGGGCTTCGAGGCGGCGGCCGGCTCGTTCGCGGCCAAGCCGCCGCACCACCCGAAGCGGTACTTCCAGGCGATCGACCACTGCGTCGGCAACGTCGAGCTCGGCAAGATGGACTCCTGGGTCGGCTTCTACCAGCGGGTGATGGGCTTCACCAACATGAAGGAGTTCGTCGGTGACGACATCGCCACCGAGTACTCCTCACTGATGAGCAAGGTCGTCACGAACGGCAACCACCGGGTGAAGTTCCCGCTCAACGAGCCGTCGCCGGGCCGGCGCAAGAGCCAGATCGACGAGTACCTGGAGTTCTACGACGGGCCCGGCGTACAGCACATCGCGCTCGCGACCGGCGACATCGTCGCGAGCGTGCGGGCGATGGGCGAGCTGGGGGTGGAGTTCCTGCAGACCCCGGACTCCTACTACGACACCCTGCCCGACCTCGTCGGTGACACCCGCGTGCCGATCGAGGTGCTCCGCGAGCTGAAGATCCAGGCCGACCGCGACGAGGACGGCTACCTGCTGCAGATCTTCACCAAGCCGGTCCAGGACCGACCCACGGTGTTCTTCGAGCTGATCGAACGGCACGGCTCGCTCGGCTTCGGCAAGAACAACTTCAAGGCGCTGTTCGAGGCGATCGAGCGGGAGCAGGCAAAGCGGGGCAACCTGTGACGCCGAGCTGATGGCGCACTACCGACGGGTCGGCAACGTCCCCCACAAGCGGCACACCCAGCACCGACGACCCGACGGCGGGCTGTACGCCGAGGAGCTGATGGGCGAGGAGGGCTTCTCCTCGGACTCATCGCTGCTCTACCACCGGCACCTGCCCAGTGCGCTCGTCGACGCCCGGCCGTGGGAGCTTCCGGACCAGGCCACCGTGCCCAACGAGCCGCTGTTGCCGCGCCACCTGCGTCTTCACGACCTGACGTACCGGCCGGGCGCGGACCCGGTGCGCGACCGGCGGCTGGTGCTCGCCAACGCCGATGTCCGGATCTCCTACGTCGTCGCGAGCGCGCCGAGCCCGCTGTACCGCAACGCCACCGGCGACGAGTGCCTCTTCGTCGAGGCCGGGTCCGGGGTCGTCGAGACGGTGTTCGGCCCGCTGGCGGTGCACGCCGGTGACCACGTCGTCCTGCCCCGGGCCACGACGCACCGGTGGGTGCCGGACGGCGAGCTGCGGCTGTACGCAGTCGAGGCGAACGGCCACATCGCCCCGCCGCACCGCTACCTCTCGCGATACGGCCAGCTGCTGGAGTCCGCGCCGTACTGCGAGCGCGACCTGCGGCCACCCGCCGACCTGGTGACCGTCGAGGAGCGCGACGTCGAGGTGTACGTCAAGCACCGGGGCAGCCGCGGGCTGACCGGCACGGTGCACGTGCTGCCGGAGCACCCGTTCGATCTGGTCGGCTGGGACGGCTGCCTCTACCCGTACGCCTTCGACGTCGCGGACTTCGAGCCGATCACCGGGCGGGTGCACCAGCCGCCACCGGTGCACCAGGTGTTCGAGGGGCCCGGCTTCGTGCTCTGCGCCTTCGTCCCGCGCAAGGTCGACTACCACCCGCTGGCCGTGCCGGTGCCGTACTACCACTCCAACGTCGACAGCGACGAGGTGATGTTCTACGTCGCCGGCGACTACGAGGCCCGCCGCGGCTCCGGGATCGGCCGGGGCTCGGTGTCGCTGCACCCGGGTGGGCACAGCCACGGGCCACAGCCCGGCGCGGTCGAGGCGACGCTCGGGGCGGAGCGGTTCGATGAGCTGGCCATCATGGTCGACACCTTCCGGCCGCTGGAGCTGGGTGCAGCCGGTACGGCCTGTGACGACGGCGTGTACGCCTGGTCCTGGGCCGGCGGCCGGCGTTGAGCGGGTACGGCTCGTTCAGCAGCGGCCGGCATGCCGGCCGGCGGGTCGGCGTGCGGGTCGGCGCCGAGGTGCTCGACCTGACCGGGGCGGCCGCCCGGCTGCTGCCGCAGCGGGCGACGCTGTTCGCCAACGGGACCCTGGACGCCCTGCTGGCGGCCGGGCCGGCGGTCTGGGCGGAGGTGGCCGCGGCGGTGGCCGGCTGGGTCGAGCGCGGGTCGGAGCACCTGCTGCCGCTCGCCGACGTCGGCATGCACCTGCCGTACACGGTCGCCGACTACGTCGACTTCTACTCCAGCGAGCACCACGCAACCCTCGTCGGTCAGCTCATGCGGCCGGGGACCGATCCGCTGCCGGCCAACTGGAAGCACCTGCCGGTCGGCTACCACGGGCGCGCCGGCACGGTCGTCGTGTCCGGTACGCCCATCGTGCGGCCGTCGGGTCAAGTCCGGTCTGACGGCGAGGTGGTCTTCGGCCCGACGGCCCGGCTCGACCTCGAGGCTGAGGTCGGGTTCGTGGTCGGGGTGCCCGCCACCGGCCCGGTGCCCAAGGAGCGCTTCGCCGAGCACGTCTTCGGGGTCTGCCTGGTCAACGACTGGTCGGCCCGTGACGTCCAGGGCTGGGAGTCGCTCCCGCTCGGGCCGTTCCTGGGCAAGTCCTTCGCGACCTCGGTCTCGCCGTGGGTGGTGCCGCTGGCCGACCTCGACCCTGCCCGCGTCCCGCCGCCGCCCCGCGACACCCCCCTGCTGCCCTACCTCGACGACGCCAGCGACCCGCCGTGGGGGCTGGACCTGGCACTGTCGTTGAGGATCAACGGCCACGAGGTGTCCCGGCCGCCGCTGCGTACGACGTACTGGACGGGCGCCCAGCAGCTCGCGCACCTGACCGTCAACGGCGCGACCCTGCGCACCGGTGACCTGTACGCCTCCGGGACCGTCAGCGGCCCGGCGAGCGACGAGCGCGGCTGCCTCCTCGAGCTGACCAAGGCCGGCACGGAGCCGCTGGCGCTGCCGGACGGGACGACCCGCGCGTGGCTCGAGGACGGCGACGAGGTCGTGATCACCGCGACCGCGCCGGGATCCAGCGGCACCGTGGTCGATCTCGGCGAGGTACGTGGCCGGGTGCTGCCGGCGCCCTGAGCCAGACCGCCGGCGACAGGAGGGTCAGCCGGCGAGAAAGCCGAGCAGCGCGGTGTTGAACTCCTGCGCGTGCGAGGCGTTGATGCCGTGCGGGCCGCCGGTGATGACGTGCAGCTGCGCGCCCTTGATGAGCTCGGCGGAGCGCTTGCCACTGACCTCGAACGGCACGACTCCGTCGCTGTCGCCGTGGATGACCAGCGTCGGCACGGTGACCTTCTCGAGGTCGCCGCGGAAGTCGGTACGGCCGAAGGCGGCGATGCAGTCCAGGGTGCCCTTCGGCGAGGCGATCGCGGCGATGGACAGGGCGTACACCCGCTGCGGCTCGCTGACCTTGATCTGGTCACCGGCGGTGAAGAAACCGGTCGCGAAGCCGTCGAGGAACGCCGGCCGGTCGCCCTTCACGCCCGCCTCGAAGCCGGCGATGGCCTCGTCGTTGAGCCCGCCATCGGGGTTGTCGTCGCTCCTGAACAGGAACGGCGGCACGGCCGAGGCGAGCACCGCCTTGGCGACCCGGGTGGTGCCGTACGTGGCGATGTAGCGCACCACCTCGCCGCCGCCCATCGAGAAGCCGACCAGCGTCGCGCCGGTCAGGTCCAGGGTGGTCATCAGCACGTCGAGGTCGGCCGCGAATGTGTCGTAGTCGTAGCCGCTCCACGGCTGCGAGGACTCGCCGAAGCCGCGGCGGTCGTAGGTGATGACGCGGTGGCCGGCCTCGACGAGGGCGGGCACCTGCGCCTCCCAGGAACGGCCCGACAGCGGCCAGCCGTGGATCAGCACGACGGGGGCGCCGGTCCCCTGGTCGGTGTAGTTGAGCTCGACGGGGTGGCCGTTCTCGGTACCAACAGTGATCTTCGTCATGGGTTCCTCCACGGGGTCGGGGTGTGAGGTGCTGCCTGCCGGTGCAGCTGGTGGTGGCTCACGAGACCTTCCCGTGACACCGCGCCCCACACGTGTCGGTGCCCCGCCGTACGGTCGTGCGGTGACCTCCAGACCCGGAACGGGCCGGCTGACCGGGCTGGTGGTGGGGGGTGCCGGTGCCCGGGGGGCGTACGAGGCCGGGGCGCTGTCCGTGCTGGTGCCCCGGCTGGCGGCCGACGACGGTGTGCCCCCGATCATGGTCGGCACCAGCGCCGGCGCGCTCAACGTCGTCGGGCTCGCGGGCCTGCTGCACCTGGGCGTCAACGCCGCGCTCGACGCTCTCGTGGCGCTGTGGGGCGCCGTCCGGCTGGGCGACGTCGTCGATGTGGCCGGCACCCTTGCGGGGGGTCTGTCGTACGCCGGGCGGGTGGTCGGGCTGCCGACCCGGCTGCCGAGCCTGCTGGACACCTCGCCGCAGCGCGCGACCCTCGAGCGACTGCTCGACCTCGACCGGGTGCACGAGGCCGTCCGCAGCGGGCCGGTCGATGCGCTCGCCGTCGTCACGACGTCGGTGCACACCGGCGGCACGGTCGTCTTCGTCGAGCGCAAGCAAGGGGTCGCGCTGCCGCCGCCGGACGCCGACCGGGCGATCACCTACGTCGACACCGAGCTCACCGTCGAGCACGTGCTGGCGTCCGCTGCCGTCCCCGCGGCGTTCGCACCGGTCCTTGTCACGACCCCGGCCGCCTGGGCGGGCTGGTACGTCGACGGCGGGCTGCGCCTCAACGTCCCGCTCAAGCCCGCGCTGGACCTCGGCGCCGAACGGCTCGGCGTCGTCTCGACCCAGCCCTCCTCGTACGGCACGCAAGCACCCGGTCCGGTCGGCCGAACACCCGATGTCCAGCCCCCCGACGTCGCGGCCGTGGCGGCCCTGGCGCTGCGGTCGCTGCTCGCCGACCGGATGGTCGAGGACCTGCGGGTGCTGTCCACGGTCAACCGGCTGGTGGCTGCCGGGGCCACCGGCACCGGCGACCGCGAGGTGCCGTTCATGTTCGCCGGGCCAGGGCCGGGCCAGGGACGCGACCTGGCTCGGCTCGCGTCGACGTCCTACCGCGAGGCGTACGGCGGGGCCAAGGCGCTCCGGCAGCCGGCGCTCGCCGTCCTGGAGCGCCTGCTGGGCGGCTCCTCCGACGACAACGGCGAGCTGCTCAGCTACCTGTTCTTCGACCCGGCGTTCACCGTGGCGGCTGCCGCGCTCGGGGCAGCGCAGGCGAGCGCTGCCGGGCCGGGCTGGCGCACCAACAGCCGGGCCTGAGCCGAGCTCGGGGACCGACAGCGGCTCAGGCGTCGATCGCGCTCATCACGTGCTTGACGCGGGTGTAGTCCTCGAACCCGTACATCGACAGGTCCTTGCCGTAGCCGGAGGAGCCGAAGCCGCCGTGCGGCATCTCGGCGACCAGCGGGATGTGCGTGTTGATCCACACGCAGCCGAAGTCCATCGCCCGGGCCATCCGCATCGCCCGGCCGTGGTCGCGGGTCCAGACACTGGACGCTAGGCCGTATCGGCTGGCGTTGGCCCAGCGCAGCGCCTCGGCCTCGTCGGTGAACTGCTGGACCGTGATGACCGGCCCGAAGATCTCGTCGGTGACGATCTCGTCGCCCTGAACCAGCCCGCCGACGACGGTCGGCTCGTAGAAGTAGCCGGCCGTCCCCTGCCGGGCGCCACCGGTGGTGACCGTCGCATGGTCCGGCAGCCGGTCCACGAAACCGCCGACCCGGGACAGCTGGCCGGCGTTGTTGAGCGGCCCGTACAGCACGTCCTCGTCGTCCGGCATCCCGGTGCGGGTCTGCCGGGCCTGCTCGGTCAGCGCGTCGAGCAGGTCCTGGTGCACCCGCGGGCCGGCCAGCACCCGGGTTGCCGCGGTGCAGTCCTGGCCGCCGTTGAAGTAGCCGGCCATCGCGATCGCCTCGGCGGCCGCCGCGATGTCGGCGTCGTCGAACACCACGACCGGCGCCTTGCCGCCGAGCTCCAGGTGCACCCGCTTGACCTGGCGGGACGCTCTCTCGGCGACCGCCATCCCCGCCCGCACCGAGCCGGTGATCGACACCATCGCCGGCACCTCGTCGTCGACCAACAGCGCGCCGGTGTCACGGTCGCCGCAGACCACGTTGAACACCCCCGGCGGCAGGAACTCCGCCGCGATCTCGGCGAGCAGCGCGGTGGTGACCGGCGTCGTGTCGCTGGGCTTGAGCACGACGGTGTTGCCGGCCGCGAGCGCCGGCGCAAACTTCCAGACAGCCATCATCATCGGATAGTTCCAGGGCGTGACCTGGGCGCACACCCCGATCGGCTCACGTCGTACGAAGGACGTGTGTCCGGCGAGGTACTCCCCTGCAGAACGGCCCTCGAGCACCCGGGCGGCGCCGGCGAAGAACCGGATCTGGTCGACCATCGGCGGCACCTCCTCACTCGCTGTCAGCGCCAATGGCTTGCCGGTGTTGCGGCTCTCGGCGGCGACCAGCTCCTGCGAACGGGCCTCGATGGCGTCGGCGATCCGCAGCAGCGCCAGCTGCCGCTCCGACGGTGTCGTCCACCGCCAGGTCTCGAACGCACGGCCCGCCGCGGCGGTCGCCGCCGCGACGTCAGAGGCGCCCGACAGCGCCGCCGTTCCGTACGCCGTGCCGGTGGTCGGGTCGATCAGCTCGGTGGTGCGGCCGTCGGCGGTCCCGACCCGCTTGCCGTCGACAAGATTCTGGACCTCGACCGACCCGCTCACAGCTTGGTCCAGGCGGTCGTCAGGACGCTGCGCAGGATCGACTCGATCTCATCGAAGTGGCGCTGGTCGCAGCCCAGCGGCGGGGCGAGCTGCACGACCGGGTCACCGCGGTCGTCGGCCCGGCAGTACAGCCCCCCGTCGAACAGCGCCTTGGACAGGAACCCGCGCAGCAGCCGCTCGGACTCGTCGTCGTCGAAGGTCTGCTTGGTGGCCTTGTCCTTGACCAGCTCGATGCCGTAGAAGTAGCCGTCGCCGCGCACGTCGCCGACGATCGGCAGGTCGAGCAGCCGCTCCAGGGTGGTCCGGAACGCCTTCTCGTTGTCCAGGACGTTCTGGTTCAGCTGCTCACGGTCGAAGATGTCGAGGTTGGCCATCGCGACAGCCGCCGACACCGGGTGGCCGCCGAAGGTGTAGCCGTGCGCGAAGTAGTCGGTGCCGGTCTTGAACGGCTCGAAGAGCCGGTCACTGGCGATCATCGCCCCGATCGGCGAGTAGCCCGACGTCATCCCCTTCGCGCAGGTGATGATGTCAGGGATGTAGTCGAGCTTGTCGCAGGCGAACGTCGTGCCCAGCCGGCCGAAGGCGCAGATGACCTCGTCGGAGACCAGCAGCACGTCGTGCCGGTCGCAGATCTCGCGCAGCCGCGCGAAGTAGCCCGGCGGCGGTGGGAAGCAGCCGCCGGAGTTCTGGACCGGCTCGACGAAGACGGCCGCGACGGTGTCGGGCCCCTCCATCTCGATCGCGATCTCGATCTGGTCGGCGGCCCACCGGCCGAACGCCTCGAGATCGTCGCCGTGCTCGGGCGCCCGGTAGAAGTTGGTGTTGGCAGCCTTGTGCGCGCCAGGCACCAGCGGCTCGAACCACTTCTTGGCGTCCGGGATGCCGGTGATCGACAGCGCCCCCTGCGGGGTGCCGTGGTACGCCACTGCCCTGCTGATGACCTTGTGCTTCATCGGCTTGCCGGTCAGCTTGAAGTACTGCTTGGCCAGCTTCCAGGCACTCTCCACCGCCTCGCCGCCGCCGGTGGTGAAGAAGACCCGATTGAGGTCACCGGGCGTCAGCGAGGCCAGCCGCTCGGCGAGCTGCACGGCCTCCGGGTGCGCGTACGACCACAGCGGGAAGAAGGCGAGCTCACCGGCTTGCTTGGCGGCGGCGTGGGCGAGCTCGCGGCGGCCGTGGCCGGCCTGTACGACGAACAGCCCGGACAGCCCGTCGAGGTAGCGCCGGCCCCGGTCGTCCCAGATGTAGGCGCCCTCGCCCCTGGTGATGACCGGCACCGAGCCGCCCTGCTCGTAGGTCGAGTGCCGCGTGAAGTGCATCCACAGGTGGTCGCGGGCGGACGCGGCGAGGGCGCTCTCGGGCAGTCGTTGATAGCCAGCCGTCGGCGGGCCTTCCTGCGGGGCAATGGTCATGCGGCGCCTCCCAGGACGTCGGACAGCGGGGTCACGGGCAGGCCGTGCGCCTCGGCGACGGGCGCCGAGACGAGCTCCCCGCCGGTGGCGGACAACCCGGCGGCGAGCGTCGGGTCGGCCGCGCAGGCGCCCCGCCAGCCGTGGTCGGCGAGCGCGAGCACGTACGGCAGCGTGACGTTGGTCAGCGCGTAGGTGGAAGTGTGCGGGACCGCGCCCGGCATGTTGGCCACGCAGTAGAACGTCGACGCGTGCACCCGGAACACCGGGTCGTCGTGCGTCGTCGGCCGGGTGTCCTCGAAGCAGCCGCCCTGGTCGACCGAGATGTCGACCAGCACCGAACCGGGCTTCATCCTGCTGACCAGGGCGTTGCTCACCAGCACCGGGGCCTTTGCGCCGGCGACGAGAACCGCCCCGATGACCAGGTCGGCGTCGAGCACCGCGCGCTCGACCTCGAAGCCGTTGCTGGCGATGGTCTGCATGTGGCCCTGGTAGATGCGGTCGACCTCGCGAAGCCGGGCGACGTTCCGGTCCAGCAGCAGCACTTCGGCCTGCATGCCGAGCGCAATCGCGGCGGCGTTCATCCCGGAGACGCCGGCGCCGAGGACCACGACCTTCGCGGCGTACACGCCGGACACGCCGCCCATCAGTACCCCGCGGCCGCCCTGCGCGCGCTCCAGGAAGTGAGCCCCGGCCTGCGGCGCCATCCGGCCGGCGACCTCCGACATCGGGGCCAGCAGCGGGAGCGAGCCGTCGGGCAGCTGCACCGTCTCGTACGCGATGGCGGTGGTCCCGCTGGACAGGATGGCGTCGGTGCACGGCCGGGACGCCGCCAGGTGCAGGTAGGTGAACAGCACCTGGTCGGGCCGCATCCGCTCGTACTCGTCCGCGATCGGCTCCTTGACCTTGAGCACCAGCTCGGCGGTGCCCCAGACGTCGTCGGCGCTGTCGACGACCTTCGCGCCGGCAGCGGCGTAGTCCTCGTCCGGGATCGAGGAGCCCAGGCCGGCGCCACGCTGCACGGCGACCTCGTGGCCGTGCACCACCAGCTCGTGCACCCCGGACGGGGTGACCGCGACCCGGTACTCGTGGTTCTTGACCTCGCTCGGGACGCCGACCCGCATGACCTGGTGCTCCTCGCTCGTTGGGCTGGTGACCTACTGTGCGTGACGACGATCACCGTCGTCAAGGAGCGGGCGTGACGCGGTTCTCGTCGTGGAGCTGGATTTGGTCAGCGGATACCGAATCGGCAGCCCGGTCGGACCGTGCACCGGACAGCCCGGTACGGCCGCGGAAGAAGTCCGGCATCCGGAGCTCGCAGAGCGCCATCACCAACACCCCCAGCACCAGCGACCCGATGCCGAGGATGAACACCCCGCCGATGCCGGCGAAGGAGGTGTTGCCGTAGTCGCCGGCGTACATGTCCTTGGCGCTCTTGACGAAGCACAGCGTGAGGATGACCGCGCCGACCAGTGGCAGGACCAGGCGCACCAGCACCTCGCGCGGGGTGCGCAGCTGGCTGCGGAAGTGCCAGGCGCAGGCGTAGCCGGTGAGCCCGTAGTAGAAGGCGATCATCAGGCCGAGCGCCGCGATCGAGTCGGCCAGCACGTTGCCGCTGACCAGGACCAGCCCGACGTAGAAGCCCACGGACGCGATGCCCATCGCGATCGTGGACGTCGTCGGGGTCTGGAAGCGCGGGTGGATCGCGGAGAACGCCTTCGGGATCGCCCGGTGCGCCGCCATCGACAGCGTGGTGCGGGCGGTCGGAAGGATCGTCGTCTGCGTCGACGCCGCGGCCGAGCTCAGCACGGCCAGGATCAGGATCTTGCCGAACGTCGAGCCGAGCACCTGGTCGCCGACCACCGCGAGCACGTCGCCCTGGTTGGCCGGGTCGGTCAGCACGTCGACACCCGCCCAGCTCACGCAGGCGACCGCGACCAGCACGTAGATGCCCAGCAGCAGGACCGTGGAGATCACCGCGGCCCGGCCCGGGGTGCGCTCCTTGTCCCGGGTCTCCTCATTGACGGAGACGGCCGAGTCCCAGCCCCAGTAGATGAACACCGCGAGCAGCACACCCTGGGAGAGCGCGCTGAACGAGCCGATCGCCGTCGGGTCGAACCACGACAGCGACGGCGTCACCGACGTGTCGGGGGCGTGCCCGGTGGCGACCCGGATGAGCGCGATGAGGGCGAACACCGCGAGCGCGACGAGCTCGACGGCCAGCAGGACGTACTGCACGCGCGCCGAGAGCTCGATCCCGCGGTAGCAGATGTAGGTCAGGCCGATGATCCACAGCGAGCCCACCAGCGTCGTCCAGAAGCTGCTCGCCGCCAGGCCGTCGGCGCCGAACAGCAGAAATCCGTACTGCCCGGCGATCTGCGCCAGGTTGGCCATCACGACGACGTCGGCGACGATGATGCCCCAGCCGCCCATCCAGCCGGTACGCGGACCGAAAGCCTTGGCGGCCCAGGTGAACGTCGTGCCGCAGTCCGGGTCGACCTCGTTGAGCTCGCGGTAGGCGTAGGCGATGCAGAACATCGGGATGAACGCCAGCAGCAGGACCGCCGGCGTCTGGAAGGCGACAGCTGCCGCCACGAACCCGATCGTCGCGGCCAGGCTGTAGCCGGGGGCGGTCGACGACACCCCGATCACCACGCTCGAGAGCAGGCCGAGCGCACCCGTCCTGAGCCCCTTGTCGCCGTCACCGAGCTGGGGCTGCCATTGCGTCTGGGTCACCGTGCCTCCGTCCGAGTAGTCGTCCAGCACGTCGTGTCGAAGACGGTTCTCGCAGATGGATGCCGGTTTGACAAGCAGTTCCGTCGTCTCCACCCCGTTGGGGGTACCGGAGTGCTTGTCGCGGGCGGTCGCCGCGGGCAGGATGGGCCGCCCCTACCAGGAGGCCGCATGCCGCCCGCGCCCCGCCGATCCCGCCTCGTGCTCGCCCCGGCGACGGGCCCGCTGCTCGACGACATCGGCAAGGCGATCCTGCGCGAGCTGCAGGAGGACGGCCGCCGTTCCTACACCGCCATCTCCGGCGCGGTCGGGCTGTCTGAAGCTGCTGTGCGGCAGCGCGTGAAGGCGCTCGTGGACAGCGGCGTGATGCAGATCGTGGCCGTCACCGACCCGCTGACGCTCGGCTTCGGGGTGATGGCGAGCATCGGCGTGATGGTCACCGGCGACTCGCGCGAGGTCGCCGACATGCTCAGTGAGATCGACGAGGTCGACTACTGCGTCCTGACCTCGGGCCGGTACGACCTGCAGCTGGAGGTCGTCTGCCGCGACAACGAGCACCTGCTGACCATCATCAATGACCGGATCCGCACGGTGCCCGGTGTCCGGGAGACCGAGACCTCGATCTGCCTGCGCGTACACAAACAGACCTACAACTACGGGACGCCCTGATGAGCCATCCCCTGCCGGCGCTGCTGCACCCGTTCGCCCGGCCCGCCGCGCCCGCCGACGGCTTCGTGCGGATGGTGCGCGGAGAGGGGGCGCTGGTCTTCGACGGGGCCGGCCGGCGCTACGTCGACGCGATGGCCTCGCTCTGGTACTGCAACGTCGGCCACGGCCGGGCGGAGGTTGCCGACGCGGTCGCCCGCCAGCTGCGCGAGCTCGAGACCTACCACTGCTTCGAGCGCTTCGCGGGGCCCGGTGCGGAGGAGCTCGCGGAGCGACTGGTGTCGATCGCGCCGATGCCCGGCAGCCGGGTCTTCCTCACCAGCGGCGGCTCGGAGGCCGTCGACACCGCGCTCAAGCTCAGCCGGGCCGCACACACCCAGGCGGGACACCCGGAGCGCACGATCGTCGTCAGCCGCGCGCCGAGCTACCACGGGGTGACGTACGGGGCGATGGCGCTGACCGGGCTGCCCGCGAACCGGGCGGGCTTCGGGCGCGGGATGGCCGACGTCGTGCACGTGCCGAAGGACGACCTGGACGCGGTGCGGGCCGTCCTGGCTGCGCACCCGGGGCAGGTCGCGGCGGTCTTCGCCGAGCCCGTGATCGGGGCCGGAGGCGTCTGGCCGCCCGCGCCGGGCTACCTGCAGGGCCTGCGCGCACTGTGCGACGCGGCCGGCGCCCACCTGGTGCTCGACGAAGTGATCACCGGCTTCGGCCGGCTCGGCAGCCTGTTCGGCGGCGGGCACTACGGCGTGCAGGCCGACCTCATGACCTTCGCGAAGGGGGTGACGAGCGGCTACGTCCCGCTCGGCGGGGTGCTCGTCGCGCCGTCGGTGCACGAGCCGCTGGCCGCCGACCCGGCGTACGTCCTGCGGCACGGCTACACCTACTCCGGCCACGCGGCAGCCTGCGTGGCGGCGCTGGCGTGCCTGGACATCACCGAGCGGGAGGGCCTGGTCGAGCGGGCGAGGCTGATCGGCGCCCGGCTCGGCCCGCAGCTCGAGGCGCTGCTGGCCGACGGCCTGGTCGCCGACGTCCGCGGGGAGGGGGCTCTGTGGGCGGTCTCCGTGCCGGACGGCGTCGACCCGGTGGCCGTCCGCGACCGGATGCTCGACCTCGGGGTCGTCGTACGGCCGATCGCGCCGACCACGCTCGCGATCTGCCCGCCGCTGGTGATCACCGACGACGACCTCGACGCCGTACCCGCCGCGCTGCGAGCGGCGCTGGCGACGTGACCGCCACCGATGCCGGCCGGGCGTACCGCGGCTTGAGCCTGTGGCACGACCTGCTACCGAGCCCGCTCGACCCGCGTGACCCGCTGCCGGGCGACACCGCCGTCGACGTCGCCATCGTCGGGGCCGGCTACACCGGGCTGTGGACGGCGTACTGGCTGCTGCGGCACGACCCGACGCTGCGGGTCGCCGTGTTGGAGCGGGAGGTCGCCGGCTTCGGTGCCTCGGGGCGCAACGGCGGCTGGTGCTCGGCACTGTTCCCGGCCTCGTGGCGGCGGCTCGCCCGCGACGGCGGCCATGACAGCGCGCGGGCGATGCAGCGGGCCCTGGACGAGACCGTCGCAGCAGTCGGGCGCGACAGCATGGACGAAGGCATCGACTGCGCGTACGTCCGCGGGGGCATGGTGTCGCTGGCCCGCGGGACGGCCCAGCTGGCCAGGGCGCGCGCCCACGTCGCGGACGCCAGGGCGTACGGCTTCGGGCCGGACACCCTGGACCTGCTCGACGGCGACCAGGCGGTGCGGCGCGTGGCGGCCACCCGCGTTTCGGGGGCGGTGACCAGCGCGCACTGCGCGGCGCTCGACCCGGCGCGGCTGGTGCGCGGGTTGGCCGAGGCGGTCGAGCGCCGGGGCGGCACGGTGTACGAGCGGACCGCCGCGCTGTCGGTCGAACCCGGCCGGGTCGTCACCGACCACGGGACGGTACGCGCCGACGTCGTGCTGCCGGCGGTGGAGGGCTATCTCGCTCAGCTGCCCGGGCGGCGGCGCGAGCTCGCGCCGGTCTATTCGCTGATGCTCGCGACCGAGCAGCTACCCGACGAGGTATGGGCGCAGATCGGGCTCGCCGACCGGGCGACCTTCACCGACGAGCGGCATCTGACCGTGTACGGCCAGCGCACCGCCGACGGGCGGCTGGCGTTCGGCGGCCGCGGCGCGCCCTACCACTGGGGGTCCAAGGTCTCGCCGGTGTACGACCGGGTGGAGCGGGTGCACGCGGCTCTTCGGGAGACGCTGGTCGAGATGTTCCCGCTGCTGCGCGACGCGGCCGTCACGCACACCTGGGGTGGCAACCTCGGGGTCCCCCGCGACTGGTTCCCCAGCGTCGGGTTCGACCCCACCACCGGGCTGGCCTGGGCGGGCGGCTACGTCGGCGACGGCGTCGCGACCTCGCACCTGGCCGGTCGTACCGTCGCCGACCTGGTGCTGGGCCGGGACACCGAGCGCACCCGCCTGCCGTGGGTACGGCCGCGGGTGAAGCGCTGGGAGCCCGAACCGCTGCGTTGGGCCGGCGTCAACGCCGTCACCGCCCTGATGACCCGCGCCGACCGCACCGAGGCCCGCACCGGCCGGCCGTCCCGGGCCGCCGCGGCCTTCTGGCGGTCGCTCGGCGACTGAGGGCTCGCGGATACGGTTTGGGCATCCGATCCGGGAGGCCCGCATGTGCCGCAGCATCAAGACCCTGCGTCCGCCGTACGCCGACGACGTCACCCCGGCGGACGTCGACGCGGCGGCCCTGCAGTACGTCCGCAAGATCGCCGGGATGCGGTCCCCGTCGGCCCGCAACGCGCCCGCCTTCGAGACGGCCGTCACGGCCGTGGCCGCAGCCACCCGGGACCTGCTCGAGGACTTGGTCGTACGTCCGACCCCGGTACGCGCCGACTGAACGCTGCTGCCTGCCAGCGTGTGCGGGCCAGGATGCGCACGGGTTCACGAGGACCGGTCGGCAGCCGGTCAGGCGGGCAGGGCCGCCAGCATGGCGGCGGAGGCGTCGACGTCCAGGCCGACCTCGGCGGCGGCCGGGTGGTCACCGGCACGGTCGGACGGCACGTCGACGCGGACCAGGTCGCCGGAGCCCGCCAGCCGCACGGTGATCCGGGTCACCGGGCCCAGGAAGCTGTGCGTCAGCACGGTGCCGGTGAGGGTCGCACCGGCAACGGCCCGCAGCCGGACGCTGTCGGGGCGCACCAGGACCCGCACCGGCGCGCCGTCGGGGCTGCCGTTCACCACGGCGGCGGGCAGCCGTCGACCGCCGGCGAGCAGGACCGCGCCGCCCGCGGCGGTGCCGCTGAACGCGTTCGTGACGCCCACGAACTCGGCCACGAACGGCGAGGCCGGCCGCTGGTAGACCGTCGCCGGCGTGTCGAGCTGCTCCAGCCGTCCGTTCGCCATCACGCCGACCCGGTCGGAGATGGCGAGCGCCTCCTCCTGGTCGTGGGTGACGAACAGCGTGGTGATCTCCAGCTCGGTCTGCAGCCGGCGGATCTCCTCGCGCAGCTGGACGCGGACCTTGGCGTCCAGCGCCGACAGCGGCTCGTCGAGCAGCAGCACCTGCGGGCGGATCGCCAGCGCGCGGGCCAGTGCGACGCGCTGCTGCTGTCCGCCGGACATCTGGTGCGGGTACTTCGCGGCCTGCGACGACAACCCGACCAGCTCGAGCATTTCGCCGGCCTGCCTGGCCCGTTCGCTGCCGCCGATGCCGCGCAGCCGCAGGCCGAAGCCGACGTTGTCGCGCGCGGTCAGGTTCGGAAACAGGCTGTAGGCCTGGAAGACCATGCCCATGTCGCGCTTGTTGGCCGGCAGCCCGCCGACGTCGCGGCCACCGACCAGTACCGCGCCGCTGTCGGCGGTCTCCAGGCCCGCGAGCACCCGCAGGGCGGTGGTCTTGCCGCAGCCCGACGGACCGAGCAGCGACACGAACTCGCCGGGCTCGAGCGCGAGGTCCAGGCCATCGAGCGCAGGCACGCCCGCGTACGAGCGGTGCAGGTCGCGCAGCACGACGGCGACGCCGGTACGGCTCATCGGGCACCCGCGACGCTGAGTGGCGCCGCACCCACGGTGTCGGCGGCGAGGGGCTCCGCGACCCGGCCGGTGCGCCGCCGACCGGCGACCAGCGACACGGCGAGCAGCAGCACGAACGCAAACACCAGCGAGGCCAGCGATACGGCGATCGACAGCGACGCGTCGCGCTTGCCGATGAAGGCGATATCGACCTGCAGGGTCGTGAAGTTCAGCAGCGACGCGATCGTGAACTCCCCCAGGACGAGGGCGACCGACAGCAGCCCGGCCGACAGGACGGCACTGCGAACATTGGGCAGCACGACCCGCAGCAGCACAGTGGCCCACGACGCCCCCAGGCTGCGGGCGGCCTCGGACAGCGTGCGCAGGTCGACCGCGGTCAGCCCCGACTCGATGGCGCGGTAGGCGTACGGCAGGACCAGGATGACGTAGACGAAGGTCAGCGTGAGCGGCGAGTCGCCGAGGAAGTACGTCACCCAGGTGTACAGCGACGCAATGCCGACCACCAGCACGATCGCCGGGATGACCAGCGGCAGCAGGCAGAGGGCCTCGATCAGCCGCTTGACCCGCGGCAAGCGCAGATGCACCCAGGTCATCGTCGGCACGAGCAGCACCAGCATCAGCAGCGCGGTCAGCACCGCGAGCTCGAGCGAGGTGGCGATGGCGTGCAGCAGCTCGCTGTCGGCGCCGATCGCCCGCCAGGACGTCAGGGTGCGGGAGCCGCCCGGGCCCCGGGTGGAGAACTCCAGCATCGCCAGCAGCGGCAGCGCGAAGTACGCACCGAGCACCGTCAAGATGGTCCAGCGCAGGGCCGTCGTCCGGCGGCGGCGACCTGCGGCCGTCGGGGCGCCGGCCATCAGCGCAGCCACCGGCTGGTCCGGCGCTGCAGCAGCGCGTACACCGTCATGACGACAGCGACCACGACGATCATGCCCAGGCCCAGCGCCTTGCCCTGGCCCTGCTGGCCGAGCAGCACCTCGCCGGTCTGCAGGGCCCGGATCTGCAGCGGGATGAGCGTCGCACCCTGGCTGATCAGCACGGCGGCGGTGGCGTACGCGGAGAAGGCGTTGGCGAACAGCAGCAGCGTCGACCCGGTGAACGCGGGGGTGAGGATCGGGCCGGCGACGTGCCGCAGGTAGGTCCAGCCGGTGCCGCCCAGGCTTTCGGAGGCCTCGCGCCACTGCGGGCGCAGGCCGTCCAGCGCCGGCAGGAAGACGATGACCATCAGCGGGATCTGGAAGTAGGAGTAGAGCAGCACCAGGCCCGGGAGCTCGAAGATCCAGGCGCTGCCGGCGAAGATGTCGAGCCCGGCGTGGTCGCGCAGGAACACCGTGACCAGGCCCTCGAAGCCAATGGTTGCGAGGTAGGCGAAGGCCAGCGGCACGCCGCCGAACTGCGCCAGCACGCTGGCGACGGAGGTGACGAACCGGCGCAGCGCCGAGTCCGGCCGGCCGCTGACGACCGCCCACGCCAGGGCCGCACCCAGCACGGCACCGACCACGGCGGTGATCGCCGACAGCTCGATGCTGCGGACGAACGCCTCCCGGTACGGTGAGCGGAAGATGCCGGTGACGTTGGCCAGGGTCAGCCCGCCAGCGCCGTCGGAGAACGCGCCGCCGACGACCGCAAGGGTCGGCCAGAGCAGGAACACCGCGACGAAGGCGAGGAACGGCAGCGTGAGGAGGTGGTCCAGGACCTGCCGCCTGCGACGGATGGAGCCGCGGGTGGGTGCGGGCGCGTCGACGGGTCCGCTGCGCAGGAGCGCCGCGGACCCGCCCGCAGTCACACTGCTCAGCTGACGGCCTTGGCGTAGTTGGCCGCGAGGTAGGTCTTCGCCTTGGCCGTCTGGGCGTCGGTCAGGAACACCGCGCTGCCCTCGGCCTGCGGCAGGGCGGCGAAGGCCGCCTTGTCGATGGTGCCTGCCTTGGCCATCGCATCGGCGCGCACCGGGCGCCCGAAGCCCTTGAGCCAGAGGTTCTGGCCGGCATCGGAGTAGAGGTACTCCTGCCAGAGCCGGGCCGCCGCCGGGTGCGGGGCGTCCTTGTTGATCGCCTGCTGGTAGTAGGAGCCCACCACGGCACCGGCGGGCACGACGACCTTCCAGTCCTTGCTGCCCTTGAGCTTCGCGGTCTGAGCGGCGTTGGTGTAGTCCCAGTCGATGACGACCGGGGTCTGGCCGGAGGCGATCGTGGCGGGGCTCGGGTCGACGGGCAGGAAGTTGCCGGCCTTCTTGAGCTGGCCGAAGAAGTCGACGCCCTTGCTGATGTCGTCGGCCGAGCCGCCGTTACCGAGTGCCGCCATGACGACGCCGGTGAAGGCGGCGCCGGCGGTCGTCGGGTCGCCGTTGAGGGCGACCTTGCCCTTGTACTCGGGCTTGAGCAGGTCGGCGACGGCCGCCGGGGCCGGCACCTTCGAGGCGTCGTACCCGATCGACATATAGCCGCCGTAGTCGCTGACGTACGTGCCGGTGGGCTCCTTGAGCTGCGCCGGGATGTCGGCCCAGGTCGACACCTGGTAGGGCGCGAACATCGCGGTGTTGGCGGTGGCGACGGCCGCGCCGAGGTCGAACACGTCCGGCGCGCGGTCGGTGCCCTTGAGCTGGTTGGCGGCGTTGATCTCGTCCTGGCTCGACCCGTCCGGCTGCGCGGAGTTAATCTTGATTCCGTACTTGCTCTCGAAGGTGGAGATCACCTCGGCGTAGTTGGTCCAGTCCGGCGGCAGCGCGATGACGTTGAGGGTGCCTTCCTTCTTGGCGGCGGCGACCAGGGCGTCCATGCCGCCGAGCGCCTTGGCCGACGTCGCGGTGGCAGCGCTGGCGGGTGCTCCGGACGAGCTGGCCGGCGAGCTGGTCTTGGCCGGCGCGTTGCCGCACGCACTGGCGGCCAGTGCGGCGGCGAGCGCGACGGTCAGGCCGAGGCGCCGGCGCGGGCCACCGGGACGCGCCGGATGGTCGGTCTGACGGAGGGTGCGGATGGCGGCCTTCACGGGGTCTCCTCAGGAGGGGGCCCGCGGCGGGCCACTCGGCCGGAAGGTAGCGCAGCGCCGGGCGGGTCCGGAGCGTTGCTGAGCAACGGTCGCGCAACGGTCGAGTGAACGGTGCGGGGCGGAAAGGTCAACGGATGCCGAGCCCGCCACCATCGACGACAGCAGCGGTCAGTGGTCGGACCAGCCGACGCAGCCGCCTCGCGCCGTCCTCGCCGAGCGCCTCCCAGGCGGGCAGGGCGAGCCGGTCGGTGGCGTCCTCGACCCGCTGGCGGTGCGCTTGGCCCGCGTCGGTGAACCGGGCGTCCGGGGTCAGCCAGCCCCGAGCCACCAGAGCGGCGACCGCACCGTCCCACTCCTCGTCGGAGTAGGCCCGGGTGGCCTGCAGGCCCTTGCGCGTCCAACTGTCGCCGAGCGCGACGTGCAGGACCGCCGCCTCCAGCCCGGTGATGCCCTCACCCACCAGCGCGGCCACGTGTCCGTCGCCGCGGAACTCGCGCAGCAGGGTGACCGCGTGCCACAGCGCGAGGTGCGGTGGGTCCGGCCAGGGCAGGTCGGCGTGGGCGGCGTACAGCGGGCGGCCGTACGGCGTGCAGCCGGTCGTCGCGGTCCGGGCCAGTGCGGCGGCCTCCGCGACCGACGGGTCGTTGAGCAGGTCGCCGCACAACCGCCGCAGCGCCCTGTCGGCGCCGCGCAGGCGCGCAGCGAGCAGCTGCTCGGGCCCGGCCACGTCCCAGGCACCGGCGAGGCCGAAATCGACGGCGAGCCGGGAGAAGTTGAAGAAGGTGGCCTGTACGACGCCCGGGCCGACTCGGCCCATCGCGGCGGCCCGCGCCGGGAAGTAGCCGACGGCCCGGTTGGCCGCCACGTCGAAGCCGAGTGCGGTGTACTCCTCCTGCGGCTCCCGCGCGAAGTAGATCATCGCGTGGTAGGGCTCCATGGCTCGCCAGCTCCGACGTGCGATGTCGGGCTCCACGGTGCCTCCTGCGGTCGGCGAGCGTGCAGTGGACCACGCCGGGCAGCGGGCGTGGTGCGGCGTCGGCAGGGCAGGATCGGTTCGTGACCCAGCCTTCGCAGCAGCAGTCCGAGCCGGACGACCCGGCCACGCACCAGGTCGTCGTCATCGGCCCCGACGGGCAGCCGATCGTCACCGCCGAGGTGCCGGCCGCCGACAGGACCGAGGAGAAGAATCCGGCCGAGATGGTGGAGCAGCCCGCGAAGGTCATGCGGATCGGGTCGATGGTCAAGCAGCTGCTGGAGGAGGTCCGCGCCGCGCCGCTCGACGACGCGGCGCGCGAGCGGCTGGCGGCCATCCACACCACCTCGGTACGCGAGCTGTCGGAGGGTCTGGCTCCCGAGCTCCGCGAGGGGCTCGGCCGGCTGACCCTGCCGTTCGGCGACAACGCACCCTCCGACGCCGAGCTGCGGGTAGCGCAGGCCCAGCTGGTCGGCTGGCTCGAGGGGTTGTTCCACGGCATCCAGACCGCGCTGTTCGCCCAGCAGATGGCGGCGAAGATGCAGCTCGAGCAGGCGCAGGGACGCGGCCGACCGGCCATCGAGGGGCCGCCGATGGGCCCCGGTGGCCAGTCGGCGCTCGGCCCGACCAGCGGGACCGGGCAATACCTCTAGCAGCACCTGCAGCGGCTCCTCCAGGCTAGTTCGGGTAACTACGGTCGGGGGCCCGACCGAGCGGGTCGGACTATCACTTCTGACCAATCCGGCCAAGCGCGGTGGCCGGGTGGGGGTGGAAGCGGAAGGCTGGCTCGTGGCCAGCGGACAGCAGACGTCGGGGCGCCCGAGATGGCGAGTCCTCAGTCAGCACGAGGTGCGCAGGATCGTGCTGTGGTGCGGTGGCTGCGACGCCGAGCTGCCCCTGCCGACGGAGGACCCGGCCTTCGAGCATCGGCTGGCAGGGTTCTTCGAGGATCACGCGACGTGCCGGACGACGCTGACCATGCCGGCGTGAGGGCCGGCCACCCGCCGTGGAGGTTAACCTTGCCCGGACGAACACGGGTGTCGGCCCGGTCGGATCGAGGAGGATCAGTGCGGCTGCGCCGGCAGCAGGGTGTCCGGCCCGTGGCGCTGCTCGCCGCGCCCGTCCTGGTGGCTGCGGTCGGCCTCGTCGTGGGGCTCGGGCCGTCGCCCACACCGGCGGCGGCGGGGGTCGTGCAGAGCACCCTGGTCTCGGACAAGCCGGCCGGCCTGACCCCGCAGGTGCTGGACGGCTCCGTGAATGCCATCGTGCAGGTCGGCAACCGGATCATGCTCGGCGGCACGTTCACCCAGGTGCAGGACAACGCCGCCGGGTCGCCCGTGCTCACCCGCCAGGGCCTGCTGGCTTTCGATGCCACCACCGGAGTCGTCGACCGGAACTTCGATCCGGCGCTCCCAGCCACCGCCATCACGTCGCTGGAGACCGACGCGGGCCAGACGGCGCTGTGGGTCGGCGGACAGTTCAGCAGCGCGCCCCTGTCGCGGCTGCTGAAGCTGTCGCCAGCGACGGGAGCCCCCGTCGCGGGGTTCGACGCGCCGGTCGACCTGCTGGTGACCGACCTGGTGGTGCGCGGCCAGCGGCTGTACGTCGGTGGTCAGTTCACCAGCATCTCCGGGGCGAGCCGTGGCGGCCTGGCCGCTGTCGACAAGGACAGCGGGGCTGTCTCGGCCGACCTCGACCTGCCGATCAGCGGACGCAACCACGGCGGCCCGACCGGGATCATCAAGTTCGACGTCACACCCGATGGGCGCACCCTCGTCGCCGTCGGCAACTTCACTGCCGTGGCCGGCCGCACCCGCGGGCAGATGGTCATGGTCGACCTGCCGGTCGCCGGCCCAGCTCGGGTAACGCCCTGGGCGACGCTCCGCCTCGGCGACGTGTGCAACGCCGAGTTCCCGACCTACCTGCGCAACCTCGACATCGCCCCCGACGGCTCATACGTGGTCGTGTCGACCACCGGCGGAGCGCACCCGGGCACCCTGTGCGATAGCACCTCGCGTTGGGAGATCGGTCCGGCCAACCCGGACGCGGAGCCCAGCTGGGTCGACTCGACGGGTGGGGACACCACGTATGGGGTATCGGTGACCGGCGCCGCGGTCTACCTCGGGGGCCATTTCCGGTGGGAGAACAACCCGGGTGGTGCCGACTTCCCGGGCCCCGGTGCGGTCGCCCGCGAAGCCATCGCGGCCCTTGACCCGGCGAACGGCCTGCCGCTCTCCTGGAACCCCTCACGCGACCAGCGAGGCGTCGGCGCGCAGGCGATGTATGCCACAAGTACGGGGCTATGGGTGGGCAGCGACACCGAGCTGATTGGGCAACCGCCGGAGCGGCACGCTCGGATCGCCTTCTTCCCTCTTGCGGGCGGTGAGGTGCTGCCGGACGTGCGGCCCGCGAGCTGGCCCGGCAACGCCTTCCAGTTCAGCCAGGGCACGTTGACCACGCGCCCGGTCGGCGCGTCAGGTGTCGCGACGGGGCCGGCAACGACCGTGCCGCAGTCGCCGGCTGTCGACTGGTCTGCCGACGGTGGGCCGTTCGTCGTCACCAGGGGTGCCGGCAGCACGCTCTACTACGGGGGGGCTGACGGTGGCCTGTACGCCCGCACGTACGACCCCACCTCCGCCGCCGTAGGCCCCGAGCGGGCCGTCAACCCCTACGACCCCGCGGCTCGGCTGCTGCCCTTCGCCGCCGCCTCCCCATCCTCAGCCTCCCAGCTCGTCGGTGCCTTCTACGACCCGGCGGGCCATCGGCTGTACTACCTGCTGGTAGGCGATCCGGCGCTGCACTACCGATACTTCTCGCCCGAGAGCGAGGTCGTCAGCGCCCAGCAGATGACGGCCCCGAGCCCCGGCGTCGACTTGCGCGGCGCGACCGGGCTCGCCCTGGTCGGCAGCCGGGTGTACGTCACCGGCGCCGACGGCGCGCTCCGCTCGGTGCTGTTCGCACGCGGCGCCATCGCTGGCAGCGCGGTCGTCGTCGAACCGCCCGGCGCCTGGACCGGCCGCGGCCTGTTCGCCGCGCCGGCGCCGTCGTGAAGCTCCTGCGCCGGTTTGCCGCCGGCCTGGCGCTGGCCGTGCTCGCGACCACGGTGCTCGGACCGTCGGCGCCGGCCAAGGCCGCCACGCCGGTCTGGACAGTGACCTATCAGGGCACGCCGCCGGCCGCCGCCCAAGCCGCCGTGCAGCGGGCGGTTGACGCCTGGGCCGCGGTTTTCCCGTCGACCCGGCCGGTCAGCGTCCAGGTCACCTGGGGGGCGCTGCCGGTCGGCACGCTGGCGGTCGGCGCCCCCGCGGACGTCGTGGTGCACCGGCCCGATACGGGGGTGCTCTACCCCATCGCACTGGAGGAGGCCACTGCCGGCACCGACCTGAACGCCGGTGCCCCCGACGTCACCATCGCCCTCCAGGGTGACGACGCACTCTGGTCCTACACCACAACCCCCGACCCGACGCGCTACGACCTCGCGACGCTGACGATGCGAGCGCTGGGTACCGGGCTGGGGATCGGCAGCGGCACGGCAGTGCGGTCGGGCCTGGGCAGCTATGGCGCCGACGACAACGGCGACGGTGCGGGTGACGGCGGCTACCCACCGGTGTACGACGCCCTCGTCGCGGGCTCCGCTCCCCGACCCGCGGCGCTGCTCGACCAGCCGAACGGCTCGGCGGTGCTGGCGACGGCTCTGACGTCGGGCGCGCTGACCTGGACCGGGGCTCAGGCGACCGCAGTGACAGGCAGCGCCCCCGTGCTGGCGACCCCGGCGAACTGGACGGCCGGGGTGACCGGGTCTTACCTGGACGAGACGCGCTACCCCCGTGGGAGCGCCGACGCCCTGATGACCCCCGTCATAGATCGGGGTGAGGTGGTGTCAGCGCCGGGTCCGGTCGCGACGGCGATGCTGCGAGACATGATCAACGACCCGGGAGCGGTCGGTGCGCCGGTACGGCACTACGTGAACGAGCTCTACCACTCCTTCCTGTACCGCGACGTCGACCCCACCGGGCTGCCCTACTGGACGGCGCAGCTCGTGACCGGACAACTGAACCGCCTGCAGGTCGCGGTCGCGCTGAGCCAGAGCCAGGAGTACCTCCAAGCCGTCGTCACCGTCCTGTACAACGACGTGCTCGGCCGCGCCCCCGACGCCGCCGGCCTGCAGGGCTGGGTCTCCCTCATCCAGGGCGGGCTGCCCATTGCGACGGTGGGAGCGAGCTTCTACGCGTCCGATGAGAATTATGCGCGCACAGGAGGCACGGCGGGAGCACCCGGGCCCTGGGTCGAGGGGCTCTACCGCGCCCTGCTCGGCCGGGCGTCGGACCCGGCCGGCAAGGCGTACTGGTCGGGGCAGGCCAAGACGCAGGGCCGGCTGTTCGTCACGACCCAGTTCTACGCCAGCAACGAGACGCTGGCCCGGCGCGTCAGCATGCTGTACCTGGCGCTGCTCGACCGCGACGTCGACCCGGTCGGGCTGGCGTACTGGCCCGCTGTCGTACGCGACCAGGGGGACCTCGCGCTGGCGGCGGTGCTCGCTACCTCCGACGAGTATTACCAGCGTGCGCTGAGCTATCCGCTGCCCTCCCCCTGACCAGGAGCCATTGATGAGCGTGCTGGACCGGTTCTCGCTGGAGGGCAAAGTCGCGGTGGTGACGGGGGCGTCCTCCGGGCTCGGCGTCGCGTTCGCCCAGGCGCTGGCGGAGGCCGGTGCCGACCTCGCGCTCGGCGCGCGCCGCGCCGAACGGCTTGCTGACACCGCCGGCCTGGTACGCGCCGCCGGCCGGCGCAGCATCGAGGTCGCCACGGACGTGTCCAGCCAGCCTGACTGCCAGGCGCTCGTGGACGAGGCGATGGCGGCGTACGGCAAGGTCGATGTGCTGGTCAACAACGCCGGGATCGGCACTGCCGTACCCGCGACCCGGGAGACCGTCGAGCAGTTCGAGCAGGTCATCGACGTCAACCTGAACGGCTGCTACTGGATGGCGCAGGCCTGTGGCCGCGTGATGCAGCCGGGCAGCAGCATCATCAACATCAGCAGCGTCCTGGGCATCACCACGGCCGGGCTACCGCAGGCCGCGTACGCCGCGAGCAAGGCCGGCCTGATCGGGCTGACCCGCGACCTGGCCCAGCAGTGGGGTGCGCGCAAGGGCATCCGGGTCAATTCGCTGGCGCCGGGCTTCTTCGCCTCCGAGATGAGCGACCAGTACGCCCCCGGGTATCTGGACCAGATGATGACCAGGGTGCCGATGGGTCGAAAGGGCGATCCCGAGGAACTCGCTGCGGCGCTGGTTTTCCTGGCCAGTGCCGCCGGCGCGTACGTGACCGGACAGACCCTGGCGGTCGACGGCGGCCTGACGATCACCTGACCGGCGGCTGCGATCGTCAGTGCACGAGCTGGTTGGGCCCGGTGCTCACGCCGGCGTCGCCGGCCTCGGCGGTGTAGTCGTCGGGATGTGTGGCGTCCGCTGGCTCAGCGACCCGGCCGCGCAGCAGCAGGGTCCCGACGAGGCAGACGGCGAGGTTGGCCAGGACGGCCAGCACCCCGGCGTACAGGGTGGTGGTGGTGTCCAGGCCGAGCTTCGACAGCGGGAACGCGGAGCCGCCGAAGTGCGCCTTGGTGACCGTCACGACACCGCCCGCGGCGAACGCCTTCTGCGGCACCTGGTACAGCGACCAGATCCCGACGGCCATGCCGACCGCCCAGCCGGCGATCAGGGCCCTGCTGTGCAGCCACCGGGTGTAGAGCGCGACCGCCACGGCAGGCAGGGTCTGCAGGATCAGGACGCCGCCGATGAGCTGCAGGTCGATGGAGAACTGCGGGTCCAGGGTCAGGATCGCGACCAGAGCGCCGACCTTCACGACCAGCGAGGCGAGCTTGCTGCTGCGGGCCTCCTGCTTCGGGGTGGCGTCGCGGTTGAGGTACTCCTTGTAGATGTTGCGGGTCCACAGGTTCGCGGCAGCGATCGACATGATCGCGGCCGGGACCAGGGCACCGATGCCGATCGCTGCGAACGCGACGCCGGCGAACCAGGCGGGGAACTGCTGGTCGAACAGCAGCGGGACGACGGTGTTGCCGTCGGGCTTGCCGTTGCTGCCGACCAGCGGCTTGACGCCCGACGCGATGGCCATGTATCCCAGCAGCGCGAGCAGCCCCAGGACGAAGGAGTACGCCGGTAGCGCCGCCATGTTCTTCTTGATCGTGTTCCGGCTCCTGGCGGCGAAGACGCCGGTGAGGCTGTGCGGGTAGAGGAACAGCGCCAGCGCCGAGCCGAGCGCAAGGGTGGCGTACTGCAGCTGCGCGGGGCCGCCGAGCACGATGCCGTCGCCCGGGTTGGGGCTGGCGGTGAACTTCTTGTCAGCGGCCGCGAAGATGTCACCGAAGCCGCCGAGCTTGATCGGTATGACGACGATGGCCACCAGGACGACGACGTAGATGAGCGCGTCCTTGACGAAGGCGATCAGGGCCGGTGCCCGCAGCCCGGAGTTGTAGGTGTAGGCCGCGAGGATGGTGAAGGCGACGATGATTGGCAGGTGGCCGGTGACGCCCATCGCCTTGAGCACGGCTTCGATGCCGACCAGCTGCAGCGCGATGTACGGCATCGTCGCGACGATGCCGGTCAGCGCGACCAGCAGCGCGAGGGTCGGCGAGCCGGAGCGGGCACGGACGAAGTCGGCGGGGGTGACGAAGCCGTGCCGGTGGCTCACCGACCACAGCCGGGCCAGCACGACGAACACGATCGGGTAGACCACGATCGTGTACGGGACGGCAAAGAAGCCGACCGCGCCGGCGCCGAACACCAGTGCCGGCACCGCGACGAAGGTGTAGGCGGTGTAGAGGTCGCCGCCGATCAGGAACCAGGTGATCCAGCCCCCGAAGCTGCGGCCGCCGAGCCCCCACTCGTCCAGGCTGTCCAGGTGCTCGCCGCGCCGCCATCGGCTGGCGAAGAAGCCCAGCGCGCTCACCGCCAGGAAGAGCAGGGTGAAGACCGCCAGCTCAGTGCCCTTGATGGCCACGTCAGCCCCTCGTCCGGCGGTAGACGACGTACGTGCAGGCGACCCCGATGCTGATCACGGCCAGCTGGTACCAGTAGAAGAACGGGATCCCGGCGAGCTCGGGGGTACGCCGGTTGTACAGCGGCGGGTAGAGCGTCACCAGCAGCGGGACGAGCAGCACCCAGTTCCAGGGACTGCGGTCGCTGCGCCGGACGCGGTCACGGGCCGGCTGCTCTCCGGTCGGGGTACGGGAGGACACCGGCGGTTACCAGAGCTCGATCGAGCCCGTGAAGATCCGGGCGACGTCGTCCTCGGTGACCTCGCGGGGCGCGACGGCCAGGATGCGCTGCTGCTTCATGGTGCCCTCGACCAGGTCGTCGATGTCCCCCTTGCCGTACCCGATGCCGCCGATGCCGTTGGGGATGCCGATGTCTCGCATCAGCGCGAGCAGCGCCGAGGGCAGCTGCTCGGCCGGGTCGTCGGTGCGGGGGAGGTCCGGGGCCAGCAGCGACGCCGCGCGCAGGTGCCGTTGCGGCGACGCCTCGAAGGTGAAGCGGAAGGCCTCCGGCGCAGTGAGCGAGACCGACATCCCGTGCGGGACCATCGGCTCGGCGCCGGGGTAGCCGGCCGGGTGGTAGTCCTTGACGCGGCCGGCGATCGGGTAGGCGTTGGCGTGCGGGATGTGTACGCCGGCGTTGCCGAAGCCCATCCCGGCAAAGGTTGCCGCCATGGCCATGTCCATCCGGGCGGCCTCGTCGTCGCCGTCACGCACGCTGTTGCGGAAGGAGGCGGCGAGCAGGGTCAGTGCCTTCTCTGACCACATGTCGGCGACCGGGTTGGAGCCGCAGTACGGGACCCGCTGCTCGGCGGTCTTCCTCGGAAACGCGGTGTACGGCTTGGCGGTGTAGCTCTCCAGCGCGTGGCACAGGATGTCCATGCCGGAGGCGGCGGTCACCATGGCCGGCTGGGTGCGGGTCAGCCGGGGGTCGACGACGGCCAGCGTCGGCCGCAGCCGGGCGTGGCTGATCCCGGTCTTGACCTTCAGCGCCAGCACGTCCATAACGCAGATGGTCGTGCTCTCCGAGCCGGTGCCGGTGGTGGTGGGTACCGCGACCAACGGCTTGAGCGGCAGGCTTGGCGCCCGACCACCGCCTACCGGCTTGTTGATGTAGTCCATCAGCTCACCGGGGTTGGTGGTGAGCAGGTTGATGGCCTTGGCGGTGTCGATACAAGACCCGCCGCCGACCGCCACGTAGGCGTCCCAGGGTCCGCTGGCCTTCGCGGCGTCGATGGCCTGCTGCAGGCTGACGTCGGTGGGCTCGACGTGGACGCCGTCCCAGACCTGCGCTTCGACGCCGTACGCCCGCATCGCGTCGGCGACCCGCTGCGGGGAGCCGGTCGCCGAGACACCCGCGTCGGTGACCACCAGCACCCGCTTGGCGCCCAGCGACGCGAGGTCGAAGCCGATCTCCTCGCTGGCGCCCGGCCCGAACTTCAGACTCGGTGAGCCGTAGGTGAAGACGGCATCGTGGGTGTAGTCGGCATCGTGGATGAAGCCGGCGGTCATGTGCGCAGCTCGCGGCGCAGGATCTTACCGGTGACGGTCTTCGGCAGCTCGTCCATCAGCACCACGCTGCGCGGGTACTTGTATGCCGCCATCCGCTCCTTGCAGTGCGCGATCAGCTCCTCAGGGGTAGCCGTGGCGCCTGCCTTCAGGCTGACGAAGGCCTTGACGGTCTCGCCGCGCTTCTCGTCCGGGACGCCGACCACCGCCGACTCCCGGACCGACGGGTGCTCGGCCAGGACGTCCTCGACCTCACGCGGCCAGACCTTGTAGCCCGACGCGTTGATCATGTCCTTCTTGCGGTCGACGATGAAGACCCAGCCCTCGGGGCTCATGAAACCGACGTCACCGCTCTTCAGAGCGCCGCCCGGCAGGTTGGCGGCCGTCTCCTCGGGCTTGCCCCAGTAGCCGGCGATGACCTGCGGACCGTCGGCGACGATCTCGCCCACCTCGCCGATCGGAAGGTCCGTGCCGTCGTCGGACTGGATCCGGACGATGGTGTTGGGCGCGGGTACGCCCACCGACAGCGCGCCGGACGTCGGGTCGACCGGGGACGGCGAGCCGAACGGCGTGACCGTCATCGGCGAGGTCGTCTCGGTCAGCCCGTAGGCGTTGTGGACCTGCTTGCCGGTGGCGTCCAGGAACGCCTTCTCCGCCGTCGGCGAGATCGCCGCGCCACCGGAGTAGATCGAGGAGAACGATGCGAAGTGGTCCTTGGTGAAGCCCGGTGCGTTGAGCAGGGCGCTGAACGCCGTGATCGCCCCGATGGTGAACGTCGGTCGGTGTTCTAGCAGGGCGTCGAGGACGACCTGTGGCTCGAAGCGGTACGCCAGCACCAGCGGCGCCGGCGTCAGCATGCTCACCGCGACGTGGCCGATCAGCCCGGTGATGTGAAACAGCGGCGCCACCCCGAAGACCGGGCCGGCGCCGTCGACGTGCACCCAGTCGCGGTAGACCTGCGCGGTGAACACCACGTTGCGGTGCGTGTTCATGGCCCCCTTGGGCACGCCGGTCGTGCCGGAGGTGTAGGTCAGGAAGGCGACGTCTTCAGCGGTCAGCGTCACCGGCGGCGGGACCTCGCCGCGATGCTGCGCGATCAGCTCGCCGAAGTCGGTGGTGCCCTCGTGTCGCTGCCTGGTCATGCCCTTGAACAACCGCTCGTCCGCGCGCGTCTGGTAGTCCAGCTCGCTCGTGGTCAGCACCAGCTCGACGTCGGTGTCGGGGACGACCTGCCGCCCGATCTCGTCGTACAGCGACTCGAGGGCCACCAGCACCTTCGCGCCGGAGTCCTTCAGCAGGTACGACAGCTCGCGCACCCGGCTCATCGGGTTGATGGACACCATCACCCCGCCGGCCTTCCAGGTGGCCACCATCGAGATGACGAACTGCGGCACGTTCTGCAGGTACACAGCCAGCCGGTCGCCGCTGGTGAAGCCGGCTGCCAGCAGCGCGCTGGCCAGGGCGTCGCTCTGCTCGTCTAGCTCGCGCCGCGTGATGACCCCGTCGAAGTAGCGGATCGCCTCCGCGGACGGGTCCTTTGCCACGCCGGCCCGGAACATGTCCAGCGCGTTCTCGAACTCGATCTGGTAGTCGGGCGCCTGGTTGCCGTACAGCGCAAGCCAGGGCCGGTCGTCGTACGTGCTCATCGGGCTCCTACTTGATGACGACGGGGTTGACCGGCGAACCGCTGCCCTTGGCGACCTTGAGCGGCGCCGCGACGTAGAGGAAGGCGTACTGCTTGTCGGCCGCGCAGTCCTCAGCGAGCAGCTCGAGGTCGGCGATCTCGGTCAGCGTGACACCGAGGTTGCGCATGAGCGCGTTGTGCAGGACCAGGGCGACGCCGTTATGGGGGTCGAAGGTGACCTCGTTGGCGATGGTGTCGGTGACCAGGTTGGGGATCTCCATGTCCTGGAACCACTGCACGAGCTCGGGGCTGTAGACCAGGCCGGGCTCGCAGAACCCCTCGTAGAACGCGTCACCGAGGTCGAAGAACAACTTCAGGAAGTTCGTCCGGATGATGAGGATGTCGCGCTTCTCGATGGTGACGCCCTGCGCCTTGGCGCAAGCCTGCAGGTCCTCGTGGGTGAACGTCTCGGCGCTGGCGAGGTTGTCCTTGCCGAGGAACCGGGCCATGTCGAGCAGGACGGCGCGACCGACGATGCCGCGCTCGGCGATCGGCTGGACGCTGGCCTTCTGGAGGCCGCCGATCGTGGTGCGGGCGTCATAGCCGTTCCAGATCTTGCCGTCGAACCACACGTGGCCCAGTGCGTCGTACTGCGTGGAGCCCTGCAGGAAGGCGTTGATCTTGTCGTCGGCATAGTGCAGGCCGCCGGGGTACGCCGGTCCGCCGGCGCCCTCGTCCCAGTTGGACTCGTCCAGGATCTGGGTCCGCTCGGCGGGCGTACGTCCCGGCCACACCGGGTCGCCCTTCGGGTCGCCGATCAGTCGCTGCAGGGTGAAGGTCTTGCCCGAGGTGACCAGCCGGGCCGCCGCGAGCACCTGCTCCGGACCGAGGTAGTTCAGCGAGCCGACCTCGTCGTCCGGACCCCATTTTCCCCAGTTGCTCGGCGCGTCCGCGAGCAGGTCGGTGAGGTCGGGCGCGGTGGTCGGGGTCTCGGTCACGGGGCCTCCAGGGCAACGGCCAACTCCCGAGCGATCGCTCGGGATGCGGTGGTGTCAGGGCAGTCTGCGGACGTCGGCGCGTGGTGTCAATCACAGTCAGGGACGTAGGCTGAGCGCAGAGGACAGGCAAGACCGGTGGGGAACGCGATGTAGCGCGTTCAGGTCCGCCGAACGCGCCGGCGCCCGCGGACCGACTGTACGGAGGTGCTCGTGCAGAGCGTGCCGCCGGTCGCCGACGTACTGCTGGGCGAACGGGTCCGCGCAGCCCGTGGCGCGCAGGGCCTGAGCCTGCGCGCGCTCGCGGGGCGGCTCGGGGTGAGCCCGGCCACCCTCAGCGAGGTGGAGCGCGGCCGGACTGGGCTGTCCGCGGTCCGGCTCGCCCGCATCGCCGAGCTGCTCGACGTCCCTGTCGAGCAGCTGCTGGTACGCCGACCGGCCCCGCGGCGTGCGGTCGGGACGACCCGCCCACCCGACGACGGGGCGGGCTGGCGTTCGTACCCCCCCTTGCAGCTCGAGCTACCGCTGGCCGGCGCCCTCGCCGCCTTCCTCGAGCTCGGCTACTCCGGCGCGTCGATGCGCGACATCGGCCGGCGGGCCGGGCTGTCGGTGCCGGGGCTCTACCACTACCACCCGAGCAAGCAGGACCTGCTCGTCGCGCTGCTCGACCTGACGATGAGCGACCTGTTGGCGCGCAGCCGCGCCGCCAGGGCCGAGGGCGAGGGGCCGGTGCAGCGCTTCCGGCTGCTGGTGGAGTGCCTCGCGCTGTTCCACACGCACCGGCGCGAGCTGGGCTTCATCGGGGCGAGCGAGATGCGCAGCGTCGAGCCGGCTGCCCGGGCCCGGGTCGCGGCTGCCCGTCGAGAGCAGCAGCGGATGGTCGACGACGAGGTGGTGGCCGGCTGCCGGGCAGGGCGGTTCGGCACCAACCGGCCGGCCGAGGCGTCCAGGGCCGTCGTCACCATGTGCACAGCACTACCGCAGTGGTTCTCCCCGGGCGGTCCGGCCACCGCCGAGCAGGTCGCGGCGCAGTACGTCGACTTCGCGCTCGGTGTCGTGCTCGCCCGCGGTACCTAGGACCGGCCACGAGGCGAAGATCACTGGCCGACGCACCGGGGGTCAGCCGGTGCTTGCGCCGCGGCCCGGCAGCACGCGAGGATCGCCGAACGCTCGTCGGGGGAGGAGCCCGTGTGCCGCAGGACCAGCAGGCCCAAGCCCAGGCCCAGGCCGCGGCGATGTGGGCGGGCGACCGCGCGACGCAGGGCTTGGGCATCGTGCTGTCCGGCGTCGGACCCGGCCGGGCGACCGCGACGATGACCGTCACCGCCGGCCAGCTCAACGGCCACGGCAGCTGCCACGGCGGCTACCTGTTCCTGCTCGCCGACACCGCATTCGCCTTCGCCTGCAACACCCGCGGCGCCGCCGCAGTCGCGTCCGGAGCCGACGTCAGCTTCCTCGCGGCGGTCGCCGAGGGTGACGTCCTGGTTGCCGAGGCCGTCGAGCGGGCCGTCCGCGGGCGCAGCGGGCTGTACGACGTGACGGTCCGCCGCGGCGACGAGCCGGTGCTGGAGTTCCGCGGGCGCAGCCGGACCGTGTCGCCCCCGGGACCCTGACGTGCGTGACCTGACGCCCGACCGCGCGAGCCTGGACCCGATCGAGGTCGCGAGCCGCGACGAGATCACCGCCCTGCAGGTGACCCGGCTGCGCTGGTCGCTGCGGCACGCGTACGAGAACGTCCCGCACTACCGCCGGGCGTTCGACGAGGCCGGCGTCGCGCCGGGCGACCTGGCCGAACTCGCCGACCTGCGGCACTTCCCGCTCACGGTGAAGGCGCAGCTACGCGAGGGCTACCCGTACGGGATGTTCGCTGTGCCGCACGAGCAGGTGACCCGGCTGCACGCGAGCAGCGGCACCACCGGCGAGCCGACGGTGGTCGGTTACACCGCGGGCGACGTCTCCATGTGGGCGGACGTCGTTGCGCGGTCGCTGCGCGCGGCCGGTATCCGGCCGGGTTGGAAGCTGCACAACGCGTACGGCTACGGGCTGTTCACCGGCGGGTTGGGGGCGCACTACGGCGCGGAGCGGCTCGGCTGCATGGTCATCCCGGTCTCGGGCGGGCAGACTGAGCGTCAGGCACGGCTCGTCCAGGACCTCCGGCCCGACGCCATCATGGTGACCCCGTCGTACATGCTGGCGCTGCTCGACGAGCTGGAGCGCCAGGGCATCGACCCTCGGAGCACGTCGCTGCAGGTGGGGGTCTTCGGGGCTGAGCCGTGGACGGAGGACATGCGGCGCGAGGTTGAGCAGCGCGCCGACCTGCACGCCGTCGACATCTACGGCCTGTCGGAGGTGATCGGACCGGGGGTCGCCAGCGAGTGCGTGGAGACCAAGGACGGCCTGCACGTGTGGGAGGACCACTTCTACCCGGAAGTCATCGACCCCGAGACCGGCGAGGTGCTCCCCGACGGGGAGTACGGCGAGCTGGTGTTCACCTCACTGACCAAGCAGGCGATGCCGGTCGTGCGGTACCGCACCCGGGACCTGACCCGGCTGCTGCCGGGCACGGCGCGGTCGATGCGGCGGATCGAGAAGATCACCGGGCGCACCGACGACATGATCATCCTGCGGGGGGTCAACGTCTTCCCGACCCAGGTCGAGGAGTTGCTGCTGCGCGTCGAGGGTCTATCGCCGCACTACCAGCTGGTGCTCTCGCGGCCGCACCGGCTGGACGAGATGACCGTCCGGGTCGAGTCGCGGCCGGACCGCTCGGCGGCCGAGCGGGCCGTGCTCGGCGACCGGCTGTGCCGGCTGGTCAAGGACCACATCGGGGTGACGGTGACCTGCGACGTCGTCGAGCCCGGGACCGTCGAGCGGTCCCAGGGCAAGGCTGTGCGGGTGGTCGACCGGCGGGGCTAGTCTTCCGCGCGGCACCTGGAGGAATCATGGCTGACGAAGAAGCTCTCGCGCGACCGATCGGCTGGTGGCTCAAGGAGGCCGACGCCCGCCTCGACGCGGCCTTCGACGGGGCCGTCCAGGACGCGGGCATCGACCGGCGGGGCTGGCAGGTGCTCAGCGTGGTCGCGGTCCGGCCGACCGCCCGGACGACGATCCTCGCGGCCCTGTCGGCGTTCGACTCCCCGGAGGCGGTCGGCTCCGCGGTACAGGAGCTGATCACGCAGGGCCTGGTCGAGGACGACAAGGGGATGCTCCGGCTCACCCTCGACGGAGCACGCCGGCACGCCGAGCTCTCGCCGCTCGTCGATGCTGTACGTCAGAAGGTCCGCGACGCCCTCCCGCAGGACGACTACACCGCGCTGGTGGCGCTGCTCGCGCGGCTCGCCGAGGCCCTGGAGCCCGTGCGCCCCGCCTGACCGGGTGTGCCGCCTGACTCCTGGTCTGCCGGCCAGGGGCGCCTCGACCTGCAGGTCGGCGGGTGACGCGCCGGCTCGCAGCACGCCACGGTGCACCGCCATGGTCATGGCGACCTCCCGGAGGTGGTTGCCCCAGGAAGCACCGCCCCGGCCTCGACGGCACGGATCTCGGGTGCCGCCCGCCTCGCGCCCCCGGCCCCGCGTTCGGTAGATCATGTGCTTACGCTTGAGGTGAAGCACACAACGTCCCGAGGTTTCGCGGCCGCCCAGCGTGGGGGGCCAGGAGGGGACGACCATTGTGTGCTGGCAGTCCGGCGGCCGCACACAAAGTCAGCCGGGGCGGACGGGCGGGGCACGCTGGCACGTTGACAGGGGAGCTGCGTCGGGGGAGTATCTGAACGAACGTTCGGTATCATGGGGAGGGGCCGTGGGCAGCACACTCGAGCAGGACTTCCAGGCATGCGTGGACGCCGACGGGCGGATCGAGCCGCGCGACTGGATGCCGGAGGGCTACCGACGCACCCTGATCAGGCAGATCGCCCAGCATGCGCACTCTGAGATCATCGGGATGCAGCCTGAGGGCAACTGGATCACCCGTGCGCCGTCGCTGCGCCGCAAGTGCATCCTGGTCGCAAAGGTCCAGGACGAGGCGGGGCACGGCCTCTACCTCTACGGGGCCGCGGAGACCCTCGGGGTCGACCGCGACGAGCTGCTGGACCTGCTGCACCGCGGCAAGCAGAAGTACTCCACGATCTTCAACTACCCCACCACGAGCTGGTCCGACGTCTCGGCTATCGGCTGGCTCGTCGACGGCGCAGCGATCATGAACCAGGTGCCGCTCACGCGCTGCTCGTACGGCCCGTACGCCCGGGCGATGGTCCGGGTCTGCAAAGAGGAGAGCTTCCACCAGCGGCAGGGCTTCGAGGCGATGACCGTGCTGGCGAACGGCACCCCGGCGCAGCGCGAGATGGCCCAGGCTGCGCTGGATCGCTGGTGGTGGCCAGCGCTGATGATGTTCGGACCGTCGGACACCGAGTCGCCGAACAGCGCGCAGTCGATGGCGTGGGGCATCAAGCGGTTCAGCAACGACGAGCTGCGTCAGCGGTTCGTCGACGCCACGGTGCCGCAGGCCCACTATCTCGGCCTCACCGTCCCCGACCCCGACCTGCACCATGACGGTGAGCACTGGGTGTCCGGCGAGATCGACTGGAGCGAGTTCTTCACCGTCATGCGCGGCGACGGCCCGTGCAACCGCGAGCGGCTCGCCGGCCGGGTCGCCGCGCACGACGACGGCGCCTGGGTACGCGAGGCGGCCCGCGCGTACGCCGAGAAGCACGCGGCCCGCGCAGCGGCATGACCGGCGCCGCACCCGCCCCCAGGCAGCCGCAGCCGCTCTGGGAAGTGTTTGTCCGCAGCCGGCGCGGGCTGTCGCACACCCACGTTGGCAGCCTGCACGCGCCCGACGCGCACATGGCGTTGCGCAACGCCCGGGACGTCTACACCCGGCGCCAGGAGGGGGTGTCGATCTGGGTCGTCGCGGCCGCGGACGTCGTGGCAAGCAGCCCGGACGAGAAGGACGCGTTCTTCGACCCGGCGGGCGACAAGGTCTACCGGCACCCGACCTTCTATGACGTACCGGAGGGGCTGACGCACCTGTGACGGTGACCGTCGCGCCCGACCTGGACGTCGCGGCGTACGCCCTGCGGCTCGGCGACGACGCGCTGGTGCTCGGCCAGCGGCTGTGCGAGTGGGCCGCGAAGAGCCCGCAGATCGAGGAGGACGTCGCGCTGCTCAACCTGGCGCTGGACCACCTCGGCGCGGCCCGCAGCCTGCTGTCCAGGGCCGGCGAGCTCGAGGGCGCGCGGCCCGACGGCACGGTGCGCACCGAGGACGACCTGGCCTTCCTGCGTGACGAGCCGCAGTGGACCAACGCGCTGCTGATGGAGCTCGAGGGCGGTGACTTCGGCCGTACGGTCGCCCGGCAGTTGCTCGTCGCGGCCTACCAGCTGCCCCTGTGGCGGGCGCTGTCCAGCTCCACCGACGAGGTCGTCGCCGGGGTCGCCGGCAAGGCCGTGAAAGAGGTGGCCTACCACCTGGACCACGCCCGCAGCTGGGTCGTCCGGCTCGGCGACGGCACCGAGACCTCGCACAGCCGGGTGCAGGCTGGCCTGGACGAGGTCTGGCCGTACGCCTTCGAGCTGTTCGAGCGCGACGCGCTGACTGCGCGGCTCGTCGAGCGCGGCGTCGCCGCCGACCCCGCGCTGCTCGAGCCGGTCTGGCGGGCAACCGTCCAGGAGGTGCTCGCCGAGGCCACGCTCGCCGTCCCCGAGACGGACTGGCGCCCGACGGGCGGCCGCTCCGGAGCGCACACCACGTCGTTCGGCTACCTGCTCGCCGAGCTGCAGCACCTGCACCGCTCGCACCCCGGGGCGAGCTGGTGACCACCGTCGCGCAGGTCCGCGAGGTGCTCGCCGGGGTCACCGACCCGGAGATCCCTGTCATCACCATCGAGGACCTCGGGATTTTGCGTGACGTCGAGGTCGACGGCGGCCATGTCACCGTGACCATCACGCCGACCTACTCCGGATGCCCGGCGATGGACGAGATCCGGGCCGACATCCGGACCGCTCTGGCCGGGCACGGGTGGACCGACGTCGAGGTACGGATGGTGCTCGCGCCGGCCTGGACGACGGACTGGATGAGCGAGGCGGGCCGCGAGAAGCTCCGGGCGTTCGGCATCGCGCCGCCGGGGGCCAGGGCGGCTGGACCGGTACCGGTGCAGTTGCGGACGGTGCAGCTGCAGCCGCGGGTGGGCTGCCCGCAGTGCGGCTCGCGTGACACCGAGGAGCTGACCCGCTTCGCCTCGACGTCGTGCAAGGCGCTCTGGCGGTGCCGGTCCTGCCGCGAGCCGTTCGACCACTTCAAGGCGCACTGATGCTCGAGGGCTTCTCGCGGTTGCACGTCGCTGCGGTCGACCGCCTGACCGACGACTCCGTCGCGATCACGTTTGACGTCCCGCCCGAGCTGGCTGACGACTTCCGCTTCGCGCCCGGTCAGCACCTGACGCTGCGGCACGTCGCGGACGGGCAGGACCTGCGCCGTACGTACAGCGTCTGCGCGAGCGCCGCCGGCGGGCCGCTGCGGGTCGCTGTCAAGCGGCTGGAGGGCGGGGCGTTCTCGACCTGGGCGAACCAGGCGTTGCGGTCGGGTGACGAGCTCGAGGTGCTCCCGCCCGCAGGCCGGTTCGGGCCGCGGCTCGATCCCGCGCGGGCCCGGCGGTACGGCCTGATCGCCGCGGGCAGCGGCATCACGCCGGTGCTGTCGATCGCGTGGACGGTGCTCGAGGTCGAGCCCGATAGCACCGTCGTGCTGCTGTACGGCAACCGTACGCAGGGCAGCGTGATGTTCCTCGAGGAGCTCGCTGACCTCAAGGACCGCTTCCCCGAACGGCTGGAGCTGCTGCACGTGCTGTCGCGCGAGGAGCAGGACAGCGAGCTGCTGAGTGGGCGGCTCGACGCCGAGCGGCTGGGCCGGCTGCTGGCGGCACTCGTACCCGTCGACGAGGTTGACGAGTGGTACCTGTGCGGGCCGTTCGGCGTTGTGACGGGCGGCCGGCAGGTGCTGCTGGACGCCGGCGTCGAGCCGGCCCGGGTGCACACCGAGCTGTTCCACGCCGACGCCCCGCCGCCCCGCCCGCCGCGGACCGCCGGGACCCCTGCCGCCGGGTCGACGGTCGTCGCGGAGCTGCACGGCCGCACGACGACCCTCACCGTCGACCGCGACGGCGAGGCCATCCTCGACGCGCTGCTCAAGGTGCGCCCCGACGCGCCGTACGCCTGCAAGGGCGGGGTCTGCGGCACCTGCCGCGCCCGGGTGCTCGAAGGCGCGGTCGAGATGGACGTCAACTACGCGCTGGAGCCCGACGAACTCCAGGCCGGCGTGGTGCTGACCTGCCAGGCGCACCCCACGACCGACGAGGTCCGGCTCAGCTACCTCTGAGCAGCGGCCGAGCCGGCGTCGGTGAGCACGCGCTCGTCGCGGTCGGTATGCAGGACTGCGTCGGCACCCCGGTACAGCGCCGCGAGGGCGGCCGGGCCGACGCCGAGTTCGCGGGCGGCCTGGTGCAGCTCGAGGCGGTGCAGCCGGCCGCCGGAGTCGGCGACCCTGGCGAGCAGCGTGCGTACGGCCTCGGGGGACGCTACGGCCGGGTCGGGCTCGGCCACCCCGTCCGCGAGCAGCGCGTCGACCTGACGCTGGATCCCGCGCAGCGCCAGCCGCAGCCGGGTGGCCTCGTCGAGCGGTCGGGGCGTGTCGGCAGTGCCCTGCCAGGTGCGCTTGGGGAAGCGGGCGAGGTACACCTGCTCGAGCTCGAGCATCCGCTCGGTGTGGTGGGCGAACTGCTCGGCGGTGCCGTGCAGGAACACCCAGTTGCGGGTGGCGTGCGCGAGGGTGCCCTGCTCCTCGAGCTCGACGTCGGTCAGCTCGGCTGCGGGCCGTCCCGGGTGGTCGGTCATCAGGCCCACCCCGCGACCAGCGGCGTGTCGACGCCGATGTCGCCGACTTTGCGGGAGCCGCCCGGCGCCCCGAGCGGCGCGTCCCGGCCGGGCAGCACCTCGAGGAAGAACGTCCGGTTGTCCTCGATGAAGACCTTCTGGTCCGGCTCGACGCGGCGGTCCTGCGCGATGGCCTCGACCGGGCAGACCGGCTCGCAGGCGCCGCAGTCGATGCACTCCTTGGGGTTGATGTAGCTCTTGCGCTCCCCTTCGTAGATGCAGTCGACGGGGCACTCGTCCATGCACGCCTTGTCGTTGACGTCGATGCACGGACCGGCGATCACGTACGTCACGGGGACCTCCTCAGGCCGGGACGGGGACGGGGACGGGGGCGGTGTCGCTGCTGTGGCCGGGGAACAGCTGGGCGTCGGGGTCCAGCGCGACCGCGGCGTTGTTGACGGCGGTCGCGACCTCCCCGAAGCCGACGCTGATCAGCCGGACCTTGCCGTCGTAGTCGGTGATGTCGCCAGCCGCGTACACGCCCGGCCGGGTCGTGCGCATCCGGGTATCGACGACGACGTGCCGGTTGTCGTGCAGCTCCAGGCCCCACTCGCGCACCGGGCCGAGGTCGGCCAGGAAACCCAGCGCCGCGACGACCTTCTGGCAGGGCAGCACGACCGGCGCGGCGCCGCGCACGGTGACCTCGACGGCGTCGACGACGGCGCCGCCGAGCACCGCGGTGAGCTCGGCGTCGACCAACACGGTCGAGCAGGCCCGCACCGCGTCGACCGCGGCCGCGTGCGCACGGAAGGCCTTGCGCCGGTGTACGACGGTCACGCTCTTCGCGATGCCCTGCAGCGCGAGCGCCCAGTCGCAGGCGCTGTCCCCGCCACCGACGATGACGACGTCGGCGCCCGCGCAGTCGGCCAGCCGCGGCACGAAGTAGGCCAGCCCGCGGCCGAGGAACTCCTCGCCGGCGGGCAGCGGGCGCGGTGTGAAGGTGCCGATGCCGCCGGTCAGCACCAGGGCGCCGCAGCGCACCTGCTGCCCTGACGCGGTCGTGACGCGCAGCCGCCCGCCCGGCTCGTCGTCCAGGGTGACCGCCGGGTCGCCGAGCAGGTACGTCGGGTCGTACCGCGCCGCCTGGGCAACCAGACCCTCGACGAGGTCGCGGCCGCGCACGCTCGGGAAGCCGGCCACGTCGTAGATCGGCTTTTCGGGGTACATCGCGCTGACCTGGCCGCCGGGCTCGGGCAGCGAGTCGACGATGGCGGTGGAGAGCCCGCGTACCCCGGCGTAGTAGGCCCCGTACAGGCCGACCGGTCCCGCGCCGACGAGCAGCAGGTCGACGTCCAGCGGCGGCACGTCAGACCCGCTTCGTGTCGTACGCCGCCCGGGTGCCACTGCCGAACCGGCGCAGCGCCCCGTCGGGGCCGCTGGCGTTGGGGCGCAGGAACACCCAGTTCTGCCAGGCGGTGAGCCGGCCGAAGACCTTGGTCTCGACGGTCTCCGGGCCGACGAAGCGGTGGTTGGCCTCCATCCCGGTCAGCGCGTCGGGCGAGAGGGACGCGCGCTCCTCCAGGGCGATCCGCAGCTCCTCGTCCCAGTCGAGGTCGTCCGGGGTCAGCGTGACCAGGCCGAGCCCGGTCGCCGCAGCCGCGTCCAGCGGCTCGCCGGCGCGGGCCGCCACCGCTGCCAGGTCGGCGGGCCGGCCGTGGAAACGCGACTGCAGCCGGGTCAGGCCGTTGCCCATCGGCAGCGGCCCGAGGTTGTCAGGGCCGACGGTGATCGTGGCGGGCGCGGCATCCGCGTCGACGTCCTCGAACACGCCGTCCAGCAGGTACTGCCGGTCGCAGGCCAGCGCGAGCTCGAGCAGGCTGCCGGTGAAGCAGCTGCCCGGCTCGATGACCGCGAACAGGCTGCGGCTGGTGACGTCCAGGCGCTTCAAGGTGCGCTTCCAGTACTGCGTCACCTCGTTGACGTACCAGTCACCGGCGAGCTCGGCGCGCTGCTTGTCGTACGCCTGGACGAGCGCCGCGTCGCCGGTCGTGCGCAGCACCCAGGTGCCGAGGTCGTCCTCGTTCGTACGCAGCCGCAGCACCAGGTCGTCGAGCTCGCGGGCCACCGCCATCGGCCACCAGTTCTCGCCCTCGGTGTGCGGGTCGGCGGGCGGCAGGGCGTCAGGGCCGCGCACGGTGACGTCTACCCGGCGCCCGTCGCGGACCAGGTCCGCACTGACAAAGCGGTAGGTGATGGCCTCGGCGGTCACCTCGCGGGCCAGCGGAGTCAGGAGCACCCCCTCGCCGGTGTCGGGGCGGCCGGAGGCGGCGGCGGCGGCGGTCGCGCGGGCGTGTACGGCGCCCGCGAAGCGGCTCAGCGGGACGCTCTCGTCGACCAGCCCCCACTCGACGGCCGTCTGCCCCCGGATGCCCTCGGTGCGGGTCGCGAAGATGTCGGCGCGGTCCTTGCGGACGAACCGCTTGTCCACCACGCGGGTCAGCCCGCCGGTGCCCGGCAGGACGCCGAGCAGCGGGACCTCCGGCAGCGACACGGCGGACGAGCCATCGTCGACCAGGACGATCTGTGCGCAGGCCAGGGCCATCTCGTAGCCCCCGCCGGCAGCCGTGCCGTTGAGCGCCGCGATCCAGGTCTGCCCGGAGGTGGCGGTCGCGTCCTCGATGCCGTTGCGCGTCTCGTTGGTGAACTTGCAGAAGTTGACCTTCCACGCGTGCGGGCTCTGCGCGAGCATCCGGATGTTGGCGCCGGCACAGAACATCCGGTCCAGGCCGCCGGTGAGCACGACCGCCTTGATGCCGGGGTGCTCGAACCTCAGCCGTTGCACCGCGTCGTACAGCTCGATGTCGACCCCGAGGTCGTAGCTGTTCATCTTCAGCTCATAGCCGGGAACCAGGCCACCCTGCTCGTCGACCCGTAGCGTCAGGGTCGCAACCGGGCCGTCGACGGCGAGCTGCCAGTGCCGGTAGCGGTCGGGAGCGGTATCGAAGTCGACGGTGACCTGCGCCGGGACGGGCTCTGCGCGGTCCGCGTCGGCGAGCAGCGTCATGCAGGACCTCCGGTGTACGGGTTCGGGGACTGGTAACACGCTACAGCTTGCGCGTCGTACGTCGAGCACGTGTAGTAGGTCCGCCGAGGCCGGTGAAGACCCTGCGGGCATTCCGGCCCATCGCCAGCGTAACCACGTCCGCGGGCAGCCACAGGCCGACGACGGCCCGCGCGCTGGGAGCTCGGCGTTGATCGGAGTGCAGGGGTGGGTTGACGTTCGTCACCGGCCGGAACCTCGCCGGGTCGGGGGGGTCGTCGGGACGCCAGACGCCAGACGCCCTCGAGCACCCCGGGGCGCCCGTACTGGTGCGCCCAGTCGGCCCGGGCCGGCGCGACCGAGCTCAGAACGGGCACGTGGACGTGCGCGTCGACGAACAGGTGCCCGCCCAGGGTCACGGCAGGGGCGTCACAGCGGAAGTGTCACAGCGCGTTGACGGGAGCCTGCGCCGGCGGGTCCGGAATGGCAGCGGCGGCCGCGCGGGCGTCCTCCCGGAGCCGGAAGCGCTGGACCTTGCCGGTAGCGGTCTTGGGCAGCTCATCGAGTACGAGCACCGAGCGGGGCCGCTTGAAGGCGGCCAGCCCCTCGCGGCACCACGCCACCAGCTCGGCCGGGTCGAGCACCGCGCCGGCGACGGCAACCACGCAGGCGACCGGCTTGTCGAGCTCGTCGCTGTCGGGTACGCCGACGACGGCCGCCTCCGCGACCTGCGGGTGCTGCAGCAGCCGCTCCTCGACCTCGGCGGGCGACACCCAGATGCCGCCGGCCTTGAGCAGGTCGCCGGAGCGGCCGAGGCAGGTAAACCAGCCGTCGGACGAGCGGACGTAGGTGTCGCCGGTGCTCAGCCACTCGCCCTGGAACACCGACCGGGTCGCTTCCGTGCGGCTCCAGTAGCCGGTCGCGATCGAGGCCCCACGGACGAACAGCGCCCCGGGCTCGCCGTCGGGCACCTCGGCGCCCTGGCTGTCGCGCAGCGAGATGTTGTAGCCGGGCACCGGCCGGCCGGAGGTGCCGGGGCGGACCGCGCCGGGGGCGTTGGACAGGAAGATGTGCAGCGCCTCCGTGGAGCCGATCCCGTCGAGCACCTCGACGCCGAAGCGCTCGGTGAAGCGGCGCTGCAGGGTGGCCGGGAGCGACTCGCCGGCGCTCGGGACGGCGCGCACGGAGGCGAACGTGTCGGCCGGCAGGTCCGCGGCGAGCAGTGCCGCGAAGAACGTCGGGCCGGAGAAGAAAAGGGTGGGGCGGTGCTCGGCGAGGACCTCGGCGGCGAGGGCCGCGGAGGGCCGGCGCGGCTCCAGGACGGTGGTCGCGCCTGCCCACAGCGGGAACAGCCCGGAGTTGCCCAGTCCGTACGCGAAGAACAGCTTGGCGACCGAGAAGCAGACGTCCTCGGCGGTGATGGCCAGGACGTGCCGGGCGTACGTCTCACAGACCGCCCGCAGGTTCTCGTGTCGGTGCATGGCCGCCTTGGGCGTTCCCGTCGTGCCGCTGGTGTAGAGCCACAGCGCCGGCGTGTCGGGGGTCGTTGCCGCGACCGCGTCACCGCCGGGCGCGACCAGGTCGGCCCAAGCGGTGACCTGCAGGCGGGCGGGCAGGTCGAGTGCCGCGCCGTCGACGGTGACGACGTGGGCCAGCTCCGGCGCGGCCGTCGCGGCTTCGGCGGCAGCCCCGGCGAACTCGGGGGAGACCACGAGGACCCGGGCCCCGGAGTCGGCGACGATCTTCGACAGTTCCGGGCCGGTCAGCATCGTCGAGACCGGTACAGCGACCGCGCCGGTGCGCATCGCGCCGAGCAGCCCGGCCAACAGCTCGGTGCGGTCCGAGCAGACGAACAGCACCCGCTCGCCGGTTCGGCTGCCGAGGCGCCGCAGCCCGGCGGCGAAGGCCCCGGCCAGGTCGCGTAGGTCGGCGTACGTCGTCGTCGTCCCGGCGCACCGCACCGCGACCCGGTCGCCGTTGCCGGCCTCGACGTGCCGGTCGACCAGGTAGCAGGCGGCGTTGAAAACCTCGGGCACGGAGTCTCCAGGTCGGCGGGCTGTGACCGCGGACACACTACGGGGGCCCTGTCATCCAGGGGTCGTGGGACGCCGGGGCTGTGTCATGCCGGGGCCGTAGCGCGCGGGGCTGTGTCATGCGGGGCTGTGGCACGCTCGGCCCGTGGAGGCCGGGCCGGGCGGGCGACGACGCGAGACCGGCACCGCAAGCGCGCGTTCGCTGCTGCTCACGGTGCTCGGGGAGTTCGTGCTGCCAGGCTCGGCGCCCGCCTGGACCGGCGCCCTGGTCGCGGCGCTGGCCGAGGTCGGCGTCGAGGAGAAGGCCGCGCGTCAGGCGCTGTCGCGCACCGCGGGGGAGCAGCTGCTGACCGCCGAGCGCGACGGCCGGCGGGTGCGCTGGCACCTGACCGCGGCTGGCCGCCGGCTGCTCGACGAGGGCCGGGAGCGGATCTACGGGTTCGGCCGGCAGGTCGAGCAGTGGGACGGCCGGTGGCTGGTGCTTGCGGTCAGCGTGCCGGAGACCCAGCGCCAGCTGCGGCACCGACTGCGGACCCGGCTCACCTGGGCCGGCCTGGGCAGCCCGCTGCCCGGCCTGTGGGTCACCCCCGACATCGACAAGGAGAAGGAGGTCGCGGCCGCCATCGAGGAGCTCGGCGTCGAGGCGTACTCCTTCACCGGCCCCTACGGCGCGGTGGGTGACCAGCAACGGGTGGTCACCGGTGCCTGGCAGCTCGAGCGGGTCGAGGAGCGCTACACGGCGTTCCTGCAGGCCTTCGCCGACGACCGGGCGGCCGGTCCGGCGGAGGCCTTCCGCGCGCAGGTGCGGCTGGTGCAGGAGTGGCGGCGCTTCCCGTTCCTGGACCCGGCGCTGCCGGCACCGCTGCTGCCCGCCACCTGGCCCGGTCCCACCGCGGCCGAGCTGTTCCACACCCGGCACGACGCCTGGCACGTCGTCGCCCAGCAGCACTGGGCGGCGCTGTGCAACGACGCCGGCCGCCGGGTCTGACCGCCCACCCACAAGGAGCCGCAGTGATCTTCATCGTCGTCAAGTTCCCGGTCCTACCGGAGCACGCCGACAACTGGCTCACGCTGGTCGACGACTTCACCCAGGCCACCCGCGGCGAGCCGGGCAACCTGTTCTTCGAGTGGTCGCGCAGCGTCGAGGACCCGTTCGAGTACGTCCTGGTCGAGGCCTTCGCGGACGGTGCGGCCGAGGCACACGTCTCCAGTGCGCACTTCAAGGCGGCCGTCGACGCGATGTCGCCGGTCGTCAGCGCCACCCCGAAGATCATCAGCCTGTCCGGGGTCCCGCAAGACGGCTGGGGCGAGATGGGTGAGGTCTCGCCGCGGCCCTGACCCGGCCGTGGGGTCAGGCGGAGTACGTCGAGGATGAGACCCGGCACCTCGCGGAGAGCCGGGTCGATGTCGAGCTCCCGGGTCGGAGCGAGGTGGCCCACCTCCCCTTTGTGAGATCACTTTCGGAGGCCAGTTCGGCGCCCTCTCGCAGGGGAAGCGCCCGTTCGCAGGGGAAGCCGGGGGACGAGGGCGTCCAGGTCGGCCGACGGGGGCTGACCTGGACGCCCCTGTCTCAGACCAGGTCGAAGCGGTCGAGGTTCATGACCTTGTCCCAGGCTGCCACGAAGTCGCGCACGAACTTCTCCTGGGCGTCGTCGCTGGCGTAGACCTCCGACAGCGCGCGGAGCTCGGAGTTGGAGCCGAACACGAGGTCGATGCGGCTGCCGGTCCACCGGATCTCGCCCGTGGCGTCACGCCCCTCGAAGGTCTCCGCATCCTCGGCGGTCGCCTTCCACGTGGTGCCCAGGTCGAGCAGGCTCACGAAGAAGTCGTTGGTCAGCAAACCGGGTCGGGTGGTGAGGACTCCGCGCTGGGACTGCTGCTGGTTCGTGCCCAGGACGCGCAAGCCACCCACGAGCACGGTCATCTCAGGGGCGCTGAGGGTCAGCAGGTTGGCCCGGTCGAGCAGCAGGTACTCGGCCGGCAGCCGGTGGCCTTTGCCGAGGTAGTTGCGGAAGCCGTCCGCGGTCGGCTCGAGCGGCGCGAACGCCTCCACGTCGGTCTGCTCCTGCGAGGCGTCCGTGCGGCCCGGGGTGAACGGCACCTGGACGTCGTGACCGGCGGCCCTGGCGGCCTGCTCGACGCCGGCGCAGCCACCGAGCACGATCAGGTCCGCGAGCGAGATCTGCTTCCCAGCGGCCCGAGCGCGCTCCTTGATCCCGTCCAGGGTACGAAGAACCAGCGCCAGCTCGTCGGGGTCGTTGACCTCCCAGCCACTCTGCGGCTCGAGGCGCAGCCGCGCCCCGTTGGCACCGCCGCGCTTGTCGCTGCCGCGGAACGACGACGCCGACGCCCAGGCGGTAGAGACCAGCTGGGCGACCGACAGCCCCGAGGACAGCAGCTGCGCCTTCAGCGCGGCGATGTCCTCGGCACCGACCAGCTCGTGGTCGACGGCGGGGACCGGGTCCTGCCAGAGCAGTGTCTCGGCGGGGACCAGCGGCCCGAGGTACCGAGCGACGGGCCCCATGTCGCGGTGCGTCAGCTTGAACCAGGCCCGGGCGAAGGCGTCGGCGAACTCCTCCGGGTGCTCATAGAAGCGCCGGGAAATCTGCTCGTACACCGGGTCGACCCGCAGGGCGATGTCGGTGGTGGCCATGAATGGCGCGACCCGCTTCGTAGCGTCGTGCGCTGCCGGAACAGCGTCGGCGCCGGCGCCGTCCTTCGGGGCCCACTGGTGCGCCCCGGCGGGGCTCTTCACGAGCTCCCACTCGTAGCCGAAAAGGGTCTCGAAGTAGCTGTTGTCCCAGGTGATGGGAGTGGGGGTCCAGGCTCCCTCGAGCCCGCTGGTGATGGTGTCCCCGCCGTGACCGGTGCCCAGGCTGTTGCGCCAGCCCAGGCCCTGCTCCTCGAGCGGGGCACCCTCTGGCTCGGGGCCGATGTAGAGGTTGGGGTCGGCGGCGCCGTGGGTCTTGCCGAAGGTGTGACCGCCGGCGCACAGGGCGACCGTCTCCACGTCGTTCATCGCCATCCGGGCGAACGTCTCGCGGATGTCCCGGGCCGAGGCCAGCGGGTCCGGGACGCCGTCCAGATGGGCCTGATCTACGTCAACCCGGAGGGCCCGAACGGCAATCCGGACCCGCTCGGCTCGGCCCGCGACATCCGTGAGACGTTCGCCCGGATGGCGATGAACGACGAGGAGACCGTCGCGCTGATCGCCGGCGGGCACACCTTCGGCAAGACCCACGGCGCGGCTGACCCGGACACCTACGTCGGCCCGGCTCCCGAGAGCGCGCCGCTCGAGGAGCAGGGCTTCGGCTGGCACAACAGTTTCGGCACCGGCCGTGGCGGTGACACGATCACCAGCGGCCTGGAGGTCACCTCGACGAGCAAGCCGACCCAGTGGACCAACGAGTACTTCGAGAACCTGTTCGGCTTCGAGTGGGAGCTGACCAAGAGCCCGGCCGGCGCGAAGCAGTGGGTGGCCAAGGGCGCCGAGGCGACGATCCCCGGGCCGACCCCGGACTCCCCGCCGCGTCGCCCCACGATGCTCACGACGGAC
>JBKJQN010000050.1:0-17212 GCA_046593925.1 Mycobacteriales bacterium
GATCGGTCCACCGCAACGAGAAGGACATCCGCGAGATGCGGGTGTGTCACGGCGTCACGGCCGTCTTCGATGACCCGAACCTGGTGTCGTGCGCCGGCCTGGCGCCGGTTCTGCAGCTCGCCGAGCGGGCCGGCTTGCAGCGTCTGGTCGGTGAGCACCTGCACTTGGCCAAGCCCGGCGGGGTGAACGGGCACCTGAAGGTCCCGGGCCTGGTCGCAGGGATGGTCGCCGGGGCGGACTCCATCGATGACATGGCGCTGCTGCGGCACGGCGCGATGGGCAAGTTGTTCCGCGGGGTACGGGCGCCCTCCACGCTGGGGACGTTCCTGCGCTCGTTCACCTTCGGCCACGTCCGCCAGCTCGACGCGGTCGCCTCCCGGCTGCTGGTCAACCTGTGCGGCCAGGTCCCGTTGCTGGCCGAGGCCGACGAGCTGGCCTATGTCGACATCGACGACACCCTGCGCCAGACCTACGGTTATGCCAAGCAAGGCGCCGGCCGTGGCTACACCGGCGTGAAGGGCCTGAACGCGCTGCTCACGGTCCTCTCGACGCCGACCTGCGCGCCGGTGATCGCCGCCGCCCGGCTCCGCAAGGGCGGGGCGAACTCGGCCCGCGGCGCCCACCGGTTCGTCACCGACGCCCTGATCACCGCGAAGAAGGTGGGCGCGACCGGGCTGCTGGTGCTGCGGGCGGACTCGGCCTACTACGGCCACGACGTAATCGCCGCCGCGCTGCGCCAGGACACCCGGTTCTCCATCACCGCCCGGCAGGACAGCGCCGTCCGCAAGGCCATCGCCACGATCTCCGCCGACGCCTGGACGACGATCAAGTACACCAACGCGGTCTTCGACGAGGACAGTCAGCAGTGGATCTCCGACGCCGAGGTCGCCGAGATCGACTACACCGCCTTCACCTCCCGGCCCAAAGCCCAGCACGTCACCGCCCGGCTGATCGTGCGCCGGGTCACCGACATGAACCCGAACAACCAGAGCGAGCTGTTCACCGCCTACCGCTACCACGCGGTGTTCACCAACAGCCCGCTGCCGATGCTCGCGGCCGAGAAAGCGCACCGGGCGCACGCGATCGTCGAGCAGGTCATCGCCGACCTGAAGAACGGGCCGCTCGCCCACGTGCCCTCCGGGCACTTCTGGGCCAATAGCGCCTGGCTCGTCTGCGCCGCGATGGCCTTCAACCTCACCCGCGCCGCCGGCACGCTGGCCTCGACCTTCCACGCAAAAGCCACCACCGGCACGATCCGCGCGCAGCTCATCACCGTCCCCGGCCGGCTCGCCCGCTCCGCCCGCCAGCTGACCCTGCACCTACCCGCAGCATGGCCCTGGCAGAACGCCTGGGAAAAGCTCGCCGCCGCCGCGAACAGCCCGCCGGCCGCGGCCTGAACCCATCCGCCCTCCGACAGGACCGACCGGAACGACATCGTGGAGACCAACCGGCCCGCCCGGTCATCCCAGCACGCTCTCAACCACCCAGCCACAAAGTCACGTCATCATCACGATCACCGGACGTCCGACGGTGGATCCAGGCCAAGGGCCATTGGCAGGAGCTGCCCGGTCGATGCCGCCTACGGACCTCCGGCGTGACGACGTGCTCGTGACTAGCGCCGGCAAGCCCACCTGTACGACCGAGTCCTCCGCGGGGACGCGGCTCGATCATCAACATCTCGACCATCGCGTCGGTGCGGCCCGCGGCCCGCGGCCCGCGGCTGGCGGGGTGCCGGACGTCGCGGCCAAAGCGGGTTGAAGGCCATGATCTCCGCCCTTGCAGCCGCCTTGCTACAGCACGGAGGTCGCTGATCTCCCGCCCCGGACGGCGTCCTGCTCACCCAGGGCGACGGCCCGGCCGAGGTGTGCGCCATGACGGTCAGGGCGAGCCAGGCGGCATTCGCCATGAAGTGACTTGAGGGAAGGTGCGCGAGCCCGGCGCTTTTCAGCTCGGCGATGGCCTGCTCGACGATCGCGTGCCGCCGGTGGTCGGCGTCGAGCTCGAGCAGGTCACCGTCGCGGTTGGTGACGAACGCGTGGTAGCTCCAGGTGGTGAACAGCGCCAGCTGCGAGCCGGGGGTCGGCTGGACCCGCCGCACGATTAACCGGACCGCGACGGCGTCCTTGCCGCTGAACGCGACGAAGTCGATCTCGGCGACGTCGGCACCGGAAACCTTCGGGGAGGACAGCCATGACGGGATCGCCGTCCAGGCCGCCTCATCGATGCTGTCGATCGCGGCCCGGAACCGCTTGTCTCGCTGGGCAGTGACCGAGAAGTGGCGTCGAACTTGACGCGGTAGGCAGCACCGCACGTGAGTAGAACGCGCTGTCGGCCCGGACCGTGAGCTGGCCGGTCGCGCCGGCGTGCCGGGCCCGGCTGACGGTCTCGGTCAGGAAGCTCTTGGCGCCCCGGGCGGCGCCGGCCGCGCCGCCACGCAGCCGGCACATCAGTACCTGCCCGGTCTGGGCGCAGGTCGCCAGCTGCGGGTAATACCCGCGGACTCCGTATAGCCGAACGCGGCGCCCTGCTTGCTGCGGCCCTGGACCGGCACGATCGTTGAGTCCAGATCGATCGTCAACGGCCCGGTCAGGTCGGCCGGTCCGGCACCAGCGGCCCACAGCCGGGCCAGCAGCTCGCGGCTGACCGTGTCGTGCTGGCCGACGTTGGACCACTTGTGTGCCCGCAGCCACGATCCGATCGTCGACGGCGCCCTCGTCGCGTCGAACAACTCGACGGCGGCGCCGGCCCGCAGGACCGCGACGTCGTCGATGCTGTCCCCGCCGGTCAGCATCGACCCGATGACCGTCAGCGCCTTCGTCCCGCTGTTCGCGCCGTGGCGGGCCAGGTGCAGCCGCTGGTCGACCAGCTCGGCCAGGCCGATCCGTTCGGCCAGCACCGCCGCCGGCAGCTGCCCGACAGGCTCACCGTCGCCGGGCGATCTCAGTCCGTCCGGTCAGGCTGCACCGCGGCGGCAGCGCCGCGCAGCTACCCACAGCGCTGCTCGAACTGCACGGTGATGCCGTGCTCGGCGAGAAAGGCAGTAGCCCCCGGGCACGAGAGGTATCAGAGTGAGCCGTCCGGGGTCGTGTGGATGCGACCTTCTGGAGGGCCCATGCACGAGCACCGCACCAGCTTGCGCCTGCTGTTCGCCGTGCCCGTCTTTGCGCTCGCCGTCGCCGCCGTGCCGACACCGGTCGTAGCGGCCGCCGCTGTGCCGACACCCGCCGTGGCCGCCGCCGCCGTGCCCACGTCGGCGGTCGCCGCGCCGACATCCGCCGCGCCGCGGCTCACCTTGACCCCCGACTCCGACCACGTGCGGGTCGGCACGGCGATGCGCGTGGTGGGCAGCGGGTTCCCGCCGTTCGACAACAGTGACGGCGCCAACCCCGTCGGCTGCCGGGTGACCGAGGCTGGCGCGTCGGTCGGCAGCTGCTCCGCCACGGGGAAGGGCGGCATCGAGGGCTCGTTTGACGCCGTCGGTGACCTCGGCCGGCACACGATCACGGTGTCCTACGGCACGGTCTCGGCGACCGTGACGCTGGTCCTGGTGACGGACACGACGGTGCCAGACCTGACGGGCCTGGACGGCCGATCCGCTGTCGCCGCGATCGAGCAGGCCGACCTGGTGGCGTGCAAGCCGGTGAGCGCAAACGGGACGGTGGTGTCCCAGGCCCCGCCGGCCGACACCGTCGTCCTCACCGGGAGCTGCGTCGCGCCCGTGCTGGAGCCGACGGCGCCGAAGGACGTCCGGGTCGCTGTCCCGGACGTCGTCGGGCGCACCGCGGGGGCCGCGCAGTCGATGCTGGGCGCAGCCGGTCTCTCGTCCACGCTGACAGCTGGGGGCGGTCGGGTCGTCGACCAGGACCCGAATGCCGGCACTCGGGTGGCACCACGCAGCGCCGTACGCCTGCGCACCGCCGTCCTGCCGACGCTCGTGCCCGTGCCGGATGTCACCGGGGTGCAGGTCGGCGCGGCCCGCGACCTGCTGGGAGCGGTCGGTCTGGCACTGGCCGGCAACCCGGCCGGGGACGCCCAGGTCATTGGCCAGGAGCCGGTTCCTGGCACGAGGGTCCCTCCCGGTACGGCCGTCGCGGTCACGCTCGAGCCGCCGGGCTCCGACCCGTTCGGCGGGCTCGCGGCGAGCGACGACAGCTCAGGCGGCAGTGGGCCGCCCGGCTGGCTCCTGCTCGGTGGGGTCGTCGTCCTGCTGGCCGTGCTCACGGCGGCGGTTCGCCGGCTGCGGCACCGCGACGCTGCCGCGCACTCCCACGCGGTCCTGCGCCTGACCGCCTCCCCTGACCCCTCGCTCGACGTCACCACACGGGCGTCGTCGCGCGACGCGGGCCTCCCGCTCCGCCTCGTCCCGGTCCCCGACGGCAGCCAGACGCCCGAACTCCTGGAGGTGCCATGACACGCTCGGACATGCTCGCCGGCACAGCACGCGAGGTGCTGTTCGGCGACGACGTCGACGTCCCCGGCGAGCTGGCCCGACGGCTCCGGCAGAGCGACGCCCTCGCTTCCGGTCGGGAGGACCTGCGGGTCGTCGGGGGGGCTGTGTGGGACGGCGCGTACGAGCAGCTGTCCGCGATGGCGACGGACTTCCTCGACCTGGACATCGCCACGGTGCTGGTGCGCGGGTGGCGCAAGCACCAGGAGCTGGTGGCGGCAGCGGCCGTGACGAGCAAGGACGACAGCACCGTCGTCGTCCCGCTGGGTGCACGCGACCTGCGCCTGGTCCGGCACCCGCGCGTCGACGTTCAGCTCGGGACCCTGACGCTGCCCGCCGTGCGCTTCGAGCTGGCCGTCGACGTGGCCGTGCTGGGGGTCGCTGGCGTCGTCTCGGGCGGCCGGCTGATCGCCCTGACCGGTGGCCGGTGCACCGTCACGGTCGCGCTCAGTGCCGGCGGGCGGCTGCTGGCCAACGGCACCCGGACCGTCGACCCGCACCTGTCCGTGCCGCTCGGCACGGGCATCGCGCTCGGCGTCCCGCCGCAGCGCACCGGCTCTCCGGAGGGAGCGGACGGGCCGGCTGTGGCCGAGGTCGGCGCGGCCCCGGCGCCCTGAGCTCACCGTCCTGAGCGCCGGCCGCTCTATCCCGGTGCCGCCGCGCCGGGTCTGGTCACCGGCGTGACGAGCAGCGTCCCTCCGACCACGGATTCCCAATCCGAGAAGCTGCCCTCGCCGGCAGGCGTGACGTTGCGCCGTCGGAACTCGAAGGTGGGCTGGTCCGGGCGCAGGCCGGCCACCACGTCGTCCAGGGTGAACGGCAGCGCGGTGGTGGCCTGCGGCTCGTCACGAGTGAGGCTGACCCGACTCGGGTCGCCGGTACCCCGGCGGAACTCGACATCGAGCTGGAAGAGATCGGCAAGAGCCGGCGGAAGCACCTCGGGGTGCTTCAGCTGATAGCTGGACACCCGCAGCTGAGTCGCTAGTCCCGCGGCGGACGCGGTGGCGTGCACCTTCTCGAGCATCGCCCGCGCGTCCACGTGCACGGTCACGCCGGTCAGGGTGACCGAGGCCCCCCCGATCACCCGCGGGTCGATGGCCCCGGCAGCCGGCTGCTCGAGCCGCAGGAGCACCTCGCCGGGCTGCGCATCGGGTGCACGGGCACCTTCAGGGGCAGTGGGGTCGGGCGGGGGCAGCACGGGGGACGTGGCGAGCCCGGGGACGTCGAAGGGAACCGGAACGAGTGTTGCCGGAGCACGGTCGATCGGCCGACCGCTGATCGGGTCGAGGACGAGCAGCGAGGCGAAGCCGCCGGCGACGGTGGCCGGCAGCCCGGGCAGCCCGTGGACCCGCGTGTACAGCGGGGGACGCCAGCCCTCCGGCCAGGTGTCGTCCGGGGGGAGCGGCGCGGGCGCGAAGGAGGCCACCAGGAAGTCGTCGGTCGGCCGGTCGAGGCGCAGGTGTGCCGGCACGGTGCGCGTGGTCCTTGGCGCCGTCTCGTCGGCCGACGTGCGCAGTGAGAACGTCACGGTGCCCTCCAGGCCGGTCGGCGGCCCGTCAGCGGGCGCCAGGAGGTTCGCGACCAGCGTGTAGAAGCTGAAGCTGGCGTCCAGCACGTGCTCGAAGCCCCTTGGGTCCCTACCTGCGGGGCCGGCCGCGGCGACCTCGACGCCACCGAGCCCGCTGAGCCAGTCCGAGGCGGAGTAGGTGACCTGGTCGGTGCCACCGACCACCAGCTCTGGCCACGGGACGCCGGCCGCATCGGCGATCTCGGCCCGCAGCAGCTCCACCTCGACGGGGTCGAACCACGGCACCAGCTGGAAGCGCAGCCGGACCTTGTAGCCCGCCTCCGGGTGGGCTGCGTCCGGGGGCAGCTCGATGAGCAGGACGCTCATGGCCGGCAGCCCGCGCTCGGCATCCACGTCGAGCCGGTACTCGGTGGGCAGGACGAAGTACTGGTTGGGCACCGGCGACTCACGCCACAGGCCGTGCCCGCCGGGCACCCACACAGCATCCGGGTCGTCCCCACCCGCCGCGTCGCCGCCGGCCGAGACGTTGAAGCGGTAGTAGATCGGGCGGTTGGCGGGGTCCTTGGTCGGGCGGAACGCCGACAGCCCCAGGGCGTCCGGCGTCAGGGCCACGGCGGTGGCCGCCGAGGTGGGCGGCGGCGGGTCGGGGAGCCGCAGCAGCTCCGGCGGCAGGCGGAACACCCGGGTGTCCAGGCCGGCCGTGCGCAGGTCGAGGGCGGGCCGCGTTGCGGAGTCGGCCTGTGGCACGAGGCGGACGCGCGACTCGAAGGCCCGGTTGAGGTAGATCTTGTCAAACCAGCGCTGGTGCGGCCCGTCGGGTGGCTCGGGCGCCGGCTCGACGCCGGGCTGCCGGTAGTGCAGCGTGGCGACCACGTGCAGGGTGACCGACTCGTCCTCGCGGAGTGCGTTGGCGACGGCGGCGGGGTCCCGCACAGGCATGGACGCGCTGAGCCGGCGAAGGACCGAGTCGTCCGGTGGCGGGAGGTCGGTCACCGTGGCCAGCGGGGACGACACGCCGGCCACCGCCGAGGTGATCGACACGCTGATCTCGGCGACCGGGAAGAACCCGACGGCGGGGTCGGCACCCGGGCCCTGGTCGGGCCGGACGAGGTCGATCCAGAAGGCGAGGGCCCAGGCCCCGGCCGCGTCGCGCTCGAGGAACACCGCTGAGGTCCTCGAGACCTTGCTACGGGCCGGCACGACGGCGACCGGCACCACGTACGCCGTCCCGGCCGTATCGTGGATGACCTGACCGCAGGCCGACGGCATCTCCTTCAGCAGCGGGGAATCGTCCTCGGTCACCACGGACGGAACCTGGAGCATCCGCAGGAGCAGCCCCTGGTTTATCTGCTGCTGAAACCGCAGCTCCTGCCCGGGCGCGATGCCCTCGAGCCTCACAGCTGCACGACCAGGAGCTTGTCCTTCGTCGCGACCGGCAGGACGTCCTTGCGGGCGCCCGCCGCCCCGTAGCCGTGGACCTCGTAGGTGTACGACGTCGCGTGCGCGTCGGTGAGGGACACCTGCCAGTGCTGGTCGGCGCTCATCGGGGTGAGCTGCACGGTCTGCGTCTGGGTCTCGTGCGTCGTCGGGTCTTCGTACGTCAACGTGACGACGACCAGCTTCCACTGCGCCCAGTCGATGACCGCCGGGGAGATGGTGATGTCGAGCAGCGAGCTGAGGACCTCGCCGACCCTGATGGTGCCCTCCACGCCGTCCTGCCACTGCCCCTCGCTGGTCGTGCTGTTGGCGAAGGTCAGGTCGGCCTTCCAGCGGAAGCGACGGTTGTCCGCGTCGACCAGAGGGACGTTCCACGGCCACAGCTCGGTGTTGCTGGTGAAGCTGTGCGCGTCGTGCACGTGGTAGTCGTTGACCGCGTCGTCGTAGGACGTCGACAGCAGGATGGACTGCAGCGGCGGGAAGCCGCCGACCGGGGCGAAGGTCACCGACAGCGGCTCTCGGAAGGGTGAGTCGACGCGCAGCACTCCGGCCGTCGAGGACTGGGGCTGCGACACCAGCCGCTGGCCGTTCTTGAGCCGGAAGGTACTGGCCCACCCGTAGTTCGCGGCGCCGGTGCCGCCGGTGAAGGCGAACCACTGGCCCTCGGTCGCCGATGCGGTGAGCAGCACGGTCGTGCTGGCGTCGGGCGTGTGGACGTCCGGCAGGTGCAGGGCCACCTCGGCGCTCTCGACGACCGTCCAGGGGATGTCCCCCGCGACGACCTTGACCTCGACGCACCCCATCCGGTCGTACCCGAGCATGAGGCTCTTGTCGCGGGTCGTCTGGGGCGGGAAGTCGCTGGAAGCCTGGGCTGCCTTGTAGTGCACCTTGCTCGAGAACGAGTACGTGTCCTTCGGAGACCCGTCCGCCGCGCGGGCCAGCGTCGAGCGGAAGTAGAAGACCTCGGTGCCGGTCAGGAAGTCGTAGGTCTCGGCGCGAGCCTTGACCTGGCCGGTCTTGTCGTCCGTCGCCCGGTAGTCGACGGTGACCTGGATGGCGGCGATCGGGTCGCGGGTGAAGTCGGCCGTGACCCGCACGGGCACCTGCAGGACCTGGAAGACCGGGGTGTTCAGGTCGGCCTCGAGGAAGGAGCGCTGGAGCTGCTCGACGGTGACGACGTCGAGCAGGGAGCAGTTGGGGTAGACGGAGAACCCCTTGGCGATGCTCCCGCTGAACGACAACCCGAAGTGCGACTCCCCCTGCTGCTCGAAGTCCTTGAGCCACAGCTGGTTGCCGCCGGCCACCGGCGTGCCGGCCGGCTTGAAGTTCTGCATCGGGTCGGTCCCCAGCTTGGCCGGGTCGAGCTGGCCGTTGACCAGCGGCTGGCAGAACATGTTTTTGAGGTAGCCGGTGGTGATGTCGAGGACGAACGTCTCGATCGCCTTGAGCAGCTCGTCGTCACCCTGGCCGAGGTCGTACCGGTTGTAGGTGACGGTGAGGCCCGCGCACATGTCCTTGAGCTGCTTGAGGCTGGCGACCTGCGGGAACTGGCGCACGACGCTGCCACCGGACGTCTCGGTGATCGTGGTGTTCTCCTTGATCTCCTTGTACGTCTGGTTGGCGTCCCCGGAGATCTCAACGTCGACCGACGGCACCCGGCCGACGAACTGCAGGGTGTAGGCGAGGTTGGCCGGGAGCTTGCCGTGTGCCATCGCCTCGCGGAACAGCCGGATTCCCTCCTGCCCGAGCAGGATCGAGAAGCTCGCGACGTTGGACGAGGTGAGCGAGGGCTTGACGATGAGCTGTCCGGCGTCGACGAAGGTCAGGCCGCCGGCCGAGGGCAGGCAGAACTGGACCTGCCCCTCCAGCCAGGTGGGGTAGGCCAGCGTGGGGTCGCCCCCGGACGGCTGCCGCCACTCGACGCTCACCCGGCCGCCGATGACGACGGGCCGCTGCAGCCGGACCGCGCCGGACAGCACCTGGTCACGCAGGTACGTCACGATCGTCGCCTGGTCCGCCTCCGAGACCGTGCACTCGACGGTGAAGCTGAGCAGGCCGCCCTCCGTCGCCCCGTGCGGCATGGGCTCGGTGACCCCCACCAGCAGCGACAGGTCCCTGGCGAACGCGATCAGCGTCAGCTCGGGCGACCCGTCGAGCATGGTCGCCACGCGGACCCGCTGGGGCACCATCCAGAACCGGGCGGGGTCGTCGTCGTCCTGGTAGAGGTCGACGTGCTCGACCCCGGGGGCGATGAGCTTCTGGAACAGGTTCAGCATCGCGGTCGCCTTCCCGGCGGAGTCGGTGCGAGGGGGACGGGCGGGCTCGGGGTCAGGGCCATGGCAGGACGAGGGTCACCTCGCTGGAGGTGCGGGAGGGGGTGGTGCGCGCAGGGTGCCCCGCCGCGTAATAGGTCGCCGACCACGTGTAGGACGGCTCCTCGCCGGGCCCGAGCGGGACCGTCCAGAGCCGTGCGCGGGGTGCCGGCGGGGAGAAGGCCAGGTCGTCCTCGCACAGGGGCGGGCCCTCGTGGCGCAGGCTCACCGTGACGAGCTGAACCACCGAGAAGTCCACGAGGTCGGCGACGACGTTCAGCTCGAGGTGGGCGCCGACCTGTGGTCCGACGGCGATGACGCCCCCGCCGGCGCCCTCCTGCCAGGGCGCCTGCGACGACCGGCCGTCCTGCAGCGACGTCGTGACCCGGTAGTGGAAGGTGGCCGGGGCGCCCGGCACCAGCCCCTCCGTCCAGAGTGCCTCCGTGTGGAGCGGGTCCAGCTGGAAGGTCGTGACCCGGGGCGTCGCGGCGACCAGGTCGCGGGTGACGTCGACGGTGAGGGTGGCGACGTCACCGGCCAGCCCCGGCGCCCGGAAGCGCACCCAGAGCACTGAGGCGAAGGGCGCGCCCACGTCGAAGGTCCGCGCGGTGCTGGGCGCCCAGTCCTGCACGACGACGCGGCCGTCGGCCAGCGACCAGCGACGTCGTACCTCGTACGGGCGGTTCCTGGCGGTGTAGACCGCCCGCTCGTACGCCCCACTCGGCGAGCTGCTGTCGAGCACCAGTGCGTCCTGCACCAGGGGCACGCCCTCGGCCTCGTCCACGTAGCGGATGTCGACCCCGACGGTGCTGACCATCGCCCAGTCGACCTGCCAGGAGGTGAACAACACACGCAGCCAGCCCAGGTCCACGACGGTGATGAGCAGGTCACGGGCGCTGCTCCTGAACGGCGGCATCGCCACCGTGCGGCTGCTGGCCGTGAAGCTGACGACGGGGGCGACGTCGTAGCTCAGCCCGAGAGCGGGAACGGCCACCACCGCGAGCTCGTCGACGCTGTCGGGCGCGGTCAGGACCGCATCGTGGCGCTGATCGCCGTAGGTGAGGTGGGCCGTCACCGCGGCCAGCCGGTCCGCCTTGAACAGGGCGTTGGCGCGGGTGCTGATGCGCAGCACGGGGAACACGGGTGTCGACAGGTCGGTCTCGCTGAGCCAGTCCGTCTCACCCGGGCCGAGCCCGGGCAGGGTGCCGGCCGGTGCGAAGGGCCACGGGAGCCCGTTGGTGCCGACGAGCACCTGGTCGAGGTCGGGGCCCTCCGGGGGACCGCCGGTGACAGGCGTCCGGGCGGCGATGACGGCGTCCAGCCAGTCCCAGGCCCAGGCGACGAGCTGTTCGCGAAGGCCCTGGTCGAGCGAGCCGGCGTCGTCGTCCACGTCGACCCCCGCGGCTCCGCACGCCGCCAGCCCTTCGTGCCGGGCCTCGGCGGGCAGGCCTGCCCAGGCAGCGGCCAACGGTCCCGCGCGCAGGAAGACGTGTACCCGGCACGGCGGCAGGATCGTGAGAGCCCGCAGCTGGTAGCCGACCTGCAGCAGCCCGGACCCGGAGCCCAGCCCCGCGGCGAGCAGCGTGGCGTCCTGCCCGCTGACGCCGCAGACGAACGAGGCCGGGGCGACTCCGGACAGCGCGGGTCGTGCGTCGGCGGCCGTGACCGTCGTGCCCGGCACCGTCAGGGTCGCCGTGCCCGACAGCCACATCGGGTCGGCCGGTCGCGCCGTGGTGCCTGTCGCGTCGCGGAAGGCGTCGAGGGCCGCGCTCTGCTCGGCAGGACCGACACGCAGGTCGGTCTGCAGGTCGAGCAGGCCCCCGGTGCCGGCGGAGACGTCCCTGACCTTGACGAGGCTGAGCAGCGCCCTGCCGTCGGGTGCCCGTCGCAGCCGCGGGGCGTCCGGCAGCACGTAGGCCGCCGAGGCGTCGGCATGGTCGCCGTAGACGACCCACGTGGCGCCCTCGGCGAGGGCAGGCAGACGAAGCACGTCGTGCCCCCCGGAGAGCCGGTCGCACCGCTCCCGATGAGGACGGCGCGACCAGCGTTGGTGGACGTCCCGACGGGTCATCCGGAACGGCATCGTGTCCATGCCGTTCCGGGCTGTCAAGGCCATAACCGGTGTTCGAGACGAGCAGCAGAAGGGGATCGACACCGGCTCGGCAGCCCATCACACTGTCGCTCGCTAACCGCGCCCGGGGGGAACGATGCTGCAGATCGACCGAGTGTTGCCGCCGATCGGGGGGGTGCCCGTCTACGGGGACGACACAGATCCGGCGGTCTTCTACGCCTTTCCGCAGCAGCCGCGCTTTCGCGTCGACGACGTGACCGGTGAGCCCATCCTCATGTACCTCAAGTACAAGGTCCCGCGGCCGAGACCGGACGGCAGTAACGGCGGCGGGCTGGCCACCTTCGACGTCGAGTTCGCACTGACCCGGGAGGAGGAGAAGGCCGTGCTCGACGCGCTGCGGCAGCGTGTCGCCCCGTCCCTGCGTGACCGGGTGCGGCTGGGAGCGGTGACGTGGGCGAGCGGCACCGCGCACCTCAACCTGTCGGACGTGTCGAAGACCCTGGTGACGCAGGTGTGGAACCCCAGGGGGCCGTCGCTCTACGGGTCCAATATCACGCCGTTCACCGTCGAGCTGCCGGCGCTCGGCGCCACGCTGTTCGCCGATGCGCTGCAGGGCGCGGGGGGCGTGGTCCAGGCCGCCTACACGATGAACGCCTGGGTGAAGCTGCCGGAGGTGACCGGCTGGGGGCACTTCAACTCCACGAAGTTCTACGACTTCGTGCAGGACGCCTCGGACGACGCCGGCTGGGGTGACGACAGCTTCAGCGACACCGTCACCGAGCGGCTCACGCAGACCGACGTGGTCGAGGTGCACGTGGACACCGGCGCCGGGATCGACCCGGCGCTCGCGCGGTCCATCTACGACAGCATCTACCGCACGGTGCTCGACGAAGCGGTCAAGCGGATGGCGACGCAGATCCCGGGCTACACCGGGGACCGGTCCGTGCTCGACGACTACGAGTCCATCCACCGCGAATACCACAACACGCGGATCGACGACTTCACCATCAGCATCAGTCAGCGGACAGCCGCCCTCTGGCCGTTCAACCCACAGGGGACCCTGCCCAACATCACCACCCTCGTCAACCGCGGAGGCCAGCCGGTGCGCTGGGCGGACCACTACCGCGAGGTTGACCTCGACGACCCGTTCTTCCGCACCGTGTCGGCCACGGCGCAGGTGGACTACGACCTCAGCCCTGACTCGCCGGTCGACAGCGTGGACCTGGTGCTGACCTACCACGGCACCACGGTCGAGTCGGCTTCGAAGCACTGCACCACCAGCGGCGACGTGCTGGCGCTCACCTGCTACAAGGCCGGCGACAACGAGAACTTCGACCTGCAGTACACCGTCAACTACTCGGGCGCCGACCCGTACGTCGCACCCGTGCAGTCGGTGAAGGGCACGCACACCGTCTCGGGCAGCGACCTGGGCGTGCTGGACGCGCGGGTGCGCGCCAACCTCGACTTCGACGTCTGGAAGTCCGCCGAGGCGACCGTGCGCTACCAGCCGCATGCCGGGCCGCCGGTCGAGGAGAGCTTCCTGTTTACCGGCGCGGCGACCACCGCACCCGAGCAGCACTTCATCCACCCGGTGCGCGAGCGGGTGGACCAGCCCGTGTCGTACGAGGTGGCCTACACGCTGAAGGAGAGCGGAACGATCCTCAAGGCGGCCCCGGCGACCGGCTGGGGCGAGGTCCGGATCTCCTCGCCGCTGCAGCGGCAGCGGACGCTAGCGGTCCGCGGGGTCGGCGACTTCGAGGCGCGGATCGATACGATCTACGTTGACCTCGCCTACGACGACCCGGACCACGGCTACCACCTGGCCCAGACGGTCAACCTGTCCAAGGTCAACCCCTTCATGGACTGGAAGTTCTACGTCTTCGACCCCGACGGCGGCCACGCGACCTACCAGGCGACGGTCCGGCACAAGGACGGCACCGTGCAGACCGGGGCGGTGCTGCCGGTCACCGGCACCGTGTTCGTCGGGGACGTCATGGCCGGCATCGTCACCGCGCAGATCGAGCCCGACCTGGTCGACTGGACCACGGTCAAGCTCGTCAAGGTCGGCATCGACTTCGCCGCCGATGTACCCGGCCACGCCCAGCACCACGACGTTGTCCTGCGTTCCGGCGACCCCGCTGCCGACGTGGTGTTCGCCTCGCCCGATGCTGCGCACTCGTCGTTCACGTGGGTCGCGACCTACTACCTTGCCGACGGCACCACCCGGACCACCCTGCCAGCCACGGACAGCGAGAAGGTCGTCCTGCCCGTCACGGGGCCAGGCGGATGACGCCGTGATCTCCCTGACGCCGCCCTTCCTCACGGCTAACGGCCTGACGCTGCTGCCCGACCACACGGACCCGCAGCAGTGGTACTTCATGCCTATGGAGCCGCGCATTGTGGTTCACGACGGCGTCCCCTCGTTCTTGCTGCTGCGCTTTGGCCGTAACGAGCAGGGAGTGGAGGGCGGCCTGCTCAACCTCGACGTGCAGCTTGGCCCGCCCGCCGACGAGCTGGACGCACTGCTGGACGACACGGCCACCAAGATCACCGACATGTTGCACCTGCCGCAGCCGGCCCGGCGTCCGGCGCCGGTGCTCGTCGACGACGGCAGCGTCAAGCTCGTGCTGCTCGACACCCAAACCGGCGAGTCCGGGCAGTCCACCATGGTCGAGCACATCATCCACGAGGCCAAGCCCACCCTGTATGGGACGGAGCAGGCGGCCTTCTCGGCCAAGCTCGACGTCCTCGGCGCCACCCTGCTAGACAAAGTGCTCGGTGGCGCCATCGAGCCGATCGGGGTCGTCTACTCGCTGTCGTTTACCGCTCTGCGACCGGCCTTCAGCGTCACCCTGAACATCGACTGGCAGCAGGTTAAGAGCCACCTCGACGAGCGCTTCCAGGTGGGCGCGGTCTTCGTGTCCTCCGACGTCGAGAAGGTGCTGGACGAGCTGCACGACAAGCGGGTCATCGAGCTCAAGGACATCGACTTCGTCCCGGACGCCGAGGCCAGCAAGGGCATGATCGCCGACCACGACAAGGCGCTCGCAACGGCGTACGACATGATCACCGACGCCTTCTTCACCGTCGCGTTCCCGACCCAGCCGCCCCCGGACGGCTGGGACAAGGCGGCGGGGTTCGCCCGGGAGCTGGGCCGGGCAGCGATCACCGGCGGGATGTCCACTCTCGGGTCGCTGAAGTACACCAGCCTGTCGCAGACGACCATCGTCGACAAGAAGCTCAACCTCAGCCTGACCGAGCAGACCACGGTACGGCGCACCCTGTGGCCGCAGGGCCACCTGACGTCGGTCGGCGCGCTCATCACGGCCTCGGGCCGTCCGCGCACCGACTTCGTGCGTGACGTCGACCTCAACGACCCCTGGTTCACGCGCCGGACCGTGCGGGTGGTGGCACAGCAGGACTTCACGCAGGGGTTCACCGATGGCGCGACGGTCGCCCTGTCGTACGGCGACCAGACGACGGGGCTGCGACTGGACCGCAACAACCCGGCCGGGGTGGCGAGCTGGCCGACCGTGGTCACTGCGGCCGGTTCGGCGCTGCAACCGGTCTCGGCCCGCACGACGTTCCACCTGCGGACGATGGCCCACTACCGGCTGCCCGCCGAGGTCTCTGCTCCGGCACGCGTCGACACGGAGGTCCTGGACGTCCGCCTCGACGATGCGCTCGGACTGCCGCCGCTGTCGATCCGGGCCGAGGCCGTGCCCTGGGCGCACTGGAGCGGCATCGACGTGGAGATCAGCTACTCCGACCCGGCCCACGGGCTGGGCGTGGAGGACACCGTCCAGCTGACGAGCGCCTCGTCCGCGTTCCTGTACGCGGTCCCGGTGGTTCCGGGTGGTCCGACCGACATCACGTACACCGCGCACTACCGGGGGATTGGCCGCGGCGACGTCACCGTGGCCGGGTCGACGGACCGCTTCGACATCACCGTGACCAACCCCTTCCCCACGCAGCGGGACGTCCTCGTGCTGCCCAACGTGGACTGGACCGCCGTCACGACGATCCTCGTCGACGTCCGCTACGAGGACCACCCGCACGCCCTCTCCCAGGACGCCTCGTACGTCTTCAGCAAAGAGGACGCGGCCCCGCGGACGTTCTCCGTCGACCTCGCCGACCCGTCGGAGGTCCGGGTCGGCTACGACGTCACGTTCCTCCACGCGGACGGGCACCAGCTCATCGTGCCCACCTCGTCGACCTCGGCCAGGAACCTGCTGCTGTCGCCCGGGATGAAGGGGCGCCGCAGCATCCTGGTGCGCTTCGACGCTGGGGCCGCGTCGGCGGCAGGGGTCAAGGAGGTGCTAGTGGAGCTGGCCAGGCCGGGCGGCGAGGCGACCGCGACAGGGCTCGGGTTCCGGCCGGGGTCGCTGTCCACCGCCCTCTGGGACTTGGAGTTCGAGACCGACCCCGGCTACCGGTGGCGGGCGACGTACCACCTCGGGAACGGGCTCACGCGCTCGCTCGAGTGGGCCGACGGGAGCGACGACACGCTGCACGTTGCCGGGGCCTGAGGAGGCCGAGGTGCTGCAGCTGAGTGCGCAACCGCTGATCGTCGAGGGTGTGGAGGTGTTCGGGGACCACGCGGACGCTTCGCAGTTCTGGTACCTGCCGGCCCCCGTGCAGCTGGCGCAGGGCCCGACCGGCCCGGTCTTCACGCTGGTGCTCTACCAGCCGTCCGCCAGCGACGCCGGCGTCAAGGGCGGCGGCTTCCTGATGTTCCAGACGGCGCTCCCGCTGGACCCCGACCTGGAGATGCGGATCAAGGCGCGGCTGCCAGGCGGCGGCACCACGAAGCTGTCGCCCGTCGTGTTCGACGAGGGCGACGTGCAGTGCGTCGCGCTCAATCTCCAGGGCGGCGGTGGGACGACCGCGACCGTCGACGGCGCCTTCCGTGCCGTCGAGGCAATCCTCGGGACGTCCGTGCCGTCGCTGTTCGGCGACGACGTCGCCATGTTCAGCCTCACCCTGTCCGAAGACGGTGCGATCCTGCTCGAGAAGGTCTTCGAGGCCGGCGGCTCGCCGGTCGGCGTCATCTACCGGCTGAAGTTCACCGCACTCCGGCCGGCGCTGCACGTGCACATCACGGCCGATCTGCACAAGGTCTACACGGAGCTTTCGGCCGGGATCGACGCCCAAGTCTACTGGGTGAAGCTCAGCCTCGACGCCACGATGCAGAAGTTGCAGCAGGACGGCGTCATCAAGATCGAGGTCATCTCCTTCACCACCGATGCGGACCGCATCCAACAGGAGCAGTTCGCCCTGCAGCTGTTCACCCAGCACATCCTGCAGACCTGGTTCGAGCCGACGCTGAGCCCGACCGGCGTCGGGGGGGTGAAGCCGCCCGTCGGACAGGTGGGTGGCGGTGGTGGTGCTGCGCCGGTGGGTGGCGGTGGTGGTGC
>JBKJQN010000022.1:0-57003 GCA_046593925.1 Mycobacteriales bacterium
GACGCTGGAGCGGCTGTGACCCAGACGCCGCGCTGCTTCTAGGACCCTGTCTGCTACTGAGATCGAGAAGTTGATCCAGTCTGGTGACGCTTCGGGAATAGGGGTGAGGGCCGGTGAACGACGGTCTGCAAGGGTTCGGAGGCGGCCAATGAAGAATGTTTGGAACGATGGGATGCGCTGGCGGACCTGGATCGTGGGGTCGGGCGTGTCGACGTTCGGCGCCGCTATGCGCTCGTACCGTTGAACGCGGTGCCAGGTCGCGCTCAGCACCGCTGGGGCAGGTTCCAGAACTCCTGACATGAAGGCCGGTTCGGTCTCGTACTTCGTCTGAGCTGTAGGGCTTTTAGGCGTGGCGTAGCGCCCAGTCAAAGGCCAGACATGAGATCATCCTGTTATGGGTTCAGGCGCGGGCAGGATGGGTCGGGTGAGCCAGCCTGTCCTGCCGATGTTGCCCGCGAAGGCGCGGTCGGTGGGGCCGTCGGCGGGCTTGCTGGAGGGTCCGGATGGCGGTGTGGTGTTCGTGTTCGGGCTGGCGACGTTCAGCTACGCGGCCGGTGATGAGGCCGGTCGCCGGCTGGCGGCGGTCCAGCTGGTCACGGCGAGGATCGCGGCTGCGGTGGAGGTGGCGTCGGCGTTCGGAGTCAGTGGGGTCACGTTGTGGAAGTGGCGTCGTGACTACGCCCGCGGTGGGGTCGCGGCGCTACTGCCTGGCCGCAGCGGACCGAAGGGTCCGAACAAGCTCACCCCGGCGCTGGTGGCGCAGATCGTGGAACGCCACGCGGCGGGCCTGACGCTGCTGGCCATCGCGGCACAGACCGGGGTGTCGACCGCGACGGTACGGGTCGCACTGGGCCGCGTCGGGGCGGCCACCAAGCGCGCTGCCGAGCCGCTGCCCGACGACGACGACTGCGGCGACGACGACGACGACCAGGACGGGCACGTCGGCGACGACAGGTGCGTCGCGTCGGCTGAGATGGCGGGCGTCGCAGCTGGTGGGCAGCCCGGGGACGGTGCTGAGCTGGTGGTGCTGGCGGCGCCGGTGCCGCGCACGCTCGAGCGGGCAGCGGCCCGGGCCGGGGAGCTCGTCGAGGCGCCGGTGGTGATCACCCAGGGTGCGCACCTACCGCTGGCGGGTCTGTTGCTGGCGTTACCTGGCTTGGAGATGACCGGTTTGCTGACGGTCGCCGAGCAGGTGCTCCCGCCGATGAGCAAAGGCTTCTACGGGCTGCGCGCCACCTTGCTGATGGGGGTGTTCATGGCGTTGCTGCGTGAACCGCGGGCTGAGGGCGCGACCCGGCTGCGACCGGCTGATCTGGGCCGGCTGCTCGGGTTGGACCGCGGCCCGGAGGTCAAGACGCTGCGCCGCAAACTCGCTGAACTCGCCGGTCATGGCCGGGGCGCGAAGTTGCAGGCCGCGCTCGGCGCCCATCACGCCACGGCCCGCCCGGACGCGGTCGGGTTTCTCTACCTCGACGGCCATGTCCGGGTCTACTCCGGCACCCGGCAGCTCCCCAAAACCCACATCGCCCGGATGCGGATCGCCGGGCCCGCCACTGAAGAGACCTGGGTCGGGGACGCCGACGGTGACCCGGTGATGGTGCTGACCGCAGCGCCGTCGCAAAGCCTGGCCGCTGAGCTGCGCCGGACCTTGCCCGACCTGCGGGCGATGGTCGGCCCGGGCCGCCGGTGCACGGTGGTGTTCGACCGCGGCGGCTACTCCCCAGCGGTGTTCGTCGAGATCGTCGCCGCCGGCTTCGATCTGCTGACCTACTACAAAGGCCTCTGGGCCCGGTCGCCCGAGACCGCTTTCACCACCGTCGCGTTCGCCGCCCCGGACGGCACCGCGCAGACTTACAGCCTGACCGAACGCCCAATTGAGCTGGCCGTCCCGGCGCAGCCAGCCACCGCCGCGACCCCGGCCCGGGCGGCCTCGACGATCACCTTGCGGCTGATCGTCCGGCGCAGCGACGACGGGCACCAAACCCCGATCCTGACCAACCGATGGGACCTGAGCCCAGCACAGATCGCCTACCGGATGGCAGCGCGGTGGCGGCAGGAGAACTACTTCAAATATGCCCGGGAACACTTCGCCCTGGACGCACTGGACAGCTACGCCGACCACCAGGACGACCCGACCCGGCAGGTCCCTAACCCCGCCAAGGCCCGCGCGCTAGCCACCGTCAGCCAGGCCCGCACCGAGGTCGCCGCCGCGCACGCCGAACTGTCCGAAGCCATCGAGGCGGCTGCTGTCCGGGCCCGAGCGCCCGGCAGCGGCGGGAAAGCAACCGTCGACCCCACCGCAAGTCAGGGCCTGACCGCTGCCGAAACCGCCCTGGCAGCCGCCCAAGCAGCGTCCCGGGCCACCGTCAGTCACCTGCCGCTAGGCCAAGTCCGGCCCGGCAGCCGAAAGCTCGAAACCGAACGCAAACTCCTCACCCACGCCATCCGGATGAGCGCCTACAACAGCGAAAGCGCCCTAGCCCGACTGCTACGACCGCACTACAGCCGAGGCGAAGACGAAACCCGCTCGCTGCTACGCGAAGCATTCACCCTGCCCGGCGACCTGCAGATCCTCGGCGACACCCTGCACGTCCGGCTCGACCCGGCCAGCGCCCCGCGTCGCAGCCGAGCCCTCGCCGCGCTCTGCGCCGAACTGACCGACACCGCCACCCGATACCCCGGCACCGACCTGACGCTCACCTACAGCATCAAAGGACACCCCTGACACACAAGATCCAACTCACCATGTCAGGAGTTCTGGATCCAGCACAAGCGGGCGGGGGCCGGGGCGGGGAGCCGGGCAGGGCCTGGGCGAGGGCCGGGCGGCCGCGGCGGGGCGACCCGGCGGCGGCGGGGGGTGACGGCGGTCAGCGGCCGCGGCGCAGGGAGGTGGCGGCCCGGGCGACCGCGACGCCGCTGGTGATCGCGGCGACGACCGCGACGACAGCTACCCCGGAGACGAGCTGCTGGCCCGGCGCGTGCGGACCGGGCTTGCCACCGAGCCGGAGCAGCAACCCACCGCCGGCGCAAGCCACAACCGTGGCGGCCAGCCCACTGGCCCGGTAGCCGATCGACAGCCCGGCCGGCAGGAGGGGGGATGGGTCGTCGGACAGCGCACCGAGGGCTCCAGCGGCAGTGGCGAGCACCGCGAAGGCGAGCGCGGCGACCACCAGCTGGGGCACCTGACCAGCCGAGACCACCCCGAGCACGGCGTCGGCGGTCACCCCGACGAGGCCGCCGAACAGGAACAGGCCCGTCGATGCGGCGAGATCCGCCCGGGCGATGAGCGGCAGCGGTACCGGCAGCGCTCCGACCAGCGGTGCCCGGTCGACGTCGAGGCGGACCGGATCAGCGAAGCGGGTCGCCACCGCGCCCAGGGCGATGCCGCCGGACAGCGACCAGGCAATGGTCGAGGCGAGCCCCCGACCGGGCGTGACGTGCGCCGCCGCCCCACCGAGGGCACCGACGACCAGCGCCGCCGCCAGCAGCCGCGGCAGCACCGGCGAGCCCTGCTCCTGGACGAGCGCCTTGACGAGCAGGGCCGTGAACGCCGACCTGGACCGGACCGAGCGTCGGCGCCGGCGGGACCGGCGCTGCGCCTCGGTCCGGGACAGGTAGATCGAGGAGGTGAAGCCGAGCTTGAGCGCAGTCCGGGTGACCTCGGCCCGGCGCGAGCGCGCCAGCAGCTCCTCGGCTGAGCAGCGCGACGCCGACCGCAGGCCGAGCAGGCCGAGCAGCCCGACCAGGGCGAGCAACAGGGCGATCAGCACCAACCCGCCGCGGGTACCGCTCCCAGCGGCCGCCCCGCCGAAGGGCAGCAAGGTGGGGTCAGGCCCCTCGAGGGCCGCCCGCCGCAGTCCCAGCGCCGTCCCGGACCGGACGAGCTCCCGGCCGAGCAGCGCGACACCGGCAAGCGCTACCGCCCCGACCAGGCCGGCCACCGGTCGCAGCAGCAGCGCGAGCCGCGGCCGTAGTTGCACCTGCCAGGCAACAAGGACCGACAGCAGCGCGACGAGAGCCGGCAGCAGCAGATCGTCGCGCAGCACGGCGCCGGCCGGCGCACCGAGATCATGGACGTCGAGGTAGAGCAGCAGTACGGTGACAAGGCCCGCCCCGGCCAGGGCCCGACTGCACGCGGCGAGCAGCGCCGGCAGGACGAGCAGCCGGCGCGGCACCGGCCAGGTCAGCAGGACCCGCGCCTCCTCCGGCGCCAACACCACCGGGCCACCGCGGATCGCGGCGACGGCCCTGGCCAACACGACGGTCACCGCGACCCCGGCCAGGAGCATGGGTTCGGCGAGGGCGGCGGCCGTCCGCAGTGGGCCGGGGGCCGGCGTGGCCCGTGAGCCCAGGATCGACACGGCGTACAGGCCGAACAGTGCGGTGACGTAGAGGACGTAGAGGGCGTCGCCGAGCGATTGGCGTTCGCGGCGCGCCCTGGTCCTGGCCCGTCGGACATCGGTGAGTGCCTGGGCGGCAGCGGTCACGGCTCGTCGGCCGGATTGACGACGCCGACGACGTCGGCCGGCCGGCCGGCTTTGAGCACAGTGCCCTCCTGCAAAGCGATCGCGACGTCGGCGAAGTGCTCCACCCGGGCCTGGGCGTGCGTCGCGACCAGGGCGGCGCCGCCGGCCGTGACCCGCTCGCGCAGCAGTTCAAGAAAAACCGAGCGACCGACGGTATCGAGGCCGGCAAAGGGCTCGTCGATGAGCAGCAGCGTCGCCGGGCGCAGAAAAGCCAGCGCCAGCGCAGTCTTCTGCCGCATTCCCCGACTGAACGTCGCCGGGATCTCGTCCACGACCTGGTCGACGCCGAACCGGCCGAGCAGATCGAGCAGCAGCGCCTCACCGTCCGGCACCTCCCACGCTCCGGCGATGAAGGCGCCGTGCTGGCGGACCGTGAGGTCGGCGAACAGCAGCGGTTCGTCGGGGACGTAGGCGACGCGACGGCGGTACTCCGGCTGGTCGGTGCCCGGCACGAGCACGAGATCGCCGACCGCGACGGTGCCCTCGGTGGGGTCGAGCACCCCGGCCACCGCGGCGAGGGTCGTCGACTTGCCCGACCCGTTCTCACCGAGCAGGGCCAGCACCGCGCCCGGCTGGACGTCGAACGACAGCCCGGACAGCACCCGCCGCCCGTCATAGGTCTTGGCCAGGCCGCGGACGCTGCAGGCGAGAGGGGCGGTCACCGGGCCGAGCCTAGGTGGCAGGTCGTAGCGTCCTCAGGCATGAGCGATCTCGGCGACGACCTGTGCCGCTTCGTCGACCTGTCCCCGTCGCCGACGCACGCCGTCGCCGAGATGGTCCGCCGCCTGACCGCGGGCGGGTTCACCCCGCTGGACGAGCGCGAACAGTGGTCACTCGCGCCCGGCGACACGCGCTACGTCGTCCGCGACGGGGGAAGCCTGATCGCCTTCCGGGTCGGGAGCGCCGCGCTCGCCGACGCCGGCGCCCGGCTGATCGGCGCGCACACCGACTCGCCGACGTTCAAGGTGCGGCCGCGCTGGGATCTGCGTCGCTACGGCTACCGGCTGGTCGGGGTCGAGCCGTACGGCGGCCTGCTCGCGCACACCTGGCTCGACCGCGAGCTGACGGTCGCGGGACGGCTGGTCGTACGCGGCGGTGGGCAGCACCTCGTCGTGCTGCCCGGCGGCCCACTTCGCCTGCCGTCGTTGGCGATCCACCTCGACCGGTCGATCCGCGACGGCCTCGTCCTCGACCCGCAGCGGCAGCTCGTGCCGCTCTGGGGGCCGGACCTCGAGACCGGGAAGGACCTGCTGCAGGCCCTCGCCGACACGGCCGGGGTCGCTGCCGCCGACGTCATCGGGCACGACCTCGTCCTGGCCGACACACAGCCGGCGGCCCGGACGGGCGCCGACGACACGTGGATCGCCGCGCCGCGACTGGACGACCTGGGCTGCTGCCATTCCGGCACCCTCGCGCTCCTGCGCGCGGCCGGTGCCGCCCACACCCAGGTGCTGGTAGCCAACGACCACGAAGAGGTGGGGAGTGGCTCGGCGCAGGGTGCCCGAGGGTCTTTCCTGGCGGACGTGCTGGCCCGGCTGGTGGCCGCAACGGGTGAGGTCGACCCGCAGGGCGTGCATCGGGCCGTCGCACGGTCCCGCCTGGTGTCCGCGGACATGGCGCACGCCCTCCACCCGAACTTCGCCGACCGGCACGAGCCTTCGCACGCACCGGCCATGGGCGGCGGTCCGGTCCTGAAGCTCAACGCCAACCAGTCCTACGCCACCGACGCGGTCAGCGGCGGCTGGTTCACCGAGCGTTGCGCCGACGTGGGCGTGCCCGTGCAGCACTTTGTCAGCCGGGCCGACCTGCCTTGCGGGTCGACCATCGGCCCGCTGGCCGCGACCCGGCTCGGGATCGCGACCGTCGACATGGGCGCCCCCATGCTCGCGATGCACTCCTGCCGGGAGGTCGCGTCGGCGCTCGACGTGCCGCTCATGGTTCGCGCGCTGACCGCCTGCCTCGAGGGCTGATCGCACGCAGCGAGGACGGCGGCCGCGGGCTCAGGCTGAGCGCGATTCGTGCCGACACGCTGGGTGGACCTGCCTCGCCTGCCACGTTCGTGCAGGTACGTTGCGGCTGATGTTCGCGCCGACCTGACGACCCGCTCGCCGACACTCATCTGCATCATTCCTCTGCATCATTCCTCTGCAACATTCCTCTGCATCATTCCTCTGGGACCTTCATCTGGGAGCCCCCACCCGTGCTTCTCACGAACGAGACGGCGCCCGGGGACCGCACCCACCGGCGGTCGACCCGGCGCTGCGCCGGCATGCTGGCTGCCGCGTCGGTCGCGCTGGTACTGGCTGCTGCCTCCCCGGCGCGCGCTGCCGACCCGCTGCCGCCGGTCACCGTGACCGCGCAGGCCATCGCCGACGCGCAGGCCCGCGTGCAGGCGATGGGAGCCGAGGTCGCGCGGGTCGCCAACGACCTGTCCGCCGGCACCGAACGCTGGCAGGCCGGCACGGTGGCCCTGGAGCAGGCGCAGAGCGAGGCGGCGTTGGCCCAGGCAGGCGCCGACCTCGCTGCCGCAGTCGCACGGGACCGCCGACGAACCCTGGCCGCTTTCGTCTCGGCCAACTACCGCAGCCCGGCCAGTGCACCGTTCCTGCTCAGGGCGGCGGTCGGTCCGGCGGGGCTGACCCAGGCGCTGCGCGCCGACGCGGACCTCACCAAGGTCCGCGGCAACCAGCAGGCGGCGCTCGAGGCCGCCGACGCGGCGGGCCGGGACGCGGCCGCGGCCGACCGCCGGGCCGCCGTACTGCGGGACGAGTCCGCGGAGAAGGCCCGGGCGCTGGCTGCGGAACTCGCGGGCCTGAAGGGCCTCGCCGAGCGCACCGGGGCACAGCTCGGCCAGGCCACCGACGCCCTGGATGGCCTCGAGGCGCTGCAGGCCGCCGAGCTGGCCCGCCGTGAGACCGCCCGGCTCGCCGCCGAAAGGCTCGCGCAGCAGGCGGCCCAGGACGCGCAGGCCACCGCCCGACGGCGCTCCGCGGCCGCACTCCCGCCCGCGATGGCCGCAGCACCGGTGGCCGCCGCCACCGGGGGCTCCTGTGCCGGCCGCGCAGTCAGTAGCTACGGCAACGGCGCGATCCCGGCCTCCGCCTTGTGCCCGCTGGCGTACGCGCCCGGCGAGATGCTGCGCGCCGACGCCGCCGCCGCGTTCAACCGCTTGACCGAGGCCTCGAAGGCCTCCCGGGGCGTACCGCTGTGCGTTACCGACTCCTACCGCAGCTACGCCGACCAGGTCCGGGTGTACGCGGAACGCCCTGGCTTCGCGGCGGTACCGGGCACCAGCAACCACGGCTGGGGGGTTGCCGTCGACCTCTGCGGCGGTGTCGAGAGCTTCGGGAGCGCGGCACACGCGTGGCTCCTGGCGAACGGCAGCAGGTACGGCTGGATCCACCCGGCGTGGGCCGAGCCCGGCGGCTCGATGCCCGAGCCGTGGCACTGGGAGTACCAGGGTTAGCTGTTCTGGCAGGTCCGACAGAAGCCATCATCGCTGGTCAGGGCGGTCTGTGAAATAATGCTGGCCGCTGGTGCACCCCCAGGGGTTGGCACCACTGGCCACCACCCCGGCACCATGAACGTGATGAAAGTGCTGCATGGAGTGAGCCACCGACCACGAGGTGGTGCACCATCGAGGGGGTCAGGCACCGGCCCCGCCCGGGTGGTCCGACCAGGTCGGGCACGTCGACTGACGCCATCGTCCTCAGAAACGCGGCCAGATCACGTCCGGCGAAGCTGGGAGTAGACCGGCTGGACCGTCAGGTCCGCTGGTAGGCCGCGATGTCGGTGCGGAACGCCGCGATGTCCTCGTCGTTCAGGGTCGGCCGGGTTTCCCGTACCGCCCGCAGATAGTCCTGGGTCCCGGCCCGTACCCGCACCCCGCCGGCAAGCGTCGCCTCGAAGGTCGCCAGAGCGACCTGCTGGCTGGCGTGGCCGATGTCGGCAGGGGTGAACCCGTCACTGGAGCGGACGAGCTCACCGAGGTCGATCTCGGTGCTGCCGGCCTCCTGGCAGGCCCGGCGCCACAGCGCCTCGCGCGCCAGCGGGTCCGGGGGCCCGATGGGCAGCACGTAGTCGAAGCGACCGTGCCGCAGGAACGCGCCGTCCAGGCTGTCGATGCTGTTGGTGGCACACACCAGCAGACGGTGCGGGCGCTCGCGGAACGTGACGATCGACTTCAGGAGCTCGTTGACGACGCCCACGTCGGCGCCGGGTGCGTCCCGGCGCGACGCGATCTCCTCGACCTCGTCGATGAAGACCAGGACGTGCTCCATCCGGGCGAGCGCCGCGAAGGCATCGGAGAGCCCGCCGGCGACGCCGCTGGACGCCGCGCCGAGCCTTGAGGGGAACAGCTCGACGAACGGCCAGCCGAGCCTGCTCGCCACCGCCCGGGCGAAGGTCGTCTTGCCGGTACCCGGCGGTCCGAACAGCATGACGGCGCGCGGTTCGCGTACGCCGTGCTCGTCGGCCACCGACGGCTGCGACAGCGGCAGGACGATGCGCCGCTCGATCAGCGCCTTTTCGGCCGTCATGCCCTGCACCTGCTGCCACAGGTTGGCCGGCGGCACCGAGCCGCCGAGGGCAGCAGCGGCACCGACATCCTCGGGGCGGACGCTCTCCAGCTTGTCGAACCAGGCGATGTCGACGCGCTCGGTGAAGCCGGAGTTGAGCAGCGCCTGGGTGCCCGTCTCGCCCTGCGGCAACGCGCAGGTCAGTCGCCGCGCACCCGCCCTGACCAGCCGCTGCTCAAGCGCGGCGAGCAGGTCGCTGCCCAGTCCGCGCTCGCGCCAATCGGGGTGCAGGGTGATCCGCAGGACCCAGCCCCGGTCGTGGTCGACCCTGCCTACCGCAGTGCCTACAAGCCGGCCGCCCGCCTCGGCGGCCACCGCGGGCTGACCGGCGACCAGACTCGAGATGACCTCGGACAGTCCGAACAGGGCCCGCTGCCCCACGGTCGTGGAGATGCTGTCGAGAGCGACCGCCTCCTCGAGGTCACCGTCGGTGAGGTCACGCAGGTGCCACTCCACAGCAACCTCCTGGTCCGCGGCTCCGCAGCGTCGCACCCGCGGCGCCCGCTGTCGCCGTGGGAGTGCCGGCGGGCGCGGTCGCCGTCACCCTGGCGGCCCTGCGCGCCACCGTGCATGGCGGCCGACACAGCACGTACGGACCCGCGCTGTCACTGCGCACCGCGACACCGCCGGTCCCACGGCACCGCGCGCCCAACCCATGGAGCACCTGTGATGACCTTGCCCCGACGCCGCATCGTGGTGACGGCCATGCTGACCGTTCTGGCGCTGGCCGTCGGCACGCTCAGCGGCCTGACAGTCCGCCCTGTCCTGGCTGCCGGCTCGACCGGCTGCGCACCGGACCCGGTGCGTTGCCCGACCCGGCTGTACGTCGGCGTCAGCACCCCGGGTCTGCCGGGTGACACGTCGACACTGCAGGTCTGGGCCGGCGCGGTCGCGCACTCCCCGAGCGTCGCGATGTCCTTCCACGGGCTCGGCGTGCCCCTGGACGTCACCGGGCTCACCGCGCTGGCCCGGTCGGGGCGCCTGCCGATGGTCACGCTCGAGCCGTACGACGAGAAGTTGCCCGGCACCAACCCCTACCCGCTGGCCGACATCGCCGCCGGCCGTTTCGACGACCTGCTGCGCCGGCATGCCGCAGACCTGCGGGCCGTCGGGGCGCCCGTGGCGCTCCGGTTCGCCCACGAGATGAACGGGTCGTGGTACCCCTGGGGACAAGGCGTCGGCGGCAACACCCCCGCGACATTCATCGCCGCGTGGCGGCACGTGCACGACGTCATGGTGGCAGCCGGTGCGACCCAGGTCCTGTGGACCTGGGCGCCCAACGTCACCGACTTCGCCCCGGCCCAGGACCTGGGCGTGCTGTACCCGGGCGACACGTACGTGGACTGGGTGGGGCTGTCCGGCTACTTCGACCAGACCACCGACACCTGGGCGAAGCTGTACGGCCCGACGCTCGCGCAGCTGGACCGGATCGCGCCGGACAAGCCGATCTACGTCGCCGAGACCGCCGTCCTGCCAGGGGCCACTCGGCCATCGATGATCCATGACTTGGTTGCCGGCCTGCTCGGGACCCGCCGCCTGGTCGGCTTCACCTGGTTCGACCGCGTCACGCGGCTGGACTGGCGCCTTGAGGTCGACCCGGCGGCCTCCGCCGCGCTCGCCACTGACCTGGCCGACGGCTGGTTCACCTCCGGTGGGACCCCGGACCCGCCCGTCCCCGTTGCGCCGTTCCCGCAGGACCTCCCGACACCAGCCGGCACGCCGCAGGTCGGTGCGACGCTGACCGCGACCTACGGCACCTGGCGCACACCGGATGGCAGCAGCGCCATCAGCTACGCCGGGCGCTGGTACCGGTGCCCGGACGCGGCCGGCACGGTCTCATGCACGGCCCTGACCGGCACCGGCACGTCCTTCGCGCCGAGCCAGCAGGACCTGTTCGGCTACCTGCGCTTCCAGGTCACGGCGACGAACACCGCGGGGTCGGCGGTCGGCTGGTCGGCGCCTACGCACGCCGTGTTGATGCGTCCGGACCAGCCAGCGGCGCCGCAGGTCGAGAGCCGCACCGGGGCCCTGCGGGTGGTGTTTCCGCCGGTCGCGCCACTGGGGACCACGCACTGGCGGGTCACGGTCGGCGGCGCAGCGCAGCCACTGGTCGCGGTCGGCAGCCGGCCGGACACCTTCGTGACGGGGCTGACGAACGGCACCGCCTACCCGCTGGCCCTGTACGCCGTCAGCGCCTCGGCGACCGAGGAGCTGCCGTCATCGCCGAGTGCAGGGACGGCGGTGCCGATGACCACGCCCAACGACCCGTACCTGCGCATCGACTCCTCCGCCGGCACGCTCCGGCTGCCGCCGGTACCCGTCGGGGCCACCGGTTGGCTGCTGACCGTCGACGGCCTGACCAGCACGACGGGAGTGGCCACCACGTCACTGCCGCTCGCCGGCCTGTCCCTGGGGAAGACCCACGGCTGGTCACTCAGGGCGACCGCCGGCTCGTGGCAGGACGCCAGCTACGGCTCGGGCACGATCGCGGCGCAGGGCGCGTTCGCCGGACTTGCCGCCCCGGCTGCCCCCACCGTCACGACCGGCGCCGGCTCCGTCACGTTTGCCTTGCCGCCGCTCCCGGCCGGCGCGACGAGCTGGCGACTCACCGTCGGCCCCACCTCGATCACCGTCGCCGGCTCGTCAGCCACGACCACCGTGACCGGGCTGACACCCGGCCGGTCCACGGGCTGGACGCTGAAGGCGGCCCAGACCACCACCAGCTCGCTGTCGACGTCGGCCCCGGTGCTCGGGACGGTCACCCCGTGATGCCGGTCAGGTCACGACGTCAGGGACCAGCCGCTGGTGCTGCCACGGCGTCCGGACGTAGTCGTCCGTCACGGGGGGACGGGGGGGCAGCTCGGGAACCTCGGGGGTGAGGTCGTCGTACGGGATCTGGGCCAGCAGGTGCGTCATCACGTTGAGGCGGGCGCGCTTCTTCACCTCGGCCTCCACGACCCACCAGGGCGCCTCCGCAATGTCGGTGGCGAGGAACATCGCGTCCTTGGCCCGCGAGAAGTCGACCCACCGGTTGCGTGCGGCCAGGTCCATCGGGCTGAGCTTCCAGCGCTTCGCCGGGTCCTGCAGGCGGGCCTGGAACCGCCGTTCCTGCTCGGCATCGCTGACGGAGAACCAGTATTTGATGACCGTGATGCCGGACCGTACGAGCATCCGCTCGAACTCCGGGCACGAGCGCAGGAACTCGTCGTACTCGGCCTGGCTGGCAAAACCCATGACGTGCTCGACACCGGCGCGGTTGTACCAGGAGCGGTCGAACAGCACCATCTCGCCCGCGGCCGGCAGGTGCGCCACGTATCGCTGGAAGTACCACTGCGACCGCTCCCGCTCGGTCGGCGCGGCCAGCGCGACGACCCGCGCGGAGCGGGGGTTCAGGCTTTGCGTGATGCGCTGGATCGCGCCCCCCTTGCCGGCGGCGTCGCGGCCTTCGAAGAGCACCACGACCCGCAGGCCCCGCGCCCGGATGTACGCCTGCTGCTTGACCAGCTCGATCTGCAGCCGTGCCAGCTCCTGTTCGTAGTACTTCTTGCCGACCTCGACGGTCGCCTGCGGGGTCGGCTCGGCGGCGGGGCGCGCGGTCACGGCACGATGTGCCGGACCTTCGTCTCGGGGCCGGGACTGCACACGCCCTGGTGGCCGTCGGCCCAGCGGACGGCGTACAGCAGGGTCGGGCCGTCCCCGCGTACCTCCGTCACCTCGCCCTCGCGGCTGGCGTCCCCGACGTGCCGTCCAGGGATGGAGATGTGGTCGCCGACAGTGGCTCTCATGGTGGCCTCCCGGTCCGTGTGTCGCTGACAGCGTCCTGCGCAGACCCGGGAAGGGCAATGCCCGCAGCCCCCGGGATCCGTCGTCCCGCAGGGACGAAACCTCGCATCCGGACACGTTGTGCGCCGAAACCCAGGCCATGTCCAGCAATGTGTCCCGGCCTGCCGGCGATCGTGGCAGCCTGCCGCGTGCCCTCCTTACCGACGCTCTGCGAGCCCGCCCCGGACGTGCGCGGATACCCGGGTGACAGTCGCAGCGCGGCGACGTGGGCGGTGCTGCTCGCCGCCATGGGGTCACTCGTGGTGATCGCGGTGGACGCCCACCAGGTGCTGACCGACCACGGCTTCTTCCGGTTCCAGCCGGGCGCCCAGCAGGCCGTCCCGATGTACCTGCGCGTCGACGCCCTGGTGCAGGTCGTCGCACCCCAGCGGCTGCTCGAGCTGGTGCTGGTCTGCCTGGCGGCGGCGACCTGGCTGACCGGTGGGTTCGTCACCCGACCCGGCGCCGGCAAGGCACGGCGCGCCACGGTCGGGCTGACCGGCGTGTTCGTCACGCAGTCGCTCGGCCTCGCCGCCCTGCTGGCCTACCTCGCGCTGCGGCCCCCGCCCGGCGCCGACCTGGTCGCGGTCCTCGGCCCGGAACCATTTGCACAGCGCAGCGGCGCCCTGGCCGCCGCCGCCGTGCTGACCGTGCTGGCCGGCCTGCTCGGCCGAATCCTGCTGCGCGGCGGGCTGGAGCCCGAGCCGGCGGACACCTCGTCGGACCCCGCTGCACCGGAGCCCGCCGCTGCGCACCGCGCTGCAGATGCCCATCACGTGCCCGGCCCGCCCCTGCCGCGGGCGGCTATGGACGACGACCCGCACGCCTCGTACCGCCGCCGCCCTGCACGTGATCCAGGTCCGTCAGGCATCGTCCTGGCGACCTCCGACGGACCTGGAGCACGGGGGGACGGGACCCCCCTGGCTGGCGAGCACGATCTTGGGCCGACACGTCAACCGCGCCTCCCCACCTGAACCCGGCGGCTCAACGTGAGCCCTGCCTCGCCAGGGCGGTCAGCCGGCTGATCGCCCGCAGATACTTCTTGCGGTAGCCACCTCCCAGCAGCTCGGCGGGAAAGAGCGCGTCCAGGGGCGTGCCGCTCGTCGCGAGAGGCACGTTGCGGTCGTACAGCCGGTCGGCGAACACCACCAGCCGCAGGGCGGCGCTCTGGTCGGCAACCGGGCGCACGCCGGCCAGGCACACCAGTGCGACCCCGTCGACGAGAGCGCCGTACCGGCTCGGGTGCAGATCGGCCAGGTGCCCCAGCAGGGAATCGAAGTCGTCGTACGTCGCCCCAGCGGTGCCGGCAAGCCGGGCGAGCTCGTCGTCCGTGACGGGCGGTGGCGCTGCAGGCAGGCCGCGGTGGCGATAGTCCACCCCGTCGATCCGCAGCGGTGTGAAGCGGGCAGCGAGTCCCTGGATCTCGCGCAGGAAGTCCTGGGCGGCGAACCGACCCTCACCCAGCGAGCCCGGAAGCGTGTTGGAGGTGGCGGCGACCCGTACCCCTGCGTCGACGAGCCGCCCGAGCAGCGTCGAGACCAGGACGGTGTCACCGGGGTCGTCGAGCTCGAACTCGTCGATCGCGAGCAGCCGATGGCCCGACAGCGCCTCGACGGTCGCGGCAAACCCGAGCGCCCCTACCAGGTGCGTGAGCTCGACGAACGTCGCGTACGCCTTCGGCGCGGGGACGGCGTGCCAGAGCGCGGCGAGCAGGTGCGTCTTGCCGACGCCGTAGCCGCCGTCGAGATAGACCCCGGGTGGCCTGCTCGGGCGGGTACGGGCGAACAGCCGGCGCGGCGTCGGCGCGACGGTGCCGACAAAGCCCCGAAGTGCTTGCACCGCAGCCGCCTGGCTCGGCTGCGCGGCATCCGGGACGTAGGTCTCGAAGCGGGCCCCCTCGAACTGGGGCGGGGGGACCAGCCCGACCACCAGGGACTCGGTGGGGACCTCGGGGAAGCGGTCGCTGAGCGCGGGCACCGGGCTGCCGTCAGGCCGGGTCGGGCAGCTGCTCGCTCATGGCCCGCCCCTACCCCTCGCGGCCGGTCCACACCGGCCTAGGGTCTGGCCCATGACGACGACGGTGGCCGGCGCCGACCCCCGGGTCGTGGGGCCCTACCTCGCGACGGTCCTGGGCGACCCGGGCTGGGCGACGTCGACGGTGACCCTCGTCGACGGTGGCAAGAGCAACCTCACGTACTTCGTGGACTCCCCGGTGGGCTCGGTCGTGCTGCGCCGGCCGCCGCTGGGCAGCGTGCTGCCGACGGCGCACGACATGGGCCGGGAGTTCCGGGTGATGGCGGGGCTCGCGGGGACGTCCGTGCCGGTCCCTCGGATGCTGCACCAGTGCACCGACCCCGCAGTGTTGGGGCAGCCGTTCTACGTGATGGAGCGGGTCCAGGGCCACGTCTGCCGCAACACGCTGCCACCGGGCTACGCCGACCTGCCTGAGCAGCGTCGGGCCATCGGTGAGGCGCTGGTGTCGGTGCTGGCCGACCTGCACGCCGTCGACCCTGCCGCGGTGGGACTGGGCGAGTTCGGCCGCCCCGACGGTTACCTCGTGCGGCAGGTCGCCCGCTGGGGCAAGCAGTGGAACGCCACCCGGGTCGAGGGGCACGACGCGCTGGACACCCTCGCGCAGGAGCTCGCGGCGAGTGTGCCGGCATCGATGCGCACCGGCATCGTGCACGGCGACTACCGGCTGGACAACACGATGCTCGACCCGACGCGGCCGGGCCGGATCGCCGCCGTCCTGGACTGGGAGATGTCGACCCTGGGCGACCCGATCGCCGACCTCGGGATTCTGCTCGTCTACTGGTCGCAGGCCGACGACGGCGGTGACCGCGACAACAGCTCCGTCATCCCCGCAGCGACCGTGCTGCCGGGATTCCCGACGAGGGCGCAGGTCGCGGAGCTGTACGCCGACCGCACCGGCGCCGACCTGTCCTCGTTGCCGTGGTGCGAGGCGTTCGGGTTCTTCAAGCTGGCGGTCGTCTGCGCCGGCATCGTCGCGCGGGTGCGGGCCGGGGCGATGGTCGGCGAGGGCTTCGGCGGCATCGAGGAGCGGATCGGCCCGCTCGTCGAGCTCGGCCGCGCGACGCTCGCGGACGGCACCCTGCGCTAGGGCCCCTCGCCGCCCCGGTGCCGTCCCCCGCCGCCGCCCCCCTGCCTCCCCTTCGACAGAGCGATCCAGGGGCCCCTGGGAGTAACCTCCCGCAGGGGACGTGACCTCTCGAAGGGGAGGGTCGGGGCGGCTCGGCGTACCCACCAGGCCCAGTAGACCAGCGGCAGCTGAAGGGGCAGCCGGGCGAGCCCGAGGTAGAAGGCGGCGCCCGTGTGACGCATGTTGACCGACATCTGCACATTTGCCGGCAGCACCGCCAGGAACAGGACTCCCGCCGCCGCTGCCGCGTTCCGCCGGTAGCGGGGGGTCAGGATCCCCAGCCCGCAGATCACCTCGGCCACACCGCTCGCGTACGTCCACACCCGCGGAGCCGGCAGAAAGGGCGGGATGATGCCGTCGTACGGGCGCGGGAACAGGAAGTGCAGGGACCCGGCGACGCACAGCAGCCCCCCGAGCAGGTACGGCGAGGCCGTGCGCAGCCGGGTCACCGGCGCAGTCTGCCCGCTCGACCGGTGCGGCCCACCACCGCCGGCAGGGGACACTGCGCCGGTGCAGCTCCCCGTCATGCCGCCCGTCAAGCCGATGCTGGCCAAGTCGGTGCCCGCCGTCCCGAACGGCGCCTTCGTCTACGAGCCCAAGTGGGACGGCTTCCGCTGCATCGTGTTCCGCGACGGCGAGGAGGTCGAGCTCGGCAGCCGCAACGAGAAACCCCTGACCCGGTACTTCCCGGAGGTCGTCGAGGCGGTCCGGCAACAGTTGCCGGAGCGCTGCGTCGTGGACGGCGAGATCGTGGTGACGGCCGGTCACGGGCTCGACTTCGAGGCTCTGCTGCAGCGCGTGCACCCCGCGGCCTCGCGGGTCGCGATGCTCGCCGCGACCACGCCGGCCAGCCTGGTCGTGTTCGACCTGCTGGCGCTCGGCGACGAAGACCTGACCGGCCGGCCCCTCGCCGAGCGCCGCGCCCTGCTGCAGCAGGCGATGGCCGACAGCCGGCCGCCGGTGCACCTGACGCCGGCGACCGAGGACGCCGGGCTCGCCCGGGAGTGGTTCACCCTGTTCGAGGGAGCCGGCCTGGACGGCGTGATCGCCAAGCCCGTGGGCGGCGCGTACGAGCCCAACAAGCGCGCGATGCTCAAGATCAAGCACACCCGCACCGCGGACTGCGTCGTCGGCGCCTACCGCTGGCACAAGAGCGGGCCGGTCGTCGGGTCGCTGGTGCTGGGGCTGCACGACGGGCAGGGCCGGCTGCAGCACGTCGGGGTAGCGGCCAGCTTCCCGATGGCCCGCCGCGCCGCGCTGGTCGACGAACTGGCGCCGTACCTGCTGCCACCGGGCGAGGCGCACCCCTGGCTCGGCGAGGCGCACGCCGAGCGGGCGCCCGGCGGGGAGCCGAGCCGCTGGAACCGTGACAAGGACATGAGCTTCGTGCCGCTGCGGCCCGAGCTGGTCGTCGAGGTGGCGTACGACCACATGGAGGGCTCGCGGTTCCGGCACACCAGCCAGTTCCGGAGTTGGCGGCCGGACCGCGACGCCGACTCCTGCACCTACGACCAGCTCGAACGGCCGGTGCGCTTCGACCTCGGCGCCGTTCTCGGGTCCTGAGCCTGTCCATGTCCGCCACCCTCGTCGCCTCGGGCATCACCGTCGTACGAGGCCCGACGCTCGTGCTTTCCGACGTCTCCCTGACCGTCGCGCCGGGCAGCCGGATCGGGGTCGTCGGGCCCAACGGCGCGGGCAAGTCGACCTTGCTGGCCGCCCTCGCCGGAGAGCTCGTCGCCGAGTCGGGCAATGTCCACCGCAGCCCCGGCAAGGCGAACGTCGGCTTCCTTCCGCAGGAGCCTGACCGGCGGCCCGGCGAGACGCTGGCCGAGTTCCTGGCCCGCCGCACCGGTGTCGCCGCCGCGCAGGTCGCGCTCGACGCCGCCAGCGAAGAGCTCGCCACCGGCGCCGACGGGCCAGGCAACAACGGCGCCGACGACGGCCCGGACTACGACGAAGCCCTCACCCGCTGGCTCGACCTCGGCGGCGCCGACCTCGAGCAGCGCGCCGAGCAGGTCTGCGCCGACCTGGGCCTGCCGCTGGACCTGCTCGGGGCGCAGACCGTGGCGCTGTCCGGCGGGCAGGCGGCCCGGGCCCAGCTGGCCAGCGTCCTGCTCAGCCGGTACGACGTGTTCCTGCTCGACGAACCGACCAACGACCTGGACTTCGCCGGCCTGGACCGCCTGGAGAAGTTTGTCCTCGGGTTGTCGGCGGGCCTGGTCGTGGTCAGCCACGACCGCGAGTTCCTGGCCCGGACCGTCACCAGCGTGCTCGACATCGATGGGCCGCTGCGTACCGCCCGGCTGTTCGGGGGCGGCTGGGACGCCTACCTCGAGGAGCGCAGCCGCGCCCGGCAGCAGCAGCGAGACGCGTACGAGCAGTACGACGACAAGCGCACCGGGCTGGTCCAGCAGGCGCAGCGCCAGCGCGAGCAGTCGGTACGCGGCGCCCTGCGGGCCAAGCGCAAGCAGCCGGACAACGACCGCGCCGCCAAGGGCGCCCGGGTCGAGGCGGCCACCCACGCAGCCGGCCGGGTCAGGACGATCGAGAGCCAGCTGGACCGCCTCGAACAGGTCGCCGAGCCCCGCAAGCAGTGGCAGCTCCAGCTGAGCATCGCGGCGGCGCCTCGTTCGGGCGAGGTGGTCGCGGTCCTGTCCGGGGCGGTCGTCGAGCGCCGCGGCTTCCGGCTCGGCCCGGTGACGCTGCAGGTGTCGTACGGCGACCGGGTCGCGCTGGTCGGGCCGAACGGCGCGGGCAAGACCACGCTGCTCGGCGCCCTGCTCGGCCGGCTCCCCCTCTCGGCGGGTACGCAGTCGCTCGGGTCCGGCGTGCTGGTCGGCGAGATCGACCAGGCCCGCGCCCGGTTCGCCGGCGTGCGCACAGTGGTCGAGGTCGTGGAGGAGGCCACCGGCTGGCCGGCCTCGCAGGCCCGCACGCTGCTGGCGAAGTTCGGCCTGCAGGCCGACCACACGCACCGGCCGTCGTCGTCGCTGTCACCCGGCGAGCGGACCCGCGCGGGACTGGCGCTGCTGCAGGCCGTCGGCGTCAACTGCCTGGTGCTCGACGAGCCGACCAACCACCTGGACGTGCCGGCCATCGAGCAGCTCGAGCAGGCCCTCGTGGCCTACACCGGCACGCTGCTGGTGGTCAGTCACGACCGGCGGCTGCTGCAGGCTGTCAGGACGACCCGCACGGTTGAGGTGGACGGCGGGCAGGTCCGGGAGGCCGGCTGATTGCATGGGCGGGTGACCACGCCCCTGGACCAGCTCGTCGCCCTGCTCGACCTCGAGCAGATCGAGGTTGACATCTTCCGTGGCGGCCGGGCCGAGGAGTCGGGTCAGCGGGTGTTCGGTGGGCAGGTGGCCGGTCAGGCCCTGGTGGCCGCGGGCCGCACCGTCTCCGCCGACCGCCCGGTGCACAGCCTGCACGCGTACTTCCTGCGGCCCGGTGACCCGAGCATCCCGATCGTGTACGAGGTCGACCGGATCCGCGACGGCCGCAGCTTCACGACCCGCCGGGTCGTGGCGGTGCAGCACGGCAAGGCAATCTTCCACCTGTCGGCGTCCTTCCAACTCGTGGAGGCCGGGCTCGAGCACACGACGCCGATGCCGGACGTACCCGCCCCGGAGAGCCTGACGACGCTCAGCGTCCGGATGGCGCCGTACGCGCAGGAGATGGACGGCTGGTACACCAGGCCACGCCCGATCGACGTGCGCTACGTCGCCGACCCGCCGCGGATCGCGCAGGACAAAGGGCTGCGCCAGACCCGGTCGCGGGTGTGGATGCGCGCCGACGGGCGGCTGCCCGATGACCCGCTGCTGCACGTCTGCGCGGCGGCGTACGCCTCGGACATGACCCTGCTGGACTCCACCCTGCTCGCGCACGGCAAGGCCTGGGGGACGGGCGACGTGATCGGGGCGAGCCTGGACCACGCGATGTGGTTCCACCGCCCCTTCCGGGCCGACGAGTGGTGGCTGTACGACCAGGAGTCACCCTGGGCCGGCGCCGGGCGGGGGCTGGCCCGTGGCTCCATCCACACACGTGACGGCCGGTTGGCGGTCAGTGTGGTCCAGGAGGGGCTGCTCCGGGTCCCGCGGGATCGGTAACGTCAGTGCCAGGCCCGCGACCCGAGGAGCACGATGGCGACGAACGGTGAGAACGCGTACGCAGCGCTGAGCGCGGCGGTCGGCCGGTCGGCGGGCACCGGTGACTGGTTTCTTGTGGACCAGGCCCGGGTCGACGCCTTCGCCGAGGTCACCGAGGACCGGCAGTTCATCCATGTGGACCCGGCGCTGGCGGCGACGATGTCCCCGTGGGGCGGCACGATCGCGCACGGCTTCCTCACCTTGTCGCTGCTCTCCCACCTGGCGGCCTCGGTGCCGCAGGACCCGGCGACGATCGAGGGCATCGTGATGGGGATCAACTACGGCTTCGACAAGGTCCGCTTCGTCGCCCCGGTGAAGGTCGGCTCCCGCATCCGCGCGGGCAGCGTCCTGTCCGCCGTCGAGGCCAGGGACGCCAACACCCTGCAGGTGACCCGCACGATGACCGTCGAGATCGAGGGCGAGGTCAAGCCCGCACTGGTCGCGGAATGGGTCACCCGACTCGTCTACGGCTGACCGGAAACGCCGAGGGGGCGCGTCCCGCTGGACGCGCCCCCCTGTGCGCGCGATAGCCCCCCTCAGCCGCCCGGCTGCAGGACGCCGTTCACCGTCAGTGCGTACGACGCGTACTGCTGCACCTGCTCGGTCGGCTCGTCGTAGGCGACGACCGCCACCACGAGCGGGTAGCCGTCGAACTGCGCGAGCTTGTCGGCCGACAGAGTGAAGCTGGTGCGGCCGTCGAACGACGACACGTGCGCCCGGTGCCCGGCCTGGTCCAGCCCGATGAGCTGGACGTGCCAGTTCGCGACCTGCGTCGCCCGTACCTGGGTCGGGCTCTTGAACGGTGCCAGCGACGAGCCGTCGCTGATGGCGGTGCTGCCGACCTTGACGTCGTCGACGTACCAGCCACCGTCGTTGACGCCGCCATCACTGACGTACCGGAAGCCGAGCAGGACCGTCTTGCCGGCGTACGGCGTCAGGTCGAAGGTCTGCGTGGCGAAGTCGGCGGAGTCACCGTTCAGTGCCGGCCCGAGCGGCCCGGCGACGGTGTTGGCATTGGCCAGCGGGGTGTAGGTCTTGCCGCCGTCGGTCGACACCACGGTGTACGCGTAGTCGTAACCCAGCTCCGCGAGGTGCTTCTCGGTGAAGGTCAGCGTCGGCGACCCCGCGGGGACGGCGACCGGGGTGACCGCCGCCGAGTCCAGGTTGGTGGAGTTGCCCGACCACAGCGTCGGGTTGCCGGTGCGGCCTGGTGCGTCGCTGACACTGGTCCAGAGCAGTGGGAGCGGCGCGAGGGTCGTCGCGCCGCTGAAGGTCACGTCCTTGAGCTGCCCCCCGCGCAGGAAGCCGGCGCCGTTGCCGCGCAGGCCCACGTAGTCGGCGCCGTTCGGGGCGGCGCCGGGCTTGGCGTACGCGGTCGGGTTGAGCAGGTTGACCGTGGCATTGAGGCTCTTGGTGGTGATGGCGCCCTTGCCGACACCGGTGACGGTACCGCCGGCGGTGCCCCCGACGTAGCGGTCCACCAGGTTCATCGCCTGGAAGTCGTGCAGGACGTCGACGACCTTGGTGCCCTTGGCGAAGACGTCGAGCTGCGCCTGGACGCCGGCGAGGCCCTGCTGCTTGCCGTCGCGGTGCAGCGCGGAGATGAACGGCTGGCCGTAGCGGTCGAACAGGAACAGCTGGAAGGACCAGGCATTGCCGTAGTCGGCGAGGATCTCGCTGCCGCTGCCCTCATCCCCCCAGAGCGTCAGGGAGTTCTGCGGACCGCCGCAGTCACGTCCGCTGTTGTAGGCGGTGGCGACCGGGCCGAAGCCCTGGAAGCAGGCGATGTGACTCTCGGTGCCGCGCTGGGTGACCGTCTTCTCCGGCTTGCCGTAGCCGGTCAGCGAGATCGCGAAGTCCGACAGGCCCTCGTTGACGAAGTTCACCTCGGCCGGGTCCTGGTAGGACTCCAGCAGGTGCTGGTACTCGTGGGCGAACACGCCCTCGTACAGCCTCGGGCGGGCCGGGCGGCTGCTGCACGGGTCTGCCGTGGGCTGGTCCGGTGGGTTGACACCGGTGCGGTGCTTCCAGTCGAAGGCGTCGATCGTCATCACGTTGCGGTCCACCAGGGAGTTGAACTGCGATGAGAAGAAGCCGGCGATGTACGTCGGGTTTGCCGCGAAGTCGTAGAAGTTGGCGTCCCGAACGTTGTCGACCAGCGTGACGATCTTGTCGGCGCCACCGCTGTAGTCGCCGGCGAGCTGCGCCTTCGAGCCGTCCCGGTCGGGGGCGACGCTGAAGGCCTTCGACTCCTTGGGGTAGATGTTGCTGTCGAACTCACTGGCGAGGCTCTGCGCCTGGGCCTTCGTGATCGTGGTGCTGTCGGGAGTGTTGTTACGGCAGTCACCCGTCGGAAAGGCAGTGCCTTGCGACGTGGTGTCGCTGCCCGACGCGACCCAGACCTCGATCTTGGCGCCGACCGCGGTGAGGGTGTAGTCCTTCAGGTACAGCTTGCCCCTGGCGTCGTCCAGGGCGAGCCACGGTCGGACGGTGCCGAGGGCGGGCGTACCGGCGGCGGTCAGGCTCTGACTGGACGGGCCGCCCGAGGCGCGCTGCTGAGCGGCTCGGGCCACGTCGCCGCCGAGTTGATAGGTGGTGCCGGGCTTGATCTCCCGTACGTCGCTCGCGACCCTGCCGGCCGTGGGCGTAGCCGCCTGTGCGGTGACGGCGGGTGCGACGAGTCCGGCGGTGGCGGTAGCCACGGCGGCGCTCAGGGCAAGAGCCCTTGTGAGGTGCATGTACAGGTCCTCTCGGAAATACGGACACACCGGTGACGCCTGTGGGCTGGCCCGTGCAGGACGCCCGTTCCTAGCGCAGCAGTGAGCACGATCACAAACCCGGCCCGAATCTGTCACGCTCAGCGTCTAGCTGTTTACGAACGGTGAGTATCTGACTGCCGAGAAGGGCAGCACGTAGGGCCAGCCGGCGTACTCGCCCGACCGGGTGCGTCCGGACCGTTCTCCCACGGCCAACAGTGCAGGCGGTGCTCGCGGCGGGCCAGGTCGACCTCGACCACGCCCCAGCTGGTCGAGCTTCGCTGCCGTCATCCCGGTCACGACGGTGGCGGACGGGAAGAGGTCGGTGGCCGGGGAACCCACCTGCAGGTCGACCTGCTGCGGTTCGCCAGGCCCGATGGGCATCAGCTGTGCGGTCAGCCGCAGGACCCCGGCGCTCAGCGAGTCGCGGCCAGCACCGGTCCGGCCATGCGGTCGTCGTGCACCGCCAGCTTGGCTCCGTCCGCCCGCAGTTCGGCGAGCCGGTGTCGGCAGGCACTCGCGGACCGCCGCAGGGATATGTGGGGTTTGCGACCGTCGAGGCCGACGGTGTCGCGTACTCCCCTCCGCGTACGGCGTGATCCACCGTTCGGCGGTCGTCGTGTGAGCAACGCCACCGCAGGTCCCTGGTGCTAGCTCCGGCCAGATTCAGCGGTAGATCCGAGACACGTCCGACGGGGTCGCTGACTGTCATGCCAGCCTCCCCACACCACATGTAGGCGCATGATCACTCACTGTCAGGATGCAGCGGCTCGGTCAGGACATGCAGACGCTGTTTGCTCGCAGAACGCTTATAAGATATGTACACAGTGTCACGGTGACGCAGATGCTGTCCCGCAGTTGTGACTTCTGAACTGCAACTTCTCCTGGTTGCTACTGGATGGCCACCGTCGGTGACCAGTCGCCTCCTCCGTCTCTAGAACGACGTACACAGCACCAGTACGACTGCGAAACGTGACGCGGGACATGTCTGACAAGGCGTTCACGCGGATGGCGGGCCGGGGGTAGTCGACGTAGATTTGTCCCGGGGCAAGCCTGGCGAATGCTGCCAAACGGCAGCTTCTGTCCACTGTCGTGCGACCCCTGGAGTCATGGCCATGCCCCCGCAGGTTTCTGTCATCGTGCCCACATTCAACGAGGGCGGCAACGTCGACGAACTCCTGCGCCGCCTCGACACCGCTTTTACGGGCGTCGACGCCGAAGTGTTGTTCGTCGACGACTCCACCGACAACACCCCGGACATCATCGACCTGTGCAGCGAGCGGGTAGGGCTGCCGGTCCGGCTGCTGCACCGGACCGACCCGGTCGGCGGCCTCGCCGGCGCCGTCGCCGCCGGCATCTGGCTGGTCGACGGTGAGTACGTCGTCGTCATGGACGGCGACCTGCAACACCCGCCGGAAATGGCCTCGCTGATGCTCCAGACCGCCCGGGTTGAGGGCGTCGACCTGGTCGTCGCCTCGCGCTACTGCGGTGAAGGAGACGCCAGCGGACTCAGCTCGGGCTTCCGACGCGCCGTTTCCAGCGGCTCCACCCTGCTGGCCCAGACCTGCTTCCCGAAGCGGGTGGGCCGGGTCTGCACCGACCCGATGACGGGGTTCTTCTGCTTCCGCAGAACGAGCGTTGAGCTGTCACGACTCCGGCCGCGCGGCTTCAAGATCCTGCTCGAGATCCTGGCTCGGCACGACCTGCAGGTCGCCGAGCTGCCCTTCGTCTTCGGGGAGCGTGGCAGTGGTGAGAGCAAGGCCTCGTGGCGCAACGGGGCTCTGTTCGTCTGGCAGATGCTGGCGCTGCGCCTGGGCCGGATGGAGCGGTTCGCGGCGGTGGGTGCCCTCGGCACCGTCCTCAACCTGCTGCTGCTCGCGGTACTGCTGCACGCCGGGGTGCACTACGTACCCGCGGCGGTCCTCGCTTCCGAGGTGGCGATCCTGCACAACTTCCTCATGCAGGAGCGCTTCGTCTTCAGGGACATGCGGGGCCACCGGCCCTGGGGGCAACGCGCCCTGATCTTCTTCGGCTTCAACAACGTCGAGACGGCCATCCGGATACCGCTGCTCATCGCCCTGGTCACCGGCCTGCACCTGCACGCCGTACTCGCCCAGGCGCTCACCCTGGCGCTGGCCTTCCTGGTCCGTTTCTTCTTCGTCAGCCGCGTCATCTACCGGCCGCGCCGGGTCACCCCCGAGCTGACGATCGGGATCGTCAACGAAGTCACTGCGGCATGACGCTGATGATCGTCGCTCCCGTGCTCATCCTCATCGCCGGCCTCCTCTTCGCACTGTCAGCCGGGACGCTCTGGTGGATGCTGCACGCCTGGCGGACGCCGGAGTCCTACGCCAGCGCCAGCTTCCCGGCCTCCCAGACAGCTCGCTACAGCTTTTCGATCATCATGCCTTGCCGCGAAGAACTGCTCGAGGTGATGACCGAGACCCTGGAAAGACTGCTCGCCCAGACCCACCCGGACGTGGAGGTGGTGCTGTCCGTCGGTCACGACGACGACGAGACCGTCGCCAACGCCGACTACCTCGCCGATCTGTACCCCGACCGCGTCAAGGTGTCGGTCAACCACGACTACGTGAAGAACAAGCCCCGCCAGCTCAACACTGCCCTGCAGGACTGCAGCAACGAGATCATCGGCGTCATGGACGCGGAGTCCCTCACGCACCCAGGGCTGCTGGCGGGGATCGACACCACGTTCTGGCTGCGCAATGCCGACGTGGTCCAGGGCGCCGTGCACCTGGTGAATTTGCGCTCCCGGTGGTTCTCACTCCGCAACTGCCTGGAATACCGGATCTGGTTCCGGTCCCGCCTGCACGGGCATGCCGACTCGGGCTTCATCCCGCTCGGCGGCAACACGGTCTTCATCTGGCGCGACCTGCTCAACGAGGTCGGCGGCTGGGACGGGGACTGCCTGGCCGAAGACTGCGACCTGGGCGTGCGGTTGTCCGCCCTCGGCAAGAAGGTCACGTGCGTCTACAACCCCGAACTGACCACACTGGAAGAGACACCGGCAACCGTGAGAGCCTTCATCAAGCAGCGCACGCGCTGGTCGCTGGGCTTCATGCAGGTGCTCGGCAAGGGCGACTGGAAGCAGCTCCCGACCCGTCGCAAGCGTGCAGGAGCGGTCTGGATGCTCTCGCAGCAGTACATGATCGCTGCGGCTGGAGTGCTCCTGCCGATCGCTTTCGTGACGGCCATTCTGTTCAAGTTGCCGACCGGCGTCGTGCTGCTGACTTACGTTCCACTCATTCCACTGGTACTGACCGTGCTCTTCGAGTTGCTGGTGCTGCACGACTTCGGGAAGGACATGGGTCTCGAGATCAGCACCCGGGACTACGTCGTCCTGGTCGTATCTACACCCGCCTATCAGATGCTCCTGCTCTACGCCGCCGTGGTCGCCGTGACTCGATACCGCCGTGGCAACTTCAAGTGGGACAAGACGCCGCACGAGGGGACGCATCTGAACGTCACGACGCCCAAGGCCCGTGAGCTCGCGGCATGACCGTCACCCAGATCCGTCCGTCCACCTCCCTCGTCACGTCGGCTGTGCGTCCGCGTCGAGCGCTGGTCAGATACGGACCCCAGGCGCTGATGCTCATTGCCGTGATGGTGCTCTACACCGTCAACCTGCGGGGCTACCCGGAGTACACCAATGACGACGAGGGGACCTACTACGCCCAGGCGTGGGCAGTCCTGCACGAGGGCGTCATGGCGCACTACACGTACTGGTACGACCACCCGCCGCTGGGCTGGGTGCAGATAGCGGTGCTGCTGAAGCCGGTCGAGTGGCTGGTCGGCTCGCAGGGCGTCGGCGACCCAGTCGAGACCATCGGTCGAGTCATCATGGGCCTGTTCGCGGTCGGCTCGGCAGCACTGATGTACAAGATTGCCCGCAACTTGAGCGCCGCCAAGCCTGTGGCCCTGGCGGTGCCGCTGGTCTGGGCGATCTGTCCGCTCACCCAGTACTTCGGTCGGCAGATTTTCCTGGACAACATCAACGTCTTCTGGCTGCTGGTCGCCTTCGCGCTGATCACGAGCAAGCCGAAACTGCACTACATCGTGATGGCCGGCGCCGCCTTCGGGGTGTCGATCCTCAGCAAGGAGACCGCAGTGCTCGCCGCACCGGCGTTGCTGGCTGCAATCTGGGTGTTTTCATGGCCACGCACTCGCTGGTTCGCCATCATCGGCTTCCTCGGCACCGCCATTCTGATCGCCAGCGGCTACCTGCTCTTCGCCATCATCAAGAACGAGGTATTCCCGGGAAGCGGACACGTCTCGCTGTGGTACGCCGTGAACTGGCAGCTTCATGACCGAGCCGATCAGGGCTTCCTGTTCGGCAACGGGCCGAACAACGCGACCATGCGCGAGTGGCTCCGGTTCGACCCGTACCTGCTGCCGATCGGCATGGCCTTCTCTGCAGGTGCGCTCGCCGTGCGCAAGCTCCGACCGCTGGCGCTAGTTCCCGTCGTGTACTTCGTGATGGCCCTGCGAGGCGGTTACGTGCCCGCCATGTATCCGATCTCCTCATTGCCGTTCATGGCACTGGCCGTCGTGCTCGGCCTCGAGCACGGCTGCACGGCACTGTCACGACCAGTCTTGCGCCGAAGCTGTCAGGCCCTGGTCGCCGGCCTGGCCGTGGCCGGAACCGCGCTCGTCGCCCCGTCCTGGCTGAACTCTGTGCACTGGACCCTGACGTCCCAGGAGAACGAGCCGGCTCGTCAGGCACTGCGCTATGTCTCGGCGAACCTGCCGCGCACAGCCAACATCCTCACCGACGACAACACCTGGAATGATCTGGTCGCCATGGGCTGGAACAGCAACGGCTGGAAAGGCCCGATCTGGGACTTCAAGCTGGACAAGGACCCCATCGCTCAGCAGCAGAACCTGCCCAACGGCTGGAAGGACGTGCAATACATCCTGACCGGCCGGGCGATGGAGGTCTACGTCGGAACGGTCGTTCTGAGCAAGGAGAACGCACCGCTGGTGAACTCGGCACTGAGCCACAGCACCATGGTCGCCGCATGGGGTCCGGTAGGACGCCAGGTACGCCTGTTGAAGGTGGACCCGGCGCAGGCCCCCGTCGACCCGGGCTACGAGCTGAGGCATCCAGTAGCTCCAGTGTCGGCGTCGGCCCAGCTAGCCGCAGCCCAGACCCAGATCAACCTTCTCGTCACCCGGTTCGCGCGCTCAACGGACGTCGAGGAGCGCCGGCAGCTCGTCAAGCAGATCGAGGAGCTCGCGAAGACGCCCGGCGTAACAGTGCCCAATAGGTAGTCCTCCGGGTGAATGACCAGGGGCAGCAGCAGCCGACGGTCACCCGTCGGTTGCTGCTCTCCGCAGCGATTGCCAGCCTGCCGATAGCGGCGCTGGGACGGTCTCTTCTCGGGTCTGTGAAGCCACGCATGCACCTGCGCGGCGTCAACTGTGCCGGCGCCGACTTCGGCATCGGTGCCCCCTTTGACTCGGACGGCTACTTCGCCGTCCTGGCCTCACGTAGCTTCAAGGTCATCCGCCTCCCGTTCCGCTGGGAGTCAGTGCAGGACTCGCCGGGTGGACCGCTCTCACCGGCGTATCTGCCTGAGATATCGCGAGTTGTCACGGCTTGCACGTTACGCGGGATGCAGTCGCTGCTGGACGTACACAACTTCCTGCGCTATCCAGACCAGGTCGTCGACGACCCGGTGGTGGGTGCTGTCACCTCAGAGCACTTCGTCGACCTGTGGACGAAGCTGGCGATCGCCTTCGAGGACCAGCCGCAGGCGATGTTCGGCCTCATGAACGAGCCCCACGACATCCCGGGTGGCAGCAGCGTCTGGGAGGGCATGACGCAGCGCGCTGTCACAGCGATCCGAGCCACCGGTGCCACCAACTGGATCTGGGTGGCCGGTGACGAGTGGGGTAGTGCCGCCGCCTGCGCTGATCGTCATCCCACATGGTTCATCGATGACCCACTCAAGCGCTCCGGCCCCGAGGGGCACTACTACTTCGACGCAAGCAACTCGCGGATCGGCAACTACCCCCACTCCTATTCTCAGGACGAAACGGCTGCCATCTCACAGAACTACCACGACCTCCGAGACAAGGTCACACGTGAACTCACGGACTTCATCGACTATTACACCAAGTTCGATGTACACGGACTGATCGGCGAGATCGGCTGGCCCGGCACCAACCCCTCCACCAGCCACCCTGAGGACGCTGACAAGTGCGCCAGCCTCGGAGAAGCTGCCTACAGCCTCCTCGACTCGGGAGGCGTCGACGTGACCTACTGGGTTGCCGGTGAACGCTGGGGCGCCTACAACCTCGCCCTCTATACGAGCCAAGTGGCAACACTCATGTCGCCCATCGTGGAACGGCACGTCTCTGTGACACCGACTTCCCGCGGCTCGGCGGTCCCGCCGCCGGCCAAGACACCCAAGATCACCTCAGCCGACAAGTAGCTGCTCAGCTGGCAGCACGACCCCGCCAACGGGCGTTCCGGCGGACCTGTTCGACGCCGCGCGGTGGAGTGAGCAGATCGGGACCATCCCGCTGCAGACCACCGGCGACATGATCGTGCAGCTGTACTCCGCCGAGCGCTACGACCCGACCCAGGTGGTCGGCGCCCGGACCTTCAACGTGCTGCTGAACGGCTTCGTGGTCGCCAAGGCCTGCGATATCTGGGTCGCGCAGGGCAGCCAGCCGGCTTGGCCGGCCTGGGCTTCCGATTGAGCCCGGCGAGCGGGGCCGTCACGGTGAATCAGGCCGCGGTGGTGCAGAACCCGATCGTCACCGCGTTCTCGGCGCAGCCGCTCGGCGGCAGGCCCAGGTCGCTGGCGTCGTTCAACATCACCCGGGTACTGGACGGCAACACGCTGGGGACCTGCACCTCGACCGGCACTGCGCAGACGGCGATCGACGCCGTCAACCCCTGAGTCGGTCCCGGAACGCCTGGCCCATGGCCGAGGGCGTGCCGTCCCAGGCGTCCAGCAGCGCGGGGCCGCCGCAACCCCACGGCCCCCAGGACCAAGCTAGGTATCCCACCTGGTGAGCGTCGGCCCAGTCCATGTACCGGGTGATGAAACTTGAGCCGCAGTCCGTCTCCCCGAGCTCGGACGTCACCACCGGTACTGCCTGGGCGACCGGCGCCACGGTGGCGTCCCAGCAGGACTCAGTGTTGCAGCCGCTGAAGTCGTACAGGTGCGCGCCGGCGATGAGCTGGCCAGCCGGGTCGTGCGGGGCGTAAGTGAGCCACTGCGACAGGTCGCCCCCCCAATTCATCCCGCTGAGCATGATCGGCTGCTTGGCTCCGGTGGAGCGGACCTTGTCCACCAGCGCCTGCATCCCGACCACCTGGGTTGCGTCACGGGCGGTGCAGCCGTCGCGCCAGCAGGCCCAGTCGATGTCGTGCGGCTCGTTGTACAGGTCGAAGATCACACCCGGGTCGGCCCGGAAGCGCCAGGCGACCGAGCGCCAGAACGCCGGCGCGTGGTCGGCGTCGGCCATCTGCTGCTGACCTCGCGCTTGGGTCGTGCCCGCCCCGTTCCAGTGCAGGTCGAGCACGACGGCCATGCCGGCGGTGTGCAGCCGGCGGACGTAGTCGGCGACCGCCGCCCGGTAGGGCAGGCCGCCGAACCCAGCCGGCACCTGGTTGATGTTGAGCCAGCAGTCCTCGTTGAGCGGCAACCGCACGACGTTAATCTTCCAGCTCTTCATGAGCGCGATGCTGGCGTCGTCGGTCGGGCCTTCGAACATCCCCCAGCCCTGCACGCAGGCGTACTCGCTGCCTTGCCGGTCTACCCCGCGCAGCCGCACTGGGGCGCCGGTGCCGTCGACGAGCTGGTTGCCAGCGACGTGCACGGTGACCGGCGGCGGGGTGGCTGCCGACACGGCAGGGGCTGAGCCGGCGCCGACCGCGGCGACCGTCAGCAGGCTGGTGAGCAGCGTGGCGAAGAGAGGCTTCACCCCGATCTGATCGGGGATCTTGCGCTCCGGCTGCTACGCCCGATCGGGTGTCGTGTCGGTGGAAATCTTGACCGAGCGTCGGACGGCACCCACAGCGACCAGCCGGTCCACGCGCAGCTCGCCCGAAAGGGCGAGGTGTGCGGTCCTGGGCTCGTTCGGAGCCTGATGGGCGGTGCGGCCTGGTGTCCTGCCAGCCGCGGCCCCGGGTGAACCCGACCAGGTGTTGAGCGCGGTCAGGGCCTGGCCGTAGCCGGTCATGGTGCGTGGGGACTTCCCCTCGGCGCGCAGGTCGCGGGGCCAGGAAGCTGTCAGGTCGTCGAGGCGCTCAGCGGGGGCAGGGGCAAGGTTTGCGGCGAGTCAGCGCAGTGCCAGGCGACACGCCGTCCGAAGCGCCACCCGCTCCTGGATGTTGACGCCTGCCTGGTCATTGCGGTCCTCAGCGATAAGTCAACGCGTTATGGCCTCTGACCAGCACCTACGAGGGAGTGCAGCGCGGCGGGCGTCGCAGGGTCGGTGGGACGCCCTCGAGCAGCGGCTTCTTCGCCCGTGAGGGCTGCACCCGCAGCGGCTCGCCGTCCATCTTGGGGAACTGCGGTGGGTATGGCGCCTCGCCCTCGCCCTGCCGGTCGTACAGCTCGAGTAGCGGCGCCAGGTCGTGGTGCACGTCGTCGATCTCGGCGTGGACGTCACCGAGCTCGGCGAACCGGTCCCGCAGCGTCCAGATGTCGAAGTCCGCGATCTCGCAGACCGGCACCTCGTCCCAGCGCACCGGCGCGCTGACGGTGGCCTGCGGCCGGGCCCGCACGCTGTACGCGCTGGCGATCGTCTGGTCCCTGGCCATCCGGTTGTAGTCCAGGAAGATCCGCTCGCCACGCTCCTCCTTCCACCACTTGGCGGTCGCGAGGTCGGGTCGGCGGCGCTCGATCTCTCGGCCGACGGCCAGCGCGGCGTGTCGGACCTGGGTGAACGTCCAGTCCGGCCGGATCCGCAGGTAGACGTGGATGCCCTTGCTGCCGCTGGTCTTGGGAAAGCTGCGGTAGCCGAGCTCGTCGTACAGCGCCTTCACCTCGAGCGCGACCTCCTGGACGTCCTCCCAGCCGGTGCCGGGCATCGGGTCCAGATCGATCCGCAGCTCGTCGGGGCTCTCGACGTCGGCCCGGCGCGAGGGCCACGGGTGGAAGTCCAGGCAGCCGCTGTTGGCGGCCCAGGCGACGTGCGCGACGTCCACTGGACACAGTTCCGTCGCGGACCGGCCGCTGGGGAACTGCACCGTCACCGTCTCCATCCACGGCGGCCGGTTGTCGGGCACCCGCTTCTGGTAGATCGCCGGTGTCTCCGCGCCGCCGGGGTGGCGTTTCAGCACGGTCGGGCGCTCCCGCAGGGCCCGCACGATGCCGTCGCCAACCGCGAGGTAGTACTCGACGAGGTCGAGCTTGCGGCCGCGCCCCTCCGGCAGCCCGGAGAAGTACGTCTTGTCGGGGTTGGTGACCTTGACCGTCCGCTCCCCCGTCGGGGTGTCGATCTCGAGCTCGACGAAGGGGGACGCCATGCGCCGGAACGTACCCCCGGAATCTCCCGGCCGGCTCCGTCGCTGTTGTCTCCATGAGGTTCGGGCGACGAGGAGGACGCACCAGCATGGAGAGCACCCGCGAGTACCCGGTGGCCAAGACCGAGGAGCAGTGGCGTACGGAGTTGTCGCCGCAGGAATACCAGGTGCTGCGCGAGGCAGGCACCGAGCGGCCGTTCACCGGCGAGTACAACGACACCAAGACCGAGGGCGTCTACAGCTGCCGGGCCTGCGGGCACGAGCTGTTCCGCTCCGACACCAAGTTCGACAGCCACTGCGGCTGGCCGAGCTTCTGGGCGCCGAGCGACGGCGGCAACGTCGAGCTGATCGAGGACAGCAGCTTGGGGATGCGGCGCGTCGAGGTCCGCTGCGCGAACTGCGGCAGTCACCTGGGGCACGTCTTCGAGGACGCGCCCCAGACGCCGACCGGCGACCGGTTCTGCATGAACAGCGTCAGCCTGAAGCTGGAGTCCGCGCAGGGCTGAGTCGGCGCGCGGCGCAGGCGGCTCCGCCGTCGGCGAGCGCGTCCGGACGCCCGACGGGCGCCCTGGTTGCCTTGCTCGCACCCCGTCGCGTCATCTCCGACAAGGAGCAGCGCAGCGCGGCTGGTCCCTGTGGCACGGTGCCGGGCGGGTCCGTGAGCCGCCGCTGGATCGCCGCCGTCGGGGTGGCCGGCGTCGTGGTTGCCGCCGTCGTGGGGGCGGCGTGGGTGTGGTCTCCGGCTGGGGCGCGGGACCACACGACGAGTGCCGGGCAGCCAGTCCAACGAGAACGGCAGCCCCTGCACGTGCAGCGCCACGTCGCGGGCACCGGTGACATCGAAGGTCAGTACCTGATCGGCGACCCAGTCGCAATCCGCGGTCGACCGTCGTGCCAGCGGGCCGACTCGCCAAGACCGAGCCCGCTCGCGAACACAGCCGTACGTGCCGTCGGTCCTAGCTGGGCAGCCACTGGGGGTCACCGGTGACCGCGAAGCCCGCCGGCAAGCGCGCCAGGACTGTCGGGTTCTCGCCCCGCAGCGCCGAGCCGACGCGGTCGCTCCGCCAGTCGGTCACTGCCGGCTACGGCAGGCCGGCAACGATGTCCGCGACGCTCTTGCGGATGCCGGTGTAGAACGGCGTCTCGAGCTTGGTGTGCAGCCGGGCCCGCGAGGAGCGCAGCGCCCGCAGGCAGTCGGTGATGCGGTGCATCTCGTCGGCCTCAAAGGCCAGCAGCCACTCGTAGTCGCCGAGGCCGAAGGCCGCAACCGTGTTGGCGCGTACGTCCTCGAACTCCCGGCCCATGATCCCGTGCTCGGACAGCATGCCCTTGCGCTCGTAGTCGGGCAGCAGGTACCACTCCAGCGAGCGGTTGAACGGGTAGACGCAGACGCAGGACTTCGGGTCCTCGCGCCGGACGTACGCCGGGATGTGGTTGCGATTGAACTCCGCCGGGCGGTGGATGGCGACCGCCGACCAGACCGGCGCAAGGTGCCGGCCGAGGCCGGTCTGCCGGAACCGGTTGTAGGTGTCCTGCAGGACCGCGACGTCCGGGCAGGTCCACCACACCAGAAGCTCGGCGTCGGCCTTGAAGCCCGACACGTCGTAGGTCCCGCGGGTGTAGACGTCCTTGCCGAGCGCCGCGTCGAGGAACCCCTGCGCCTCCGCGGCGAGCGACTGCCGGGAGTCGTCCGGCAGCGGCGTCGTCGCGGTGAACACGGCGTACATCGTGTACAGCAGTTGGTCGTTGAGCTCGCGGGCCTTGGTCGCCTCAGGCCGGGCGTCGGTCGTGGGTGCGGTCATGGCTCAAGTGTGCGGCCAGCACCTGCCGGGCCGCCTCGCGGCCGTCACGGGCCACCGCCGGGACACCCACGCCGCCGTAGGCCGCACCGGCGACCGCCAGACCGGGGTGCGCCGCGACGGCTGCCCGGACGCGGCGGACCAGGTCCAGGTGACCGACGGCGTACTGGGGCAGGCCGCCGCCCCAGCGCACCACCCGGCTGTCGAGCGTGCGCCCCACCGGACCGACGGCGGCCTCGAGCTCGGCACGTACGACGTCGACCAGCTCGGCGTCGTCGCGCTGCAGGTCGGTGGCGTCGCCGTGCCGGCCGACGCTGGCCCGCACGACCGCCCGCCCGGCCGGGTAGTGCCCCCACTTGCGGCTGGTGAAGGTCACCGCCTTGGTCACCCGGCCCTCGACGGCGGGCACGAGGTATCCGCTGCCGGTGCCCGGGGCGGCGCCGTCGAGCACCAGCGTGACGATCGCGACGCTGGCGTACTCCAGACCGGCGAGCGCTTGCGCCGCGGCGGGGGCAAGGTCGCGCAGCAGCCTGGCCGCGGGGGCGGCCGGTATCGCGAGGACGACGGCGTCGACGTCGAGCCGCTCCGGGTGCGACGCGGGCCCGAGCTCGAGCCGCCAGCCGCGTGGCGTACGGGCCAGCCCGCGCACGGTCGTCGACAGCCGCAGCCGCGCGCCGGAGGCCTTCGCCACGGCGGCCGGCAGCCGACCGAGGCCGCCGGGCAGCCCGCGGAAAAGCGGCCCGGTGTACGGCGTGGCCGTCGCCCTCGCCTGGCGGGTGGCGAGCAGCAGGCTGCGCGAGCGCGCCACCGGCGCCACCAGCTGCGGCAGCGTCGCGTACAGGCTGAGTCGGTCGGCGCGGCCGGCGTAGACGCCTCCGAGCAGCGGGTCGACGAGCCGCTCGACGACCTCGCCGCCGAGCCGCCGCCGCACGAGTTCGCCGACGCTCACGTCTTCGGTCACCGGGCGGCCGGGCAGCGCGAGGTCCAGCGGCACCCGGGCCAGCGCGCGCGCGCTGAGCACCTCGCTCCTGGCCAGCGTCGCGAGGTCGCCGGGTACGCCCATCAGCGTGCCGGCGGGCAGCGAGCGCAGCCGGCCGCGGGTCCACAGCGACGCCTGGCCAGCCGCCGGGCTGACCAGTTCGGCGCCCAGGCCCGCCGCGGTCGCGAGCTCGACGCCGTACGGCACCCGCGCGAGCATTGCGTCGGCGCCCTCGTCGATCTGCAGCCCGCCGACCTCGCTGACCCGTACCTTCCCGCCGAGCTGAGGCGACGCCTCCAGGACGATGACCGTCGCACCGGCCCGGGACGCCTCGAGCGCCGCCGCGAGGCCGGCGATGCCACCGCCGACGACGGCGACGGTGCGCGGCGGGGTCACCGGTCGAGCGTAGGTCCGTGACCGCGGTGTGGCCTGGTCGTGGCCGGGTCGAGGCCGCATCGGTGGAGCCGCCCGGATCCGCGCCGCGTCAGAGGTGCACCCGAACCCCTCCTGGAGGATCCGATGACCCACCGACCGCGCTCTACCGCCGCTGTGGCCCTGCTGCTCGGACTTGCCGTGCTGTCGGGCTGCTCGGGCTCTTCCGGATCCACCGCCGGCAGCGCGGCCGCTCCGGCGCGGGTGGGTGCTGGGGAGGTCGGCGCACCCGCGGCGGGCGCAGCCGGCGCCGGCTCAGCAGTGCTCCTCGGGCGGCGCGTCGTGCGCACCGCCACGCTGGCCGTCGAGGTGCCTGACGTACGCGTCGCTGCCGACCGGTCCCGGACCGTCGCCCAGGACGCGGGCGGCGCGCTGGAGGCCGAGGATGCCTCCGGCACCGGTGACGTCCTGCGTCTGCGGGTCGCCCCCGAACGACTCCCCACCGCACTCGAGGCGCTGGCGGGCCTGGGCCGGGAGCGAGCCCGTACGGTCGGCAGCGAGGACGTCAGCGACCAGGTCGCCGACCTCGACAGTCGGCTGGCCACGCAGCGGGCCTCGGTGGAGCGGGTCCGGGCGCTGCTCGCGAAGGCCCAGGTCATCGCAGACGTCGTCGCCCTCGAGGCGCAGCTCGCGCAGCGCGAGGGCGACCTGGAGTCGCTGCAGGCCAGGGCGGCCGTCGTCCGCGGTCAGGCCGACCTCGCGACCATCACCGTGACCCTGTCACCCTTGCCGCCCGCGGCCGCACCGGCGACCGGCTTCCGCGACGGCATCGCGTCGGGCGCGGGGGCCTTCCTGGGGGCCAGCCGCGCCGGGGCCGTTGTGCTCGGCGCGCTGCTGCCGTTCCTCCCCCTGCTGGCGCTGGGCCTCTGGCTCGCCCGCCGGCTGACCCGCCGCCCGGCCGCAACCTGAGTGCCTCCTCCCCTTCGATAGGTCACTTCCCCTGCGGGAGTGCACCTGCTGGGCCCCGAGAAGTGCACTCGCGAAGGGGAAGTGCACTCGCGAAGGGGAGGTGTCGGCGGGTCGGGTGGCGGGGGCCCGGGCAGCAGGACGTCAGCGGGCGCTGGCCTCGTGGACGTGGTCGACGACCCGGGCGAGAACATCGGGGTCGGTCTCGGGCAGCACGCCGTGGCCGAGGTTGAACACGTGCCCGTCGGTACGGCGGCCCTCCGCCAGGATCCGCTCGGTCTCGGCCCGGACGACCGAGGTGGGGGCGAACACCAGCGCCGGATCCAGGTTGCCCTGGACGGCCTTGCCGGGCCCGATCCGGGCCGCCGCCTCGTCCAGCGGCAGCCGGTAGTCCACCCCGACGACGTCGGCGCCGGCCCGCCCCATGTCGTACAGCAGCTCCCCCGTGCCCACGCCGAAGTGGATCCGCGGCACGTCGGCGACCCCGGCCAGCACCCGCGCGCTGTGCGGTTGGACGAAGCGCCGATAGTCCGCGGCAGGCAGCGCGCCGACCCACGAGTCGAACAGCTGGACGGCGCTGGCCCCGGCGTCGACCTGTACGCGCAGGAAGCCCAGCGTGATCGTCGCGAGCCGGTCGAGCAGATCGGCCCACAGCTCCGGGTCGGCGTGCATCAGTGCCTTCGTAGCGGCGTGGTTCTTACTCGGGCCGCCCTCGACGAGATAACTGGCGAGGGTGAACGGCGCGCCGGCGAAGCCGATCAGCGGCGTCGCACCGAGCTCGGCAGTGAGCGCGCGCACGGCCTCGCTGATGTACGGCACGTGCTCGGGGGTCAACACGGGCAGCCGGTCGAGGTCGGCGCGGCTGCGCACCGGCGACGCGACGACAGGGCCGACGCCCGGGACGATGTCGAGGTCGACCCCGACAGCCTTGAGCGGGACGACGATGTCGGAGAAGAAGATGGCCGCGTCGGTCCCGAACCGGCGTACGGGCTGCAGGGTGATCTCGGTGACCATGCCCGGGTCGGCGCACGCGTCCAGCATGGCGGTACCCGCCCGTAGCGCCCGGTACTCAGGTAGGGCCCGACCGGCCTGTCGCATGAACCAGACCGGCGTGTGCGGCACCGGCAGGCACCGGCAGGCCCGGACAAACGCGGAGTCGGACGTCCGGGCCCTGGCGGCGGCAGCGGCGTCCTGCTGGGCGGTGCTCATGACCACCGAGCCTGCCACGGCGCGCCTGAGGTGTTCTGTCGGAGGGCCGTGGCACGGTGCATCCAGAGGAGGTGGTGGCGATGTCCGCAACCGTCAGGTGGTGCTCGCCCTGTGCGTCCGAGCAGCTGTTCGAGGCTCCGCCCTGCGAGGACGGCCATGGCGAGGACTGCGTCGATCTGGCCTGCGTCGAGTGCGGCCACGCGATCGTCGTGGGCCTGCTGATCGTCACCGATGCCGTCGTGCTCCAGGCCCGGGCCGCCTGACCGGCAGCGCTCAGCCGCCGGCCAGCAGGACGACGCCGCCGAGCGCGCCGACGACCCCCACGACCTGCACCCGGCGCAGCCGCTCGTGGTCAAGCTGCCGGGCGAGCAACACGGTCACCACCGGGTAGAGCGACGCGAGGACCGCGGTCACGCTGACCAGGGCACCCGCCCGTTCGGTCGCCACCGCGAACGCGCCGTTCGCGAGCACGTCGCCCGCGCCCACCGCCGCCACGAGTGGCAGCCCGGATCGCGAGATCCCGAGGTCGAAGCCGCGGCGGCCGGCGAAGCAGAGAAGCAGGAGCGTCAGCAACCCGACGGCGGTCAGCCTCATGGTCAGCAGCGTCATCACGACGCTGCTCGACGCACCCTGCGCGATCAGGACCAGGGTGAGGCCGAAGCCGACGGCCGCCCCGAGGGCCAGCAGCAGCGGGGCGGCGCCACCGCGGCCGTCGCCGCGCAGCTCGGGCCCGCTGGCCAGTACGACGCCCGCTACCGCCACAGCGATGCCCAGGAGCTGCGTCCCGCTCGGAGTTTCGCCGCGCAGCAGCCCCACCGCGATCGGCACCACCACGCCAAGCGCCGCGACGGGGGCAACCACACCCATCGTCCCGGTCGCGAGCGCCCGGTAGAAGGCGGCGAGCGCGGACATGCCGATCAGCCCGGCACCGAGCGCCGGCAGCAGGTACGCCCGGTCGGCTCCCAGCTCGCCGGTGAGCACCGCTACCGGGACCAGGCCGAGCAGTGCGGTCAGCTGTGACAGGCCCAGCACCGTGGCGACCGGGATACGGCGGCTCGCGCTGCCACCGAGGAAGTCGGCGGTGCCCCACAGCACGCTGGCGAGCAGGGCGAGCAGGGCCGACACGCGGCAAGCGTAGGTGCGGGGCGGCGTGGCCCGGCCGCCCTACCCTCCGCACTGTGACCCTGTCCCTGGAGCCGGCCGCAGCGCCCGAGGCGTTCGTCTTGGGCCTGGTGTCGCTGCAAGCCGTCCTGGACGGCCAGCCGCGCACCGGGCTGGAGCTGCGTACGGTCCCGGCGCCCAAGAAGATGGCGCCATGGTCGTTCGCGGTCGCGGCCGAGGTCTCGCGCGACGGCGACGACGTCGCGAGCGGCCGCTTCGTGGTCTTGCACGACCCGGCCGGGCAGGACGGCTGGGGCGGCGACACCAGGATCGTGGCCCTCGTCGAGGCGCAGGTGGAGGCCGAGATGGCTGCCGACCCGGTGCTCGCCGACGTCGGCTGGTCGTGGCTGCTCGAGGCTCTCGCGGGGCGCGGTGCGCAGCACGCGGTCGCCGGCGGCACCGTGACCCGCACCGTGAGCAAGCGGTTCGGCCAGCTGGAGGACGCCGAGGACGCCTCTGAGGTGGAGGTACGGGCCTCGTGGACGGCTGTCCCGGGCGACGAGGGACTCGAGCTCGGGCGGCACCTGCTGGCCTGGTGCGACCTGCTCTGCTCCACCGCCGGCCTCCCGCCGGAGGGTGTCGCGGCGCTGCACCCGCGCTGAGCTGGCCCATCGGGTGCTTCAGTGCTCGGCGAGCACCAACTCGGCGACGGCGGCCGGCGCCAGCTCCGCGCCTGCGGCGGTCGGCCGCGGGAGCTCCAGCGTGAGTGTGGTGCCCTCTCCAGGTCGGCTCCGGACGTCCAGGGCGCCGCCGGACAGTCGCGCCCGCTCGCGGAGCAGGCCAAGGCCGACGTGCCGGCCCCGGTCGGGTCGTACGGCAGCCGGATCGAAGCCCGGCCCCCTGTCGGTCACTGACGCCCGGACCAGGTCGGCCTGGACGGTCAGCTCGACGACCGCGTCGTCCACGTCGGCGTGCTTGACCACGTTGAGCAGCGCCTCCTGGAAGAACCGGTAGACGGTCACGGCGCTGGCGAGCGGCAGCGGGTACGGCGTGCGCGGCCAGATGACCTCGACGTCCAGCCCGTACCTCGCGTGCATGTCCAGGCGCAGGTTGCCGACGGCGGTCCCGAGGTCGCCCTCGCGCAGAGCCGGCGGCCGGGTCCGGGCCATGACGGCGCGCACCTGCTCCTCGGCGTCCTCGACATAGTCGGTGATCTTCACCAGGTCGGCCGGGGTCACGGGTGAGCTCGCCAGCAGGCCGCGGGCAATCATCAGCGACTGGGCGACGGTGTCGTGCAGCTCCGCGGCCAGCTGACCGCGGGCACCCTCTTCGGCCGCGACCAGACCGGACAGCAGCTCGAACACCCCGGCACCGGCGGTCTCCGCCTCGACGCGGTGCCGCTCCCCGACCTGATCACCGAGTCGTACGCGCAGGTGCAGGGCTTCAAGGACAGCGGCGAGCTCGGCGAGCTCAGCGCTGGCGCGTACGACCATCGGCCGCCCGGCCACCCGCTCCAGCGGTGCGGACGGCATCTGTAGGCGGTGTACCGCCTGGCTGCGCAAGGTCCGCAGCGCCGCGGCGAGGCGGGCGGCAAGCACGGCGGCCCCGGCGCTGAGCGCGACGCCCACCGCGCCCCCCACCGACAGCGCCTCGATGGCCCCGGCGTCGAGCGCACCCGTGGCGGCCAGCACCGCGGCGCTGGCCCCGACGGCGGCCGTGACGCTTCCCGTGGTGAGCGCGCCCGCCCACACCGTCAGGGGCAGCGCCCGGCCGGTCACCGCAGGACGCCGGTGGTTGTCCAGTCCGTCGCCGGCCGGGTCAGCGGCTCGAGGCCGGGCTGCGGCTCCAGACCCAGCAGGTCGGGCTCCGCGGCGAGGGCGATGGCGCCCAGCAGGGAGGCGACCGCGCGCTCGACCAGGTGCAGCTCCTGGACGATGTCCTCGACGCCCGCGGCGCTCTCGGCGAGGTGGGACAGCCGTCCGGCGCTGTCGCGCAGCACGGTGAGGGCCGGGGTCGTCCGTGCGGCGAGGTCGCCGAGCGCCCGGGCGGCGCCGCCGGCGACCGCGACCTGCTCGGTGGCCACGCGGTTGCGGGCCGACAGGTCCGACACCGACAGCCAGGTCTCCGCCTGGCCGACGAGGACGTGGGCGAGCCGGACGTCCCCGCGGTTGAAGGTGGGGGCACCGGCGGAGCGGCGCGCGACGAGCACCGCCAGCGGGGCGTCGGGCTCGCCGAGAATCGCAGAGCACCATGGTCGGCCGAGCTCGCTGCCGACCGCGACCCGGCCGGCGCCGAGCGCCCGCAGCACCCAGGGCTCATCGAAGGCATCGGGGTCCACCCGCAGCCGGCGCGGCATGCCGGTCTCGTCGCCGGCCCAGCGGACCGGCCCCTCAGCCGCAAGCATCACCATCTCGACGTCGGCGCCGCCGAACAGCCGCGCCGCAGCCGTAAGCACCACCTGGGCCGACACGTCCGTGGACCGCGCCGTCGCCCGCTCCTGGCCCCGGGCCAGCTCGGCGTAGAGCCGGGCCTCTGCGCTGCGGTGCGTCTGCTGGTCGAATGACATCCAGAGCAGCCCGAGCGGCACGAGCAGGCCGAGCAGGCCGAGCGGGGCGGTCAGGGTGAGGTAGGCGGCGAGCAAACCGATCGAGGAGTTGCCAGCGGTATGCAGCGCCGAAAGGGCGGCGCTGTAGACGACGAGCTCGTGAATCGACCGCTGCGAGGTCATCGCCACGACGACCGCAACCAGTAGGTAGTTGACGGCCCAGAAGACCGCGAGGCCGCCGCACGCACCTGTCAGCCCGCCGCCGAGGACCCCGGCGACCAGCCCGCCAAGCGCGGTGGCTGCGGCGAACTGCGCGACGTTGTACTGCAGCTTGAGCGCGGGCTGCCGGCGAACCAGCTGGGCAACGGCGACGCCGACGGCCATCGCGGCCACCGTCCACGCGCCGCCGGCGAACACCAGTGCGGCACCGAGCACTGCCTCGGTCAGTGAGAAGGTCCACCGCTGCCCACCGAACTGCAGGTGAACGACCGCGACCTCCGCGACGGTGACGCCGGCAGCCAACAGCGGGACGGCCCACCACGCGGGCGTGCCCCAGCCGGTCACCACACCGAGTACGACAGCCAGCAGTGCTGAGGCGGCAGCAGCGATCCGTACGGAGACCAGCGGGTGCTGGCGGGGGCTCACGCCGGGGTGCCCGACCAGCTGTTCGCCGACGGCGTACGCGACCAGCTGTTCGCGGCCGGGACGACCGACCAGCTGTTCGCGGCTGGGGTGCCCGACCAGCTGTTCGCCGACGGCGTACGCGACCAGCTGTTCGCGGCTGACGTCGTCGGCCCAGCACCGTGCGCATGCATGCCGGCGATGGCGCTCACGACCACGCCGGCGCACAGGGCGGCGGCGGACAGCACGATCACGGTGCGGCGGGGGGTCCGGTTCATGTTTCCTCCTGATTGGCGACACAGGGGTGTTCGGCACGCAGCAACCACTCCGTGAAGCGGGCGGCACAACTGCACCCGATCGGACCAATGGGGGCCGATACAGGACTCGTCGAGATCCGCCGCTACAGCGACCGACTGACCGGACCGAAACACCGGAGCAGACGGCCCCATCTCGCGGCGCCGTGACGCAGCACCTGCAGGACGTGGAGGACACGGTGGCAGCCGGTCTCGACAGCTCGCTCGACAGCATCCCGGCGCAGGCGGGGATGCATGGCCGGCAGGGCTTCACCGCCATGGTGGTGGATGACCACCCACTGGTCCGGGACGCCATGGTCAACCGGCTACGCCAGATGGGTGCCCGCGAGGTCGTCGAGGCCGCGAGCATCGGCGAGGCGAGGGCCCGGGCCAACGCCTCCGGGCCGCGTGATCTGTGTGTGCTCGACCTCGGGCTGCCCGACGGCTCCGGCCTTGACCTGCTCGCCGACCTACGTAGCGCCGGCTGGCCCCGGCTGGTGGTGCTGTCGGCCGCCGACGACCCGTACTCGGTGCGGGCCGCGTTCGTCGCCGGCGCCCAGGGCTACCTGCTGAAGACCGCCTCCCCGGTCGTCGTCGCCGACGGCGTCCGGCGCGTCCTGGAGGGCGGGGTGTACGCCGACCCGTCGGTGGCCTCGCTGCTGGCCGCCGGGCTGCGCGGCGGCCAGGTCGACAGCGGCGTCAGCGAGCTGTCCGGCCGCGAGATCGAGGTCCTGCGGCTGGTCTCGGACGGCAAGAGCAACAAGGAGATCGGCGACCACCTCGGCCTGTCGGCCCTCACCGTCAAGAGCCACCTGGCCCGGATCGCCCGCAAGCTCGGCACCGGCGACCGGGCGGAGATGGTGGCCCTCGCGATGCGCGCGGGCGTCATCCGCTGAGACCGCCGCCGCCCCTCCCGCCGCCCCTCCCCTTCGAGAGAGCGCTTCAAAGGCCCCTCAGGGTGACCTCACGAAGGGGAAGTGACACATCGAAGGGGAGCAGGATGGCTTCGATGCCACCGCCGAACTGCTGATGGCGTGGCAGCGCTCCCGGGTACGGCCCCGGCCGCCTGGACGCTGCTGCGCCGCAGGGCCGTCAGGGCGGCCGGCGGAGGACACCCGACGAGCCCGAGCAGCCCCAGGGACGGGTCGGACCCACAGCACCACGGCGGCATCCCGGCCAGCGTGAGCACCTGGGGGATGACGACGGTCGGCCCAGGCGACCAGAGCGTCCTGGGTCCTGGGCGACGTCGCCGGTGAGCCGACTGCCGAGCTCGGCGTTCCGGCGCCGCTCGCGGAAGCCGACGCCCAGCTCGATCAGGCAGGCGAAGGCATCCAGCCGGAGATGCGCACCGATCCGGTCGCCCGTCGTACGGACCGGCCGAATGCAGCATGGTCATGCACCGGCTGCTGCCTCGTGGAGCTGCCGATCAGCTCCGGCGACGATGACTCTGCGCTCCCGCGATGACACCCTCGAGAGGTCGCCATGAGACCTCGATCGTGACGCCGGATGAGCGCGTGCCGGACCGTAGCCAGGTCACACCCGCGAGCCTGGCCGGCAACTCCCGTCCGCCACCGTACGATCGAAGGGTGACGTCGACCCTGCCGGGCCAGCAGGGGGGTGTGCCCGGCCCGCCCGCCGAGGCCGACCAGCCCGACGCGGTTGTCGCGCTGCTCTCCCCGCGGGAGGGCGTCCCGGCGGTGGTGGTGACCGGGACGGGCCTGGCCGACGTGGTCGCACGCTTCGCTGCCGGCTCCGGTCCGGTCGCCGTCGACGCCGAGCGCGCGTCGGGCTATCGCTACAGCCAGCGCGCCTACCTCGTGCAGCTGCGCCGCCGCGGGGCGGGGACCGCGCTCATCGACCCGATCGCCTGCCCCGACCTGTCATCGCTGACCGAGGCGCTGCACGGGGTCGAGTGGGTGCTGCACGCCGCCAGCCAGGATCTGGCCTGTCTCGCCGAGGTGGGCTTCGTACCGAGTTCGGTCTTCGACACCGAGCTCGGCGGGCGGCTCGCCGGGTTGGAGCGGGTTGGCCTCGGCGCCATGGTCGAGAACGTCCTCGGCCTCCGGCTCGAGAAGGGGCACTCGGCAGCTGACTGGTCGACGCGGCCGCTGCCGGACGCCTGGCTGGTCTATGCGGCGCTCGATGTCGAAGTGCTGGTCGAGCTGCGGGACGCGATCGAGGCCGAGCTCGGCCGACAGGGCAAGCTCGCGTGGGCGCACGAGGAGTTCGAAGCCGTCCGGCTCGCCCCGCCCGCGCCGCCTCGCGTCGACCCCTGGCGACGTACCTCGGGCTTGCACCGGCTGCGCACCCGACGCCAGCTCGCCGCCGTGCGCGCCCTCTGGGAGGCCCGCGACGCGATGGCCCGGCAGCGCGACACCGCACCCGGTCGGGTACTTCCGGACTCCGCCATCGTCAGCGCCGTCACCGCCGCGCCTGCCACGCCGGGGGACCTGATGGCGCTACCGGTCTTCGGGGGCCGCAGCACGCGCCGCCACGTCGACACCTGGTTCGGGGCCCTGACCTCGGCGGCAGCGCTCCCGGACAGCGCCCTGCCGCAGCCGGTGCCGGGCGGCGACGGCCCGCCAGCACCGAACCGATGGGCCGAGCGTGATCCGGTCGCGGCTCGGCGCCTGGCCCGGGTGCGGGGGGTGGTGGCCGCCCTCGCGGAGCGGCTGTCGATGCCGCCGGAGAACCTCGTGCAGCCCGAAGCCGTCCGCCGGCTGGCCTGGCAGCCACCGGAGCCCGCCGACGACGCGCAAGCCGTCGCCGCTGCCCTCCGGGCGTCCGGCGTACGCGCCTGGCAGGTTGGCCTCGTGGCCGGTCCGCTGGCCGCCGTACTCGCCGACCCGCCCGGCGCCCCGCCCGACGAACCGGGCGCCCCGGCCGGCGCAGAGGTCACCCCCGCGCTCGCCGACCCTGTGCCGGAACCGGCCGGCGCCACGTCCCACGAGCCGGACGGTCCGCCCATGGGCGGGGCGACGACGGCGCCACCATTCTCCGACCCCGAGCCTGCCGAGCGGCCGTGACCGTGCGTCCGCCGGTCCGGCTGGCCGGGCCGCGCGTGGCGCTGGTCCCGGTCCCCCATCCGGTTGCGGTCGCCGTCGCGGCCTACCACCCGGTCGAGCCGGCGCTGGCGGCCGCCGGGCTACGGGGGGTCCCCGACTGGCCCCATGCCGACAGCCCGGACGCGCTGCGGCCGCTCGCCGAGCATGGCGCGCCGGGCGACACGGGCAGCTGGCTCGTGGTCGTCGACGGGGAGGTCGTCGGCGACTGCGGCTGGTTCGGGCCGCCCGGCGCCGAAGGCGCCGTGGAGATCGGCTACGGCCTGGCTCCGGGGTCACGAGGCCGGCGCCTCGGTACGGAGGCGGTCGGCGTCCTCGCGGCCTGGGCGGAACAGCAGCCAGGCGTCCGGCTGGTGAGCGCCGAGGTGCTACCGGGCAACGAGCCGTCACTTCGGCTTCTCACCCGGCTCGGCTTCGTCGAGCACGGTAGCCACCCGCCGTACCTGCGGCTGGTACGCGCCGCCCCCGGCGTCTCCCGTCCGCGCGGTCGGCACGTCTGCTGACCCGCTCCGCGCAGCCGTGTCACCCAAACGTGTCCGCTGCGTCACCTTCACATGGGGAACGCGGGATCCGAGGCATGGGTTGTGCAAGTCAGGGCAGCAACGTGCCCAGTACCGACCCGAGGAGACCGACCATGACGGACACCCTGACCCGGCCCACCTCCGACTCAAGCCCGCTCACGCTCACCGACCGCTGCGATCGCTGCGGCTCGCGGGCGTACGTCCGAGCGACCCTCGCGTCCGGCCAGGACCTGCTGTTCTGTGGCCACCACGGCAACGCCCTGCGAGCCTCGCTGATCGTTGCCGGGGCCGTGCTGCAGGACGAGACAGACGCCCTCACCGCACCGCGGGAGTCCAGCGCCGCTGCCTGACCCGGCCAGCCGTACCCCGGGACCGTGCTCCCCCCTCGCGAGCACGGTCCCACAGACCCGGGGTCGGGGCTGCCGGCGGCCCCCACGGCGCTGGCAGCCCCGACTCTGGAAACGCGGCCCGCAGCCCGTCGAGCGCTGCGGTAACCAGCAAGGTGGGCGCCCGGGCGGGCTACTGCAACCACTTGGGTGCAAGATCCTTCGATCGGGCCACTGCGGGTGGTCCGTACGGGCCAGGCCCGCTGGTCAGGCCCGCTGGGCCGCCGGTAGGTCCACGCGTACCGTGAGCCCGCCGCCCGCTCGCGGCTGGGCGGTGACCTCGCCGCCGTGCACCCGTGCGACGGCGCGCACGATCGACAGGCCGAGGCCGGCCCCGCGCCGCGCCGTCCGGGCGGTGCCGTGCCGCCGGAACGGCTCGAACAGCGACTCGACCTCGTCCGCCGGTACGACGGCGCCGGTGTTGGTCACCTCGAGCCAGGCCAAGCCGTCGGCGGCACCGGTCGCCGCCCGGACGCGGCCGCCGTCGACGTTGTGCCTGACGGCGTTCTCGACGAGGTTGCCGGCCAGCCGCTCCAGCAGACCGGGGTCGCCCAGCACGGGCGCCGGGCCCCATGCCACGTCGACGAGCAGCCCACGCTCCAGCACCTCGGCCCGGACGGCAGACAGGCCGGCGGCCGCAACCGCCGACAGCTCCACCCACTCGGTGACCGGGAGGCCGTCGAGCGACAGCCGGTCGCTGCGCGCGAGCAGCAGCAGGCTGTCGACCAGCCGGTCGGCGCGCTCGGTGGCCTGCCGGACGACGACCGCCGCCGCCCGCAGGTCCTCGGTGCTCGCCTGCGGGTCGGCCAGGGCGACGTCGACCTCGGTACGCATGACCGCGAGCGGCGTGCGCAGCTCATGGCTGGCGTCGGCGACGAACCGCCGCTGCGCCTCGAACGACGCCTGCAGGCGGGCAAGCATGGCGTCGAAGACGTCGGCCAGCTCCTTGAGCTCGTCCTCGGGCCCGGGCAGGTCGATCCGCTCGTCGAGCTGCTCCGCGGACAGCCGACGGGCCGTCGAGGTGATCCGGTGCAAAGGGCTGAGCACCCGACCCGCGATGACGTACGACACCCCGACGCCGAACGCCCCGAGCAGCAGCAGCGCGAGCAGCCCCTGGCGGTACAGCTGGCGCAGCGCGTCCTGCCGTAGCCCGTCCTGGATCTGCGCGACGGTCACGAAGCGGCCATCGAGCACGACCCCGACTCCGGGAGCGTTGATCGAGCCCTCGCGGGTCGCCCGGTCGACGAGCAGGATGCTCAGCAGCAGCAGGATCAGCCCGACCGCGACGGCCACGGCTGCGTACACCAGCGTCAACCGCCAACGCAGCGTGGTACGACCGGCACGGGGTGGCCGCCGTCGGCCGGCCGCCGCCGGTCGGGTCAGCCCTGCGGCGGCGGTCATCCGGCGGGCAGTCGATAGCCGACGCCGACCACCGTCTGCACGACCGGCGGCTCGCCGAGCTTCTTGCGCAGCGTCATCACCGTGACCCGCACGGTGGTGGTGTACGGGTCGGCGTTCTCGTCCCAGACCCGGTCGAGCAGCTCCTCGCTGCTCACGACCCCGCCGTCGGCCCGCAGCAGCACCTCGAGGACCCCGAACTCCTTGCGGGTGAGGTCCAGGTCGACGCCGGCCCGCGTCGCGGTACGGCGGGACGGGTCCAGGACGAGCCCGCCGGGGCCGCGCAGGACCGGTGGGGCGGCCGGTGTGGCCCGCCGCCCCAGCGCCCGAACCCGCGCGACGAGCTCCTCGAAGGCGAACGGCTTGCCGAGGTAGTCGTCGGCTCCGAGCTCGAGCCCGGCAACCCGGTCGGCGAGGGCTCCGGCAGCGGTCAGCAGCAGCACCCGGGTCAGCGCGCCGTCCGCCGCGAGGTGGCGCAGCACATCGTCGCCGGACAGCAGCGGCAGATCACGGTCCAGGACCAGCACGTCGTACCGGGTCATCAGGGCCTTCTCCAGCCCCGCGTCGCCGTCGTACGCGACGTCGACCGCCATGCCCTCCCGGCGCAGCCCCCGGGCGACGGCATCAGCCAACGGCACCTCGTCCTCGACGACCAGCACCCGCACGGCGCGACGCTAGCCGAGCGGGTGTGTGTCCCACGTATGCCCGCGAGCATCACCCGCTCAGCCCCGTTCGGTGCCGGCTCGGGCTCGGTACCGTCCCAGCGTGACCGACTGCCCACCTGCGCCCGACAACGGCCGTGGTGCGCCTTGGCCCGGGCCTGTCGATCTGCGCCGCGGCGTCCTCGCCGTGTCAGTGCTGTGCGACGTCGACGTGGAACCCCGCGACGACGGCATCGTGCTGCCGGGATCGCCACCGGTCCACGTCGGGTGGCCCGAGTGCCGGCTCGCACTGGAGGGTCACAACCCGCAGGGCGAGGACGGCCGCGACCGCCTGCGCCGCTGGCTGCTGGCCCGCCGCTGGGCAGCCGACATCGGCCGGGACGCCCTGGTCGGCCGGCTGCGCGCGGTCGGGCTGCCCGTCGAACACGTGCTGCACCCCGGCCCGGACTGGGTGCAGGAGCGGGTCCTCGGGGGAGCACTCGACCTCGGCCTCGGCGCGCTGGGCCTGGACCCCACGGACCCCGACGGGATCGTCCTGCTGGCACAGCGGGCGCTGGCCGCCGCAGGCGTCGACGGCGGGACTGCGTGGCTGGCAGCCCAGGTCCGGCTGGAGGAGCTGGGGGCACTGGCGGCCGAGCTGCTGCTGGGTGACCCGCAGGGCCGGCTGCGACCGGTCGGTGAGTACGACGTCGTGACCCTGCTGGGCGCGCGGAGCCTGCGCCGGGCGCTCGCCGACGCCGCGGGCGGGATGGCGTCGGCGGTCGTGCCCATGCGCCGACGCGGGTGGACCCGGCTGGCCCTGATCGACCCGGCCTTCGGACCGGCCGCCGCAGCGGCCACCTCCGCCGAGGAGCGCGGCTTCCAACGCCCGATGCTGGTCACCGCCGACGAGGTCGCGGTCGCCGCGCCCGGCGGGCGCCCCGGTCTGCTGGCGCTGCGCCAGGCGGGCGCCGACGGGACGCCGTGGGGGCGCGAGGTCCTGCGGCCCTAGCGGCTGTCCGGCGGCGCCAGCGGCTTGCGCATGCTCAGGTGTGCAATGCCCGCTTCGTCGTACGGCACGCCGAACGCCGTGTAGCCGGCCCGCTCGTAGAACCCCAGGGCGTGCTGCTGAGCGTGCAGCTCGACGGCGGCGAAGCCCCGCTCGCGGGCGCGGGCTTCGAGGGCGGCGAGCACCGCGCTGCCGGTACCGCTCCCCCGCGCCGCCTGCGCGACGGCCATCCGTCCAACCCCGGCGACCCCGTCCTCGCTCCCGAGCTGCCCTGGGGTGAGGAGGCGCCCGGTGCCGACCAGCGTGCCGTCGTGGTAGGCCACCACATGCTCGCAGTTCTGGTCGTGTTCGTCACGCTCGAGGTCGGCCGGCACGTCCTGTCCGAGGACGAAGACGTCGTGCCGCAGGGCAAACATCGCCGGCAGGTCGGCTGCCAGGGCCAGCCGCACCTCGCGGGTCACCGCTGCTGCATGGCGACGCCGAGGACGACGGCCAGCACCAAGGCGGCGAGCACGGTGGCGAGCAGGGCCGCGAGCCACGGCCGCGTCGACAGCGCGCGGTCCGCCCGTCGATCGAGGTCGAGCAGGCGGGCCGGGCCGCGCTGCGGGTCGAGCGCCGCGCGCAGAGTGGCTGCCCAGACCGGGACAAGGCGGTCGTCGACCCGGCGCAGCCGCTCGCGGGCGCTCACGAGCCGTCGGCGACCCTGTCCAGGGCCGCCCGCAGGTCCGCCGGGTAAGGGCTCTCGAAACTGACCCAGCGGCCGTCGTCCGGGTGGGCGAAGGACAGCCGGACGGCGTGCAGCCACTGCCGCGCCAGCCCCAGCCGGGCAGCCAGCGTCGGGTCGGCGCCGTACTGCACATCACCCACGCACGGGTGGCGCAGCGCGCTCATGTGCACCCTGATCTGGTGCGTACGCCCGGTCTCGAGGTGGATCTCGAGCAGCGAGGCGTGCCGGAACGCCTCGATCGTCTCGTAGTGCGTGACGCTGGGCCGGCCCTCGGCGACGACCGCGAACCGGTACGACGCCGTCGGGTGCCGGTCGATCGGCGCGTCGACCGTGCCGGTCAGCGGATCGGGGTGGCCCTGCACGAGCGTGTGGTAACGCTTGTCGACGGTCCGTTCGCGGAAGGCGTCCTTGAGCACGGTGTACGCCCGTTCGCTCTTTGCGACCACCATCAGCCCGGTGGTGCCCACATCGAGCCGGTGCACGACGCCCTGGCGCTCCTGTGCGCCGCTGGTGGCCACCCGGTGCCCGGCCGCGGCGAGTCCGCCGATGACGGTCGGGCCCTCCCAGCCGGGGCTGGGGTGTGCAGCGACGCCCACCGGCTTGTCGACGACGATGATGTCGGCGTCCTCGTGGACGACCCGCAGGCCGTCGACGACCTGCGGCGGCGGCAGCGGCGAGGTGTCCGGCTCGGGCAGCTCCACGTCGAGGACCGCGCCGGCCAGCACCCGGTCACCCTTGCCGCGCACCCGGCCGTCCAGCGACGCCCCGCCGGAGTCGATGATGCGGGCCGCCGTGCTGCGGGACACGCCGAAGAGCCTGGACAGCGCGGCGTCGAGCCGCAGGCCGTCCAGGCCCTCCGGGACAGGCAGCGAGCGGTGCTGGGTCACCGGGCGATTCTGCCAGGTAGGCGGGGCGCGGCCGGCGTACGCCGGCCGCCGTAGCCTTGAGCCATGACGATCGCGGCGCCCGTCGACAGCGACACCGAGTTCAGCTCGCTCGACCCCGGCAGCGGAAGGGTGCTGGCCAGCTACCCGCGGCAGGGTCCGGCCGACGTCCAGAGGGCGGTCACCCGCGCCCACGAGGCTTCGCTGTGGTGGCAGGCGCAGGGCCCCGACGCACGCCGCATGCACCTGAGGGCCTGGAAGGGCGTCATTGCCCGGCGGCTGCACGAGCTGGCCGACCTCGTGCACGACGAGAACGGCAAGCCGCACGCCGACGCCGTCCTGGAGATCACTCTGGCTGTCGACCACATCGAGTGGGCGGCGAAGCACGCGCCGAAGGTGCTCGGCCGGCGCCGGGTCCCCGCCGGGCTGATGGCCGCCAACCAGGCGGCGACCCTGGAGTACCAGCCGCTCGGCGTCATCGGCGTCATCGGGCCGTGGAACTACCCGGTCTTCACGCCGATGGGCTCCCTGGCGTACGCGCTGGCGGCGGGCAACGCCGTGGTGTTCAAGCCCAGCGAGTACACGACCGGCGTGGGCAGCTGGCTCGTCGACGCCTGGCGCAGCGCCGTACCCGCCCGGCCCGACGTCCTGCAGCTGGTCACCGGGCTCGGCGAGACGGGCGCTGCCCTGTGCCGGGCGGGCGTGGACAAGATCGCCTTCACCGGCTCCGCAGCGACCGGCCGCAAGGTCATGGCGGCCTGCGCCGAACACCTGGTCCCCGTCCTGATGGAGTGCGGCGGCAAGGACGCGATGATCGTCGACGACGACGCGGACGTCGCCGCCGCCGCGGACGCGGCGCTGTGGGGCGGCATGAGCAACGCCGGCCAGACCTGCATCGGCATCGAGCGCGTCTACGCCACCGACAAGGTCTACGACGCGTTCGTGCGGGAGCTGACGGCTCGCGCGGGGAAGGTCCGGCCGGGTTCGGACGCCGCTGCGTCGTACGGGCCCATCACCATGCCCGGGCAGGTGGACATCATTCGCCGGCACATCGCCGACGCGATTGCCAGCGGTGGCCGGGCGCTGATCGGCGGCGGCATCGACGGCGCGTACGTCGAGCCGACCGTGCTCGTGGACGTCCCCGACAGCAGCTCAGCGGTGCAGGAGGAGACCTTCGGGCCGACCCTGACGGTCTCGCGTGTCCGCGACGCCGAGGAGGCGCTGCGGCGCACCAACGCCACGTCGTACGGCCTGGCCGGCTCGGTGTTCGCCGGCTCGAAGCAGCGCGGCATGGACCTCGCCCAGCGGATGCGGTCGGGCATGACCAGCATCAACTCGGTGATCGCCTTCGCGTCGGTGCCGGGTCTGCCGTTCGGCGGCGTCGGCGACTCCGGCTTCGGGCGGATCCATGGGGAGGACGGCCTCAAGGAGTTCACCCGCGCCAAGTCGATCACCCGGCAGAGGTTCGCCCTCCCCACCCCGCTGCTGAGCTTCGCCCGGCACCCCAAGCTGACCGACCGGTTGGCGAAGGTCGTCGGCCTGGTGCACGGGCGCGGCTGAGCGGCTAGCTCAACGTGATGTTGCGGATGGCAGGCTCCCCGTCCGTACGTGTCGCGGGGGTCACAGACGGACTAGCTCCACTTGATGTTGCGCATCGCAAGCCTCCTGTCGTCCGTGGTGTCCGGGGGGTTGACGGTCGGGCTAGCTCCACTTGATGTTGCGCATCGCAAACCTCCGCTACGGGTGTGGGTGGGGCGGTGGGTGCTCGAGCTCGAGCCGATGGGGTACCCCGACCGACGTGACTCCTGGTCCTGGGCGCACTACTCTGCGTACGATAACTGCTGCCTAGCCATATCGGTCGGCACAGGCGTATACCTGACTGCCCAGGTGGAGGTGCACCGCGGCGTGGCGATGATGCACTGGCGGTCTCCGGTGGCGGGTGTGCGCGGCTGGGCGCTGTGGACCGTGCCTGCGGCCGGCCTGTACTGGATGACGGCGGTCATCGCGCTGGCGGTCGCCCTGACGTCCCGGGGGTTGTCCGCGACGGTGTTCGACCCCGGGCAGGCGGCCGCCGCCGCGGTGCTGACGGGGTGCGCGGCTGTGTGCGTCGAGGCCATGCGCCGGGTGGGCGAACCCGCGGGAGTGGCGACGGACCTGCTGTCCGCGTGGACCCTGCCGGTGGCGCTGCTGCTGCCGCCCGTGTACTCACTGCTGGTCGCACTGCCACTGATGGTGCTGCTCCAGGTGCGGGTCCGGCGCGGACTGACCTACCGCAGGGCGTACAGCGTCGCGGTGATCGGACTGTCGAACTGGGTCGTCTCGGTCGCCTTCCACCACTACCTGCAGCGGGCGGACCTGGAGCTGGGCACCACAGCCGTGCAACGGACCTCGATCGTGTTGGTCGCGCTGGGTTGTGGAGCGCTCGGCTTGGCCATCAACCTGGTTCTGATCGGGATCGCCGTCCGGACCGTCTCCCCGGAGATGAGCTGGCGCTCCCTGGTGATCGACCGGGAGCAGCGCCTCGGCGACGCCGGCGAGATCTGCCTGGGCGTGTGCATCGCCGGGTGCTGGTTCGTGACGCCCGTGCTGGCGGTCACGATGCTCGTACCGGTGCTGCTGGTCCAGCGCAGCCTCACCTACGGCCAGCTGCGGGCGGCGGCGCGCACCGATGCCAAGACCGGCTTGCTGAATGCGAAGGCCTGGCAGGAGGAGGCCGAGCGCGAGATCGTGCGCGCCCACCGCGAGGGGCAGCCGGTCGCGATCCTGATCGCGGACCTTGACCACTTCAAGCGGATCAACGACGCGCACGGTCACCTCGCCGGTGACGTGGCGCTGCTCGCCGCGGTCAGCGCGCTGTCCGGTGGGCTGCGGACCTACGACCAGCTCGGCCGGTTCGGCGGCGAGGAGTTCACCGCCGTCCTGCCGCGCACCGGGCACGCTGAGGCGCGCCGGATCGCCGAGCGGCTACGGCTGGCGGTGACGGCTGCGGCCATCGTCCTCGACGGCACCGCGGTGCCGCTGAGCGTCTCCGTGGGCGTCGCCATCCTCGGCCGGCACGGCAACGACCTCACCGACCTGCTCGCCGCCGCCGATCGAGCCCTGTACTGCGCGAAGCGGGCAGGCCGCAACCAGGTCGTCATCGCTGCGTGACCCACGTTGGCCCGGTGGTGCTGATAGACGCGGCGAACGTGGTCGGTTCGCGCGCCGACGGGTGGTGGCGGGACCGGCCGGCCGCTGCCCGCCGGCTGCTCGCCGAGCTCGGGCCCCTCGTCGGCGCAGTCCTGCCGGCCGCCGGTCCGTATGCCGGTCAGGTCGTCAGCGATGTCGTCGTCGTGCTCGAGGGGCAGGCTCGACTGGCAGCCCCGGCCGGGCGTACGCACGGCGTGGACGTCCGCCACGCCCCCGGCTCGGGCGACGACGCGCTGGTCGCCCTGACCGGCGCCGGCACCCTGCTGGTCACCGCCGACCGTGAGCTGGCCCGCCGGGCCGCGGCGTGTGGGGCCGCGGTCGCCGGGCCGCGCTGGCTGCTGGACCAGCTCGGCTAGTCCGCACCGGGGCGCGGCTGGTCCGCGAGCTGGTCCTGGCGGCGGGTGCCGTCCAGCTCGCTACCACGTACCGACAGCAGCACGGCCAGCAGCCCGCCGCAGACGATGGCGCTGTCTGCCACGTTGAAGCTCGGCCAGACCTTGAAGTCCAGGAAGTCGACGACCGCGCCGCGCCCTACGCCCGGCGCGCGCAGCAGCCGGTCGACGAGGTTGCCCGTCGCGCCCCCGAGCAGCAGCCCCAGCGCGACCCCCCAGGAGCAGGAGCGCAACCGTCGGGCCGTCCGCAGGATCACCACGATCACGGCCAGGGCGACCGCCGTGAACACCACGGTCGCACCCTCGGCGAAGGAGAACGCCGCCCCCGGATTGCGGCTGACCCGCAGCAGCAGACGCCCGCCCAGCAGCGAGATGGCCCGCTGCCCCTCCAGGTGAGCCACGACGAGCGACTTGGTCGTGATGTCGGTGCTGAGCACGACGGTCGCGACCAGGCCCAGCAGCCAGGCCCGCCTGGGTACGGCCGCCGCCGGCCCGTCGCGTCGCGCCTGTCGCTCTGCCATCCTGCCCCTCGTCCGGCTCGCACGCTCGCGGGCTCAGCGAGGATACGTCCGCGGCAACGCTAGGCTGCGGTTGCCGCGGTGCTGGGGACGCGGGCGCCAAGGAGGGTGGTACCGAGGGGCTTGCCCCGTCCCTCCGTCGGAGCACCCACGACGGAGGATCGCCACACATGACCCGCATGCGCCAGCTACCCGCCCAGGTAGACCTGCCCGGTCTCGAGCGGACCGTGCTCGACCGCTGGGCGGCCGGCCGCGTCTTCGAGCGCAGCCTCGAGCAGACGTCGGGTGGCGAGCCGTGGGTGTTCTACGAGGGGCCGCCCACCGCGAACGGCAAGCCCGGCACCCACCACGTCGAGCCCCGCGCCTTCAAGGACCTTTTCCCGCGCTTCAAGACCATGCAGGGCCGGCACGTCCCCCGCCGGGCCGGCTGGGACTGCCACGGCCTGCCCGTCGAGCTGGCCGTGGAGAAGGAGCTCGGCTTCACCGGCAAGCAGGACATCGAGGCGTACGGCGTCGCGGAGTTCAACGCGAAGTGCCGCGAGAGCGTCGTCCGGCACGTGGACGAGTTCGAGCGGCTCACCACCCGGATGGGCTACTGGGTCGACATGTCCACGGCGTACCGGACGATGGACTCGTCCTACGTGCAGAGCGTCTGGTGGTCGCTGAAGCAGATCGCCGATCGCGGCCTGCTCGTCGAGGACCACCGGGTCGCGCCGTACTGCCCGCGCTGCGGCACGGCGCTGTCCGACCACGAGGTCGCGCAGGGCTACCAGGACGTCGTCGACCCGAGCGTGTACGTCCGCTTCCCGGTCACCTCCGGCCCCTTGTCCGAGCTCGGTGCTTCGCTGCTGGTGTGGACGACCACCCCCTGGACCCTGGTGTCCAACACCGCTGTCGCGGTCCACCCCGGGGTGACGTACGTCGCCGCGCGCACCGCGACCTCCGGGGGTGGCGACGAGGTGCTCGTGGTGGCCGAGCCACTGCTGCACGTGCTCGGGCCGGACACCGAGGTGCTGGACCGCTTCCCGGGCCAGGCTCTGGAGCACACGACGTACACCCGGCCCTTCGACTGGCTGGACATGCCGGGCGCGCACTTCGTCGGCACGGCGCAGTACGTCACGACCGAGTCCGGGACCGGCCTGGTGCACCAGTCCCCCGCGTTCGGCGCCGACGACCTGGCCGTCGCCCGGCGGTACGGGCTGCCGGTCGTCAACCCGGTGCGTCCCGACGGCACCTTCGAGGAGCACCTGCCGCTGGTCGGCGGCGTCTTCTTCAAGGCGGCCGACCGCGCTCTCGTCACCGACCTGGCCGCCCGCGGCCGGCTCTGGCGCGAGCAGCCGTACGAGCACAGCTATCCGCACTGCTGGCGCTGCGACACCGCCCTGCTCTACTACGCGCTGCCGAGCTGGTACATCCGCACGACCGCGGTCAAGGACCGGCTGATCGAGGAGAACGAGCGGACCGACTGGTACCCCGCGACGATCAAGCACGGCCGGTACGGCGACTGGCTGGACAACAACATCGACTGGGCGCTGAGCCGCAACCGCTACTGGGGCACCCCCCTGCCGGTGTGGAGATGCACCGAGGACCCCCAGCACTGGCGCGCGGTCGGCTCGCTGAAGGAGCTGTCCGAGCTGAGCGGCTCGGACGTCTCCGCACTCGACCCACACCGGCCGTACGTCGACGACGTCGTCGTGCCCTGTCGCGACTGCGAGGCCCCGAGTCACCGCGTGCCCGAGGTGATCGACGGCTGGTACGACAGCGGGGCCATGCCGTTTGCCCAGGTCGGCTACCCGTGGTCCGGCGTCGAGCCGGCCTATCCCGCGCAGTTCATCGCCGAGGCGATCGACCAGACCCGCGGTTGGTTCTACACGCTGATGGCGATCGGGACGCTGGTCTT
>JBKJQN010000062.1:0-14618 GCA_046593925.1 Mycobacteriales bacterium
CGATGACGTCCTGGTCGATGACGTCATCGAGGTCGGCTCGGAACGTCGCACGGTCGATCCGGACACCCCCGGGCGCCAGGGCCGCCAGCTCCTCCCGGGAGATGAAGGTCCGGCGGCCGGCTCTGAGGGGTCGGAGCTCGGCAACCGGTTCGCCGTTGCGGGTGACGATGAACGTCTCACCGGCCCGCACAGCCTCGATCACCTGATACACCGCCCTGGTCGCCGCGACCGGCTCATCGGTCGTCGAGCTCAACAGCGCGATCGCCATCTCGAGGGCGTACCGGCCCGCCGCCGACCTGGCGGTCCTCGACCCGCTGCGGGACCGCGCGGAGCTGCGCGGCCACCACCTGCTGCCCAGCGCCCGGGGTGATCTTCTCGCGCAGCTCGGTCGGGCCGAGCAGGCCGGCGAGCAGTTCCGGCGGGCCGCGGTCATGACGGCTGATGAGCCAGAAGGGGCGATGCTGCGGAGGAGGTCCGCGGGGCTGTGAGTCAGCTTGCCGAACCGCTCCCGCGGGGGAGCAGCTGCGCTCGCAGCCCGTCCTCGACGAACCGGGCGTAGCGCGGCAGCTCCCAGCTGCTACGCAGGACCAGCAGGTCGTAAAGCTCGGGGGAGCTGTAGGTCCAGAGCACATCGGCTGCCTGTCGGACGGTCAGGCCGGGGCGCAGCTGGCCGGTGGCAGCCAGGCGTCGTGCGTTCTCGGTCATCCGGTGGCGCCGGGTCTGGTCGAGCTCGCCGGCCAGCTCGGCCAGCTCCGGGTCGTGGGAAGCGCCCGCGCGCACCAGCAGCAGGATCGGCGCGACCCGGGGCGCGACCTCGGCGGTGAGCAGTGCCCATCCTCGACACAGCACCTCGGGATCGACGGGGCTCAGCGCGTCGGAGCGCCGCTCCGCAGGGATGGCTCCCTCGCCGGCGAGCGCCTTGTCCACGACAGCCCTGACGAGGCCGGGCTTCCCACCGAACCGTTTGTAGACCGACTCGACCGACACGTCGCACACCCGGGCCACCCTGGCCACCGTGGTGGCGGCGTAGCCGTCGGTCAGCAGCAGGCAACGGGCGGCGTCGAGCAGGAGCTCGCGGGTCTGCTCGGCCTGGGCCTGGCGGCTGCGGGCGTCGTACGGGCGCTTGACCTGCCTCACCTCCCGGTCCATGCTCCTGTATCGGATACACACAACTGTAACAGACGGGACCTCCCATGACTGACGGCGCCAAAGCTTTCCTGACCGCGCTCCAGGCGGCCACAAACGCACATGATGTTGACGCGCTGGTGGCGTGCTTCACCGAGGACTACCGCAACGAGACCCCGGTGCACCCGGCGCGCGGCTTCAGTGGCCGCGAGCAGGTCCGGAGCAACTGGCAGCAGATCTTCGGCTTCGTGCCCGACATGCACGCCACGGTGCTCAGCTCGGCGAGCAGTGGTCCCACGTTGTGGTCGGAATGGGAGATGGCAGGCACCCGCCGCGACGGTACGCAGCACCTGATGCGTGGCGTCATCATCTTCGGTCTCGACGGCCACCGGGCCTGTTCAGCGCGGTTCTACCTCGAGCCTGTCGACGACGAGAGCGCGGGCGTCACCGAGGTGGTCCGTGCCCAGGTGCACGCCGACGCCCCCGCATGATCGTCGTCGCGGGTGGCAGCGGACTGCTGGGCCGGCTCGTGGTCGCCGACCTCGTCGCGCGCGGCGAGACCGTTCGGGTACTGGTCAGGGACGCCGATCGGGCTGCCGGACTGCTCCCGGACGAGGTTCAGATCCGGGCTGCGGACGTGCGCCGCCCCGAAGCGCTCGGGGGGGCGGTCGCCGGCGCGCAGGTGCTGGTGTCGGCCGTCCACGGCTTCCTCGGGGGGCGGGGCGCCGGGCCGGCCGCCGTCGACGACCGCGGCAACACCAACCTGATGAAGGTGGCCCGAGCGGAAGGCGCGGAGGTGGTCCTGGTCTCCGTCCTGGGTGCCGCGCCGGACAGCCGGTCCGAGCTCTTCCGCGCCAAGTACGCGGCCGAGCAGGAGCTGCGCCGCTGCGGGACGCCGTGGACCGTGGTCCGCGCAGCGGCATTCTTGGAGACCTGGCTCGGGATTCTGCGGCAGACCGCGGGCAGGGCCGGCCGGCCGCTGGTCTTCGGGCGCGGCGAGCAACCCATCGCCTTCGTGTCAGCGGTCGACGTCGCCGACGTGGTCGTCCGCGCTGTCACCGACAACACGCTGCGCGGCCAGGTCCTCGAGATCGGCGGCAACCGCCTGACCATGAACGAGCTGGCTGCTGCCGTCCAGGTCGCCGACGGGCGGGCCGCTGCCCCACGGCATCTGCCGAGGTTGCTGCTGCGGGCGTGCGGCACCCTCGGGCCGGTCAGCCCGCGGTTCGCCCGGCAGAACCGCACTGCCCTGCTGATGGACGGCAGCGACCTCGGGGCAGGTGACCGCGACCTGCGGGCGCGGTTCGACCTGCCACCGGCGCGGACGGTCGCCGACGTCCTTGCCACGACCGGCCCGCGACCACTGGCCCGCTGACGTCCGGCTAGCCCCCGGTCCTGCTCCACGAGCCGTCCCGATCTGCTGCACTGCTGATGTGAACCGTCCCGTGAGCCGCCGAGCCCTGCTGCTCGGCGGGGCTGCCGCCGGGTGCGGCTGGGCTCGGCGTCGCGGCGTCGTCCTCGCGGGTACAGCATGTGGCCCGCAGTCGCACGGCTGGCGCCGGCTCGTTGCCGACAGCCGCCGAGGGTCAGGTGGCGCTCGTACAGGTGCGGTCGGCGGCGCGGGGCGCGACGTCGGCTTCTGGACTGCGGTACCCGCCGGGCACGGCGACGGCCGCGGGCTCCCGGTCTGCCTGGTGCTGCACGGCGCGAGCGCGACGACGGCGGACTTCAGCCGGTTCGGCCTGGCCCGCTTCCTTTCCGCCGCGGTCACCTCGGGCAGCGCGCCGTTTGTCCTTGCCGGGCCGGACGGTGGCCGCAGCTCGTGGCTGGGCGACGGCCCGGGCTCGCCGGACGACCCGCAGCGGATGCTGGCCGAAGAACTCCCGCAGTGGTGCCGCGACCGGGGGTACGACACCTCGCGCATGGCGGCGTACGGCTGGTCGATGGGCGGGTTCGGCGCCTTGCGTGCGGCCGAGCTGCGCCCGGGGAGCCTTCGCGCGGTCGCGGCCCTCAGCCCGGCGGTGGCCGGTGGTGACCCGGTCTTTCGTGACGCACGCCGACTCGACCCGGCCGCAACTGCCCTGTGGTGTGCAGAGTCCGACGCCTTCTTCCCGGCGGTGCAGGACTTGGCGGGTGCGCTCGCACAGCCGCCGGCACTGGCCGGCCGTGGCCCAGGAGGGCACACCCGCGTCTACTGGGACTCGGTGACGCCGGCCGCGTTCGCCTTCGTGGCCACCCGCCTCGCGGGCTGACCGCTGCGGCCGGCGGCGCGTACCGCGCCGGCGCCGGCCAGGTCACCGCGGGCGTGGAGTCCGGCGATAACGCCCTCGACGTCGGCCGTCGGGCGGTTCTGACTCAGCTTGGCCGTCGCCTCGACGCGGCTGATCACGAGCTCGATGCCGACAATCGCGCGCAGCTGACCGGCGACGTATTCGGCCGGCGCATCGTCGGCGTCCCACGGCTGGGCCTCGCCCGCCTCGTGCTTGTGGGTCAGCCGGCGTACGACGTCGTCCACCCACGCCAGGTCGTCGTGGACCACCAGCTCGCCGTACACGTGGGCGGTCAGGTAGTTCCAGGTCGGGACTACCCGCCCGTGCTCGGCGGTCGAGGCGTACCAGGTCGGCGTGACGTAGGCATCCGGCCCCCGCACGATGACCAGCGCCTCGCCGAGCACCGGCAAGCGCCACTGGCCGTTGGCGCGCGCCAGATGGCCGTACAGGCTGCCGTGCCGGCCGACAGACGGCTCGTACAGGAACGGCAGCAGCGTCGACTTCAGGCCGTCCGCGGTGGCGGTGACGAGGTCGGCCGCACCGTGCCGGGCCAGCAGGTTATGCACGACGGCGTCGGACGCCGAAAAGTGGGCTGGGACGTACATGGGCCGCCTGTTCCGCGTCGTCGAAGCCTCATCAGCCTGTCACGCGCGGGGGCGCAGCAGGCGGACCGCCGCTCAAGTGGGCGACGTCCGTGACGATCCCCCTACCGTGGGTGCTGTGACGGGAGTAGCTTCCGGGCCGGTCAGGCCTGTCGAGGGGTACCGCGACCTGCTGCGCTCGCGGCCGTACGTCGGGCTGCTCGTCAGCCGGCTCGTCTCGATGATCGGCGACCAGCTGGCGCGGGTTGCCCTGACGGTGCTGGTCTTCCAGCGCACCGGGAGCGGGGCGCTTTCCGCCGCCGCTTACGCGGCATCGTTCCTGCCCGCGATCGTCGCCGGCCCCCTGCTCGGTGGCCTGGCTGACCGGTTTCCCCGTCGTCGGGTGCTGGTCCTCGCTGACCTGGTACGGGCGGTGCTGTTTGCCTGCATGGCCCTGCCGGGCCTGTCGTTGCCGGTCCTGCTCGGGCTGGTCCTGCTGGCCGGTACCGCCGAGGCGCCCTGGACGGCGGCGAGGGCGCCGCTGATGCGCGACGTGCTGCTCGATGACCGCGGCTACCGGCTCGGCACCGGCGTCGACGAGGCCCTGGACCAGTCGGGGCAAGTGGTCGGCTTCGCCCTGGCCGGCGCCGTCCTGGTCGTCCTGTCGCCGCCGGCGGCGCTTCTGCTCGATGCGGTCAGCTTCCTTGGCTCGGCGGCCGTCGTCCGGCTGCTGCTCATCGCCGGTACGGCAGCGCAGGCGCCGGCTGACCAGCACGCCGCTCGCAGTGGCGGCCCGGCCGGCACCGTGGCCGTGGTCCGCAGGCACGCCGCTCAGTCGGTACGGGACGCGGCCGTCGGCTGGCGTGCGGCGACCTCGTCGCGGGGCCGGCGGCCGATGCTGCTGACCTGGGTGGGCGTGTCATGCGTCGTGGTGCCGGAGGCCGTGGCGACCCCCTGGGCGATCGGTCTGGGCGCAGGACCGATCGGGATCGGGCTGCTGTTCGCGGCCGCGCCGCTCGGCAACGTCTTCGGCGTGCTGCTCGTCGGCCGGGTCTCCGATGCCCGCGCCGAGCAGCTACTCCTGCCGTTGGCGGTCCTGTCGATCGTCCCGCTGGCCCTGTGCCTGACCAACCCGGTGCTGCCGGTCGCGCTGGCTCTGGTGTGGCTGTCCGGGGTGGGCGTGAGCTTCAGCCTGCTGGCGAGGGTGGCCTTCGTACGGGCCGTCGAGGGTCCGTACCGCGGCCGGGCGTTCTCCGTCGCCGCGGCCGGTGTGACGGCCGGTCAAGGGCTGGGCATCACGGTCGTCGGGGCGCTCACTGCCTTCGTGGCCCCCGCGGTCGCTGTCGGCGTCGTCGGGGTTGCCGGGCTGGTCCTGCTGGCCGGCACCGCCCGGCTCACCGGGTCGCGCGTGCGCTCCGGCGCGTCCACCGGGAACGGCAGTGCGGGGTCGACGTCCACGGTTCGTTGAGTCCTGCCCTGTCGGTGCAGTAGCCGTTAGGCCATTCGGGTGAAAGATGGCTCCTGTGCGCCTGTTTGGACATGCTTCGCCCAGGTTTGGCCGCGGTCGGAGTAGTCGGAAGCGCCGAAGCACTGCGCCGAACGGCATCGGAACGCTACCGTTCGGCTACCAGCAGCGACCAAGGCGGGCAGTGCCCCCCTCCGGTCCGAAGACCGGAAGGAGTCACCACAATGCGCTCCCACAGCTGGTAACCCCTTGTTGCGCCATCCGCTTCTAGGTTGACGGCGCAGCACACAGCACGAACAGACAGTCCTGCCCACGAGGCCGGCGGCCGGTGTCTCCACACCGCCGTCGGCCTCTTGCATGTCGACCGTCCGCACAGCGGTCTTGACAGTCGGGTCTCATTCCCACCCGGACGGGTGAACGGACTTCGTCGATTCGCGGCGAATGGCACGAGTGGCCACCCGAACGGCCCATTCCGCTGTTCGCGGCCCCCGTCGACAGGAGCACATGCCCGCATGTTGCCCATCGCTGAGAAGGACGCGATGACCACCCCCGTGTCCAGGACGCGGCTGAACGGTTCGCTGCGCCGGCGGCTGGCGGTGGCCTATGCGGCGGGGGCCGTGGCACTTCTGCTTGCGGTCGCTGAGCTGGTGGTCGCTCCCGCACCGGACCCGCGCGCTGTCCTGCTGCAGGTGGTCCTGCTGGTGCCTGCGCTCAGGGTCGAGGTGCCCCTGCGGCTGGGCAACCGCCGCATCCGGGTAGCGGCGTTCTCGGACGCGGCCATGGTCCTGAGTCTGGCCGTGCAGCCCGGTACCAGCGTCGTGATCGTGGTGACCCTCGTGGGTTGCCTGCACCAGCTGCAGCTTCGGCGCCCGATGGCGCGGGTTCTCTTCAACACCGCAGCTCTGACCGCTCCGGCGTACGCGGCCGTACATGTGTACGCCGTGCTGGTCGGGCCCTCGCTTCTGCAGGCAGCCCTCGCACTCACGGCGGCCTGCGTGACGGTGGCGGTGCTGAACCAGGTGTCGGTTGCGGCCATCGTCGCGGCGGCGACGGGCGAGGGACTGTTGGCGGCACTGCGCAGCCACCTCACGACCTCGCTCGTCGCGCTGGAGGTCAACCTGGCGATCGTCGGCGGCGTGCTGGGCGCGGTTGCCGGCCGGCGCTGGGAGCTGGTCGTGGCCGGCCCCTTCCTGATGATCTCCCTGGCTCGTGCTCAGCGTGCCCGACTGCTGCGGGCCACCACCGGAGACGCGCTCACGCGACTTGAGAAAGCCGCGGAGCAGATCCACACCTTTGACGAGCTGGTGGCCGCGTCGACCGTGCTGGACCGGGCCGCCGACCTGTTCGGCCTCGAACAGGTCGAGCTAGTTCTGCATGGGTGGCCGGGGCAGGGAGACCGGGTGCACACCAGGACCGGGCCGGGTCGGCGGAACAGCAAGACCGGGGCGGCCCCGCCGGCAGCCGCCGAGGTGCTCGTCGTACCGCTCACGGTCGGCACCGCCGACGACCCGACCCGGCTGGGTGAGCTCCGGCTGGGCCTGGCTGAGCCCGACGCTCTCCGACCGGCCGAGAAGCAGGTCCTTGCCACCTTCGTCTCCACTGTGACGTCGAGCTTGAACGCCGTCCGTAGCTACGCCGAGCAGGCGCACGCGGCGCGGGTGGACAGCCTGACCGGACTGGCCAACCGGCTCGCCCTCGCCGAGCGACTGGATGAGCTCAGGCCCACGCTGCTGCCGTGGGGCGCCGCGTCCGACGACGGAAGGTCGGCCCCAGCCGAGGACGTACTGGCCGTGCTGCTGCTGGACCTCGACCACGTCAAGGAGGTCAACGACACGCTCGGACACAGCGCCCGCGAGGCCTTCCTTGTCGAGTTCGGGCGACGACTCATGGCCGAGACCCGGCCGGGCGACTTCGTGGCCCGGGTCGGCGGTGACGAGTTCGCCGTGCTGCTGACAGACATCCCGAACAGCGCCGAGGCGCGCAGAGCCGCGGAGGCGCTGCTCTCCCGGCTGGACGGCCCGCTCGCCGTCGACGGTCTCGAGCTGCCGATGGAGGCATCCGTCGGGGTGTCGGTCGCACCGCGGGACGGCGTGGCCGTCGATGAGCTGCTGCGCTGCTCGGACATCGCCATGTACGAGGCGAAGGCCAAGCGGAACGGCGTCGTGCTGTACGACCCCTCGATGGACCCCGGCGACCGGGACGGCCTGCACCTCGTCGCTGAGCTGCAGGCCGCGATCGCCGAGGAGCAGCTGGTCCTGCACTACCAGCCGGTCGTGTGTCTGCGTACCGCCCGCACGATCGGCGCCGAAGCCCTGGTGCGCTGGCAGCACCCCGTCCGCGGGCTCCTGCCGCCGGGTCGCTTCGTCCCCGTCCTCGAGCGCAGCGCCCTGATCATCCCGTTGACCATGCACGTGCTGGAGAAGGCCGTCCGGGAAGCGCTGACCTGGCCCGAGGTCGGCGGCCTCGACCTGGGTCTCAGCGTCAACCTGTCAGCGAGGTGCCTGCTCGCGCCGTCCGTGCCGGACCAGGTCAGGCAGATCCTGGCGCGGTACGGGATGCCTGCGCGCCGCCTCACCCTGGAGATCACGGAGACGCTGGCGCTGGCCGACCTCGACGTCGTCGACGACGTACTGAGCCGGCTGCGGGACCTGGGCGTCCGGCTGAGCGTCGACGACTTCGGCACCGGCTACAGCAGCATGAGCTTCCTGCGCAAGATCGCTGTACACGAGGTGAAGGTCGACCGCAGCTTCGTCACCGATGCCCCGACCTGCGCGGGCGACCGGGCCATCGTGGTCGGGACGGTCGCCCTGGCGCACGGGCTCGGCCTGACCGTCGTCGGCGAAGGCGTCGAGACCCCCGCGCAGCTGCGGATGCTGCAGCGCAGCGGCTGCGATGCCGCCCAGGGCTACCTGCTGGGCCGTCCGATGCCCGCGGAGGTGTTCAGGAAGGAGCTGGACCAGGTGCACGGCGACGTGGTTGCGCTGACCGCCACCCCCGAGCAGCGCACCCCGCTGCCCGTCGGACCGCGCTGAACGTGCGTCACGGCCGCGTGCCCAGCCATACCGACCCGGACATCCGGATCACGACGCGCCGGTGCCGCTGACGCGATGTCCGGGTCGCCGCTTCGGGGCATCCGCGGGACCGGCTCACCGCCCCCGGACGGATCCCCGCCCGCGGCCCGGCCAACGGTCCCGGCCAACGGCGGGGTCGGTGGACAGCTACGGAGCTGGCTGGGGAGACTTGGGGCGGTGAAGATCGGACAGCCGGCGCTGACAGTCAGCCGGCTCGACCAGGCGGCGGACTTCTACCGCGACGTCCTCGAGCTGCCCGTCATGGCGCACGACGGGCGGGCGACCGTGACGATCGGCTCCAGCCGCCTCGTGCTCGAGCCCCGCGAGGACTTCGACGGGGTCCATCACCTGGCGTTCGGAATCGCGCCCGCGGATTTCGAGCTCGCGCGTACCTGGCTGGGCCAGCGCGTCGAACCGATCGTGGTGGACGGCTCGGAGGTGATCGAGGGCCAGGAGGGCTGGAACTCCAGGTCTGTGTACTTCCTCGGGCCGGAGGACATCGTGCTGGAGTTCATCAGCCGAGAGGCGCACGGACACGTGAAGGCCGATGACGGCAAACATCCCCGGCTGTTGTCCATCAGCGAGGTCGGCATCGGGGTACCAGACGTGCCGGCCGCTGTGTGCACCCTCGCGCAGGACCTGGGACTGCCGGCCTTTCCGCCGCAGGGGAGGCACTTCGCGCCAGTGGGTGGCCACGACGGCCTGATCATCCTCGTCGATGACGAGCGCAGCTGGTTCCCCACCGGAACCCACCGAGCCGCGCGCGGGCCGGTGACCGTCGAGCTGGCCGCCCCGCGGGCCGGGCGCCTGTCCCTTCGGCAGTTGGCGACCATTGTCGCGGACTGATTGCCCACCAGGCGAAGCCGGTGAGCGAGATCGCCTTGACCCACCACGTCCCAGGCCGACCTCGACCTGTACGGCGACACGACGTACAGCCGTGGGGCGGTCGATGCGGAGCTGCTGAGACCAGACCTTCGAGCTCACGGCAGGGCCGGATCCGGCCCGAGACCGGCAGGAGGTCGGACCCGCATGCACACCTAGCTCGGACAGGGGCACGAAAGTGGAGATCATGTCGACGGTCTCAAGCACGGCGCCCGTCTCCTCCTTGAGCCGGCCTCCTTCGCCGGCCGCCTTCCGCACGATGGAGGACCACGGCGTGCGCGCGGCGACGCGATCCGCGCGCGACCGCGGCCGGGAGCTCGCCGACGACTGAGCGGCCCTCGGTGTGGCACCGGTCACACCCAGTGGTAGCTTTCGCGGCCTTGCCACCCGTCTGGGTAGCCTTGCACGGGAGGACGCCGATGATCGTCTCCGCCCGCCGAACCGTGGCCCGAGCCGCCACGGCCCTCGCACTTGTCGTCGCCACCGGCGGAGGTGTGGCCGCCACGGCCGTTGGTGATCCGACCGCGACGAGCCCCGCCCGTCCCGCCGTCGACGCACGGACCGAGCAGCGGATCGACGCGCTGCTCGCGAAGATGACTCTGCCGGAGAAGCTGCAGCAGCTGCAGCTGCTGTCCGACGGGCAGATCACCGAGGCGGACGCCAAGGCCGGCGTCGGCTCGGTGTTCAGCCTGGTCGACCCGGTCAAGATCAACCAGATCCAGCACGTCGCGGTCGAGCAGTCCCGGCTGCACATCCCGATCCTGTTCGCCTACGACACGATCCACGGCTTCCGCACCGTCTTCCCGGTGCCCTTGGGCGCGGCGAGCTCGTTCGACCCGGCGGTCGCCAAGGCCGACGCGACGTACGGCGCACGTGAGTCGGCGGCGGTCGGCATCAAGCAGGTCTACTCGCCGATGCTCGACGTCTCCCGCGACCCGCGCTGGGGCCGGATCGTCGAGGGCGCCGGCGAGGACCCCTACCTCAACGCGGCGATGGGCGTCGCGAGGGTGCAGGGGGCCCAGGGCACCGACTACAGCCAGCCCGACAAGGTCGCGTCGAGCATCAAGCACTTCGTCGCGTACGGGCAGCCCGAGGGCGGCCGCGACTACAACACCACCGACATGTCGATCGCCCGGCTGCGCAACGTCTACCTGCCGCCGTTCAAGGCCGCGGTCGAGGCCGGCGCCGCCACGGTCATGTGCTCGTTCAACGCCATCAACGGCTCGCCCGGCTGCGGCGACGACCAGACCGAGACCCAGATCCTGAAGAAGGAGTGGGGCTTCGACGGGTTCGTCGAGAGCGACTACACCGCGGTCGACGAGATGCGGGCCTGCCCGCCAGTCCAGCCCGACACCGGGCCGTGCGGCCACGGCGTGGTCGCCGACGGCCCGGGGGCCGCAGCGCGGGCCCTCAACTCCGGCACCGACTCCGAGATGGTCAGCACCAACATCCGTGACTACGGTGCCCGCCTGGTCGCGAACGGCCGGGTCCCGATCGCCCGGGTCGACGACGCGGTCCGCCGCATCCTGCGGGTGAAGTTCCGCGCCGGCCTGTTCGAGCACCCCTACGTCGACGTGTCCAGTGCCGAGTCCGCGCAGCTGCTGCCGGACGCCGTGGCCGCGGCGCGGACGGCGGGCAGCCGCTCCATGGTGCTGCTCAAGAACGACAAGGGCCTCCTGCCGCTCGACCCCGCGAGGAAGACCGCGGTCATCGGACCGCTGGCCGACGACCAGCACGAGATGCTCGGCCCCTGGTGGGGGCAGGGCCAGGACGCCGACGCGGTCTCCGTCCTGACCGGCATCAAGGCGCAGAGCCCCGGGGCGACGTACGCCCAGGCCTGCCCGATCGCCGACGTGGACCCGCCGGCAGCGACGCCGCAGGACGTCTGCGGCAACACGGCCGGCTTCGACGCCGCGGTCGCCGTCGCCCAGGCCGCCGACCAGGTGGTCCTCGTCCTCGGTGAGGCTCGCGGGATGACCGGCGAGGCCGCCTCGCGCTCCGACATCAGCCTGCCGGGCAAGCAGCAGGAGCTGATCGACCGGGTGAGGGCGACCGGCAAGCCGTTCGTGGTGGTCCTCATGAACGGCCGCCCGCTCACGCTGCCGGACGTCGCGGCGAGCTCGCCGGCGATCCTCGAGGCGTGGTTCCCGGGCGTGCAGGCCGGCAACTCGGTCGCGGACGTGCTGTTCGGCAAGGTCAACCCCGGCGGCAAGTTGCCGGTCAGCTTCCCGCAGACCGTCGGCCAGGTGCCGATCTACTACGCCCACGAGCCCACCGGCCGCCCCTGCGACGTCACGCAGAAGTACGACTCGCGCTACCGCGACCTCACCACCTGTGACCCGTTCTACGCGTTCGGGTACGGCCTGTCCTACACGACGTTCGACATCGCGAACCTGAAGGTGTCGGCGGCGTCGATCCCGAAGACCGGCAACGTCACGGTGACCGTCGACGTGCGCAACACCGGTGCCCGCGCGGGCGACGAGGTCGTGCAGCTCTACCTGCACGACCCGGTGGCCTCGCTCACCCAGCCGGTCCGCCGGCTGCGCGGCTTCGAGCGGGTGACCCTCGCGCCGGGCACGTCGAAGAAGGTCAGCTTCACGCTCGGACCGGACGACTTCGGCTTCTACGACAACGCCGGGCACTTCGTCGTCGAGCCCGGCCGGATCGACCTGTTCGCCGGCGACTCCTCGCAGGCGACGCTGCAGAGCTCGGTCACGCTGAAGTAGGCCGCCCGGCCCGCCGGTCAGAACACGTGCGGGCACCAGGGCGCTCGCCCGGGCCACCCGAACGCGGTGGTGGCCCGGGCGAGCGCTGCGTCCGAGCGGGCCGTCACGGTGCCGGCGGCGGCCCGGGAGGCCAGCGACGTCCCGCCGAGCAGGACCGCGCCCAGGTCGCGGACGTCCAGGGAGAGGTCCCCGGCGTCCTGGGTCCGGGTGCAGGCGGCCCCCGCGGCGGCGGCCGACAGCCGCCAGCGGCCGGCGTTCCAGGGGCAGGTCGCGTCGGTGACCTCCAGCACGACGTCGACGTCGGCGGCGTACGACCGCTGCGTAAGCGCGCTGCCGACGTCGACGAGCCGGGTCCAGAGGCTGTCCCGCAGCGTCGCCCGGGCGGACCTGGGTTCGGCGAGCAGCTGCAGCAGCGGCTCGTCGACGGAACCGGTACGCAGCTCGACGGCCGTGGTGAGGTCGACGTCGAGCAGGGCCCGCCACAGCTGGGAGTACGCGTGCGGCGTGGTTGCCACCGCTTCGCGTACCAGCACGGTGCCGGCCGCCGCGTCGTGCTCCCACACCGGCTTGACGGCGAACAGCGCGTACGCCTCCGGCCCGGCCGGCCCGTCGACGAGCAGTGTCCGCAAAGCGCCGGCACCGTCGCGGCTGTCCTGCGGGTCGACCAGCCGGTGCGCCCACCAGGCGTCGTCGCGGGCATACGTGCCCGTACGGGTCGGGTGCACGGCGTCGTAGACGGGCGCGAGGTCCGCGCCGGTCGGGGCGAGCAGCTGGCGGACCGGACCCGCGGCGGCCGGCTGGACGAGCGCGGCGCCGCGAGGGACACGCAGCCTGGCCGACCACGCGGCCGGTCCGAAGCCGTACCGGTGGTAGATCGCGCCCTCGGAGGCGAACAGGGCGGCGATCGGCTCGCCGGCCTCGTGCAGGTCGGTGAGCAGCCGGCGCATCATGGCGCCGAGCAGGCCCTGCCGCCTGCGGTCCGCCTGCACGCCGACCCACGTCACGCCGGCCACCGGGGCGGGACCCCCGGGCAGCGTCATCGACAGCGCGAACGAGCCTGCAGTGGCGACGACGTCGCTGCCGTCCCGCACCACCAGCATCCGGTCGGTGTCGACGACGGCCGTCTCGGCCACCCGGCTCTCCGGTGCCGGGTCACCGTGGAACGTCCGCTCCAGAGCGGTGAATGCCTCCTGCAGCTCGCCGGCCGTCATCCGCTGCACGCGCTCGTCCTGGTCCACGGCAGCACTCTGCCGGACCGGCGCCACGGCCTTTCCGGAACACCGCTGCCTGCTGGTCGTCGCTCCTCTCCGACCCGGCCGTCGAGCAGCTCTCGGACGACGTCGAGGTGGCCGGCGTGTGCTCCTGCACCAGGTGCACGGGGACCCGTTCGCGTGCTGCCGGCGCCACGCGCTCCCCGCGCTCCCCGGGTCGGCCGACCTCCGAGAGTGGTCGCGCGCACGGCCGGCCGAGGACCACTCGGCCCGCGCGGCCAGATCGGAACCCGCATCGGTGTGACGCGCGGCGGGTGGCTGGTTGAACGGACTTCGTGTGTTTCGCCGCGGCCGAAGTCATCCGAAGTCCGGTCCGCCGGTCGGGACAATCGCCCAGACCGGGGCGTTCTTCGAGCAAGGCTGCAGCCTTCGTGTGCAGCGGGCGGGTCGGCGCACACGAACTCCGGCGAGGGGTGCGGTCGCGCTGGTGGCTCGTCCACAGGAGCAAGCGCGACTGAGCGAACTGCACCCCCGCGCGCCATCGCCAACCGTTTGCCCACTGGGACGATCAAGGCCGCCCAGCCACCCAGCCGAGAACCGAATGTGTCCGTCAACCCGTACGCGGTATTGCGAGTACCCGAGCAGGCCACAGCGGACGCGATCTCCGCGGCGGGCCAGCGCGAGCTCGCCACCACCGTGCGGCCTGGCGCACGCAAGACCGCACAGGAGGCCGACCGGGCTCACAGCCTGCTGCGCGACCCACACCGCCGCTCCCGGTACGACCGGCACCAGGTGACAGAGCAGGTCGATCGGCTGCACCCCCTCCAGCGATACGCACCGCCGCGCGTCGTCCCCTTTCGCACCTGGTCCCCCACCGACAACGAAATGGCCGCGCGTAGACCGGTGGCGCAGTGCGCGCCATTAGGTGGTTCAACATCTTCGGCACATGTTGATCTCGGTCGTTTCGTTACCCTAGATCAGCGGAGCGAGTTCGCAGCAGCGGGTGGTCCACCAGAGGGTGCGGACAGCAGGGTGCAGCTCCGGCACATCCCGGCGGCGGCGTGACAACCGGCGTGGATAGCTGAAGCGCTGGGGCGGACACCTCTGCCTGTCGGTACCAATCCGATACCATGCTTCATGGCCGTGACTCTGCGGACCGACGAGAAGCTGGAAGCTGCGCTGACGGCGCTCGCCGATGCCGAGGGCACGTCGAAGCAGGACGTGATCCGCAGGGCTGTGCTTGAGCGCTACGACCGCGCTGGTCATCGTCGTGCGGTCGAGGAGTCG
>JBKJQN010000043.1:0-55429 GCA_046593925.1 Mycobacteriales bacterium
TTTCGACGGTGCGGTTGACGCTCTCGGCATGCGGGCGGGCAGGTTCACGGCCCGGGCCGCGCTGCCGGCGACCCGCTGCAGCTGCGTGGCCTGCAGGGCCGTCGTGCTCGCCGAGGCCTCCTCGGTGCGCACGACGGTGAGCCACTCGAGGGTGGCTGTGTGCGCGGCGATGAGGCGCGCGGCAGGCTTGCGGACCCGGGGGACCTCGGCCGTCTCAGCCAGCGCCTAGAAGTAGCGGGCCCGATCCAGCAACTGGTGCTCCAGCGCCAGGTCGCCCAGCAGCGCCTCCTCCAGCGGCTCGGCCCGCTCGAGCGTGGTCTTCGCCAGCCCGCTGAGCCGTCCCAGCGCGGGGGTCACGACGTCCGGGACGCCGCCCAGCTCGCGTGGCGCGGCGAGCAGAGCCGTGGGGCGGTCGGTGGCGTGTTCGGCGTCCTAGGTGATCTCACGCCGCACGGCGTCGGTGCGGGCCTGGGCGACTTGGACCTTGAGCGATCTGCGCTTCGGTCTGGGTGAGCTGCACCAGCCGTCGGAGTTGGGCAAGGATCTTGTTGGTATCCATCACGTTCCAAGTTCGCCCCTTCGCTAGCAGTTGCAGGCAGGCTGCTAACAGTGAGAGGCGTCTCGTCTGCACCCACGCTGGAGTGCGGTTCCTAACGCCTCACGGGCCCTCCTCACCCGGGGGCACGTACATGCGCGCGCCTGCGGGTGGCTCGCGAGAGCCGAATGCCTTGGGGAGGCCCGGCCAGGCGGGCAGCAGGATGCGGTGGCAGGCCCCGTGCCGGGGGCGGTCGCGGGGCGGTGGACATCCCGAGCAACGCATGAAACACCCTCGCGTTTGCGAGAGGCGCGCAGCCCCAGGAGGTCGCCCGAGCCGAGCGTCGGCACGCGGGAGTCTGCGAGGGTGGTGTACCTGATGCATCGGGTCCGTCGATGGCCAGCAGCACGCGGGCACGGGTCCGCACGAGCTCCTTGAACGCAGCCGCGAGCCGCCCCGCGAGCTCCCCGGCCGCAGTGCCCATTGGCGCGAGCTCCACAGCCGCGGTGCCCATTGGTCAGTGCCCATGCCGCGTCACTGTTCCTGCAGGCTCGGTACCGCAGCGTTTTGCCGCGCGACCATCCACGGAGACCGCCGAGCCCCAGCTGGCCTCCCGTCAGGGGCCGGCCAGCAGGCCGCGCAGGCGCACCGCCAGCAGGTCCCAGCGCCACTCCCGCTCCACCCACTCCCGGCCGGCCCGGCCGAGCTGACGCGCACGGCCGGGGTCGGCCAGCAGCTCACCGACAGCCCGGGCCACCTCGGTGACCCGGGTGCCGTCGATGACCGTCCCGGTACGCCCTTCGAGTACGGCGTCCGGCGAGCCGCCGGACCGGCCCGCGACGACCGGCAGCCCGGTGGCCGACGCCTCCAGGAAGACGATGCCGAGCCCCTCGACCTCCAGGCCCGCGCGCCGCGAACGGCAGGGCATCGCAAACACGTCGCCCGCGTCGTAGTGGGCGGGCAGCTGCTCCCAGGGCACCGACCCGGTGAGCACCACGTCGTCGGCAACGCCGGTCTCGGCGGCCAGCCGACGCAGCCGCGGGCTGTCCGGGCCGCCGCCGACGAGGAGCAGGGCGGCTCCCGGCACTTTCGCCCGGATCGTCGGGAGCGCCCGGACCAGCATGTCCTGGCCCTTGCGCGGCACCAGCCGGCTGACGCACACCACGACCGGCCGGCCCACCAAGCCGTGCCGCCGTCGCACCTCGTCGCCACCGGCCCCTGGCCGGAACGCTGCGGTGTCGACACCGCTGGGCAGCCGGGCCAGCGTGGCTGCGGGCCCGAGCGCCGGCGCCAGCCGCGCCCGGGTGTATGCGCCGAGGTAGGTCACCACGTCGACGTCGCGGCCGATCCGGCGCAGCAGCTGCCGGGCACCGGGCAGCAGCGCCCAGCCGACCTCGTGCCCGTGCGTCGACGCGACGGCCCGGTCGAGGCCCAGCGGCCGGGCCAGCAGCCCGAGCGGCGCCGCGGCCCCGAACCAGACCCGGTCGCAGCCCTCTGACCTCGCGACCGTGCGCACCCGCCGCAACACGTCCGGCACCGGCAGGACCAGCGACGTCGGGTGGCGGACGACCGGGTGCGGCTGCGCCGCGTCGTAGGCGGCCACCCCACGCCAGGCCGGCGCGTAGACGACGACCTCGCCGGCCGGCTGACGTCCGGCAAGCGCGGCGACGTACGCCTGGATCCCGCCGGGTCGCGGCGGATAGTCGTTGGTGACGACCAGGGTCCTCACCGGCGCCTGCCGTCAGCGAAGGCGCGGGCCATCGCGATCCGCTCCGGCCCGCTCGGATGGGTCGCCAGGGCGGTCGGCACGACACCCGGGTCGAGGTCGCTGAGGTTCGTCAGCGACAGGCGCACCTCCCCGGCGATGAAGGTGTCGACGTCGCCGGTCAGCTGGAGGGCGTGCAGGTCGGCGCGCGCCTCCACCCGCCTCGACACCAGGTCGGTGGCGGGGCTGACCAGCAGCCCGCCGATTGCCACGAGGGCGAGCACCAGCGGCACCACGCGCGGGTCGCCGGGGCCGGACGCGCCGACCCGGGCCAGCAGGGCGCCCCACTGAAGCAGCGCAGCCAGCAGGCAGACGGCGGCTGCCGCTCCCATCGCGCCGAGTGCGCTGCCTCGCAGCACATCGTTGCGTTTCGCGTGCCCCAGCTCGTGGGCGACGACCAGCCGCACCTCCTGCGGCGAGGCCTGCGCGATCAGGGTGTCGTACAGCACGAGCCGCCGGGTGGAGCCGAAGCCGCTGACGTACGCATTGAGCGCCGTGGTCCGGTTGGAGGCGTCGGCGACCAGAACGTCCGACACGGGTACGCCGTCCTGCCTGGCCAGGGCGAGCAGGTCCGCGCGCAGCGCACCGGCCGGCAGCGAACGGAAGGAGCCGAACAGCGGCTCGACCACGACCGGGTAGGCGAACGACCCGACCAGCACCAGGGCGGCTAGTGCCCCTGCGCCCCACGCCCACCAGGTGCGGGGGGCTTGCCGCGCCAGCGCCAGCACCGCCAGGAAGGCCACCGCAGTCACGACCGCCGCGACGCCCAGGGCCTTGCCCGAGTCGGCTGCCCAGCCGGACCAGTCCTGGGTCGACAGCCCGTACGCCCGCAGCACCTGCTCGCTGCGCACATCGAGCGGCAGGGTGACCAGGCGCCCGACCGCAGTCAGCGTGAACGTGCCGAGCAGCACCTGCCAGACCCAGCCGCCACCCAGCGGCCGTGCCACGGCGACGACGAGGCGGCTCCCCAGCCGGGTCAGTCCGAGGACGCCCGCGACGACGAGCCCGAGCGCCAGCGACCCGTACGCCGGCGGCCGCAACGCACTGTGGAACGCCTGCTCGCGGGCGACCTGCGCGGGCGTGAAGTCGCGGGAGACGTCGACAACCGTCGTCGCGCCCGGCAGCACGTCGAGGGGGACCAGCGCGAGAGTGAGAGCGACCAGCGCGAGCAGCAGCACGGCCGCGGTGCCGGCCGGGGCGGCGCGCCTCACGCCAACTGCCGGCGCAGCGAGGCCTGCCACGCAGCGGTGAAGGGGGCGATGCCGGTGCCGAGCTGCTCCTGCAGGGCCTGCTCCAGGTCGCGGCCAGCGTCGTCGCCGGAGCGCGCACCGAGGTCGCGGTACAGCGCGAGCACCCGCGGCTGGCCGTACGTCTTGACGAGCAGCTCGACGGCCAGCCAGGCCTGCTGGTAGGCAGAGCTGAGCGCAGGGTCGTCGCCGCCGAAGCTGCTGTCGATGGGCAGCTGCGCGGGCACCCGCCCGGCACGCACCTCGGCGCTCAGCTCGACCGCCACCTGCGGCACCGGCACCCCCGTCCCGAGAAACCCGACGTGGTCGGCGAGCCCTTCGGACAGCCAGCTGGGTGTGGCCGGGCCGGTCGCTGAGCGGGCGGCCACGTGGGTGACCTCGTGGGTCAGCACGACGCGGCGGCCGACAGCGCCCAGCAGTGCCAGGTTGGGCGGGTTGACCAGCACACGGTCACCGCCGCGGGCACTACCGCCGCGCACCGGTCCGGAGACCGCCAGCGCAGCGATCGGTGACAGGCTCCCCCTCGCCGTCACGAGCCGGCCGAGCTCGGCCTGGTCGGCGGGCACCACGACGGCGACCCGCTGCGACCAGCCGGTCCCCCAGACGGCGGTCACCCGGGGAACAGCGGCGTCCACGTCGGTGGCCAGCCGGCGCAGCTGCGGCAGTGACCCGGGGTGGCCGAGGACCAGCGAGCGGGCGCCACGCACGACCGACACGGGCCCGCCGTCCCAGAGCTCCCGGGCGGTGGTGGCACCACGGGCCAGGAAGTCGTCGTCGGCGGCTACGTACCAATGGCCGTCGCGCTGCACGAAGGTCAGCGCCTGGGTCGACTCGGCGGGGTCGGTGTCGATGCCCTCAAGACCGACGCCCAGGACCACCCGCGGCGCCCACCAGGACCCGTAGCGGGCATCGAGCGTGGCATCCGGGAGCTGCGCCTGTGCGGCGTCCATGGTGTAGGTCCAGGCCGTCAGCGGCACGTCGGCGAGCGCGTCGAACAGTGCTGCCTGCCGGGTTGCAAAGGCGGTCGCCTGCGGGTCGACCCCGGCCAGGAACGCCAGCCGGTCCCGACGCAGGACGGCCCGGGCGCGGGCGTCGAGGAGCGCCTGGACCTCGGCGGCCCGCTCGGCGAGCCGGTCGGGCAGTTGGTCCGGCAGTCGGTCGGGCAGTGCCCGGGCCTGCACCTGCGCAGCGACCGGCACCGACCCGTCGGGCTGCCTGGCCAGGGCAACGGTCGTGGCCGTGGCGAGCTGCAGAACCAGGACCACCAGCAGCACCCGGACCCGCCGGGACGACGTGAAGGTCACCGGCTGATGGTACGGGCGGCCTGTCGGGCTTCGGAGGCTTCGGCCGGGTGACAGCAACGACCGGCGGACGTTGTCGGCAGCCGGTTTACGAGGCGGCCGATCGCGGCAGGCGACCACCCGGTGGGCCGAGCGGCACGAGCCGGAGCCGGGGCACCAGGCCGCTGTCTGCCAGGACGTCGAGCGCCCGCCGCTCGACGTCGTCGACCTCCAGGGCCGGCCCGCAGGCGCCGAGCAGCACGGTCACGACGCACTCGGCGCACGCCAGGTCGCGCATCGCGCACTCGTCGCAGTCGATGAGCACAGCAGCCTCCACAGGTCCGGTGCCGGTCGATCCGGCCCGTCGGACGCTAGGCGGGGGGTACGACATCCAGCGTTCAGGATCTGCCGAGCAGCCGCAGCAGGGCCAGCGACGGGAAGGGTCGTGCACCCGCCTCGCGAACCCCGTCGGCGACCTCGCGGTCGCTCGAGACCACCACCAGCGGGCGTCCACGCGGCTCGTGCCGTACCAGGTGGCGCAGCACCTCGTCGGCCGTCTCGCCCTCGCGGCTGAACAGCAGCCGGACGCCGCGGGGCGCCGGTAGGGCCACGGCGGTGACCCGCTCGGCGCCGTCGAAGACGACCGTGACCTCGGCGCCGGTACGTGCCGTCAGCGCCCCCAGGCCCAAGAGCAGCCGGCCGCGCTGGGCTTCGAGGGCGAGCTCGCCGTAGCCGGTCTTGGTGACGTTGTAGCCGTCGACGAGCAGGTGCACCAGCGGTACGCCGAGCAGCGCGTCGAGCAGCGCCGGGTCGGAGGCGTCCCGGCCCCGCAGCGCCGGACCGACCGCCGCGCCGGGGGCGTACCTGGCCACCAGGGCGTCCGCCGGACGGCCTTCGGCCGGGGCGAGGGCAAGCTCGCGACGCAGTCCGGTGGCGGCGCCGAGCAGCGCGTCGAGCAGGACCCGCAGCCGCAGCTCGTCGGCGATGCGGCCGTCGCGGGCGCTCTGCCGGCCGGTCGCGAGCGCGCGCTCGGCCTCAGCAGCCCGGGCCGTCGAGGAGCGCAGCTGCTCCCGGGCCTGGGCCTGCAGCGCCGAGAGCACCTCGCGTTCGGCCACCAGGGCCTGCTCGGCGGAGCGCTGGGCGGCCTCCGCCCGGCCGGCCCGGTCGCCGAGTTCCCGCACCCGGCGGCGGACAGCCAGCACCTCGGCCCTGGCCGCCTCGGCCTCGCCACGCAGCCGCTCCGCCTCGGCGCGCCCCGTGGAGCGCAGCGCCTCGAGCTGTTCGGTGAGCCGGCGTACGACGTCGCCCTGCACGACCCCGGCCACGACATCGGCCCGCGCCGCGAGCTCGTCGGCCACCTCAGCCAGGCGCTCGCGCCAGCCCGTCGTACGCAGGACGTACGCCGCCGCAGCCAGCTCCTCGGGGACCGCGTCCGGCCGGCCACCCCCCTCGGCGAGCGCCGCGACCAGCGCCGGCTGCGAGGCACGGACCCCCTCCGCCACCCGCTGACGGAACACGACATCGGACTCGAGCGCCGCCGCAAGCGGGCCGGCGGCCAGCCGGGCCCGCTTGGCCGGGGTGAAGCGCGCGAACGCCCGCAGCCCAGTCGGTACCTGGTCGGCGGGCAGCGCGCCGAGGCAGTGGGCAGCCCAGCCGACGGCCGTCGCCCGTACTTCCGGCGGCATGACGACCGGACCGACCTGCGGACCAGCACCGTTCGCGACCGGGTCGGAGCTGTCCGGGTCGGAGCGGGTCACCGATCGACGGTAGCCAGTCCGGCCGTGCTGGGCCCGCTGGATGGGTCAGGAGCCCGGTCGGGGCACCACCTCGACCGCGTCGACGGCTCCGCACCAGCGGCAGGTCACGTGCTCGGCGTCGTCGACGACGACCTCGCGCTCCTCCACGACCTGCCGACCGGACAGGTCGACGTGGACGTACTCCCGAGCGCGCACCGACCTCAGAACGTCGAAGCGCGTGAGGTTGCCGCACAGCGCGCAGCGCCAGCGGGTGTCAGGGCCGGGCTGCGCGACGGGCACCTGCGCAGGCTAGCGACCACGTCGGGCTTCCCGGCGCGGCGCGGCCGTCCTGTCGGTGGGCGCCTCTAGCGTCCGCGCCATGCTCGCCAGCGCGCCCCGACCGCCCCCCACCGCAAGCCGGCCGGGGGCCACGCCTACCAGCGCCGCCCCGATCAGCGCCTTCCCGATCAGCGCCGGCGGGGTGCAGGGCACGTTCGACGAGCTCGGCACTGCGCTGCGCGAGACCACCTTCGTCGTTGTCGACCTCGAGACGACCGGTGGGTCCGCGCACTCCTGCGAGATCACCGAGATCGGCGCGGTCAAGGTGCGCGGCGGGGAGGTGCTCGGGGAGTTCCAGACGCTGGTCAACCCCCGCGCCGCGATCCCGCCCTTCATCGCGGTGCTCACCGGCATCAGCGACGCGACGGTCGCGGGCGCACCCGAGCTGTCCAGCGCGCTGCCGGCGTTCCTGGAGTTCAGCGCGGGCGCCGTGCTCGTCGCCCACAATGCGCCCTTCGACCTGGGTTTCCTGCGGGCCGGCTGCGAGCGGCTCGAGCTGGCCTGGCCAGCGCCCGACTCACTCGACACCGCCCGCCTCGCTCGTCGGGTCCTGACCCGCGACGAGGCGCCGAACTGCAAGCTCTCGACGCTGGCGCGACTGTTCCGCGCCGAGACCGAGCCGTGCCACCGGGCGCTCGCCGACGCCCGCGCCACGGTCGATGTGCTGCACGGCCTGCTGGCCCGGGTGGGTGGGCTCGGGGTGCAGAGCATGGAGGAGCTGCGCACCTTCTCCGCCCAGGTCAGCCCGCAGCAGCGCCGCAAGCGGCACCTGGCCGATGCGCTGCCCGCGCTGCCGGGGGTCTACATGTTTCGTGACGCGCAGGGCCGGGTGCTGTACGTCGGCAAGAGCGTCGACCTGCGCCGCCGAGTCCGGCAGTACTTCACCGCCTCCGAGATGCGCACCCGGATGGCGGAGATGGTCGGGTGCGCCGAGCAGGTCGATCCGATCGTGTGCAGCACCCCGCTCGAGGCCGAGGTGCGCGAGCTCCGGCTGATCGCCGAGCACCGGCCCAAATACAACCGGCGCAGCCGGTTCCCGGAGCGCGCGGTCTGGGTCAAGCTCACCGTCGAAGCCTTCCCGCGGCTCTCCCTCGTGCGCAAGGTCACCGGTGACGGGGCGGTCTACCTCGGCCCGTTCGGTACGGCCCGCGGCGCGGAGCTGGCGATGGCTGCGGCGCACGAGGCACTGCCGCTGCGGCAGTGCAACGCACGGGTCAGCGCGCGTCGGGCCGGTAACGCCTGCGTGCTGTTCGACATGGGCCGCTGCGGCGCGCCGTGCCTCACCGAACAAGGCGGCGGAGAGAGCGCGGAGCACTACGCGGCCCACGCCGTCGCCTTCCGGACCGCCGCCCTCGCCGACCCCACAGCGGTGGTGACCGCGCTGGCGGCCCGTACCGCCGCGCTGGCCCTGGCCGAGCGCTTCGAGGACGCCGCGGCGCAGCGCGACCGGCTCGCCGCCTTTGTCCGGGCGGCCGCCCGGCTGCAGCGGCTGTCGGCACTGACCGGCGTCGCCCAGCTCGTCGCGGCGCGCCCGACCGACGAGCTCGGCTGGGAGCTCGCGGTCGTCCGGCACGGCCGGCTCGTGGCCGCGGGCACGGTGCCCCGGAGCGCCCACCCGGGGCCGTACGTCGACGCGCTGGTCGCCACGTCGGAGACCGTGCTGCCGGGCCCCGGCCCGCTGCCGGCCGCGACGGCCGAGGAAGTCGAATGCGTACTGCGCTGGCTGGAGAAGCCCGGCACCCGGCTGGTGCGGGTGGCGGGCACCTGGGCCTCCCCTGCCTTCGGCGCGGGCAGCCACCGTTCCTGGCTGGCCGCCGCCGACACCGCCCGGGCGGCGCTCACGCCTCTCGACGACCGCCGCGGGCTCCGGCCCGTCGCCCGGCCGTCCCGGGCGTTCGGATGACCGGGCGTGGCCCGCCGGCCCGTTCGTGTTGCGTGGGCGCTCAGGCGATGGACGGCAGCTTGAACGGGTCGTGCTCGGCGATCAGCCGCTCGATCCGGGCCTCGTCGACGCGCACCCGCACGGTTGACGCCTCCTGCTGGTCACGTACGCACTTGGCCAGGGTGAAGGTCGAGCTGATCAGGAACAGCGTGCCGATCGCCAGGAACGCGCGGACCCACGCGTCGACGGGCAGGTAGGCGATCCCGGTGCCCACGGCGACGACCGAGACGCCGAAAGAGATCGCCGCCTGCAGGTAGAAGGCGGCGGTGTTGCGGGACGGGAGCGGTGAGTTCGTCATGCGTGCAGTCGACCTGCCCGGGCGGCTACCCGCCTGAGCACTTCTACTCGACCGGGGGGCCGGGTGTGCCCTGGCCCCGACAGGAGAGGATGCCGGTGTGATCACAGCCATCGTCATGGTGCGGGCGGCCGTCGACCGCATCCCCGAGGTCGCTCAGGCGATCGCCGAGCTGGAGGGGGTCAGCGAGGTCTACTCGGTCGCCGGTGACGTCGACCTCGTCGCGATGGTCCGGGTCCGGCGGCACGAGGAGCTCGCCGACGTCATCGCCGGCCGGCTCAACAAGGTCGACGGCGTACGGGAGACGCATACCCACATCGCCTTCCAGGCGTACTCACGGCACGACCTGGAGGCGACCTTCTCACTCGGGATCGAGCCGTGACGGTTGCGCAGTTCGCCGCCGAGGCCGGGGCCGCGCCGCGTTCGTCCGGCGGGGCAATCGGTTCACCGACCGAACACCTCTGAGGGTTCCAGCCCGTGCCTCGTCCAGGTCGGGCGCTACGTGCGGTACGTCAGACTGGCCTGCCCGTGGGCGCACCCAGCGGTGATCGTGCGTCGGCTGCTGGGGCTCGAGGTTGCCCTGGCACTGCGGGGCCCCGCCTCCCCTTCCACAAGTCACTCCAGCGCCCCCGGAAAGTGACCTCTCGCAGGGGAAGTGACCTTACTAAGGGGAAGGGATCTGGTGAGGGGGCGCTGGGGCCGGTCAGGACGGAGCCGGGCCCCCATCGGCTCCAGAAACGCCAGCCGGACTGCCCCAGGGGTCGGCGCTGTAGGTCCGGCGGAAAGCCGGGAAGTCCGGGTCCCCCGACTGCCGGCGAGCCGGCGTCCGTCAGCCGGCGCGTCGTCCCCGCCGGCAGCGCGAACTGGACGTGGCGTGGACCCGCCAGCGAGAAAGCCGCGCAGAAAGTATACCGTACGAGTGTACTGCTAAGCATCTACTGTTGCGGACGGAGCTCCTGCGAGACCTGCACCCAGCGCGCGAGCAGCCGAGCGGCCGCGCCGTCGTCCAGCGCCGCCGTAGCCGCCTCGAGCCCGGCCTGCAGCCGCGACCCGAGCGGGTCGTCGCCGCCCCGGTGGGCCGCCACCGCCGCGGCGGCGTTGAGCAGCACCGCGTCGCGGACCGCCCCGGCCGCACCGTCGAGCACCTGGAAGGCGACCTCAGCGTTGCGTGCCGCAGCACCGCCGCGCAGGTCGTCCAGGGTCGCGCGGGGGATCCCGAGGGCCGCCGGGTCGAACCGCTGCTCACGTACCGCACGGCCGCCGACCACCCAGACCGTCGACGGGCCGGTCGTGGTCAGCTCGTCCAGCCCGTCGTCGCCACGAAAGACCAGGGCGTCCGCGCCGCGTAGTGCCAGCACCTGCGCCATGACGGGGGCGAGCCGGGCGTCGGAGACTCCGACCGCCTGGGCGTGCGGCCGGGCCGGGTTGGTCAGCGGCCCGAGCACGTTGAACACCGTCCCGACGCCGAGCTCGCGGCGCGCCGGGCCCGCGTGGCGCATACCGGGGTGGAAGACCGGCGCAAAGCAGAACGCGATACCGGCCATCGCCAGGCACGGCCCGATCGCGGCAGGCGGCAGGTCGATGACGACTCCGAGCTCCTCGAGCAGGTCGGCCGAGCCGCAGGCCGATGACGCCGCCCGGTTGCCGTGCTTGACAACCGGCACGCCGGCACCGGCGACGACCAGAGCCGCCATCGTGGAGATGTTGACCGTCCCACTGCGGTCGCCCCCGGTGCCGCAGGTGTCCACGACCCGGCCGGGAACGGCCACCTCGGCGGCCTCGTCGAGCATCACCTCAACCAGCCCGGCAACCTCGGCGGCGGTCTCGCCCTTGGCCCGCAGGGCGACCACGAAGCCAGCGACCTGTGCGGGCGTCGCCTCGCCCGACATGATCTCCCGCATCGCCCAGGCCGTGTCGGGGGCCCCGAGGTCCTGGCCGCTCAGCAAGCTGCTCAGCAGCGCCGGCCAGCCGATTGTCGTCATCGGTCGGGGAGTGCTCAGCCGACCGCGCGGCGCACCGGCCGGGCCGCCTCGCGCCCGCGTAGCAGCTCGGCTGCCGACGCTGTCAGCTCGGGAGCGTCGATCGGCAGGGGGACGACCGCGTCGGCGAGCGACCAGGTCGCGAGCCAGGCATCGTCGCGCCGGGCTACCAGGACCAGAATCGGCGGGCAGTCCCGCACCTCGTCCTTGAGCTGCTTGCACAGCCCAAGACCGCCGGTCGGCCACGCCTCGCCGTCGAAGATCGCCAGGTCCAGACCGCCGGCGTCGACGGCGGCGACGACCTTGCGTCCGCTGTCGAGCTCGAGCCACTCGATCCGGCCCAGGTCAGCTGCCGGCCGGCGGCCGAGCGCGGTCCTGACGACGGTCCGGACGGCCGGGTCGTCGCTGTAGACGAGCACCCGGTGCGTCCTGGCTACCGATTCGCCGCTCGAGGTGGGCACCGTCGTGGCGTGCGCGGGCAGGGCGTCGCTCATGCGGGCGAGCCTAGTGGCGCCCAGGCGGGCCGGCGGCGGGCGGCGCACCGGGGCGGTCCGCGACCGGGCCCTCCACATGAGGGCCCTGCGCATGAGCGCCCTCCGCCACCGGGCCGAGCACGTCGTAGCCGGCGACGTCGCCACCGAGCCGCTGAGCCAGACCGGCCATCCGCGACCGCTCCTGTGACGCCGACAGGACCGTGAGGACCTGCGTACGCCAGGCCCGGACCGCGTACGGCGGGCCGCTCACCCTCGTCAGCGCGTAACCGTCCTGGCCGAGCAGCTGTCCGGCCCGGGCAACCGCGGCGTCGTCAGGTAGCCCGATCAGGTGGTGTCGTACGAGCAGCGGGCGGTCGAGGTCGACGCCAGCGGCGGCGGCCTCCGCGAGCACCGCGGAATCGGCGCGCGCCGGGTCGTCGGCGGTGAGCAGCAGCGTCAGCGAGCCGTCATCGACGTACGCGAGGGGTGGCGCGACCCGCCGCCGCAGCCGGTCCAGCAGGCCCATCGTCAGCCGCGCACGGCCTGGGCGGCCTCGAGCCGATCGAGGCGGCGGTCCTCGCGGACCGCCTCGCGCTCGCTCGCCCGCATCCACTGGAACGCCATCGTGAACACGAACAGCAGCCCGACCAGGTCACCGGAGGCCCAGAGCAGGCCGCCCCCGATCTGCTGCTGCGAGACGGCCTCGGCCAGCGGGTGCAGCGCCAGGTAGTGGTCAGCCGCGAGCAGGCCCTTGCCGTCCTCGCCGACACTCATGATTGCGATCCCGAGAAAGGCGTGGAACGGCAGCGTCGCGAGCACCAGCAGCAGGCGCATCGGGTGGCTGACCTTGCCGGGCACCGGGTCGATCCCCAGCAGCGGCCAGAAGAACAGGCAGCCGACGGCGAGCAGGTGCAGGTGCAGGGCCTCGTGGAGAAAGCGCTGGTCGAGCGTGGCCTGGTAGAAGCCGGAGAAGTACAGCGCGAACGGGTTGCCGACGAACAACATCCAGCCGATCGCCGGGAAGCTCAGCAGGGTCACGGGACGGCTGTGCAGCAGAGCGAGCAGTCTTGCCCTCGGCCGGCGCGGAAGCGTCCGCAGCGCGAGCGTCACGGGGGCGCCGAGCGCAAGGAAGACCGGGGCGACCATCGCTAGCATCATGTGCTGGACCATGTGCGCCGAGAACAGGCTGGTGTCGTACGTCCCAATGCCGCTCATGGTGGCCACGGCGAAGGTGCCGAGCCCGAGCCCCACGAAGCTCACCGTGCGCCCCCACGGCCAGCTGTCACCGCGCGAGGTCAGCCGGGACACCGCGAACAGGTACAGCCCGGCCAGGACCACCACGACCAGGGTCGGCATCAGCTGCAGCCGCGCCTGGCTGAGCACGCTCCACGGCCCGAACGTGGGGAGGCTGTCCCCGGACCCGGCACCGTGCGCGAGGAGGTACGCCGCCTGGTGACCCAGCGGCGCCATCACGAGCGTGTCCACGTGGCCATCGTAGGTGCGGAGCGCGCACACGGCGCGGCGCAACCCCCCGCGTGGTCGGACAGCCCGCCGGCTGGCAGTATCTCCGTGTGGCCTCCGCTTCCGTGCTCGAGAAGGTGCCGGCGCACGGCTCCCTGACCCGACCGAACATGGTCTCGATCGGGACCATCGTCTGGCTGTCCTCCGAGCTGATGTTCTTCGCGGCGCTGTTCGCGATGTACTTCACGATCCGATCGGTGACCGGTGCCGGCAACTGGCCGCCAGAAGGCGCCACGCTCGCCGTCGGCTACTCGGCGTTCTTCACCACCGTGCTCGTGCTGTCGTCGGTGACCTGCCAGATCGGCGTGTTCGCCGCCGAACGCGGAGACGTCTACAAGCTGCGCCGCTGGTTCAGCCTCACGCTGCTGATGGGCCTGGTCTTCGTGCTGGGGCAAGCCAACGAGTACCGCAACTTCGTCCACGAGGGCACCACGCTGTCCTCGAGCCCATACGGGTCGGTCTTCTACCTCACCACGGGCTTCCATGGCCTGCACGTGATCGGTGGGCTGTTCGCCTTCGTGGTCGTGCTCCTGCGCTCGACCGTCGGCCGGTTCACGCCTGAGAAGGCGACCAGCGCCATCGTGGTGTCCTATTACTGGCACTTCGTGGATGTCGTCTGGATCGGTCTGTACGCCACCATCTACATCCTTCAGTGACCTCCGACCAGTGACCTCCGACCAGTGACCGCGCCGAAGGGGATGGGGACTACCAGCACCGTGAGCACCTCCAGTAGCGCACCGGGACGCATCGCCCGCCTGTCGCCGTACATCGTCGTCCTACTCGGGCTAGCGCTCGTCGGCGGCCTCTACACGGCGTTCCTGGCCCCGAAGAGCTCGGCGCAGGACGCCGCGCCGGCCGGCGACCAGTCGATGGCCGTCAAGGCCGGTCGGGATCTCTACCTGCAGGGCTGCTCGACCTGCCACGGCCTGAACCTGCAGGGCGGAGCGGGCGGACCGACGCTGCTCGGCGTTGGTGCGTCGGCGGTCGTCTTCCAGGTTGAGAGCGGCCGGATGCCGCTCGCCGCCGGCAACGTGCAAGCGCCCCGCAAGAAGGCGCAGTACTCCGTCGCCGAGGTCGACCAGCTGGCCGCGTACGTGCAGGCCAACGGCGGTGGCCCTACTCTGCCCGGCGGTTCGCTGACCGACGGTGACCTGCAGATGGGCGGGCAGCTGTTCCGTACAAACTGCTCCTCCTGCCACAACTTCGCCGGGTCCGGTGGCGCACTCACGTACGGCAAGTACGCCCCGAAACTGGAGCCGGCGAGCGCCCGGGTGATCTACGCGGCGATGCAGTCCGGTCCGGAGTCGATGCCCCGGTTCTCCGACGGTCAGCTCTCCGTCGACGAGAAGAAGGCCGTCACGTACTACGTTCGCTACATCACCCGGGCCGCCCAGCCGGGCGGCTCCGACCTCGGCAAATTCGGTCCGGTGCCCGAGGGCATCGTCATCTGGCTGGTCGGGATCGGCGCCCTGGTCATCACGACCCTGTGGATCGGTAACCGCGCATGACCACACCGCAGGACCCGGCCGACGACCGCACCCCGGGGTTCTCCGGTGGGCAGACACCGACCAGCGAGCCCCGTGGTGGCGAGACGTCGTACGACGCTGCGGGCTCGGTACGCGACCGGCTTCGCTCATCCGGCCCGCAATCCTCGGGCGGCGACACCCGCGGCTCGTCGGTATCCGAGGGTGACTTTGAGCAGACGGACAGCCGCAGCGACCTGCAGGCGGCGGGGCGCGACGAGCGCCAACTCTCCAAGAGCCGGCCGCCGGAGGCCGCTGAGATCCAGGAGCCCCGGACCGAGGACCTGGACCCCGCCGCCGCCCGGGCCGCCGAGCGACTGGTGTCGGCGCTGTTCGTCGTGAGTTTCCTCGGCGTGATCGGCTTCATCGTCACCTACATCGCAGCGCCCTTCCGGTACGCCGTCGACAGCGGCAACCAGTTCTACACTCCCCTGCTCGGCGTATTCATGACGATGGCGCTCGGCGGGATCGGCGCCGGAGCGGTGGTGTGGGCCAAGCGCCTGATGCCCGATGAGGAGGCTGTGCAGGAGCGGCACCCTTTCGGCTCGGACCCCGACGAACGAGCCGCGACTGGCAAGGCCCTCAAGGAGGGCCTGGCGCAGACCCAGCTGCCACGCCGCTCGCTGCTGCGCAACACGCTGCTGCTCGGGGCCGGCTCGCTCGCCCTGCTCCCCGTCCCGCTGCTGTTCAGCTTCGGTACGTTCCAGCACAAGGAGGAGGCCCTCGCCACCACCGGCTGGAAGCGCGGCGTGCGGCTGATCCGTCAGAACGGCACCCCGGTCAACCGCAACGACATGCAGCTCGGCGGCGTCGAGTCGGTCTTCCCCGACGTGCCACGGGGTACCAAGCTGGCTGACTCTGCAGTGCTGCTGATCAGGATGCGCCCCGAGGAGCTGCAGCTGACCGGTCAGGCAGCCGAGTGGGCGGTCGACGGCTACGTCGCGTACTCCGCGATCTGCACGCACTTGGGCTGCCCCGTCAAGTTGTACGAGCAGCAGACCCACCACCTGCTATGCCCCTGCCACCAGTCCACCTTCCAGGCCGACCGGGGCTGCCACGTCATCTTCGGGCCGGCGGCCCGCCCGCTGCCCCAACTGGCGATCAGCGTGGACAACGAGGGATACTTCGTCGCCGGAGGCGATTTCAACCAACCGGTTGGCCCCAGCTACTGGGAGCGCAAGCCCAGCTACTCGAAAGGCACGTAGATGAGCATCCTCGAGAAGGGCGTTGACACCACGGCGACGTGGGTGGATGACCGGCTCGGCTCGTCAAACTTTGTCCGGCGCAGCCTGAACAAGGTCTTCCCGGACCACTGGTCCTTCATGCTCGGTGAGATCGCCCTATACTCCTTCATCATCTTGCTGCTCACCGGCACCTATCTGACGTTCTTCTATGACTCGAGCACGCGCGAGGTCATCTACAACGGGAGCTACATCCCGCTCAAAGGCATCGCGATGTCGCAGGCCTACGCGTCGACGCTCAACATCAGTTTTGACGTCCGTGGCGGCCTCATCATGCGGCAGATCCACCACTGGGCGGCACTGCTGTTCATGGCGTCGATCGTCGTGCACCTGATGCGGGTCTTTTTCACGGGGGCGTTCCGCAAGCCACGCGAGATCAACTGGGTGATCGGCTCGCTGCTGTTGATCCTGGGCATCCTGGAGGGCTTCGCCGGCTACTCCCTGCCCGATGACCTGCTGTCAGGTACCGGCGCCCGCATCGCGTACTCGATCGCGATGTCCATCCCGGTCGTCGGCACCTGGACCGCCTTCCTGGTCTTCGGCGGCGAGTACCCCGGTGACGCGATCATCTCCCGGCTCTACGCCATCCACATCCTGCTGGTTCCCGGGGTGATCCTCGCGTTGATCACGTTCCACCTCGCGATGATCTGGTACCAGAAGCACACCCAGTTCGCAGGCCCGGGCCGGACCGAGAACAACGTCATCGGCAGCCGGCTGTTCCCGGCGTACGCGGCGAAAGCCGGTGGGTTCTTCTTCCTGGTCTTCGGGGTGTGCGCGGCGCTCGGCGGCCTGGCGCAGATCAACCCGATCTGGCTGTACGGCCCCTACAACCCGTCGCAGGTCTCGTCCGGCTCCCAGCCGGACTGGTACGTCGGCTTCCTGGACGGCTCAACGCGGCTCATGCCCAGCTGGGAGTTCCGCGGGCTCGGGCACACCATCCCGTTCAACGTCCTGATCCCGACGGTCGTGATGCCTGGACTGATCTTCACACTGCTGATCTTCTACCCTTGGCTCGAAGCCCGTTTCACGGGCGATCGGAAGTACCACAACCTTCTCGACCGGCCGCGTGATGTGCCCGTCCGCACGGCCATCGGCGCCATGTCGCTGTCGTTCTACGTGATTCTCTGGATCTCCGGCGGCAATGACATCGTCGCCCACATCTTCAGGATCAGCGTCAACAACATGACGTACGTGTGTCGGGCCCTGCTGTTTACCGTCCCGCCGCTGGTCTACTTCCTCACCAAGCGCTTCTGCCTTGCCCTGCAGCGCAGCGACTCCGAGCTGCTGCACCACGGCATCGAGTCCGGCACGATCCGGCGGCTGCCCTCGGGGGAGTTCGTCGAGGAGACCGTCCCGCTGCCCGTGGCACACCGGATCCTGCTCACGCGGGTCGAGTCGGACCGCCCGGCGCTAACCGGCGCGACGGCCCATGGGGAACAGGGCCACGCAACTGGTTCGGGATATGGCGACCTGCACGAGGTCGCAGTTGCTGGTGGGCCAGCTCCCGCTGCGCACGGAAAGCGCGAGAAGGTACGGGGCTTCTTCTTCGAAAAGCGTCCGGTGCCCGTTCCCGAGCAGGAAACGACGCGTGAGCTCGAGAAGACAGTGGACTGAGCTGCCGCTCCCCCGCAGTCCCGATGCCGTCCTGATCGACCTCGACGGCACCCTGTCCGACGCCGGCGCGGCCATCGCTGCCTCGGTATCGGCCGCGCTCGCCCACGTCGGGCACCGCCCGCTCTGCCCCGCGGCGCTGCGTGGATTCGTCGGCCCGCCCCTTGAGGACAGCTTCGCCGCCCTGGGACTCTCGGAGGACGACGTCGAGAAGGCGGTAGTGGTCTACCGCGCTCAGCACAGCCAGCTGGCAAGCCCGCTCTACGACGGCGTCCTCGTCGCTCTGCAGGCATTGCGCGACGCCGGCCTGCGGCTGGCTCTGGCGACCAGCAAACCGCAGCAGTTCGCTGAACTGGTGGTGGCGGGCAAGCAGCTGGGTGGCTTCTTCGACGTCGTCGTCGGTTCGGACCGGCCGGGAGGTCGGCGGACCAAGGGTGACGTGGTCGGCTGCGCGCTGGTCGGACTCGGCGCCCCCACCGCCCCGGTCATGGTGGGCGACCGGCGCCACGACGTGCAGGGCGCGGCCGAACACGGGATGCCCTGTGTCGGCGTCCTGTGGGGCTACGGCGACGCCGACGAGCTGACCGGAGCCGCCGCCCTGGTCGCGACCCCCGCCGACCTTGTCGCGCTCTTGACATGAACCCTCAAGGTGCCGCGGGAGCCAGGTGCCGCGGGAGCCAGGTGCCGCGGGACAAAGGACTTGCACCTCGGGAGATCATCCCGCCCGCCACGCTCAGCCTGGCTGATGATGTTGCGAGGTGCAAGGTGTTTGTCCCGGTGCCCCCCGACTATTCATCGTCCCAACCGGGCGTGCTGCAAACCGAGCGTTACTTCGACACGTCGACTGGTTGGCGTGGCCAGCACCGACCTGCTCGACGACTGCCCTGTCGACGCACTGGCGCTGACGGGCAAGACCCCTGCAGCTGGCGCCGGCGCAGCCGGCCGGGGCCGTCCGCGCACAAGTCCTTGCCGTGCATGCGCCGGCGAGCCTGGCGCGGGTCAGCAGCTTCCCGGACGCGCACCGGTGGGCGACCGAGGCCGCTGAGGCGGCCCGCCTCGTGGGGCTGCCTGAACGGTTACCACGGCGCTGGCACCAGCGGCTGCGTCAACAGGATCCGGAGCAGGCCCAGCAAGCCGTGCGCGTCAACATCGAGAACGCCAGGCCGACCGGGGACGCGGCCGCTGAACTTCACAGCCCTATAACCGGCTCTTCGCAGATGAGGGTGTAGCCGGCGGCGCGTAGTCGAGCGTGTCGGTCCCGGAGAAGGCGTCGAGGCCTTTCGAAGATGGGGGTTCCTACACCGACCCAGCCAGAAAGACCTCGACGTGCCCGACGCTACATTCGCGTGCCCTGACCTGACCACGTTCTGCCGGCTCGACGAGCTTGGCTTGGTCGTGACCGCGCAGCAGCTTGCGTCCGACCGGGCGGTGCTGGCCTGCCGGGTCGCCGACCCGGACCCGTGGTGCGGACGGTGCGGGAGCACCGCGCGACAGCGTGACCCGCGCGCTCGCGCACGAGCCATTCGGCTGGCGACCGACGACGTTGCTGGTGACGTTGTTGCGCTACAAGTGCTCGGGCTGCGGGCATGTCTGGCGCCAGGACATGAGCAGGGCCGCGGCGCCGCGAGCCAAGCTCTCGGCCGGTGGGTTGCGCTGGTCGCTGGTGGCGATCGTCTGTCAGCATCTGACCGTCGCCCGTGTCGCCGAGGCGCTCGGGGTCTCCTGGAACACCGCTAACAGCGCGGTCCTGGCCGAGGGCAAGCGGGTCCTGATCAACGACCCGGCCCGCTTGGATGGCGTGAAGGTCCTCGGTGTCGATGAGCACGTCTGGCGGCACACCCACGAGGGCGACAAGTACGTCACCGTCATCATCGACCTCACCGGAATCCGAGACGACACAGGGCCTGCGCGGCTGCTCGACATGGTCGAAGGCCGCTCCAAGCAGACGTTCAAGACCTGGCTCGCCAAGCGCCCGCAGGCCTGGCGCGACGGCGTGGAGGTCGTCGCGATGGACGGGTTCACCGGCTTCAAGACCGCCACGGCCGAGGAGCTCCCCGACGCCGTCGCGGTCATGGATCCCTTCCACGTCGTCCGGCTCTGCGCCGAGGCCCTGGATGCGGCTCGCCGGCGCGTCCAGCAGCTCATGCGCGGCCACCGCGGCCGCGCAGGGGACCCGCTCTACGGCGCCCGCCGGACCCTGCACACCGGCACCGACCTGCTCACCGACAAACAGAAGACCCGGCTCGACACGCTCTGGGCCAACGACGCGCACGTCCAGGTCGAGGCGACCTGGCGGATCTACCAGCAGATGATCGGCGCCTACCGCGAAGGCGACCGCAAGCTCGGCCACCGCAGGATGAGCACGCTCATCGAGGCACTCAGCGCGGGTGTCCCCGCAGAGCTGACCGAGCTCATCACGCTCGGCCGGACCCTCAAGCGCAGAGCCGCCGACGTGCTCGCCTACTTCGACCGGCCCGGCACCAGCAACGGCCCGACCGAAGCCATCAACGGCCGGCTCGAGCACCTCCGCGGCAGCGCTCTCGGCTTCCGAAACCTCACCAACTACATCGCCGGATCGCTCCTGGAGGCCGGCGGGTTCAGGCCGCAACTACACCCTTGATTGTGAAGAGCCCTATAACCTCGGCCGCTCGCCCCACGAGCTGCCTCGCGGACGCGCCGTCGGCCTGCGAACAGACGCCCGCGGGCGCTGCCAAGATGGGGCGTCCCTGGGCGCCGCGCGGCCTGGACGGTCGGTCCCTGGCCGGGGTGGCGGCCATGCTGCGAGGCGACTGGGACGGTGCCCAGGTCATCCTGAACCTGACCGCCGAGTCACCCCCACCACTGACACGAGCCGATGTGGCCGCCATGGGGCTCACGGTGGCCGCCGGCCGTGGCGACAGGCACCGCTTGCCGCGCTGCCGGCGGTGCGGCCATGGTGGCAGAGGGACGGCGACATCTGCGGGGCGTCCAACATCGACCTGCAGGTTGAGGCGGGCGACCTCCACATCGCACAGGCAGCCCGCGACGCCGTCGACGCAGCGGCCGAGCGGGTCCGGGAGCGCCCGGACTCCCAGGCGCCAGGTGTCCGACATCTTGGCCAGATGGGAAGCCAAGGGCGGCCGAATCCGACATCTTGGCCAGATGGAAGGCCAAGGGCGGCCGAAGAGACAGTACTGGCGTGCCGCCGCAACCTGCTGCCCGGCAGCTGAGCACGACCGCAGGATTGGCCTCAGTCGCCCAAGAACTTACGTGGACTGGTCGGCGACTCGCCCATCACCTCGAGGGTCTGCAGCGTCTGCGCCTGCGAACGGTTGATGCCGACGTAGTACTCGAAGAGGAAACCGCCCGACGCGATGAGCACCGCGAACAGGCCGATAATGAACAACCAGGCCCCGAAGACCAGGCCCAGCGTCATCACCGAGAACGCCGCCGCCAGGTAGATGGGCCAGTACGAGTGCGGCGAGAAGAAGCCCATCTCGCCGGAGCCCTCACTGATCTCGGAGTTCGGCCGGTCCTCCGGGCGGGCCTCCATCCGTCGGGCGGTGAACAGCAGGTAGTAGCCGATGATGAAGGCCAATCCACCGGAGAGCGCGATGCAGGTCGTGCCTGTTGGGTCCTGGGACAACAGCCAGTACACCGTGCTCACCGCGACCAGGAACATCGCGTACAGGGCAAAGAGCAGGCCCTCGACCTTCACCGTCCTACCTCAGCTCGGGGGTGGCGTGGAAGTCGACCTGCCCGGCCGCCTGCGGGTAGTGCAGGTCGAACGCGGGCCGCTCGGAGCGGATGCGCGGGATGGTGACGAAGTTATGGCGCGGCGGCGGGCAGGAGGTCGCCCACTCCAGGGAGTTGCCGAAGCCCCACGGGTCGTCTCCGACGGCCTTCTCGCCGCGCCGGAAGCTCACGATGACGTTGTAGATGAACGGCAGTGTGGAAGCCCCAAGCACGAAGGCCCCGATGGAGCTGATCGTATTGAGCGTGGTGAACCCGTCGGCGGCGGAGTAGTCGCCGTAGCGCCGCGGCATGCCCTCCGCTCCGAGCCAGTGCTGCACCAGGAAGGTGAGGTGGAACCCGACGAACAGCGTCCAGAAGTGCACCTTGCCCAGGCGGTCGTCGAGCATCCGTCCAGTCATCTTCGGGAACCAGTAGTAGACACCCGCAAAGAAGCCGAACACCACGGTGCCGAAGAGCACGTAGTGGAAGTGCGCCACGACGAAGTAGGTGTCGCTGACGTGGAAGTCGATGGGCGGGCTCGCCAGCAGCACCCCCGTCAGGCCACCGAGCAGGAACGTCACGAGGAAGCCGATGGCGTACAGCATCGGCGTCTCAAACGACAGCTGGCCACGCCACATGCTGCCGATCCAGTTGAAGAACTTCACACCGGTCGGCACGGCAATCAGGAAGCTGAGGAAGCTGAAGAACGGCAGCAGCACCGCCCCGGTGGCGAACATGTGGTGCGCCCACACCGTCATGGCGAGCGCACCGATACCGATGGTGGCGAACACCAGACCCTTGTAGCCGAACACCGGCTTGCGGCTGAACACCGGGATGACCTCGGTGATCACCCCGAAGAACGGCAGCGCCACGATGTAGACCTCGGGATGGCCGAAGAACCAGAACAGGTGCTGCCACAGGATCGCGCCGCCGTTGGACGCGTCGTACACGTGGGCGCCGAGGTGTCGGTCAGCCATCAATGCGAACAGCGCTGCCGTGAGCACCGGGAACGCCATGATCACCAGGATCGAGGTGACCAGGATGTTCCAGGTGAAGATAGGCATCCGGAACATAGTCATGCCGGGTGCCCGCAGTGTGATGATCGTCGTGATGAAGTTGACGGCGCCGAGGATCGTCCCGAGGCCCGCCGTGATCAGACCGACGATCCACAGGTCTGACCCGATGCCCGGTGAGTGGATGACGTCGTTCAGGGGGGCGTACGCGAACCAGCCGAAGCTCGCGGCTCCTTCGGGGGTGAGGAAGCCGGCCGCCGCGGTGAGGCCGCCGAACAGGTACAACCAGTACGAGAAAGCGTTCAGGCGCGGGAAGCTCATGTCCGGCGCGCCGATCTGCAGCGGCATGATGAAGTTGGCGAGGCCGTAGGCGGCCGGCGGCGCGAACAGGAACATCATGATCGTGCCATGCATCGTGAACAGCTGGTTGTACTGCTCGTTCGACAGGAACTGCAGGCCTGGCCGTGCCAACTCGGCCCGCATCAGCTCAGCCAGCAGCCCCGCCAGGATGAAGAACGCGAACGAGGTGCACAGGTAGAGCAGCCCGATGGTCTTGTGGTCCGTGGTCGTCAGGACCTTGACGACCTTGGAGCCCGGCCCGGGGCTGGGCCGCTTGGTCTGGACGGGCGAGATGGCGCCGGCGATCAGGGTCACGAGGAACTCCCAGGGGATGGGACGGTGGCGGCAGGTTGAACGGCGGTGGAGGCAGCCGCGGCGGTGGAGGCTGTGCGGAGGCGCTGTGCAGCGATGAAGGTGTCGTACTCCTGCGGCGACACCACCTTCACGCGGAAGTCCATCCGGTCATGCTTCTCCCCGCAGAGCTCGGCACAGCGACCGATGTAGGTGCCCTCCTGGCGGATCGTGACCTCGAACTGGTTCACCCGTCCCGGGATCACGTCACGCTTGAACAGGAACTTCGGCACGAAGAACGAGTGGATGACGTCGTTGCTGGTCTCGACGAAGCGGATCGACCGCCCGGTGGGGAGCACCAGCTCCGCCGGCTGGCCAGGGGCGCCGGTCACCGACGGATCGACAGTCGCGGCGTTGCCGTCGTCGTAGGTAAATGTCCAGTTCCACTGGAAGCCGATGACATCGACCGTCATGGCGGGGTTCTTACTGATCTTGTTGACAGAGTTCTCGCTGACCGCGGTGTAGTAGAAGAGCACCGCGATGATCACGAAAGGGATGACCGTGTACAGAACCTCGATCGGCAGGTTGTAGCGGACCTGGCGCGGCAGCTCGTCGCTGCGCTTCCGGTACCGCACGACCGCGAACAGGATCAGACCCCAGACGAACAGGCCGACCACCAGGGCGGCCCCGACCGAGCCGAGCCACAGGTCGTAGATGCTCTTCCCCTGGTCCGTGACCGGATCGGGAAAGCCCAGACTCAGGGTGTTCTCGTACGCCGACCGGGCATTGCAGCCGCCGGCCAGCAGCGCCGTCGCGGCCAACAGGACGGCCAGGCGTCCCGTCGTACGCCGGACTCGCCGAGCCGGATGGGAGATGGGGCGCAACCTCTCGGACCTTCCTCGACAGTGGACGGCGAACGTGCACATAACCTGCAGCCGGTCGCCAGGTGGCTATCGCGGCAGTCGCGACGTTATCCCAGGCCGGCCAGACCTTCCTGCCGGGGCACGCGACGATGCGGGCCGGTCGACGGGCGCTAGCGTCCGGCGCATGAGCTCCGCATCCGTTCGGGCGGCAGCCAGCGTGCCTGTCCTGCTGGACGCAGCGGCCGGGCTGCCGCTGCACCCGGCCGCCCGGGCCGCCCTGCTGGCGGCTCTGGACGACGGCTGGGCCGACCCGGCCAAGCTCTACGGCGCGGGCCGGCGGGCCCGGCTGTTGCTCGACGGCGCCCGGGAGGCGATCGCCGACGGCCTGGGCGTACGCCAGGACGAGGTCGTGCTGCCGCCGGGCGGCTGCGCCGCGAGCCGGTGGGCGGTGCAGGGGGCGCGCCGGCGCGGCGCCGGCCACGTCGTGCACTCCGCCGTCGAGCACTCCTGTGTGCTGTTTGCCGCCGGGCAGGGCGAGGCGGACGAGGTCGGGGTCGACCAGCTCGGCAGGGTCGACCCTCAGCAATGGGCTCAGGTGCTGCGAGACGACACCGCGCTGGCCTGTCTCACGGCGGCCAGCCACGAGGTAGGGACCTTGCAGCCCGTCGAGCAGGTCGCCGCCGTCTGCGCGGCCCGCGCGGTGCCGCTGCACGTCGACGCCTCGGCCGCGGTAGGCCGGGTCGTGCTGCCGACCGGCTGGTCGCTGCTGTCGGCGGACGCCCGGGGCTGGGGCGGGCCGTCGTCGGTCGGCGTGCTGGTCGTTCGTACCGGCACCCGCTGGCGGGCGCCGCTGCCGGGCGGCGGCCGCGAGGACCCGGTCGACCTGCCAGCCGTCGTCGCGGCGGCCGTCGGCCTGCAGGCTGTCCTGGCCGAACGGGCGGCCGAAGATGCCCGGCTGCGCCCGCTCGTCGATCGGATACGTGAGCGGGTCCCGGCGACCGTTCCCGACGTCGAGGTCGTCGGCGACCCGCAGGAGCGCCTGCCACACCTGGTGACCTTCTCCTGCCTGTACGCCGGCGGCGAGGCCCTGCTGTCGGCCCTGGATGAGCGGGGTTTCGCGGTCTCGAGCGGTTCGTCCTGCACCTCCTCGACGCTGGAGCCGAGCCACGTGCTGGTCGCCATGGGCGTGCTTACCCACGGCAACATCCGGCTCTCGCTGCACCGCGGGACGACCGCGGACGATATCGAGCGCTTCCTGCACGTACTGCCCGGCGTCGTCGCCGAGGTACGCCGGGCCGGCGGAGCCGAGGGCCTGTGACGGCCCGCGCGTCGGACCTCCCCGCGCCCGACGTGGTGCTGGACTGTCTCGGCCGGCCCTGTCCGGTGCCGGTGCTCGAGCTGGCCAAGGCGCTGCTGACCCTGCCGGCCGATACCGTCGTGGAGGTCCTCAGCGACGACCCGGCGGCGCTGGTCGACATACCCGCGTTCTGTCGGCTGCGCGGGCATACCCACCTCGGCGCCCGCCCCCGACCGGTAGGCACCGGACTGTTCGTGCGCTCGCACGGCCCGCCCGGGTAGCCCCCGACGGCGGCTGAGCTCATCAGCGCAGATCTGGGCTCAGACCGGCAGGTGCGGCTCAACCTCGTCCGCCGCGGAATGGCCATAGGCCGCGGCGAACCGCTCGAGCAGCTCGCCGGTGACCACGACGTACTCCTGGGTGCCGACCGTCTCGACGACGCAGGTCGCGAGCAGCGCGCCGACCTGCGCGGACCGCTCCAGGCCAAGACCCCACGCCGTCGCGGTCAGGAAGCCGGCCCGGAAGGCGTCGCCGACCCCGGTGGGCTCCGCGATCGTGCGGGCAGGTACGACACCGACCTCGACCGTCGGCTCGCCACGTCGGGTGATGCGGACGCCCTTCGCGCCCAGGGTCGTCACCCGGGTGCCGACCCGTTGCAGGATCTGCTCCTGGTCCCAGCCGGTCTTCTCGTGCACGAGCCCCGCCTCGTACTCATTCGTGAACAGCCAGGTGGCGCCCTCGACCAGGTGCCGGATCGCCGGGCCCTTCAGGAAAGCCAGCTGCTGACTGGGGTCGGCGGCGAACGGCACCCCCCGGTCGCGGCAGCAGCTGGTGTGCCTGGCCATCGCACCCGGATCGTCGGGGGCCACGACAACGAGGTCGAGATCCCCGAGCTCAGCCAGGTCGATCGCGGCGGCCTCAGTCATCGCACCGGGGTAGAAGGTCGCGATCTGCGCGTGGTCGTGGTCGGTGGTGCAGGTGAAGCGCGCGGTCGCGAGCGTCCTGCTCGTCGTGACACCCGACACATCGACGCCGCGCTCGGCCAGGGCCGTGACGTAGTCGGCGGCATCTGTCCCTACCGCACCGACCAGTAGCGGGGACAGCCCCAGCGAAGCCATCCCGAACGCGATGTTGGCTCCGGTCCCGCCGCGCCGGACCTGCAGGTCACTGGCGAGGAAGCTCACTGACAGGCTGGCCAGCTGCTCGGGGAGCACGGAGTCCGCGAAACGGCCATCGAAGGTGAGCAGATGGTCGGTCGCGATAGACCCGGCGACGGCGATGCGCATCCGCAGACCGTAGGCGAGCGAACGGGGTCTAGCTGAAGCTGTCACCGCAGGCGCACGAACTGCCCGCGTTGGGGTTGTCGATCGTGAACCCCTGCTTCTCGATGGTGTCGACGAAGTCGATCGTCGCGCCGGACAGGTACGGCACGCTCATCCGGTCGACGACCACCTTGACCGAGCCGTCCTGGTAGGACGCCATGGCGTCACCGTCGAGGGAACGCTCGTCGAAGAAGAGCTGGTAGCGCAGTCCTGAGCAGCCACCGGGCTGCACCGCGACCCGCAGGGCAAGGTCGTCGCGACCCTCCTGCGCAAGCAGGGCACGCACCTTCTCGGCAGCCGGGTCGGTAAGCAGGACTCCCGTCTCGTTGCTCGCCGCATCGGTGAGGGCTGGATCGGCTGTCGTCGGGGTGGTGGTGTCCTGGGCCGTCATAGGTGCCTCTCTCTGCTCCGGGTGCTGCAGTCGTCAAATCGCGCAGTCATACCAACGCGGTCGGTCGCGGACGTGTTCCACCCTACGGCCGCGACCGCTCCCGGGCGACCTGCTCAGCACGCCTGGCCCGCTCACGGCGAAGCCGTCGGGGGCCAGCACGATGCGCACGGGCCGATCTTGCCCGCTCGCCCAGAAATGGGACTGCCGCGGCGCTGCCCGAGGTTGTCGTCTGTGCGACGCTATCCCCCCGGTCAGACCGACAGGAGTCCCCCGTGACGAGCACCGATCTCGATCTCATGACCAACGAGCTGATGCCCGGCGTACAGCCGAGCCCGCTGGCGCTGCTCCTGCTCGGCCGGCAGAACGACCCGGAGTCCGAGCGCGGCGTCGACTGCCCTGGCGAGCTGCCAGCCGCGTCCGACCCGACGCTGGTCGCGCGTGCCAGAGCGGCCAAGGAGGCGCTCGGCGACCGGGTGTTCGTGCTCGGGCACCATTACCAGCGCGACGAGGTGATCGCGTTCGCCGATGTCACGGGTGACTCGTTCCGGCTCGCCCAGCAGGCCGCTGCCCGGCCGGCGGCGGAGTTCGTGGTGTTCTGCGGCGTGCACTTCATGGCCGAGAGCGCCGACGTGCTGACCGGCCCGGACCAGGCGGTCCTGCTGCCCGACCTCGCGGCGGGCTGCTCGATGGCCGACATGGCGACCTTCGACCAGGTCGAGGACTGCTGGGACGTCCTCGCCGAAGCCGGGGTCGCGGACGGCACGGTCCCGGTGACCTACATGAACTCCAGCGCCGCCATCAAGGCGTTCACCGGACGGCACGGCGGGACGGTCTGCACCTCCTCCAACGCCCGCCGGGCGATGGAATGGGCGTTCTCGCGCGGCGAGAAGGTGCTGTTCCTTCCCGACCAGCACCTGGGGCGCAACACCGCCGTGCTCGAGCTGGGCCTGACCCTGGAGCAGTGCGTGCTGTACGACCCGCACAAGCCCGGTGGCGGGCTCACCACGCAGCAGCTGCGCGACGCGAAGGTCGTGCTGTGGAAGGGGCACTGCTCGGTGCACGGCCGGTTCACCGCGCAGACGGTCGCGGACGTCCGCGAGCGGGTGCCGGGGGTACAGGTCCTCGTACACCCGGAGTGCCGGCATGACGTCGTACTGGCCGCCGACCTGGTCGGATCGACCGAGTTCATCATCAACACGCTCGCCGCCGCCGAACCCGGGTCGTCCTGGGCGATCGGCACCGAGCTCAACCTGGTCCGCCGGCTCGCCCAGGACCACCCCGACAAGACCGTCGTCTTCCTGGACAAGACCGTCTGTTTCTGCTCCACCATGAACCGCATCGACCTGCCGCACCTGGTACGCACGCTCGAGGAGCTGGTGGCCGGGCGGGTCCCGAACCGGATCGTCGTCGAAGAGGCGACAGCGCGGTGGTCCAGGGTCGCACTGGAGCGGATGCTCGCGCTGCCGTGACGCGCGCGCCTACTGTCATGCCGTGAGCGACGACGCGAAGGTCACCCTCGGCAAGGGCCGGCCGACCCCCAAGCGCAGTGACGCGCAGAAGCGCCGCGGCGGACCGGTCGAGCCACCGCCGACGAGCCGCCGGGAAGCCGCGAAGCGGCTGCGTACGCAGCAGGCGCACGACCGCCAGTCGGTGCGCGCGGGCACGATGGCGGGCGACCAGAGCAAGATGCTGCGCCGCGACGCCGGGCCGGTGCGCTCTGCCGTGCGGGACCACGTCGATGGCCGGCGCAATGCCGGGGTCGTGATGCTGCCGGTCGCACTGCTGCTCGTCGCGAGTCAGCTCTCGGGGGACACCCGGCTGCTCGCGGTGGCCTACCGGATCTGGACCGTCGTCCTGCTGGTCGTGATCGGCGACCTGCTCGCCACCGCGTACGCGCTGCACCGGCTGATCAAGGCCAACTTTCCGGAGGAACCGCGCACCCGCGGGCACCTGTTCTACGGGCTCATCCGCAGCACGGTGTTCCGCCGGTTACGGATGCCACCGCCGCGCGTACGACCCGCCGGCCTGTTGCGCCGCTGAGCCGGGTCTGCGCCGGGCGTACGACGTGCTGTCCTCGCGAACGGCCCAACTCGTCAACGGCTTCACGCTGTTCTACAACGATGACGTCCACCTCATGACGTCCGTCCAGGTGATGGCGGTCCGTCCGCAGCCCGAACTCATCAGCTACCAGTAGGAGACCACGTGGAGCACCGACGGCTGGGCGGCACCGGCCTGCAGATCAGCGAGATCGCGTACGGCAACTGGCTGACCCACGGCTCGCAGGTCGAGGCGGAGCAGGCGACTGCCTGCGTGCACGCGGCGCTCGAGCTCGGGATCACGACTTTCGACACCGCCGACGTGTACGCCGGGACGAAAGCCGAGACCGTGCTGGGTGACGCGCTGAAGGGCACCCGTCGGGAGTCCTACGAGCTGTTCACCAAGGTCTACTGGCCGACGGGGAGCGGCGCGAACGACCGCGGCCTGTCCCGCAAGCACATCCGCGAGTCGTGCGAGGCGTCGCTGCGGCGGCTGCAGACCGACACGATCGACCTGTACCAGGCGCACCGCTACGACGCCGAGACGCCGCTGGAGGAGACGTTGCGCGCCTTCGACGACCTGGTGCGCGCCGGCAAGATCCACTACATCGGGGTGAGTGAGTGGACGGCCGGGCAGATCGCCGACGCGCTACGTCTCGCCGGTCAGATGGGGCTCGACCGGATCGTCTCGAACCAGCCGCAGTACTCGATGCTGTGGCGGGTCATCGAGCCCGAGGTGCTGCCGCTGTGCAAGGCCGAGGGGATCGGCCAGATCGTCTGGTCGCCGATCGCGCAGGGAGTGCTCACCGGCAAGTACCTGCCTGGCCAGCCGCCGCCCGAGGGCTCCCGCGCAACCGACCCGAACGGCGGCAGCTTCATGAAGCAGCTGTTGGCCGACGACGTGCTGACCCGGGTGCAGCGGCTCGTACCGCTCGCCCAGCAGGCCGGGCTGTCGATGGCTGCGCTGGCGGTGGCGTGGGTCCTGCAGGAGCCGGGGATCTCCGCCGCGATCGTCGGCGCGACCCGGCCCGAGCAGCTCCGCGACACCGTCACGGCGTCCGGCGTACGGCTGGACCCGGAACTGATGCGCCAGGTCGACGAGGTGCTCGGCGACGCGGTGGTCAGCGACCCGGCACTCACCAAGAGCCCGGCGCGCCGTCCCTGAGGGGCCGCTAGCGGCCGAGCGCGGCCAGGGCTGTCCGCAACGGCTCCAAGGCCGGACTGCGCGGGTCCAGGTGCGCGAAGTGGTCGCCGGGCACCCGGACCAGCCGCGAGGTCGGCCCCGCCGCCGCGACGTAGCTCTCGCTCTGGCTGACCGGCACCAGCGCGTCGGCGGCACTGTGCAGCAGCAGGGTCGGCGCAGGCGCAGGCGCGAGCGCGACCGGGTCGCTCACCCGGTAGCGCTCGGGGACGGCGTCCGGAGTCCCGTCCAGAAGCTGGACGACGGCTCCCCCGCCGAGCCCCTGCCGGGCACCGTCGGCGAGCGCGGCCACCGGTGCCTGGCCGACGGCGAGGACGGGGGCGGGCCCAGCCGGCGCAGCACCCGGCGCGCCGGCGGGCAGCTTGCCCCGCGAGGCCATCCAGAGGGCGAGGTGGCCGCCGGCCGAATGCCCGACGACGGCGGTGCGCGCCGGGTCGACGCGCGCGGCATACCGGCCCGTGGCCAGGTGGTCGTAGCCGGCGGCGACGTCCAGGAACGTGGCGGGCCAGGCCACGTCGGCCGCCCGGTAGTCGAGGTTCCAGACCAGGTAGCCCCGGCCGGCCAGGTCTGCAGCGACGGCGTCCTCGAGCGACCGGTCGTACGACGGGCTCCAGTACCCGCCGTGCACCAGTACGACGGTCGGCAGCACCACGGTCGGGTGCTGGCCGTCGCGGCCGCCCTCGCCCGGCGGCAGCCACCACTCGCCGCGCTGAAGCGGCTCGCTGCCGTACGCCTCGACGGTGCGTACGGTGCCCGCGACCACCTTCGGCCGAGGCGAGCGTCCGCCGAGCCCCAGGACAGCGCCGACGCCGGCGAGGGCCGCGGCAGCCGCGCCGAGGACGCCCAACGCCTGCCGCCTCGTGGGGTTCAGGGGGCAGACAGGCCCATGGGCCCGTACACCTCGTGGTCGCCGTCGAGCAGGACGACCTGGTGGACCCCGCCGTCGAGCAGCTCGCGCCACGTCTCGCCGATCCAGCTCTCGGCGTCGGCTTGGTTCGGGAAGCTCTGGGCGGCGCCCTCGGGCGGCGGCAGCACAGCCCCGTCGGCCGCCTCATAGCGCCAGCTCCAGGTCATTGCCGCTCCCTCGTGGTCCCGCGCCTGCTGGCAGCGGCCAGCTGTGCGGCAGGCTAGGGCCATGCGCGTGCGGCTGCTCGGCACGGGGGCGGCCAGCGGCTGGCCCGACCCCTGGTGCAGCTGCGCGTCCTGCGCGGCGGCGACCGTCCAGGGCGTCGTGCGCGGGCAGACCGGCGCGCTCGTCGACGACCGGCTGCTGCTCGACCTGGGGCCCGAGCTGCCGCGCGCGGCCGTGCGGCAGGGCGTGTCGCTCGCCGCCGTCGAGGGTGTGCTGGTCACCCACCTGCACCCCGACCACTGCGCGCCCGCGGCACTCAGGTGGCGCGGCTGGCAGGACAACCTGGCGCCACTGCGCCTGGCCGGTCCACCGACGGTGCTCGAGGCCTGCGCCTCCCGGGCGGACGACGGCCTCGAGCTTCTGGCCGTGGTCGCCGGCGACCGGCTGACCGTGGCCGGGTACGCGGTCGTTGCGCTGCCCGCGGCCCACGGCAGTTCCGCGGTGCTGTACGACGTCACGGGGCCCGACGGGTCCCGCCTGCTGTACGCCACCGACACCGGGGTGCTCCCCGAGGCCGCGCTGGAGCTCGCCTCGGGGCGGGCGTACGACGCGGTGCTGCTCGAGCTCACGAACGCGGCGTCCGACAGCCATCTGGACCTGACGACGTTCCCGCAGCAGGTCCAGCGCTTGCGCACCTGCGGGGCGGTGGTCGACGGCACCCAGGTGGTGGCGGTCCACCTCGGCCACGGCAACCCGCCGCCGGACCTCCTGGATGCCCTGCTCGGGTCGTGGGGCTGCCGGGCCGGCCGCGACGGCGAGGTGCTCGGTCTGGGTCCTGACCGGGTCGCGCGGGGCACCCGGCTGCTGGTGCTGGGCGGCGCGCGGTCCGGCAAGTCGGCGTACGCCGAGCACCTGGTCACCGGCCGCGCGGAGGTCACCTACGTGGCCACAGCGCCGCCCCGGCCGGACGACCGGGACTGGGAGGTGCGGGTGGCCGCACACGTCGCCCGTCGACCGACGGCCTGGCGCACGGTGGAGACCGGCGACGTGGCGCCGCTGCTGCGGTCGGCCACCGGGACCGTCCTGGTCGACGACCTGGGGCTGTGGCTCGTACAGGTCATCGATGCGGCGCAGGCGTGGGACTCGCCCGACGAGGTGTTCGCGTCCGCGCTGAGCGAGCTGTGCCACGCCTGGGCGACCTCGTCCGCGGACGTCGTGCTCGTCGCCCCCGAGGTCGGGTCGGGCGTAGTGCCGGAGCATCGCTCGGGCCGGGTGTTCCGGGATCTGCTCGGGACGGCGACGACGGCGCTCGCCGCGGCGTCCGACGAGGTCGTGCAGGTGGTGGCGGGGATCCCCCGCAGCCTCACGTGGCGGAGCTGACGTGCCGGACCCGGCAGTACCCAGGGACTTCACGGTCACGCTGCCCGCGGACCCCGCAACCCCGCCCGCCTGGCTCGGCGGCCTGGGGCCGTTCCTGGCGCGCTGGGCGGCCCAGCGCGGCGACTGGCCGCCGCCGGCCCCGGCGCAGGTCGCCCGGGTCATCGCGGACCCCGACCGGACGACCGGCCTCGCCCCGCGCGAGGCGCTCGAGGCCGGTGCGGCGGCGGCCGACCGGCTGGTCGATGGCGGCGCTGACCTCGTGGTCGTCTCCGGCGGCGGGGCTCGAACCCCCGCCCTGGTCATGCTGGCCGCACTGAATGACAGCGACCCGGTCTCGGTGGTCGGCACCACGGCCGTCCCGGGCTGGGCGATGCTCATCGTCGACGTCCGCGACGGCCTGCACGCCACGCGCCCGCACCTGGAGGACCCGGTCGCGATGCTCGACGCCGCGGGCGCCACAGAGGTTGCCGAGCTCGCGGGCCTGCTCCTGCAGTGCGCGGTACGACGCACGCCGGTGCTGCTCTCGGGCGCCCTCGACGTGTGCGCCGCGGCCCTGGTGGCGCGGCGGATCGCGCCCGCGACGACCGGCTGGCTGCTCGCCGCCTGCAGCCCGGCCGACCGGACCGCCCAGCGGTCGCTCAGCGATCTCGGGCTCGTCCCCCTGCTGGACCTCGAACTCGACCATCCGGCGGCAGCCGAGCTCGCGCTCGGGCTGCTCGTCGGCGCAACAGGCCTCGCGGCGCCTGGTGCGTGGGCGTCCGGTGCGTGACGGCCTACGGCTCGCCCTCACCACCCTGACGGTGCTGCGCGTACGGGGACCGCAGCACCTGGACCGGCCGACAGCCGGGGCGGCCATGTCGCTCGCGCCGCTCGTCGGCCTGCTGATCGGCGGCATCGCCGGGGCCGTGCTGCTCGCCCTGCGCGAGGTGACGACAGGTGACCTACTGCCCGCGGTCGCCGCCATTGCGCTGCTCGCGGCGCTCACCCGCGGGCTGCACCTGGACGGCCTGGCCGACACGGCCGACGGGCTGGCGTCCTACCTGCCAGCAGAGCGGGCCCGCGAGGTGATGAAGGCCCCGGACGTGGGAGCGCTGGGCATGGTGACGGTCGTGCTGTCGCTGGCCGTTCAGGCGGCGGCGCTGGCCGGCGCGGGGTCGCACGGGGGGGCGGCCGTGCTGCTGGCCGCCGTCGTCGGCCGGCTCGCCGTGACCGCAGCCTGCACCCCCGCGACCCCCCCGGCGGCGGCCACCGGCCTCGGCGCACTGGTCGCGGGCACGGTGCGACCCGTCGTGGCTGTCGGCTGGGCGGTCGCTGTGGCGCTGCTCGGCGTCGCGCTCGACGGCTGGCGCGGCCCCGCCGCCGTACTGACCGGCCTCGCGGTGGCAGAGGTGCTGCGGCGGCACGCCGTGCGCCGGCTCGGGGGCGTGACGGGCGACGTGCTCGGGGCCCTCGTCGAGGTGTCGACCACGGCCGCCCTGGTGGTCCTGGCCCTGCGCTGAGCCGCCGCCCGGTCCACGGTCCAGGCTCCTGGCGGGAATGGGCCCGTGCCCGCCCATCCCACCGGCGCAACAAAAGACTTGCACCTCCCATCATCAGCTCGGTCGGCGAGCGTAACGGGCCTCTTGATCATGGGAGGTGCAAGGTGTTTGTCCCGCGGACTCGCCGACACCTGCCGCGCGGGAGCTTCCAGCCGGGCTCACCGCAAGTCGCCAGCCGGGGCCTGCGCAACAGTCAGCGGACGTGGCTCGGGACGAACGGCGGCTTCGACACCCGCATCGTCGAGGTGCGGCCGCGGACGTCGACCGTCACCTCGGCGCCCTCGGGGACCCCGCGGTCGAGCAGCGCCAGCCCGATGCCGACGCGCAGGGTCGGGGAGAACGTGCCGCTGGTCACCTCGCCGACGACGGCGCCGCCTCGACGGACCTGCATGTGGGCCCGCGGGATGCCCCGGTCGAGCGCCAGCAGGCCCCACAGGCTGCGCGCCGGGCCCTGCTCCCGCTCGGCCAGCAGCACGTCGCGCCCCCAGAACCGCGGCTTGCCCCAGCCCACCGCCCAACCGGAGCGGGCCTGCACCGGCGTGATCTCCAGCGACAGGTCCTGCCCGTGCAGCGGGTAGCCCATCTCGGTGCGCAGCGTGTCCCGGGCGCCGAGCCCGCAGGGCGTCACCCCGAGCGCGAGCACCGCGTCCCACAGCTCACCGGCGTCTGCCCAGCGCGGCAGCAGCTCGTAGCCCCGCTCCCCCGTGTAGCCGGTACGGCACACCACAACCGGCCGGCCGTGCCGGTCACCGCCGGTGAAGCTCATGTAGTCGTGGTCGGTGGGCAGGCCGAGCGCCTCGACGACCCGCGTGCTGCCCGGCCCCTGGACGGCCAGCACGGCCAGGCTGGTGTGCAGGTCCTCGACCTCGATCCCCGGCGGCGCGTCCGCCTGCAGCAGCCCGACGACAGCGGAGGTGTTGGCGGCGTTCGGGATGAGGAAGACCTCCTGCTCGCTGCGGACGTACGCGATCAGGTCGTCGACGACTCCACCGGTCGCGTCGTCGCAGCACAGCGTGTACTGCGCCTGACCGACGCCCACCCGCCGCAGGTCGTTGGTCAGCCGGTCGTTGACGAACTCCACGGCGCCCTCCCCGCGCACGACACCCTTGCCGAGGTGGCTGACGTCGAAGACGCCCACCCGCTGCCGGACGGCGGTGTGCTCCTCCAGGACCCCGGCGTACTGGATGGGCATCTCCCAGCCGCCGAAGTCACCCAGCTTCGCGCCGAGCGCGACGTGCCTGCCGTACAGCGGGCTGCGCTGCAGACCAGAGGTGCCCATGCCGCCAAACCTACCGAGCGCCGCCCGGGCCGGTTGCGCCCGAGGCGCCGGGGCAGGACGACCGCGTGCTGACGCCGACGACGGTCGTGGTGATGGGCGTGTCCGGCTCGGGCAAGACCACCGTCGCCCGTGCCCTCGCAGCGCGGCTGGGGACGGTCATGCAGGAGGGGGACGACCTGCACCCGGCGGCCAACGTCGCCAGGCTGCGCGCCGGCCACCCGCTCGGCGACGACGACCGCCGACCCTGGCTGGCGGCGGTAGCGACCTGGATCGGCGAGCACGAGCGGGCGCCCGCCGTCATCACCTGCTCGGCCCTGAAACGGCGCTACCGCGACGTCCTGCGCGCGGGCCACCCATCGGTGTGGTTCGCCCACGTCAGCACCGACCCGGCCGTGCTGCGGGCCCGCCTTGAGCAGCGCCGCGGCCACTGGATGCCGCCCTCGCTACTGGACAGCCAGCTCGCCGACCTGGAGCCGCTCGAGCCCGACGAACCAGGGGAGACCGTCGATGCCGGCGGGACGCCCGGCGACGTGGTCGGGGCGGTACTGGTGGCGCTGGCCCGCGACCGCCCTGACAGCCTGTTGCCGTAACCGGCACCCACAACCCCAGGAGATCCCGATGACCGACGGCGAGCAGACGTACGACGTCGTGGTGGTGGGCGGTGGCTCGACCGGCGAGAACGTTGCCGCGCGGGCCGTCCGCGGCGGCCTGACCGCCGCGCTGGTGGAGAGCGAGCTGTACGGCGGCGAGTGCTCGTACTGGGCGTGCATGCCGAGCAAGGCACTGCTGCGCCCGGTGGAGGTCGCGGCGATGGCGGGCCGGCTCCCCGGCGTGTCGGTCGGGCCCCTCGACGTACGAGCGGTCCTCGCACGTCGCGACGAGTTCACCTCGCACCTGTCAGACGCAGGGCAGGAGCAGTGGGTCGTCGGCGTCGGGATCGCCGCGGTCCGCGGCCACGGCCGGCTGGCCGGCGACAAACGCGTCGAGGTCACCGGGCCGGGTGGCGCCGTGACCGTGCTTCGCGCGACGCACGCCGTGGTCATCGCCACCGGCACCTCCGCGTCCGTGCCGGACCTGCCGGGACTGGCCGAGGCCGAGCCGTGGACCTCGCGGGAAGTCACGAGCATGAGGGCGGTCCCGCGGCGGCTCGTGGTGCTCGGCGGCGGCGTCGTCTCCGTCGAGATGGCGCAGGCCGTCAAGGGCCTGGGCGCCGAGCAGGTCGTCCTGTTGGTGCGCGGCGCGGGGCTCCTGGAGCGGATGGAGCCGTACGCCGGTGAGCTCGTCGCCGACGGCCTGCGCGAGACCGGCGTCGAGATCCGGTACGGCGCCTCAGCGGCGTCGGTGCGCCGCGACGCCGGCGGCGTGACGGTCGTGCTCGAGGACGGCGCCGAGGTGACCGCCGACGAGCTGCTGGTCGCCGTCGGCCGCCGGCCGCGGACGGCCGACCTCGGGCTCGACACGGTCGGCCTGCAGCCCGGCTCATCGGTCGAGGTCGACGACTCGATGCGGGTGCCCGGCTCGGACTGGCTGTACGCCGCGGGCGACGTGAACGGTCGGGCGCTGCTGACGCACATGGGCAAGTACCAGGCCCGGGTCTGCGGTGACGTCATCGTGGCCCGGGCCGCGGGCGGTCCGGACGACGGGCCGGCACTGCGGGCGACCGGACCGGTGCCCCAGGTGGTGTTCACCGACCCGCAGGCCTGCTCCGTCGGGCCGACCGAGGCCGATGCCCGGCGCGCCGGCCTGGTCGTACGCACGGTCTCGATCGACCTGGGCGGGGTTGCCGGCGCGGCGCTGCTGGCCGACGGCTACCGCGGGCGGGCCTCGCTGCTCGTCGGCGAAGGCGATGTCGTACTCGGGGCCACGTTCGTCGGGCAGGAGGTCGCCGAGCTGCTGCACAGCGCCACCGTCGCAGTCACCGCCGGACTGACCCTGCAGCAGCTGTGGCACGCCGTGCCGTCCTATCCGACCGTCTCGGAGGCCTGGCTGCGGCTGCTGGAGGCCGCCGGATTGTGACCGCTCCGCCGCGACAAGCTGATCCCCCGCCTATCCTCGCCGCCGTGACCACCCTCGCGCTGTCCTCCTCCTCAGCCGCCAAGATCAAGGCCGACGTCCTGGTGATCGGCGTCGCGCAGGGCCGTCGCGGGCTCGTCCTGGTCCCCGGCGCCGAGACGGTTGCCGAGGCCGTCGGCAAGCCCCTGCTGCCGGCCCTGGTCGGGCTGGGCGCGACCGGCAAGGCCGGCGAGGTCATCCGCTTCGCGACCCTCGGCGCCACCCGGGCGCCGGTCGTCGTCGCCGTCGGGCTCGGCAAGCAGCAGGCCTCCTACGACCCGGAGGTGCTCCGGCGGGCGACCGGCGAGGCGGTCCGCGCGCTCGCTGGCAGCAGTACCGTCGCGACAACCCTGGCCCAGCTGGACGTACGGGCCGTCGCCGAGGGCGCGCTGCTCGGTGCGTACGCCTTCACGGCCTTCCGGTCGACAGCCTCGACAGCCGATGTCAAGGCGCCGGTCGAGGCGGTCGTGCTGCTCGTCAGTGACGCGAAGGACCCGGCCGTGCTGGCCGCCGTACGCCGCGCCGAGGTCGTCGGGGCGGCCGTGTTGCTGGCCCGCGACCTCGTCAACACGCCGCCGTCGCACCTGCACCCCGTCGAGCTCGCCGAGATCGCCCGGGCGCAGTGCCGTGCTGCCGGCCTGGCGGTCGAGGTGCTCGACGAGAAGGCTCTGGTCAAGGGCGCGTACGGCGGCGTCCTGGGCGTCGGGCAGGGCTCGGTCAACCCGCCTCGGATGGTGCACGTGAGCTACCGGGGCGGCGGGTCGTCGTCGGTCCCCACGGTCGCGCTCGTCGGCAAGGGCATCACCTTCGACTCCGGCGGCCTGTCGCTCAAACCGGCCGCGGCGATGGAGGAGATGAAGATGGACATGGGCGGCGCGGCCGCCGTGCTCGCCACCATGACCGCCGTCGCCCGGCTCGCGCTGCCGATCGATGTCGAGGCGTGGATCCCGATGGCCGAGAACATGCCCAGCGGGACCGCGATCCGGCCGTCCGACGTGCTCACGATGCGCGGCGGCAAGCGCGTCGAGGTCACCAACACCGACGCCGAGGGCCGGTTGATCCTGGCCGACGCGATCGCCCGAGCCTGCGAGGACTCCCCCGGGATCGTGCTCGACGTCGCGACGCTGACCGGCGCGCAGCTGGTCGCCCTCGGCGCCCGCACCGCCGGGGTGATGGCCAACGACGACGCGCTCCGGGTCGCGGTCGTCGACGCCGCCGACCGGGCCGGCGAGGCTTCGTGGGGGATGCCGCTGCCGGCCGAGCTACGCAAGGGCCTGGACTCCGACATCGCCGACATGATCAACAGCGGGCCGCGCGAGGGCGGGATGCTCACCGCCGGCCTGTTCCTACAGGAGTTCGTCACCGAGGGCGTCCGGTGGGCACATGTCGACATCGCCGGCCCCGCGTACAACTCCGGCACGGCGTACGGCTACACACCACATGGCGGTACCGGCGCCGCCGTACGCACCTTCGTGCAGGTGCTGGAGGACTGGTCGGCCGAGGGACCGTGAGCCGGACGGCCCTGCGGGCGCGGTCGGGGGCCGTCGACACAGGTCGGGACACCCCAGGTATCCGGAGGCTGCCGTGCCCAGCACCATGCTCGCTCTGCTCGCTCTGAAGGCCAAACTTACCACCGTCGCCCTGGTCGGCGGCACTGTCGCCGCCGTCGCCGTCGGCGGGACCACGGTCGCGCTGACCACCGTCTCGGCCGATGCACCCAGTGCCGAGCCGGTTGCCACCGCGTCCGCCACGGCCCTGCCCGGCGCGACGTCCGGCAAGACCGGAACGACGTCCGGCAGGACCGGAACGACGTCCGAAGCCGCCGCAGGTTCGGCCGGCGTCGACGATCCCGCCACCGAACCGGCGTCGCCGCCGGCCCCCGCGATGGACCCGACAGCCGGGCCCGTCGGCTCCGCGGCGCTGCCCTCATGCCTTGCGGAGGCAAACCATGGGCAGGACGTCTCCTCGGTCGCCCACGAGGCCGGCGACGTGAGCACGGCCGCCCACAGCGACTGCGGCACGAAGGCCGGCGACGTGCCGGATGTAGCCGAGACCGGCGGCACCGACCACGGCAAGGACGCGGGCGAGGGCCCCAAGCCCGCCCCGGCACCGCAGCCCGGCAAGGCACCCAAGCCGGCGGCACCGAAGTCAGAGCCGGCCAGGGGCGAGACGTCGGCCACCACGCCGTCCAAGACTCCGGAGGTCGCCCACTCCGGTACCAGCGGCGGCGCCGAAGGCGAGCAGAGCGGCCCGGGCCACGCCTCGACGGATGGCGAAGGGCACGGCTCCGGCAGCTGAACCCACCCCTCCCTGAGCCCGGCCGCACCGCGCGGCCGGGCTCAGGCGCGTCCGGACCGCAGAAGGGACGTCAGCCGCGGACCGCGTGGGGACCTGACCGGCAGGAGTGGGAGACTGGGGACGGAGCGCCGCCACGAGCAGGTGCCCGCCCGTACCTGCGAGGGAGCAGCGCTGTGACACAGCCCGAGACGACACAGCCCGAGACGACACAGCCCGAGACGGTCGACCTCGTCATTCTCGGCGGCGGGAGCGGTGGCTACGCCGCCGCCCTGCGCGCCGCCCAGCTCGACATGAGCGTCGTGATGGTCGAGAAGGACAAGGTCGGCGGCACCTGCCTGCACCGCGGCTGCATCCCGACCAAGGCGCTGCTGCATTCCGCCGAGATCGTCGACACGTTCAAAGATGCCGCGCAGTTCGGCGTGATGGGCTCATTCGACAAGGTCGACATGGCTGGGGTCAACAGCTACAAGGACAAGGTTGTCGAAGGATTGTTCAAGGGCTTGACCGGCCTGGTGAAGAGCCGCAAGATCAAGGTCTTGCAGGGTACGGGGCGGCTCGCCTCCCCCACTGCCGTCGAGGTCGCGCTCTCCGACGGCTCGACCCAGCGGATCGAGGCGGGCCACGTACTGCTGGCCACCGGCTCGGTCCCCCGGTCGCTCCCGGGCCTGGAGATCGACCACGAACGCGTCATCACCAGCGACGACGCCCTCGGGATGGACACCATCCCGACCTCAGTCGTGATCCTCGGGGCCGGCGCGATCGGCTGCGAGTTCGCCTCCGTCTGGAGCTCGTTCGGCGCGACGGTCACGATCGTCGAGGCGCTGCCCCACCTGGTGCCGCTGGAGGAGGAGAGCAGCAGCAAGCTGCTCGAGCGGGCGTTCCGCAAGCACAGCATCAACCAGATGCTGGGCGCGCGGTTCGAGAGCGTTCGCTCCACCGAGGGCGGCGTGGCGGTCACCCTCGAAGGCGGTAAGACCATCGAGGCCGAGCTGCTCCTGGTCGCCGTCGGCCGCAGCCCGGTCAGTGCCGACCTCGGTTACGAGCAGGCCGGCGTGACGATGAACCGCGGGTTCGTCGAGGTCGATGCGTACTGCCAGACCAGCGTCCCGACGATCAGTGCGGTAGGGGACCTCATCCCTACCCTGCAGCTCGCCCATGTCGGTTTCGCCGAGGGCATCCTCGTGGCCGAGCGCCTCGCCGGCCTGCCGGTCGCCCCGATCGACTACGACGGCGTCCCGCGCGTGACGTACTCCCACCCCGAGGTCGCCTCGGTCGGGCTCACCAGCACGGTGGCGAAGGAGCGCGGGTACGACATCGTCGAGGCGACGTACGACCTGGCCGGCAACGGCAAGGCACGCATCCTCGGCACGGCCGGAGCCGTCAAGCTCATCGCCAGCCGGAACGGGCCGGTCCTCGGCGTACACATGGTTGGTGAGCGGGTCGGCGAGCTGATAGCCGAGGCGCAGCTGATCACCAACTGGGAGGCCCTGCCCAGCGAGGTAGCCCAGCTGATCCACCCGCACCCGACGATGTCCGAGGCGGTCGGCGAGGCGCACCTCGCGCTCGCCGGCAAGCCGCTGCACAGCCACTCCTGACTGCCGCCGTCCGCACTCCGTTTTGGCACCCACCCGCCAACCACCGCTCGACCCGAGGAGCCCCACGCACCATGGCCGTCTCCGTCACGATGCCCGCCCTCGGCGAGAGCGTCACCGAGGGCACCGTCACCCGCTGGCTGAAGAAGGAGGGGGAGCGGATCGAGGTCGACGAGCCGCTGCTCGAGGTGTCCACCGACAAGGTCGACACCGAGATTCCTTCCCCTGCCGCCGGCGTCCTGGAGTCGATCAAGGTGCAGGAGGACGAGACCGTCGAGGTCGGAGTCGAGCTGGCCGTCATCGGTGAAGGCGCGGCTGCTGGTGGGGCCGGGAGCGAGGCCCCCGCCGCGCAGGCGCCGGCCCCCGAAGTGCCCGCCACCGAGCCGGAGCCGGCCCCGGCGCCCGACCCGGCTCCTGCCGCGGCACCCGACCCGGCTGCCACCGCGGCTGCGCCTGCACCCGACCCGGCGCCGGCGCCGGCGCCAACTAGCGCCCCGGACGCCGCGCCGGCTGCCTCGAATGGCGCCTCCAGCGCGACACTGGGCGGTGGCGAGGGCGCCTATGTGACGCCCCTGGTCCGCAAGCTGGCTGCTGAGCACGGCGTCGACCTGGCGGGTTTGCAGGGCACTGGGGTCGGTGGCCGGATCCGTAAGCAGGACGTCCTCGACGCCGCGGCCCAAGGCGGCCGAGCCGCGACGCCTGCACCCGTAGCCGCCCCCGCCACACCTGCCCCTGCCACAACTCCTCCCCGAGCCCCTGCCACACCGGCCCCTGCCACACCTGAGGTTCCGGTGCCGGCCCAGCAGACCAGCGCGCCTGCGGAGGCGTACGTCAGCCAAGCCGTCGAGGCGTCCCCGAAGACGACCGTACGTGGGCGTACCGAGAACCTCTCGCGGCTGCGCAAGGTCATCGCGCAGCGGATGGTCGAGTCGCTGCAGGTGTCGGCGCAGCTGACCACGGTCGTCGAGGTCGATGTCACCAAGGTCGCGAGGCTGCGGGAGCAGGCCAAGGCCGCGTTCCAGCAGCGTGAGGGCGTCAAGCTCACGTTCCTGCCGTTCTTCGCCCTCGCCGCCGTCGAGGCCCTCAAGCTCTATCCACAGGTCAACGCAAGCATCGACCAGGCTGCCGGCACCGTCACGTACCACGAGGCCGAGCACCTGGGAGTGGCCGTCGACACCGAGCGCGGGCTGCTTGTGCCCGTGATCCACGGCGCCGGCGACCTCAACATCGCCGGCCTGGCCCGCAAGATCGCAGATCTCGCCGACCGCACCCGTACCAACAAGGTGACCCCCGACGAGTTGGGCGGCGGCACCTTCACCCTCACCAACACCGGCTCGCGGGGGGCACTGTTCGACACTCCGATCATCAACCAGCCGCAGGTCGGCATCCTCGGCACCGGCGCCGTGGTCAAGAGGCCAGTTGTGGTCGACGACCCGGACCTCGGCGAGGTCGTGGCGGTGCGTTCGATGGCCTACCTCGCCCTGACCTACGACCACCGCATCGTCGACGGCGCCGATGCCGCCCGCTTCCTCGTCGCGGTCAAGGAGCGCATCGAGGAAGGCGACTTCGCCTCCGAGCTCGGCCTCTAGAGACGACTGGTTCCCGTCATCCGCTGGATCCGTCGATGTTGAGGTAGCGGCCGTCGCGTAGGAGGATGGTCTTGCCGCGGGATCAGTGGGGTGCCTGGTGGGCTGGGGCAGCCGGCGCCGGCCGGCGAGCTCGGTCAGCTCGGCGCGTAGCGCGGCCAGCGCGGGGTCGTCGTCGCTGTAGCCGCCGCGGCGTTGCGCGAGCGCCATCAGTACCCCGCCGGTGATCATGTGGTGGACGGCCTGCTCGGCGGGTTGGCCGTCGATCAGAGCGTCCGGGCGGTCCAGCTGCGGCCGCGCCCTGCCGAGCGCGACCGCGACCGTGTCGGCGGCGCGTCGTGACAGCCGGCCGGCCAGGGTGTGCAGCCCGCGGGTATGCACCTCGGCCAGCCACGACAGGGATGCCGCCACCAGCAACCGGCCGGTCTCGGCGAGCGGCAGCGGACCGGGCAGATCCGGGTGCGACCGGCCGCGCAGCACCCTCACCATCTGCTCAAGCAGCCCGACCGGATCGGCGCCGCCCGCAGGCACCGCACCCTCCCCCACCGAGTCCTCGCTCATGTGTTCGATACAATGCAGATGGCTCCGAGGGGCAAGCAGTACGGCCAGCTGAGATCCGCTCACCAGGCTGGGGACAAGAGCCCCGAAATGACAGAGGTGGGTGCCTAGCAAGACCCTGCCGTCCCGAACAGCTTCGCCCCATCCGCAGGTGAGAGCTGGCGTACCGCTCGTCTCCCAGGCGTCACCGAGGTCCGCGAACCAGGAAGCCGCCGCGCTCCTGCGACGCTTCCCGCAAGCCAGCCGCCGCCAGTGAGCCGGTGAACACCGTCTCCGCCTGTCGCCCGCTTGGGTTTACAGCCGAACAGCTGTCGAGCTGTTTCAAGCCCCTTGCCAGGCAGCGACCACCTCCAGAGCGCGCAGCCCAACGCCCGGTCGGGCAGGATCACCCTATGAAGATCGCCATCACCGGTGCGTCCGGCCTCATCGGCACACCCCTGGTCGCCGCGCTGCGCAGCGACGGGCACGACGTCGTACGGCTGGTGCGCGGCAGTGCGTCCGGCAGCGATGAGCGGGCCTGGGACGCGCGCACTCTGGACCCCGCCACCATCGCCGACCGGGAAGCCGTCGTGCACCTGGCCGGCGCCGGCGTGGCCGACCACCGGTGGACGGCTGCGTACAAGAAGACCGTGCTCGACAGCCGCGTGCAGGGCACGACCGCCGTAGCGCGTGCGATGGCCGAGGCATCCGGCCCGCAGGTTCTGCTGTCGGCCAGCGCCATCGGATGGTACGGAGACACCAAAGACCGGCTCACCGACGAGACCGGGCCGTCGGGGCAGGGTTTCCTCGCCGACGTCTGCCGCCAGTGGGAGCAGGGCACCGTCGCCGCCGAAACCGCGGGGATCCGGGTCGCGCACCTGCGCACCGGCATCGTGCTCTCCGGCCGCGGCGGGGCCCTGAAGAAGCAGGCGCTCGCGGCCAAGGCGTTCGCGGGGGCGCCGCTGGGCACCGGCCGGCAGTGGACGAGCTGGATCAGCCTGCAGGACGAGGTCGACGCCGTACGCCACCTGTTGACCGCGGACGTGTCGGGCCCGGTCAACCTCGTCGGTCCGGCGCCGGTAACCAATCTGGAGTTCACCCGGACCCTCAACCGCGTCGTACGCCGCCCGACCATCCCGGTGCCGGTGCCGGCTTTCGTGCTGCGCGCGATGCTCGGGGAGTTTGCCGACGAGGGCGTGCTTGTCGGCCAACGGCTCGCCCCGGCCGTCTTGGAGGGAACCGGCTTCCAGTTCGCCCACCGCGACCTCGAGACCGCCCTTCGGGCCAGCCTGTAGGACCTAGCGGCGCGAGGGTCGCCGTCGGCGCCAGCGCCACCTCCCCTTCGGTAGAGCACTCCGAGGTCCTCTGTGAGTGACCTGTCAAAGGGGAAGTGACCTGTCACAGGGGAGGTGCTGGACGCCGGCCGATCGCAGTGGTCACGCACCCATCCGGGCCGTCTACACCGGTGTGAGCTCCGAGATCCGCCAGCCGTCGGCGAGCTCCACCAGCACCACGATGTACGTCGCCGCCCCCCGGCCGGGCAGCGGCCGGACCGCCGAGCCGGCCGCGTCGCGCAGCACCTGCGGCGTCAGGACATCGGTGACCCGCAACTCGGCGTGGCCTGCGGACCAGGTCGTGCGGCTGACTGCACGTACCTCGTGGCGGACCCCCCACGCGGTGCGTCCCGATGCGGTCAGGGCTGCCAGCGCAGCGGCATCGCCGGTGGCGCCCGCGGACCCCGGCGCCCACACCCGGCCCAGCAGGGCCGGCGCTCCCTGGGCGAAGGCCTGCTCGCGCTGCCGGTCGAGCCCGTCGAGGACCTGCGCCCACACCGGTTCGACAGCCGCGACGGGCGAGGCCGCCGGCGACGCGGCAGGCGGGGTCGGCAACCGGCTCGCCGCCGGAAGCGTGCTCACCTGATCAGCCCGGTCACCGCTGTTGGCCCAGACCAGCCCACCCGCGAGCAGGCCGAGCGTGAGCAGCGCGCTGCCAAGAACCAAGGCGGACGGCCGCCTGCGCCGACGGGGCGGCGTCGGCGCGGGAGCGGCCGGGCGGGGTACGACATGGGTCTCGCGCACGTCGGGGACCGGCGCCGACACCGGCGGCGCCCCGGACAGTCGCACCGGCGCGGGTGTCTGCGCCCGCTGCAGAGCCGTCCCGAACGCCGCCGCCGCCGGCCGTCGCGACGGGTCGGCCGACAGGGCGGCCTCGACAACCGCGACCAGCGAGCGGGGAGCACGCGGAGCGAGCAGGCCCAGCGGCGCCCGGGCACCCGCGACCGCCGCGGCGAGCACCTGGTCGACGTCGCCCCCGGTGTGCGGCGGGCTGCCGGCCAGCATGTGGTGGCAGACCGCGGCGAGTGCCCACACGTCCGAGGCCGGCCCGGGGGCGCCACCGGCGGCGACCACAGGGTCGACGTACTCGGCGGTGCCGGACACCGAGTCGACCCGCTCGCCGGCGAAGCGGGCGAGCCCGAGGTCACTCAGCAGGGGCATGCCATCGGCGGTGAACAGCACGTTGGATGGCGACACATCACCGTGTACAAGGCCCGCGGCGTGGGCCACGGCCAGCGCGGCGGCCAGCGGCGCGGCGACGGTGACGACCTCGCCCGGCTGCAGGTCGCCGCGCCGGGAGAGCAGAGCGGCGAGTGAGCCGCCGGGTGCGTGGTCGAGTACGAGGGTGTCGCCGACGACCTCCCGCAGCCGTACGACGTACGGCGTATCCAGGCTGCGCAGCACGGTGGCCTCGCGGTGCAGGGCCTGCACGGCTGCCGGGTCCGCGTCGGCCCGCAGCCGCTTGAGGGCCACCGTCTCTCCGGTCGCCGTCTCCTTCGCCCGCCAGACCTCGCCGGTCGCGCCGAACCCGAGCAGCTCCTTCACCTCGAAGCCAGGCAGCGTCCATGCGTCCACCTGCCGAGTCGAGCACAATGCGGTGACCCGCCCCGCCCCTGTCCACAGCACCTTCACGCCAATTCGGTACATCTCGGCACCCCCGTGCAGGGTCGACCGATTTCACCGGGCCCCCCACCGCGACGTCGACCACGCTCGACGCCTCGACATCAGGACGGAGCAGCGCACACCATGAGCATCACCATTGACGAACCGAGGACAGCGACCGGAATCACCCCGGCGAGGCTGGTGGGTCTACGCCGCTGGAACTTCGGGTTGGCCGTGCTGCACGCCGCCCAGGCCGGGGCGGTTCTGCTGCTAGCCAACAGCTTTGCCATCACGGTCACGTCCTCCTACCCCACCGGACCACCGGGCACGGAGGTCGCGGCCGCCAGCGCGCTGTTCGATGTGCGGATCGGCGTGGCGATCGCGGTGTTCCTCGGCCTTGCCGCCGTCGATCACCTGCTCACAGCCACGGTGCTCCGGAACCGCTATGAGTCCGACCTGCGGGCGGGGAGAAACCGCTTCCGGTGGGTCGAGTACTCCGTGAGCGCAACCCTGATGGTGTTGCTCATCGCGTCCTACGCCGGGGTGACCGGCATCTCGGCGATCATTGGCATCATCGGGGCCAATCTGGCGATGATCATGTTCGGCTGGCTGCAGGAGGTCATGAACCCACCCGGGCGCACCCGGACCACGATGGTCCCGTTCTGGTTCGGGGCGCTGGTCGGCCTGGCCCCCTGGGCGGCGATCATCGTCAACTTCGCCGGTGCCCGGCAGGTACCAGGCTTCGTGTACGGCATCTTCTTCAGTCTGTTCGCATTCTTCATCAGTTTCGCCGTCAACCAGTGGCTGCAGTACCGGGAGATCGGACCGTGGCGCAACTACGCATTTGGTGAGAAGTCCTACCTCGTCCTGAGCCTCGCCGCCAAGTCCGTCCTCGGCTGGCAGATCTTCGCCGGCTCCCTGGCCAGCTGAGCCACGAGGTCCGAGGTCCAGGTCCAGGTCCAGGTCCAGGTCCGGGGTCTCAGTGCGGCCGGACCGCCAGACCGGCCGCGGCCGTCAGCAGGCACATCGCCGCGAGCTGCACGGTGACCCCGTTGACGTCGGCGCCGGCGTCCACCTCGACGATGTCGACCGCGCGGACAGCGGGGTGGCGGCCGGCCTCGAGCGCCGCGTCGAGCAGTTCGGATGGCTGCAGCCCGCCTGGCCGGGCACCGGGGCAGCCCGGTACGAAGGCCCGGTCGACGACGTCGACATCCAGGTCGACGTACACCGCGTCGCAGCGCGCGGCCAGGGCGTTGAGCTCCCTGCGGACGACCTCGCCCACCCGGCCGCGGCACTGGGCGACCGGCAACACCCGGATGCCGTGCGTACGGGACCAGTCCCGGTGGGCGCGGGAGTTGGTGAGCTCGGCGATGCCGACCTGGACGACGTTGACCCCGGGCAGCCCGGCTTCGACCAGGCCGCGGACGGGGGTGCCGTTGGTCGGGCCGGCGCTCCAGCCGCGTACGTCGTGGTGGGTGTCGAGCGTGAGCAACCCCACCCGCGCAAGGTCGGGCAGCAGGCCCAGAAGGGCCGGCCACGTCAGGAGGTTGTCGCCACCGAGCAGCACCACCAGCTCGTGGGGCGGCAGCGCGGCCACCGCGTCGATCACGGCAACCACAGCCGCGGTTCCGGCGAGGTCCGCCACGTCCAGGTCGCCGTGGTCGACGGCGGTCGGCAGGTCCACCTCGAGGCCGGCGTGCCAGGTCGGGAAGCGGCGCAGCGCCACGCGGATCGCGGCGGGGGTGAGGTGCGCTGAGGACGGCGAGATCGAGCTGCGCGAGAGCGGGACGCCGAGCACGCCCAGTCGGGCCGCCGAGCCCGTCCCCGGAGGCCGCAGCCAGGACGACGCCCGCGGCCAGTCGGGGTCGTCGATCACCGGACGACCTGCCCGCCGCGCAGGACCGTCCGCACCAGGTCGACGCCCGGCCGGTACGCGAACCACGTCGGCGACGGCGCATCGAGCACGACCAGATCGGCCCGGGCCCCGACCCGCAGCTGCCCGGCGTCGATGCCCAGCGCGGCAGCCCCGCCGAGCGTCGCAGCACGCAGCGCCTCCATCGGCCGAAGTCCCTGCTGTCGGCAGGCCAGCGCGATCACGAAGGGCATCGAGGTCGTGAAGGACGTGCCGGGGTTGCAGTCCGTGGCGAGCGCGACGGTGACGCCGGCGTCGAGCAGGCGGCGCGCCGGCGCGTACGCCGACCCGGTCGAGAACTCCGCGGCCGGGACGAGCACGGCCACGACGGCTGAGTCGCGCAGCGCAGCGACGTCGTCATCAGTCAGGTGGGTGCAGTGGTCGGCCGACAGCGCGCCCAGCTCACTGGCCAGCTGCACCCCGCCTCCCGGCCGCAACTGGTTGGCGTGCACGTGCACCCCGAGGCCCCGGGCGGCGCCGGCGGTCAGCACCTCGCGGCACTCGTCGACGTCGAAGGCGCCCTCCTCGCAGAACGCGTCGATGCCGGTCGCCACCACGGCCGCGGCGGCGAGCATCGGTCCGGTGACCAACTCGACGTAGTCCTCGGCGCCCCCCGGCAACACGTGGGCCCCCAGGAACGTCACGTGCGGGGTGAGTTCCGCGGCGACCTGCAGGCACCGCAGCTCGTCCTCGACGGTCAACCCGTAGCCGCTCTTGATCTCCAGCGTGGTCGTGCCCGAGCGCAGCGCCTCCGCCGCCAGCCGCCCGGCCCGGCGCCGCAGCTCCGCCGTGGAGGCGGCCCGGGTCGCGGCGACCGTCGTCCGGATTCCGCCGGCAGCGTAGGGCTCACCTGCCAGCCGGGCCTCGTACTCCGCGGTGCGGTCGCCGCCGAAGACCAGGTGGGTGTGGCTATCCACGAAACCCGGCACGACGCACCCGCCGGCCACGTCGAGGCGGTCATCGGCAGCCGGCGCGTCGGCGGCGGGCCCGGACCACGCGACGACACCGTCCTCGACAAGCAGCGCCGCGTCCTGGCGTACCGGCAACCCGTCGTCCCAGGTGACCAGCATCCCGATCCGGTCGAGCAGCAGCGAGCTCACAGCATCGGCATGTCGATGCCACGCTCGCGCGCCACGTCGCGGGCGAGGTCGTAGCCGGCGTCCGCGTGCCGCACGACACCGGTGCCGGGGTCGTTGGTCAGCACCCGCTCGACCCGCAGCGCCGCATCGGCGGTGCCGTCCGCGACGACCTGCGCGCCGGAGTGGATCGACTTCCCCATCCCTACGCCACCGCCGTGGTGGACCGCGACCCAGGCGGCGCCGGATGCCACGTTGAGCAGGGCGTTCAGCACCGGCCAGTCGGCGATCGCGTCCGAGCCGTCGGCCATCGCCTCGGTCTCACGGTAGGGCGACGCCACCGAGCCGCTGTCCAGATGGTCCCGCCCGATCACCACGGGCGCGCGGATCTCGCCGCGGGCGACGAGGTCGTTGAGCACCGCCCCGGCCTCGGCCCGTTCGCCGTAGCCGAGCCAGCAGATCCGGGCCGGCAGGCCCTGGAAGGCCACCCGCTCGCGCGCCAACGGGATCCAGCGCTGCACAGCGGCATTGTCCGGGAACGCCCTGAGCAGCGCCTCGTCGGCTACCGCGATGTCGCGCGGGTCACCCGACAGCGCCACGAAGCGGAACGGCCCGGTGCCCGAGCAGAACAGCGGGCGGATGTACGCCGGGACGAAGCCCGGGTACTCGAACGCCTCGGTGAGCCCGGCCTCCTTCGCCTCCCCGCGCAGGTTGTTGCCGTAGTCGAAGACCTCAGCGCCGGCGCGGGAGAAACCCACCATCGCGCGGCAGTGCTCGACCATCGAGGCACGCGCCCGGTCGACGTGCTCACCCGGCTTGGTACGCCGCAGCTCCGCAGCGTCCGCCACAGACAGGCCGACCGGCAGGTAGCCGTGCAGCGGGTCGTGGGCACTGGTCTGGTCGGTGACGACGTCGAAGGCCTCGCCGCGGGCGAGCAGCGCGGGCAGCACGTGCGCGGCATTGCCCACGACCCCCACCGACAGCGCCCGGCCCTCGGCGGCCGCCGCGCGAACCCGGCGCAGCCCGTCGTCGAGGTCGGCCGCCTGCTCGTCGAGATAGCGCGTCTCGAGCCGGCGTCGCAGCCGAGTCTCGTCCACCTCGATGCAGAGTGCGGTACCGCCGTTGAGCGTCACGGCCAGCGGCTGCGCACCGCCCATACCGCCCAGGCCGGAGGTCAGCACGACCTTGCCGCGCAGCGTCCCGTCGTAGCGCTGCTCGGCGAGCGCGGCGAACGTCTGGAAGGTGCCCTGCACGATGCCCTGCGTACCGATGTAGATCCACGACCCGGCAGTCATCTGTCCGTACATCGTCAGCCCGATGGCCTCGAGCTCCCAGAAGTCCTTCCAGGTGGCCCATTTCGGTACCAGCAGCGAGTTGGCGATCAGGACGCGCGGCGCGTGCTCGAAGGTACGAAAAACTGCGACCGGCTTGCCGCTCTGCACCATCAGCGTCTCGTCGGCGGCCAGTCGCATCAGGGTGCTCTCGATCGCGGCCAGCGACGCGGGGTCGCGGGCGGCCTTGCCGTTGCCGCCATAGACCACCAGGTCCTCGGGGCGCTCCGCGACGTCGGGGTGCAGGTTGTTGCGCAGGCAGCGCAAGGCTGCCTCGGCCTGCCAGGTCCGGCATTCCATGTCAGTCCAGCCTTCCCGTCACGGCCTCGGCCGCTGCCAGCACTGCGGACGCCGCGGTGACGCTCGCCTGGATCTCCTGCGACAGCACCCGGTCCGGGCCGGGCCCGGCCACCACGAGCCGCAGCGCTGTGACCGCGGCGGCGGTCGCCGGCGAGCAGGCCAGCGGCCCGCGCAGGTCCAGCGCGCGCGCCGCCGTCATCACCTCGACCGCCAGCACCGTTCGGAGCCCTTCGACAGCGCGGCGCAGCTTGCGGGCCGCGCTCCAGCCCATCGACACGTGGTCTTCCTGCATGGCCGAGCTCGGGATCGAGTCCACCGACGCGGGGACCGCGAGCCGCTTGAGCTCGCAGACGATCCCGGCCTGGGTGTACTGGGCGATCATCAGCCCGCTGTCCACCCCCGGGTCGTCGGCGAGGAAGGGCGGCAGGCCGTGCGACCGGGTGGCGTCGAGCATCCGGTCGGTACGCCGCTCGCTGATCGACGCGACGTCGGCCGTGGCAATCGCCAGGAAGTCGAGGACATAGCCGACGGGTGCGCCATGGAAGTTGCCGTTGGATGCCAGCCGGCCGTCCGGCAGCAGCACCGGGTTGTCGATGCAGGACGCCGCTTCGCGGGCGGCGACCGTACGGGCGTGCGCGAGGGTGTCACGGGCTGCGCCGGCGACCTGCGGGGCGCAGCGCAGCGAGTAGGCGTCCTGCACCCGCAGGTCCTCCGGCCCGCGGTGCGACGCGACGACTGCGGACCCGGCCAGCAGGCGGCGCATGTTGCCGGCCGCTGCGGCCTGCCCCGGGTGCGGCCGCAGCGCCATCAGCTCCTCGGCGAGCACCCGGTCGGTGCCCAGCAGCGCCTCGAGCGACATGGCGGCGGACAGGTCTGCGAGCCGCAGCAGCTCGTCGAGGTCGGCGCAGGCCAGCATCAGCTGCGCGAGCATCCCGTCGGTGCCGTTGATGAGGGCCAGCCCCTCCTTCTCGGCCAGCTCGACGGCGACCAGCCCGGCGTCCGCCAGGGCTTTGGCGGCCGGCAGCAGCACGCCGTCCCGGTCACGTACATCACCTTCGCCCATCAGCGCGAGCGCGACGTGCGCCAGGGGAGCGAGATCCCCGCTGCAGCCCAGCGAGCCGAACTCCCTGACGACCGGCGTGATGCCGGCGTTGAGCAGGTCGGCGAGCGCCTGGGCGGTCTGCGGCCGCACCCCGGTCCGGCCGGTCGCGAGGGTCCGCAGCCGCAGCAGGGCGAGCCCGCGGACGACCTCGCGCTCGACCTCCGGTCCGGCGCCGGCGGCGTGCGAGCGGATCAGGCTGCGCTGCAGCTGGGCTCTGCGCGTCACCGGGACGTGCTTGGTCGCGAGGGCGCCAAAGCCGGTCGAGACGCCGTACACCGGGGCGGCGCCTGCCGCGAGGGCGTCTACGACCCGACGCGACGCCGCCAGCACCTCGAGCGTCTCCGGAGCCAGCTGAACCTCGGCCCCTGCGCGGGCGACCGCCACGAGGTCGGCCTCGCTCAGCGGGCGGTCAGGAACGAGGAGGACGGTCATGCTGCTCATCTGACTCCTGGAACCGGCCTTCGTCACGCGTGGGCCTGGCGACGCGCGGCTACTCCTCGCCGGCAGCGCTCGAGACAGGGCGCTGGCTGCCGTAGCCGAACTCGGCCACCCCCTCCCACCACGGCGGCCCCGGCTGCGTCAGGCTCACCGGCTGACAGGCACACAGACTCCCAGGAGCGTCCGAGCGGGCAACCGGCTGCTGGTCATCGTCGAGGACAGCCCGCGCGGCACAGCGGGACACCGCCATGCAGGTGATCGGTCGGTACAAGAGCGACGCCGTGGTCTGCATCGGAGTGCCGTTCGGGCACACCCGACCGCAGTGGATCTTGCCCTATGGCGGCGAGGTCACCGTCGGCGGAGCCGAGCAGCGGATCTGGGCCGACTACCGCTGACGCCCACCCCATCGTCATCCGGGGATGGGGCTCAGGACACGCCGGCGTCGCCGAGCCACATCGCCGGGTCGTGCCGCCGCGCGAGGGGCGCACCACCGGTGACCCCGCACCGACGCCGTGACCCGGCACCCGCAGGTGCCGGCGACCACGATCCGCCGACAACCCGGCTGCGCACCTACCGTGGGCAGGTGGCCGACGTGGTGGTGGTGGGGGCCGGGCTAGCCGGGCTGGCGTGCGCGAGGCGGCTGTGTGCGGCCGGCGTAGACGTCGAGCTCCGCGAGGCGTCCACAGCGGTCGGCGGCCGGGTGCGCACCGACGTCGTCGACGGGATGCTGCTCGACCGGGGCTTCCAGGTGCACAACACGGGATACCCGGAGGCGCAGCGGGTCCTGGACCACGCCGCGCTGCAGCTGCGGCCGTTCTCCGCCGGCGCGCTGGTCCGCATCGGCGACCGGCTGCACCGGGTCGGCGACCCTCGCCGGCTGCCGACCTGGGCGTCGTCGACGGTCACCGCCCCGATCGGCTCGCTGAAGGACAAGGTGCTGATCGGCGTCCTCGCGGCCCGCGCGGCCGTGGCCGGTCCCGACCGGCTGCTCGCCGCCCCGGAGACGACGACGTACGACACCCTGCGGGCCCGCGGGCTGTCCGACACCGTGATCGACCGCTTCTTCCGGCCGTTCCTGTCCGGGGTCTTCCTGGAGGACCGCCTGGAGACGTCCAGCCGCTTCCTTGACCTGGTCTGGCAGTCGTTCGTGCGGGGCACCCAGTGCGTACCGGCTGCCGGCATGGGCGCGATGCCGGCGCAGCTCGCCGCCCGGCTGCCCGCCGGGGTGCTGCAGCTCGATGCTCCGGTCTCGCGGGTGGCCGCCGGCGTCGTCGACGGCAGCCGGGTGCGTTCGGTCGTCGTCGCGACCGACCCGTCCTCGGCCGGCCGGCTGCTGCCCGGCCTGGAGCTGGCGCCCTTCAACAGCGTGACGACGCACTACCACCTGGCGCCCGAGCCGCCCGTCCGCGAACCCGCGATCGTCCTCGACGGTGAGGCCGCCGGGCCGGTCACCAACTCGGTCGTCCTGACCAACGCCGCCCCGTCGTACGCGCCCGGCCGGCACCTGGTGTCGAGCTCGGTGGTCGGCGGCGACGCCTCCGAACCGGCGGTGCGAGCCCACCTCGCCCGCCTCTACGACGTCGACACCCGCGGCTGGCAGCACGTCGCCGCGTACGACATCCGCGAGGCGCTGCCGAGCCAGGCCCCACCGGTCGGCCGGCTGCGCAAGACCGTCCGGCTGGAGCCGGGGCTGTACGTCGCCGGCGACCACCGCGACTCGGCGTCCATCCAGGGCGCCCTGGTCAGCGGCCGGCGCGCGGCCATGGCCGTGCTGGCCGACCTGCACGAGCACGCCCGGGCGTAGCGTCGTCGGCGTGGAGTTCCGCCGGCTCGGACTGGTCGCCTACGACGACGGGTGGGCCCTGCAGCGCCAGGTGCACGCCGGGGTCGTGGCCGGTTCCGACGACGTCGTGCTGCTGCTGGAGCACCCGCCGGTCTACACCGCCGGAAGGCGGACGCTGCCCCACGAGCGTCCGATCGACGGCACGCCGGTGGTGGACGTCGACCGCGGCGGCAAGATCACCTGGCACGGCCCCGGCCAGGTGACCGGCTACCCGATCGTGCGGCTCGCTGACCCGGTCGACGTCGTGGCGTACGTCCGCCGGCTCGAGCAGCTACTGATCGACGTCTGCGCCGACCTCGGCCTCCGGACCGGGCGCGTACCGGGCCGCTCGGGGGTCTGGACCCCCGACGGGGCGCGCAAGGTCGCGGCCATCGGCATCCGGGTCGCGCAGGGCGTGACGATGCACGGCTTCGCGCTCAACTGCGACCCCGACCTGTCGGCGTACGGCCGGATCGTGCCGTGCGGCATCGCCGACGCCACCGTCACCAGCCTGTCCGCCGAGCTCGGCCGGGACGTGACCACCACCGAGGCCCTCCCACTGCTGGAACGCCACCTGCCCGCGCTCGCGGCGCCGGTGCCCGCCTGAGCAGCGCGACCGCGTCGCGCTCGAACAGGTCGAGCTGGTCGGCAGTCGTACGACCCCTGACCGTCACCGTCTGCCGTGCCGCGCCGCTCACCCGGCAGACGCTGGGTGGGTCCGGTGCACGAGACTGCAGCCGTGACCGACTCCGCCGACCTCGCGCAGCTGCGCCAGGAGCTCGACCGCGTCGACCGGGGGCTGGTCGACCTGATCGCCCGCCGGCTCGAGGTCGTCGCGCAGGTCGGCGCCGCCAAGGCCCGCGCCGACACCCCGGTCCGCGACGCCGAGCGCGAGCGCGCGGTGCTCGACGGCGTCGAGGCGTTCGCGGTCGAGCGCGGCGTCTCCGGCGAGCTGGTCCGCCGGATCTTCCGCGAGATCATCGGCCATGCCGTCGACCAGCAGGTCGCCGAACTGACCGGCACGACCGACCACCCGCTGCTGGTCGCCTACCAGGGCGTCGACAACGCCTACAGCCACCTGGCGGCCCGCAAGCACCTCGCCGGCCGCGGCCAGCAGGCGGCGTACGAGGGGCACGTGTCGTTCGCCGACGCCCTCGCGGCGCTGGTCAACGGGCGCTGCGACCTGGCGTTCCTGCCGATCGAGAACACCACCGCCGGCAGTAT
>JBKJQN010000018.1:0-9242 GCA_046593925.1 Mycobacteriales bacterium
CCCCCCGCTGCCGGCCCTGCCAGCCCTGCCAGCCCTGCCAGCCCTGCCAGCCCTGCCAGCCCTGCCAGCCCTGCCGACAGTGACAGCGCGCACGCCCCGTCCCGCCCTGCTCGCGGCCGCCGCCGGCCTGGCCGCGTCCCTCACCGTGGGCGTCGCCGTCGCGGCCCCCCCCGGCGCTTTCGCGGCGGCTGCTGCCACGGCCCCGTCGACCCATCTCGGACTGCCCGGGCGCACGGCACTGGCCCGGGTAGCCGACCCGGACCCCGCGCCGTTGCGCGCCGACCCCCGGCCGACCTCGACGCTGGTCGCCGAGGTCGACCGGTCAGCTGCCGCACGGACCGCGGCGGCGACCGGGCGCGCCAACGCCCTGGCTCCGGCTGCCCTGTCGACCTGGACAGTCACCTATGTCGACGGCACCTCGAGCACCGGCGCCCCGGCGCCGTGGCCGCTGCCGGCGAAGGCTGCCGTCGAACGCGCCAAGGACACCTGGGCCCGAGTCGTCAGGTCCACCGTGCCGATCACCGTGAGAGCCACCTGGCGCTATCCTAGCGACCCCAGCCTGCTCGGCCAGACCTCGGCCTCGTTCTACGCCGACACCCGCTCGCCGACCTCGCTGGCCTACCCCTCTGCCCTGCTCGATGCCGCCTACGGCACCGACGTGAAGGCCGGGGAGAGCGACATCGACGCGGAGTTCAACAGCGAGCCGAGCGGCGGTTGGCACTTCGGGGCAGACCCTGCGTCGAGCACCAGCGAGGACTTCGACAGTGTCGTGCTGCACGAGCTCGGCCACGGGCTCGGCCTGGTCGGCAGCATGGGCGTCAGCAACAGCATCGGCAGTCACGCCGGCCACCCCACCGTCTACGACTCCCTCGCGCGGTCAGCGAGCCCGAGGGCGCAGGACCTGCTCGCCTACCCCAGCGGCTCCCAGGACCTCGGCAGCGCACTGACCAGTGGGACGCTGACCTGGAGGGGCCCGGTCGGCGTCGCCGCCCGGGGCTCGGCACCCGTGCTCTACTCCCCGCGCAGCTGGCTCGCCGGCTCCAGCTTCAGCCACCTCGACGAAGGCCGCTACCCCGCCGGCGACGCCGACTCGCTGATGACCCCGTACCTGCGCCCCGGCGAGGTGGTGCGCGATCCTGGCGAGATCGCCATCGGCATGCTCGCCGACATGGGCTACCCGCCCGTGCAGGTCGAGCAGTACGTCAAGGCGCTCTATCTCGACTTCCTGAGTCGGGCTGCGGACCCGGGCGGCCTGCACGGGTGGACCGACCAGCTGGTGTCTGGCGCGCAGAGCCGGTATGGCGTGGCGTACGCCCTGTCCACGAGCACGGAGTACCTGAACACCGTGGTCAGCCAACTTTACCGGACGGTGCTGGGCCGCGAGCCCGACGCCGCCGGGCGGGACGGCTGGGTGCGGGCCGTCCAGCAAGGCCTGCCGATCGCGACGGTCGGCGCCGGCTTCTACGCCTCGCAGGAGAACTACAGCCTGGCGCAGGGCCGGGTGGGCGGTTCGCTGAGCCCGGACGAGAAGTGGGTGGAGAGCCTCTACGGCGCGCTGCTGGGTCGTCCCTCCGACGCCGCCGGGCGCTCGTACTGGGTCTCCAAGGCGGCGGACCGGCTGTACGTCACCTCGACGTTCTATGGCTCAACCGAGAGCCTCAACCGGCGGGTCAACGCGCTGTACCGCCAGCTGCTCGGGCGCGACGCGGACCCGGCGGGACTGGCCTACTGGCCGGCCATCGTGGCCCGCGTCGGCGACCTCTCGCTGGCCGCCACGCTCGCCACGTCGCAGGAGTACTACTCCCGGGCGCAGACCCGGTGAGCCGGCACGGCTAGGCGAGGGGCCCGCGCCTTCCGGGGCGGGCCCTTCGCGCGTCGGGCGGCCTACTCGTCGGCGTCGTCGATCCAAGCCATCATCGGGCGCAGCTGGGCACCGGTGATCTCGATCGGGTGCTTGGCCTGCGCGGCACGGTAGGCCTCCATCCGTGGGCGCCCGGCGTCGTCGTCGGCGATCAGGGCCTTGGTGAAGGTGCCGTCCTGGATCTCGGCGAGCACCTGCTTCATCGCTTCCTTGACGGCCGGCGTGATGATCCGCGGCCCGGTCAGGTAGTCGCCGAACTCCGCGGTGTCCGAGATCGACCAGCGCATCTTGCCGATGCCACCTTCGTACATCAGGTCGACGATGAGCTTGAGCTCGTGCAGGCACTCGAAGTAGGCGACCTCGGGCTGGTAGCCGGCCTCGGTGAGCACCTCGAAGCCGGCCTGCACCAGCGCGCTGGCGCCGCCGCAGAGGACCGCCTGCTCGCCGAACAGGTCGGTCTCGGTCTCCTCGGTGAACGTCGTGCGCAGCACGCCGGCGCGGGTGCCGCCTATCCCCTTGGCGTACGACAGCGCGAGCGCCAGTGCGGTGCCGGTCGGGTCCTGCTCGACGGCGACCAGGCAGGGCACCCCGCGGCCGTCCACGAACTGCCGGCGGACCAGGTGACCTGGGCCCTTGGGGGCGACCATCGCCACGTCGACGCCGGCCGGGGGGCTGATCAGCCCGAATCGGATGTTCAGCCCGTGGCCGAACATCAGCAGGTCGCCGTCCTGCAGATTCGGCGCCACGTCGGTCTCATACAGCGTGCGCTGCACGGTGTCGGGCGCCAGAACCATGATCACGTCGGCCTCGGCGCAGGCCTCGGACGGCGTCACCACGCGTAGCCCTTCAGACTCGGCTCTGGCCCGGCTCCCAGACCCCGACGGCAGCCCGACGCGTACGTCGACCCCGGAGTCGCGCAGCGACAGCGCATGGGCGTGGCCCTGGCTGCCGTAGCCGAGGACGGCCACCTTGCGGGCCGCAATCAGGGAGAGGTCGGCGTCGTCGTCGTAGTAGATCTCGGCCACGGGGAGGAGCTCCTTCGTCGGTGGGTGGGTGGTGTCTAGCCCGCACTGCGCAGCCGCTCGGCCCCGGTCATCGACCTCGAACCGCGGCCGAGCGCCACCATGCCGCTCTGCACCATCTCGCGGATGCCGAACGGCTCGAGCACCCGGACCAGGGCGGCGAGCTTGTCGCGGGTGCCGGTCGCCTCCACAGTGACGGCGTCGGCGGCGACGTCGACCACCTTCGCCCGGAACAGCTGCACCGTCTCGAGGACATGGCTGCGGGTGGCGAGGTCGGCCTTGACCTTGACCAGCAGCAGCTCGCGCTGGACGCTGGCGTCGGGGTCCAGCTCGACGATCTTCAGGACGTTGACGAGCTTGTTGAGCTGCTTGGTGACCTGCTCGAGCGGCAGCCCCTCGACCGACACGACGATCGTCATGCGGCTGACCGCCGGATGCTCGGTGGGGCCGACGGCCAGGCTCTCGATGTTGAAGCCGCGCCGGCTGAACAGCGCCGCGACCCGGGCGAGCACCCCGGGCTTGTCCTCGACGAGCACCGACAGGGTGTGCCGGGTCGTCCGCGGCGCGTCCGCCGTTCCCGGGTGCAGGGCTGACTGCAGCGCCATCAGACGTCCTCCTCGGTCCAGACCGGCCGGGTGTCGCGCGCGGCCAGGATCTCGTCGTTGCTGGTCCCGGCCGCGACCATTGGCCAGACCATCGCGTCGGCGCCGACGACGAAGTCGATGACGACGGGCGCGTCATCGACCGCCATCGCCTTCTCGATGGTCGCGTCGACCTCGGCCGCCGTCTCGCAGCGCAGCCCGATGCAGCCCATCGCGTCGGCGAGCTTGACGAAGTCCGGGATGCGCTGGGTGGGCCGGTCAGGGGCCGACAGCCCGGTGTTGCTGTAGCGGCCCTGGTAGAACAGGGTCTGCCACTGCCGCACCATGCCGAGGTTGCCGTTGTTGATGACGGCGACCTTGATCGGAATGCCTTCAATGGCGCAGGTGACGAGCTCCTGGTTGGTCATCTGGAAGCAACCGTCACCGTCGATGGCCCAGACCGTGGCCTCCGGACGCCCGACCTTGGCGCCCATGGCGGCCGGTACCGCGTACCCCATGGTGCCCAGGCCGCCGGAGTTGAGCCAGGTGTAGGGGTGCTCGTAGGAGATGAACTGGCTGGCCCACATCTGGTGCTGCCCGACGCCGCTGGCAATGATCGCCTCGGGTCCGGCGAGCTGCCCGATCCGGCGGATCACGTGTTGCGGGGCGAGCGCACCGTCCTCGGGCTCCTCGAAGCCCATCGGGTAGGTCTCGCGCCAGCCGTCGAGCTGGCGCCACCAGGGCGTGAGGTCGGCGCGGGTGCCGGCGGCGTACGCCTGCTGCACCGCGACCACCAGGTCGGCGATGGTCTCGCGGCAGTCACCGACGATGGGCACGTCGGCGACCCGGTTCTTGCCGATCTCGGCTGGGTCGATGTCGGCGTGGATGACCGTCGCGCCGGTCGCGAACGAGCTGAGCTTGCCGGTCACCCGGTCGTCGAACCGCGCGCCCAGGCAGATCAACAGGTCACTTTTCTGCAGGGCCGTCACCGCGGCCACGCTGCCGTGCATCCCCGGCATGCCCAGGTGCTGCGGGTGGCTGTCCGGGAAGGCGCCGCGGGCCATCAGCGTCGTCACCACGGGGATGCCGGTCAGCTCGGCGAGCACCCTGAGCTCGGCGGCCGCGCGCGCCTTCAGCACACCGCCACCCACGTACAGCACCGGCCGGCGGGCCTCCGCGACCAGTCGCGCCGCCTCGCGGACCTGTTTGCCGTGCGGCCGGGTCGTCGGGTGGTAGCCGGGCAGGTCGAGCTGCGGCGGCCAGGCGAAGTCCCCGCGGCCGGTGAGGATGTCCTTCGGGATGTCGACCAGTACCGGCCCCGGTCGCCCGGTGCCGGCCAGGTGGAAGGCCTCGGCGATGGTGCGCGGGATGTCGTCGGCGGACGTGACGAGGAAGTTGTGCTTGGTGATCGGCATCGTGATGCCGACGATGTCGGCCTCCTGGAAGGCGTCGGTGCCGATCGCCGCACTCGGTACCTGACCGGTGATCGCGACGATCGGCACCGAGTCCATGTAGGCGTCGGCGATCGGGGTGACGAGGTTGGTGGCGCCCGGGCCGCTGGTCGCCATGCACACGCCGACCCTGCCGGTGGCCTGCGCGTAGCCCTCCGCGGCGTGCCCGGCGCCCTGCTCGTGCCGGACCAGGATGTGCCGCAGCTTGGTCGAGTCGAACAGCGGGTCGTACGCGGGCAGAATGGCGCCACCCGGGATCCCGAAGATGACCTCCGCGCCCACGCTCTCCAGCGAGCGCACGAGCGACTGGGCTCCGGTGAGACTCTCGGACATCGGTCCCTCTCCTGCTCTGACTTGCTGCGGACAAAGAAAGACCCCTCGTGCGGGGCACGGAGGGGTGAGCGCATCGGCCGCGAGGGCGGCGGACGCGCTAGGGAACTACGAGCAGGCATCGCACCACACCAGCATGCCGCAGGCGGTACCGGGTGTCAAAGCTGGTGGGACGCGCGTCCCAGGCCGTGAGACGGCAGGTCCCAGCCGGGCCGGGGAGCGTGCAGCCACCCCGGAAGGGGGGCCGCTCGCTGGTGTAGCCCGACAAAGACCGGGGGCTCGACAGCCGTACAGCCGGGGTCAGCCGGTGACGGCGCCCTGGGCAGCGGAGCCCACGAGCTTGGCGTACTTGCCGAGTACGCCGGTGGTGTAGCGGGGCTCCAGCGGCTTCCAGCCGGCCCGCCTACGCTCGAGCTCGGCCGGCTCGACCAGCAGGTCGAGTCGGCCGGCGGCGAGGTCCAGCCGGATGCGGTCGCCGTCCTGGACCAGCGCGATCGGGCCCCCGTCGCAGGCCTCCGGTGCGACGTGGCCGACGCACAGCCCGGTCGTCCCGCCGGAGAAGCGGCCGTCGGTGAGCAGCAGCACATCCTTGCCCAGGCCGGCGCCCTTGATGGCCCCGGTGACCATCAGCATCTCGCGCATGCCGGGACCGCCCTTGGGCCCTTCGTACCGGATGACGCAGACGTCGTCCTTCACGAGCGTGCCGTCGACGAGCGCGTCCATGCAGCCCTGCTCGCCGTCGAACACCCGTGCAACGCCCTCGAAGACGGCCTCGTCGAAGCCCGCGCTCTTCACGACCGCGCCGTCGGGGGCCAGCGACCCGTGCAGGATGGAGATGCCGCCGGTGCGGTGGATCGGATTGCTCATCGCGCGCAGCACCTTGCCGTCCAGGTCCGGCGGGGCGATGTCGGCAAGGTTCTCGGCCATCGTCCGGCCGGTCACCGTCAGGCAGTCGCCGTGCAGCAGCCCGGCGTCGAGCAGCGCGCGCATCACCACCGGGACCCCGCCGATCCGGTCGATGTCGGTCATCACGTACCGGCCGAAGGGCTTCACGTCGGCCAGGTGCGGCACCCGCGCACCGATCCGGCTGAAGTCGTCGTAGGACAGCTCGACGCGCGCCTCGTGCGCGATGGCCAGCAGGTGCAGCACCGCGTTGGTCGAGCCGCCTAGCGCCATGACGACGGTGATGGCGTTCTCGAAGGCGTCCTTCGTGAGGATCTGGCGGGCCGTGGTGCCGGCGTCCACCAGCCGGACGACGGCCTCGCCCGAGGCCACGGCGTACGCGTCACGGCGGCGGTCGACGGCGGGCGGAGCGGCGCTGCCAGGCAGCGACATACCTAGCGCCTCGGCCGCGCTGGCCATCGTGTTGGCGGTGTACATCCCACCGCAGGCGCCCTCCCCGGGGCAGGTCGCCTTCTCGATGCGGATCAGCTCGTCGCGGGTGATCAGGCCGCGGGCACACGCACCGACACCCTCGAAGACGTCGATGATCGTCAGGTCGCGGCCGTCGAGGTGGCCGGGCAGCGTCGAGCCGGCGTAGAGGAACACGGCAGCCAGGTCCAGCCGCGCGGCCGCCATCAGCATCCCGGGCAGCGACTTGTCGCAGCCCGCCAGCAGCACCGAGCCGTCCAGCCGCTCGGCGAACATCACGGTCTCGACGGAGTCGGCGATGACCTCGCGCGACACCAGTGAGGCGCGCATCCCCTCGTGCCCCATCGAGATGCCGTCGGAGACCGAGATGGTGCCGAACTCCATCGGGAACCCGCCGGCCGCCCGCACCCCCTGCTTGGCGGCCTTCGCCAGCCGGTCCAGCGACAGGTTGCACGGGGTGATCTCGTTCCAGGACGACGCAACGCCGATCTGCGGCTTGCTCATGTCGTCGTCGGTCATCCCGATGGCGCGGAGCATCGCCCGGGCAGGGGCGCGGTGGTCGCCCTCGGTCACATCGGTGCTGCGGGGCTTGCGGGTGCTCACGGGCGGGCCACCTCGGAGTCGCGGGGAGGGCTCCGACCTTACGCGTCACAGCAGCGGGTGACAGGCTCAAGCCGTGCAGCGCGTGCGCTTCGGCCCCGACCGGATCCTGTTGTTCCCGGTGCTGGTCTTCCTGCTCGGCGCGCTGCCCGCGGCAGGTTCGAACGTGCTGCTCCTGCCGCTGCTGCTGCTCCCGCTGGGTGCGGCCGGCTGGGTCGTCCGGGCCCGCGTCGTCGTCGACGACCGCGGGCTGCTGGTGTGCAACGGCCTGCGGGCCCGGACCCACCCGTGGTCGTCGGTGTCGGGTGTCGACGTCCCACGCCGCGGACCGGTTCGGCTGCTCCGCAGTGGCACCCGGGCAGTGCCGATGACCGCCCTGCCGCGGCACCGGCTGCGCGAACTGCTGGCGCTGGCGCCAGTCAACGACTCCCCCGACGCCGCCTCGGCCTAGCGTCCGCCGGGTGCCCCGAACCTTCGACGTCCGCAGTGCGGACGGCACCGTCGTACGGGGCTGGCGCGGCGACGGCGAGGGCATCCCGGTCCTGCTGAGCAACGGCCTGGGCACGGTCCCGCAGGCCTGGCCGGCGCTGATCGCTCCCGACAGCGGCTACGACGTCGTCTCCTGGTACTACCGCGGCACCTTCGGCACGGCTCGCCCGGCCGACCCGTCGCGGGTTCGGGTCGAGGACCACGTCGACGACGCCCTCGCGGTGCTCGACGCGGCAGGCATCGAGCAGGCGCTGGTCGCCTGCTGGTCGATCGGCGTGAACGCCGCGTTCGCGCTGGCCGAGCGGCACCCCGACCGGGTCGCCGGCCTGCTCGCGGTCGCCGGCGTACCGGGCGGGACCTTCGCCACCATGGGCGCGCCCTGGCGGGTGCCGCGCCGGCTGCGACGCCCGATCGCGACCGCGGCCGCCCGGGGGGTGCAGGCCGTGGGTCCGGCGCTCACCTGGCTGGCGCCGAAGGTGCCGATCGGTCCCCGAGCCGCCTGGCTGCTGACACACACCGGGATCATCGGCCGGACGGCGCGGCAGGACGTGCTGGTGCCGATGCTGAGCGAGTTCCTCGTGCAGGACTGGGGCTGGTACATGCACCTGGCGCTGGCAGCGAGCCGGCACGAGGCGATGGACCTGGCGTTCGTACGCTGCCCGACGACCCTGCTGGCGGGCGAGTCGGACGTACTGACGTCGATGCACGACGTCGTCGGGGCCGCCTCGAAGATCGCGGATGCGCGGATCAGCGTCCTACCGGGTACGCACTTCCTGCCGCTGGAGCACCCCGAGCTCATCCAGGTCGCGCTCGGCGAGCTTGCGGCCCGCACGCCACTGCGCCGCTGACCCCGGTCCCGTTGCCGTGCCCGGATAGCGGCCGGGAACAGGATGCGGCGTCACAGGGCCACAGCCGGGCGGCTCCGCGGCGGCGGGCGGCTGCCGTGGCCGAGGTCGACAATGTGCCGCATGGCCGCGTACCACCCACGACCACCTGACGCTGCGCTGTCCCTCGCCGTCCTCGTGCTGCTCGCGCTCGGTGGCTGCAGCAGCGTTTCGCCGACCGGGGTGCCCGCCCCGCCCGCGCGTTCCGGCCGCCCCGCCGCCCCCGCGGCCCCGACGGTGCTGGCGAGTGGCCTGGTCGCCCCGTGGGGCCTGGCGTTCCTGCCGGGCGGCGACGCGCTGGTCAGCGAACGCGACAGCGCCCGGGTGCTGCGCATCCCCGCCCTCGGTGGCGCACCGGTCGAGGTCGCCCGGGTCGCCGAGACCCGGCCGGCCGGCGAAGGCGGGCTGCTCGGCCTGGCGGTGAGCCCCTCGTACGCCGTCGACTCACTGGTCTACGCCTACGTCACGACGGCCACCGACAACCGGATCGTGCGGTTCCGACTCGGCGGGCCGGCCCAGCCGGTACTCACCGGGATCCCCAAGGGCACCATCCACAACGGCGGTCGGATGACCTTCGGTCCCGACGGCAACCTCTATGTCGGCACCGGGGACACCGGTGATCGGGCGCTCGCGCAGGACCCGGGCTCCCTCGG
>JBKJQN010000047.1:0-31306 GCA_046593925.1 Mycobacteriales bacterium
CCCCAGGCCGAAACGTGGCGGGCCATGGGGGTGTTCGGACCTGCCGTGCAGGTCGCGCCCGCCGCCCCGCTGCAACAGCGGGTGCTGGGCCTGACCGGCCGCGAGCCGCAGGCCTGACCTCGACCCGGTCGGCCCAGCAGGCTCCGATGCGGAGCGTTGCTGTTCACACTGCCGCGTCGACGGGCGGGTCGGCCGGGTCGGGCAGGTCGTCGAGGCGGGTGAGCGCGCGCGTCGATCGCGGCAGCAGCGCCAGTGTCATCGCCGCTGCGCCCACCAGGCCACCGCTCATCAGCAGCCGACGCTCGCCGACCAGGGCGCCGAGCGGGCCGGCCAGCAGGTAGCCCAGCGGGAGCAGCGCCAGCGAACCCATCCAGTCCCAGGCCGACACCCGGGAGAGCAGGTGCGGCGGGATGCGCTGCGCGAGGGCGGTCTCCCACCACACGATGAACAGCCCGATACCGAGCCCGGCGGCGGACATTGCGGGGTAGAGGACCTGCAGCGGGGCGCCGACGGCGTACACCGACAGGCTCAGCGGCCAGGGCACCGCGGCGAGCAGCGCAGCGCGCATCGGTCGCTCGGGCCGCCAGCGCGAGCCGACGAGGGCACCGGTCACGGTCCCGACCCCCCAGGCGGTGTTGGCGAGCCCGTAGACCGCGGACGTGCCGTAGGCATCCTGCGCGAGGGCGGCGCCGAGCACGAAGAACGGCGCCAGGGCAACCAGCAGCGCCACCGAGAAGGCCAGCACGGTTGCCCACACCCAAGCCCGCTCACGGACGGCGACCCAGCCAGCGCGCAGGTCCTGCAGCACGCTGGCCGGCGGGGCCGGGTCGCCCCGCTCGCGCGGCCGCAGCCGGAGCAGCAACAGCGCCGAGACCACGAAGCTCAGCGCGTCGAGAGCGAACGCCGCGGAGGCCCCGGCGCCGAGCACCAGCGCAGTCGCCAGTGCCGGGCTCGCGACCTCGGAGATCTCCGCCGACACGCCCGATAGGGCCTGGGCGTCCTGGATACGGTCCTCGCCGACGGTCTGCGGCACCAGCCCGGTGTAGGCCGGCCGGAAGAACGCCTCGGCCGTGCCGAACAGCATGCCGATGACGACCATCTGCCAGATCCGCACCGCACCGGTCAGGATCAGCACCGCGAGTACGGCGTGCAGCACGGCCCGGATGGTGTCGCTCGCCACCATCACCCGCTGGCGTGGTAACCGGTCGGCCAGGACCCCGCCGAGCAGCACGAACGCGACCAAGGGGATGGCATAGGCGGCGAGCACCAGGCCGACGTCGGCCGGGTTGCCGGTCAGCCTGGTGACGTACAGCCCGATCGCGACGACGACCAGACCGTCGCCGAGCAGGCTGATGCTCTGCCCGAGCCACAGCAGCCGGAACTCGCGCAGACGCAGGACGGAGAGCACGTCCCTCAGTCTGACAACCATCTGCGACAGGTTTTCCGGGTGCCCACCTCACGTACCGGCCGGCCCGAACGTCTACCGGTCATGACGACGACACCGGCCCGGCTGCCGTTCGAGGTGGTCGTGCAGCGGTACGGGCCCGCGGTGCTGCGGGTCTGCCGTGCCGTCGTCGGGCCGTCGTCGGCCGACGACGCGTGGTCCGAGACGTTCCTGTCGGCGCTGAGGGCCTACCCCGACCTGCCGGCTGGCGCCAACGTCGAGGCCTGGCTGGTGACCATCGCGCACCGCCGGGCGCTTGACCAGGTGCGCGCCGAAGCGCGCCGGGCCGTCCCGACCGACCGGCTGCCGGAGCACCCGACCGCACCGCCCGATACCTGGGACGACCTGTGGACCGCGCTCGCCGCGCTACCCCTCAAGCAACGGCAGTGCGTCGCCTACCACCACCTCGGCGGCGTGCCCTACGCCGAGCTCGCGGCCGTCGTCGGTGGCAGCACCGAGGCCGCTCGGCGCGCTGCCGCCGACGGCATCGCCGCCCTTCGCGTCCGCCTGATCCCGAGCACCGAGCTGCCAGGAGCCACCCCATGACGCCGTTCGCCACCCTGCCCGACGACGCTGCCGCCGTCGAGGCGCTGCAGGCCCGGCTGGCCGCTGCCGCTGTGGCGGCCGGGGTGCTCGACGTCGCCTACCGCACCCTGGACTCGCCTGTCGGTGTGCTGCTGCTGGCCGCAACGGATGCCGGCCTGGTGCGGGTGGCGTTCGACCGGGAGGGCCACGAGAGCGTGCTGCAGCAGCTCGCCGACACCATCAGCCCGCGGGTCCTGCGGGCCCCCGGCCGGCTCGACGCGGCTGCGCGCGAGCTCGACGAGTACTTCGCCGGCTACCGCCGCGCGTTCGACCTGCCGCTGGACCTGCGGCTCGCCCGCGGCGTCTTCCGGCGGGCCGTCCTCGACCGGCTGCCGGGGATCGCGTACGGGGAGACCGCCAGCTACGCCGCGCTCGCCGCGCTCGCCGGCAGTCCCCGGGCCGGCCGCGCCGTCGGGACGGCCTGCGCCACCAACCCGCTGCCCGTGGTCGTGCCCTGCCACCGGGTCGTCCGCAGCGACGGCACGATCGGCGACTACCTGGGCGGCAGCGAGGCCAAGCGCCTGCTGCTGGCCCTGGAGGCGGGCTGAGGCGGGCTCAGGCCCGCAGCCGCAGACCGCGCGGGGTCGGCCGGAAACCGGCCTGCTCCAGCGCCAGCCCGAGGGGCGAGGTGAGTGCCGGTTCGCCGTCGGCCTTCTCCACGGTGAGCTTGCCGAGCGCCCCGTCACGCACCGCGAGCGCCAGCGCGTCCGCGGCCGGCCCGACGCAGGTCGCGTCGTCGGTGAACGAGAGCAGGGTCTTGCCGCCGCGCTCGACGTACAGCACGACCCGGCCGTCGACGAGGACGACGAGCGCGCCGGCCTTGCGGCCCGGCCGGTGACCCGACTCCTGCGGTGGCCAGGGCAGCGCGGCGCCATAGGGGTTGGCCGGGTCGGTCGCCGCCAGGACCAGCGCGCGGGCGTCGTCGCGCCGCTTGCGCTGCCCCTGGGCGTGCGGCGAGGCGTCCCAGCCACCGGGCACCGGCGTCTGCCAGGGCATCTCCTCGACAGCCGGGCGGACGGCGGCGATCGCCCGCATCCGGTCGACGGCCCCGGGGGCGGCGAACTGCGCCGCGCCCAGCCCCTCGACGAAGTAGCCGCGACGGACCCGCCCGGACTCCTCGAACGCCTTGAGCACCTGGTACACCGCGCTGAAGCCACCCGGCGCACGTTCGGCCATCACAGCGCCACGGGTCACCACGCCGTGCCGGTCCAGCAGTGCCTCGGCGAGGGCGTGCGTACGCCGGGTGGCGTCGGGGTCGCGGTCGGGCAGCAGCGACCAGCGCCCGGCGGCCGTCGGCGGGCCGCTGCGGGTCGGCATCACCGGCCGGCCGTACCGGCTCCGCGGCCGGGCCGGGGCCTTCTTCGCGCCATGTGTGGTGCGGCCGCCCGACAGCAGGGCGCGCAGCGGTCCGAGGGTGTCGTTGGTGACCCGGCCGGCCCACACCAGGTCCCAGAGCGCCGCGACCAGGGCCGGGTCGTCGAGCGAGCCGGCCCGGTCGGACAGCTGACGGAAGAACAGCGCCTGGCCACCGTCGAGGGCCGTAAGCACGCTGTCGTGCAGCGGAGTGGGGCTGAGCTCGCCGACCGGCGGCAGCACGAGGTCGGCCGCGTCGGCGGTCTGCAGCGACACCCAGCCGTCGTTGCCGGGCAACGACCCCTGGCCTGCCCACAGCACCTCGCCCGACGCGGTCAGCTCGTCGAGCATCGCGGGGGAGTAGCCGGTGACCCGGGAGGGCAGCACCAGCGACTCGAGGGCGCTGGCCGGCACCGCGACGCCCTGCAGCTGCTCGACCACTCGGAGCACCCCGTCGACGCCTCGGCCGGACTGCGCCCCGAGTCCCTGCCACTGGGGCAGGAACCGCGCGAGCGCCTCGGGCGGCACCGGCTCGACCTCCTTGCGCAGCTTGGCCAGCGATCGCCGGCGCAGCATTCGCAGCACCTCGGCGTCGCACCACTCCAGGCCCGACCCGCCCGGCCGGAACTCGCCGTGCGCGACCCGGCCACTGGCCGACAGCCGGGCCAGCGCTGCATCGACGACCGCGACGCCGAGCCCGAACCGCCGGGCGACGTCCACTGGGTGGAAGGGCCCGTGGGTACGGGCGTACCGGCTGACCAGGTCGCCGAGCGGGTCTCGTACCGGCTCGGTGAAGGCCTCGGCGATCCCGACCGGCAGCGCAGTGCCCAGGGCGTCCTGCAGGCGCCCGGCGTCCTCGACCGCGGCCCATCGCTCCTCTCCGGCGATCCGCACCCGGATCGCGCGGCGGCGCTCCTCGAGCTCGACCAGCCAGCCGGGCGTGCCGCCGCGAGCCAGAGCCTCGGCGGTCGTCAGGTCGCCGAGCCGGCGCAGCAGGTCGGCGGTCGTCTCGAGGTCCTTGGCGCGGCGGTCCTCGGCGAGCAGCTGCACCTCCGCCTCCACCTCGGCCAGGGCGTCCGGGTCGATCAGCTCGCGCAGCTCGGCCTGGCCGAGCAGCTCGGCGAGCAGCGCGCTGTCCAGCGACAGCGCGTTGGCCCGGCGTTCGGCGAGCGGCGCGTCGCCCTCGTACATGAAGGCGCCGATGTAGCCGAACAGCAGGGAGCGCGCGAACGGCGACGGCTGCTGCGTCTCGACCTCGACCAGGCGTACCCGCCGGGCCTCCACGTCCTTCATCAGCTGTACGAGGCCCGGCACGTCGAAGACGTCCTGCAGCACCTCGCGCATCGTCTCCAGCACCACTGGGAAGCTGCCGTACTGCGCGGCCACGCTGAGGAGTTGGGCGCTGCGCTGGCGCTGCTGCCACAGCGGGGTCCGGCGGGTGGGGTTGCGCCGGGGCAGCAGCAGCGAGCGGGCGGCGCACTCCCGGAAGCGCGAGGCGAACAGCGCCGACCCGCCGACCTCGGCCTGCACCGCGGGCTCGACGTCGGCCGGGTCGAACACGGCGACCGAGCCGCTCGGCGCCTCCTCGGTCTCGGGCAGCCGCAGCACGATCCCGTCGTCCGAATGCATCGACTGCACGTCCACGCCGTAGGTCTCCCGCAGCCGCGCCGTCAGCGCGAGCGCCCACGGCTGGTTGACCTGCGCGCCGAACGGCGAGTGGATCGCCAGCCGCCAGTCGCCGAGCTCGTCGCGGAACCGCTCGACCAGGATCGTGCGGTCGTCGGGCAGCGTGCCGGTCGCCTCGCGCTGCTCGGCCAGGTAGGCGAGCAGGTTCGCGGCGGCGTACGCGTCCAGGCCGGCCGCACGCAGCCGGGTGTCCGCGTCGTCGGGCCCGAGCGCGCTGACCTCACGCAGGAACGCGCCGAGCGCCCGGCCGAGCTCGACCGGCCGGCCCGGGGCATCACCGTGCCAGTACGGCATCCGGCCGGGCTGACCGGGTGCCGGCGTGACCAGGACCCGGTCGTGGGTGATGTCCTCGATCCGCCAGGCGCTCGAGCCCAGCAGGAACACGTCGCCGACCCGCGACTCGTAGACCATCTCCTCGTCCAGCTCGCCGACCCGGGAACCCTTGTCGCCCACCAGGAAGACGCCGAACATGCCGCGGTCGGGGATGGTGCCGCCGCTGGTCACCGCGAGGCGCTGCGCGCCGGGGCGGCCGGTGAGCACGCCGGTGACCCGGTCCCAGGTGATCCGCGGGCGCAGCTCGGCGAAGTCGTCGCTGGGGTAGCGGCCCGACAGCATGTCCAGCACGGCCTCCAGTGCGCTCTGCGGGAGCGCGGCGAACGGCGCAGCCCGTCGTACGACGGCGGCGAGGTCCTCGACCTGCCAGGTCTCGAGCGCGCACATCGCGACGATCTGCTGTGCCAGCACGTCCAGCGGGTTGCGCGGGTAGGTCGTCGACTCGATGCCGCCATCCGCCATCCGCTCCGCGACCACCGCGCACTGCACGAGGTCGCCGCGGTACTTGGGCAGGATGATGCCCCGGCTGATCGCGCCCACCTGGTGGCCGGCGCGGCCGACCCGCTGCAACCCGGACGCCACGCTCGGCGGCGACTCGACCTGGATGACCAGGTCGACGGCGCCCATGTCGATCCCGAGCTCGAGGCTGCTGGTGGCGACGACCGCGGGCAGCCGGCCGGCCTTGAGGGCCTCCTCGATGATCGAGCGCTGCTCACGGCTGACCGAGCCGTGGTGCGCGCGGGCGATCTCGACGACGCCGGGGCCGTCCGCGGCGGTCCCGTTGCCCCACGGTGCGCTCGTCCCGCCCTGCGCGATCTTCTGTGCCGGACCGCGCAGGAACGACGCACCGTCGAGCTTGACTCCCGAAGAGCCGGCCGGCCGGTCCAGGTCGGCGGGCGCTGGCTCGGGGACGCCGTACGCCCGCTCCGTCGCGATCTCGTTGAGGCGGCTGGTCAGCCGCTCCGCGAGCCGGCGGCTGTTGGCGAACACGATCGTCGAACGGTGCGCCTGTACGAGGTCGACGATGCGCTCCTCGACCGCCGGCCAGATGCTGGCCCGCGGCCCGGCGCCCGCCGCGCTGCCGCCGCGGACCGGGCCGGCCGACTCGCCCATCCCGTTGGACCCCAGGCCGCTCATGTCCTCGATGGGCACGACGACCTCGACCTCGATGGTCTTGGTGCTCCTGGGCTGTACGACAACCACCTCGCGGCTGCCGCCGAGGAACCGCGCCACCTCCTCGATCGGCCGCACCGTCGCGGACAGCCCGATCCGCTGGGCGGGGGTGTCCAGCAGCTCGTCGAGCCGTTCCAGCGACAGCGCGAGGTGCGCGCCGCGCTTGCTGCCGCTGACGGCGTGCACCTCGTCGATGATCACCGTCTGTACGCCGTGCAGCGACTCGCGGGCGGCGCTGGTGAGGACCAGGAACAACGACTCCGGCGTCGTGATGAACACGTCCGGCGGCACCTTGTTGAACGCCCGCCGCTCGTCGGCCGGCGTGTCACCGGAGCGGATGCCGACCCGGATGTCGGGCACCGGCAGGTCCAGTCGCTGCGCGGCCTGCCGGATACCGGTGAGCGGGCTTCGCAGGTTGCGCTCGACGTCGACGGCCAGGGCTTTGAGCGGGCTCACGTACAGCACCCGGCAGCGATGCCGTGGCTCCTCCGGCGGCGGCGTCGCGGCGAGCCGGTCCAGCGACCACAGGAACGCCGACAGCGTCTTGCCCGAGCCGGTGGGCGCGACGACCAGGGTGTCCTTGCCGCCGCTGATCGCGTCCCAGGCGCCCTCCTGGGCCGGTGTCGGGGCGGCGAAGGCGGCGGTGAACCAGGTCCTCGTCGCAAGGGAGAAACGGTCCAGGGCTCTCACCTCCCCATGATCCCCTGCCGGCCGGTTCCGCACCGGTCGCGGCCCGGCGGGGGAGGATGCTTGCGTGTCCGAGCCGATGCCCTACCCGCGCCACTGGGAGGCCGACGCGGTCCTCACCGACGGCGGGACGGTGCACGTCCGCCCGATCACCCCCGCCGACGCCGACCGGCTCCGGGAGTTCCACGCCAGGCTGTCGCCGGAGACCGTCTACAACCGGTTCTTCACCATGGTCCGCACGCTGCCCGACCGCGACGTCGAGATGTTCACGCACGTCGACCACGACGAGCGGGCCGCCCTCGTCGCGCTGCTGCGGGACCAGATCGTGGGGGTCTGCCGCTACGCCCGCTACCCCGGCACCGCCGACGCCGAGGTGGCCGTCGTGGTGGAGGACGCCCACCAGGGCCGCGGCCTCGGCGCGCTGCTGCTCGAGCACATGGAGGCGGCGGCGCGCGAGCGCGGCGTGCAGCGCTTCATCGCCGACGTACTGCCGCAGAACCGCCGGATGTTGGGGGTCTTCCGCAGCGCCGGCTTCGAGATCAGCCGGGAGATGGCCGACGGCTACGTGGAGCTGACGTTCCCGATCCTGGAAACCGTGGCGTCGCTGGAGGTGGTGCGGGCCCGTGAGCACCGCGCCGAGGCTCGCAGCGTCGCGCGGCTGCTCGCCCCCACGTCGGTGGCGGTCGTCGGGGCCTCGCGCGAGCCGGGCACCGCCGGCCACGAGCTGTTCCGGTCGCTGCTGGCACACGGCTTCGACGGTCCGGTCTACCCGGTCAACCCCCACGCGCGGCACGTGCTGTCGGTACGGACCTGGGCGGACGTCCGGCAGATCCCGGACGAGGTCGACCTGGCTGTCATCGCGCTGCCGGCGGCGCAGGTCCTGGACGCCGTACGGGCCTGCTCGGACAAGCGGGTGAGCGGGCTGGTCGTGCTGTCCGGCGGATTCGCCGACGCCGGGGACGAGGGTCGGGCGCGGCTCGCCGAGGTCGTGCAGGTCGCCCGGGACGGCGGGATGCGCCTGATCGGCCCGAACGCAGTGGGCGTCGTCAACACCGATCCGGGCGTACGGCTGCACGCGACCTTTGCCGCGGGGGCGCCCCCGCACGGCCGGGTCGGCGTGTTCAGCCAGTCCGGCGCGCTGGCCGGCACCTTCCTGGTGGAGGCGGCCCGCCGCAATCTCGGGCTGTCGACATTCGTGTCGATCGGCGACCGCGCGGACGTCTCCGGCAACGACCTGCTGCAGTACTGGCAGGCCGACGACGGCACCGACGTCGTGGTGATGCACCTGCAGGGCTTCGGCAACCCGCGCAAATTCGCCCGGATCGCGCGGGTCGTCGGCCGCAGCAAGCCGGTCGTGGCGCTCAAGAGCGGTCGCGGTACGGGTGACGTGGCCGTCGACGCCCTGTTCGCCTCGGCGGGGGTTGTCCGTGTCGACACCCTGGCGCAGCTGTACGAGACCGCGCAGCTGCTGACCCTGCAGCCGCTCCCGCAGGGGCGTCGGGTCGGGATCGTGGGCACCTCCAGCGCGCTGGCCGCGCTCGCCGCCGACGCCTGCCGCGCCGCGGGGTTGCAGGTGCCCGCGCTGCCGGACGACGTCCAGCTGGCGCTACGGGCGCTCGCCGGCACGACGGAGACCGCCAACCCGGTCGACCTCGGTCCGCTCGCCGCGCCCGACCAGCTGCGCGCCGCGCTGCGCCTGGTGGCCGGCAGCGGGCAGGTCGACGCCGTGTTGGCCCTGGTCACGCCGCACCCCGACGCCGCGGGCCTGGCCGCGGTGCTGCTCGAGGCGTCCGTCGAGGGCTCGCTCCCGGTGTTGGCGTCCTACCTGGGGCTCGACGGCGTCCCCGCCGAGCTGGCCGTCGGGGGAGGGCAGGACCTGCGCAGCGTCCCGTCGTACGCCTCTCCGGAGGCTGCGGCGCTGGCCCTGTCGCGAGCCGTGTCGTACGCCGCCTGGCGGGCCCGGCCGCCCGGTGCGATGCCGGACCTGGACGACGTACGCGCCGACGAGGCCCGCGCGGCCGCCGCAGTCCACCCGCACGACGGCGCCTGGCTACCGTCGGCTGCGGCCGCCGAACTGCTCGCCGCGGTGAGCGTGACCGTATGGCCGACGGCGTACCCGTCGACCCTGGAACAGGCCCACGTCGCTGCGCAGGCGTACGGCTGGCCGGTCGTGCTGAAAAGCGCCGACCCGCGGTGGCGCAACCGGGCTGATGTCGGCGCGGTGCAGCTGGGCCTTTCCGGGCCGCGGGCGCTCGAGGCGGCCTGGCTGGCCGTGCAGTCGCTGGTGGGGGGCGGCGACGTGCTGGTGCAGCCGATGGCGCTGCCCGGCGTCTCGACCGTCGTACGCCTGCTCACCGACCTGGCCGTGGGGCCGCTGGTCTCGCTGCGGCTCGGTGGGGTCGCCGCCGACCTGCTCGCCGACCCGCTCACCCGCACCCTGCCGTTGACCGACCTCGATGCTGCTGACCTGGTCACGGGTATCCGCGGGGCTGCGCTGCTGACCGGCACCGACACGGCGGCGCTGCAGGACGTGCTGCTGCGCGTCGCCCGGCTGGCGGAGGAGGTCCCGGACGTCGCCGAGGTGGTCCTCGACCCCGTCCTGGTCGGCGAGCACGGCGTCGTCGTCCTGCACGGCGGCGTCCGGCTGCTGCCCGCCGGGGTGGACCCCGAGCGCGGTCCGCGCCGGCTGCCGGCCCGCGGTGCCGCGTACCTGCGCTGAGGCTGTCCGCCCGGTGGGGCCCGACGGCCGTGCGACCCGCCCCGGCCGGCTGTCACCAGCCTCATCCCGACAACCGGCTTCCGCAGCTACCTGGCTGGCATGGACCAGGCGACACCGTGCCGCACCCAACCGTTCAGCTGGTCGTCGGTCGCTAGAACGTCGAGACGTGCGTGCCAGCCGTCCATCTCGCGTCCGCGCATGACGAACCGGCTCGCCCGCGGATCGGTGATCAGGCTGTCGGTCTGAGCCGGGTCGACGCGCAAGACCAGGCCCCGGCAGGCACACGACATCGGCTTCGACCCGGCCGACTGCGTCTCGCCCCCGATGGCGGTGCGAACAGGTAGCATGCAAAGTGCTACCTTTTGCCATGGAGCGCATCGGTGTCCGGGAACTCCGTCAGAATGCCTCGCGGTATCTCGCGCTGGTCAAGGCGGGCGGGACCGTCGAAGTGACTGAGCGGGGAGTACTGATCGCCCTGCTGGCGCCGCCGGGGGGTCATCGGAGCGCAAGGGACCGACTCGTCGCAGCCGGCAGGCTCATTCCTGCCGCCAGCCCGAGCGGGCGGCTCCGGGCAGCGCGCCCCCTGGTGATCGCGGCCGGCGAGCCGACCAACCGCGAGCTGCTTGATGCCGAGCGCGGGGAACGGCTCTGATCTACCTGGATTCTTCGGCGCTGATGAAGCTGGTCCGACGCGAAGATGAGAGCTCAGCGCTGTCGGCGTGGCTGGACCTGCACTCTGATCAACCAGTCGTCACCAGCGAGCTGGGGCGGGTCGAGGTCTTGCGGGCCGTACGCAGCGTCGGGGGCCGCGTCGTGGCGCGGGCTCGCGCCGTGGTCGGCGACCTCGACCTGGTTCGCCTGGACTCTGCGGTTCAGGACGTCGCCTGCGACGTCGGCCATCCGCTGCTGCGTACCCTCGACGCCCTACACCTGGCGTCAGCGCTACTGCTCGGCGAAGAGTTGACCGCGTTCATCGCCTATGACCGCCGGCTCGCTGACGCGGCCAAGGACCTCGGCCTGGTCACCGCCGCCCCCGGCCAGCGTCCACCGCACTGAGGGTGACCGTCCAGGCGCTGGGCGGACCGCTCCGGTCGCCCTTGATACCGGAGCTGCCGCGACCGATGACCAACGGGGACATCGTGAAGCGGCCTACCGGGGGCCTGCCAGACAGCGTTCGACATCGCTCGGAAGGGCTCGTCGTCGTCGGGCCGCAGCTGCCTCTACGCTGGCGCCGTGCGGCTGACGGAGTTCTGGCGGCGGATGGACGAGAAGTTCGGCGCCGGGTACGCGCAGTCCTACGCCGCCGACCAGGTCCTCGCCGAGCTCGGCGGAAAGACCGTCCAGCGGGCGCTCGCCGACGGTGATGATGTCAAGGGTGTCTGGCGCGCCGTCTGCGATGCCATCGCCGCCCCGGCCTCAGACCGCTGATCTCGCGACGATCCGTTCGGCGTGTTGGCTGACTCGAACTCCTGTTCGGGATAACGTCCCGTGCTGTTCGGGTGTCCACAGCGCACCGCCGGCCGGTCGTCCTGTCGGAGGTAGCTCCTAGCGTCACCGCCGATCGGACAGCTGACCCACACACAACGGAGGATCACGTGGCAGGACCGGACCGCGCGAAGGCCTTGGAGATGGCCCTCGCCCAGATCGACAAGAACTTCGGCAAGGGCTCGGTCATGCGGCTCGGTGACGAGGTTCGGGCGCCCATCGCGGTGATCCCGACCGGCTCGATCGCCCTGGACATCGCACTGGGCATCGGCGGACTGCCGCGCGGGCGGGTCGTGGAGATCTACGGGCCGGAGTCCTCCGGCAAGACGACGGTGGCCCTGCACGCGGTCGCCAACGCCCAGGCCGCCGGCGGCATCGCCGCGTTCATCGACGCCGAGCATGCCCTGGACCCCGACTACGCCAAGAAGCTCGGCGTCGATACCGACGCGTTGCTGGTCTCCCAGCCCGACACGGGGGAGCAGGCACTCGAGATCGCCGACATGCTGGTGCGCTCCGGCGCCCTGGACATCCTGGTCATCGACTCGGTGGCCGCGCTGGTGCCGCGCGCCGAGATCGAGGGCGAGATGGGCGACAGCCACGTCGGTCTGCAAGCCAGGTTGATGAGCCAGGCACTGCGCAAGATGACGGGGGCGCTGGCCAACACCAACACGACGGCAATCTTCATCAACCAGCTGCGTGAGAAGATCGGGGTCATGTTCGGCTCGCCCGAGACCACCACCGGCGGCAAGGCGCTCAAGTTTTACGCCTCCGTGCGCATCGACGTACGCCGCATCGAAACCCTCAAGGACGGCACCGATGCGGTCGGCAACCGCACCCGGGCCAAGATCGTCAAGAACAAGATGGCGCCGCCCTTCAAGCAGGCGGAGTTCGACATCATCTACGGCGTCGGCATCAGTCGCGAGGGCTCGCTGGTCGACATGGGCGTCGAGCACGAGATCGTCCGTAAGTCCGGCGCCTGGTACACCTACGAAGGCGACCAGCTCGGCCAGGGCAAGGAGAATGCGCGCGCCTTCCTGCGCGACAACCCCGACCTCGCGGATGAGATCGAGAAGCGCATCAAGGAGAAGCTCGGGGTCGGCGCACGCGTAGACGCCGAGGCCGACCTCGTGGCGCCCGTCCCGATCGACCGCTAGCCGGTGGCCTTGCGCGCGGGTGGATCAAGCTTTGGACGCCGGGCTCGGCCATCTGCCGGCTGGGACGGCCCGCCGCAGGACCGGTCGAGCGGACGAGCGGCCAAGCCGGAGGCCGACCCGGTCGACGTCGCCCGGCAGATTTGCCTGCACCAGCTCGAGCACGCACCGCGCACTCGCGCCGAGCTGGCCGCGGTGCTGGGCCGCCGGGGCGTGGGGGAGGAGGTCGCGGAGCAGGTCCTCGGCCGGCTCAGCGAAGTAGGGATGATCGACGACGAGCTGTTCGCGCAGAGGTGGGTGAGCAGCCGGCACGGCGGTCGCGGCCTGGCGGGCCGGGCCCTGTCGCACGAGCTGCGAGGCAAGGGCGTCGACGACGAGCTGGTCCGCGCGGCCGTCGGCGCGCTCGACCCCGAGCAGGAGCTGGCGACCGCGCGGGCGCTGGTCGACCGCCGGCTACCGGCGACGCGCGGGCTGGCCGCCGAGGTGCGGGTGCGCCGGCTGGCCGGGCTGCTGGCGCGCAAGGGCTACCCGGCCGGCTTGGCGTTCCGGGTAGTACGCGAAGCGCTCGCCGCCGAGGGCGTCGACCCTGACCTCGTCCCCGACCCCGACGTCGGGACCGCCGGCTGAGGCGCGACCGGCTGAGGCGCGACCGGCGGCACGCGGGCGCGGTGACAGTGTGGGGCCCCCGAACAAGGAGCTCCCGCGTGACCGTGCCGACCCCGCCCCGCCTGCGCCTCGGTGGCCGCCCGCTGTCGGTCGTCGGCCGCGCCCGCATCTACGTCTGCGGGGTGACGCCGTACGACGTCACGCACCTCGGGCACGCGGCTACCTACGTCTGGGTCGATGTCGTCGACCGGCTGCTGCGCCGGCTCGGGGTCGCGGTGGAGGTGTGCCGCAACGTCACCGATGTCGACGACGTGTTGTTCGCGGCGGCCGATCGCGTGGGGACGCAGTACGAGCGCTTCGCGACTGTCCAGCAGTTCCACTTCGAGGAGGACATGGACGCGCTCGGGGTGCGGCGGCCGACCCACGAACCGCGCGCCCACACCTTCGTCCCGCAGGTCGTGGAGCTCGCTACGGCGCTCCTCGACGTGGGTGCGGCCTATCAGGCTGCCGGCAGCGTCTACGTGCAGGGTGCTGCTGTCGCCGAGCGCGCCGGGCTGACCCGCGAGGCCGCCCTCGAGGCGCTCGGTCAGGCCGGCGGCCGGGTCGACGACCCCTCCAAGCGTGACCCGCTCGACCAGGCGGTCTGGCAGCGCAGCGAGTCTGGCGAGCCCGCCTGGCCGAGCCCGTGGGGCCCGGGGCGCCCCGGCTGGCACGCCGAGTGCACCGCGATGGCGCTGTCGACCTACGGCCCGTCGCTGGACCTGCATGCCGGTGGCGAGGACCTGCGCTTCCCCCACCACGCGTACGAGGCGGCTCAGGCCGAGGCCGCGACCGGCGTCGTGCCGTTCGCGCGGTCCTGGCTGCACGTCGGACTGGTGGGCCTGGACGGCGAGAAGATGGCCAAGTCGCGCGGCAACCTGGTGTTCGTGCGGGACCTGCTGAGCCAGGTGCCTGCTGCGGTCGTGCGGGTGCTGTTGATCGACCGGCCGTACGGCGACCCGTGGGACTACCGGCCGGCGATGCTCGAAGCGGCCGGCCGCCGGCTCGACGGCCTGTACGCGGCGGCGGGCCGGCCGCACAGCGATGCTCTCGCGAGCGCCGCAGTCCTCGGCGCGATGTCCGACGACCTCGACGTCAGCGGCGCGCTGGACCTGGCTGTGCAGGAGGGTGGCCAGTGCGCCCGTGACCTGCTGACGGTGCTTGCGCTGTAGTCGTCGCGCCCGGTAGATGGTTGTGTTGCAATGCAGGCTGGCAGCCACCACCGGGACCGGAGGCACGCGTTGATCCAGACCGACACGTTGCACCGGCCGCTGGTGCTGCTGGAGCACGTCGACAAGTCCTTCGGGTCCCTGCAGGTGCTCTTCGACATCAACCTCGCAGTCGCGCCTGGCGAGGTCGTCATCGTGATCGGGCCGTCGGGCTCAGGCAAGTCCACCCTGTGTCGCTGCATCAACCGGCTGGAGACGATCGATGCCGGCCGGATCGAGATCGACGGGGTACCCATGCCCGCCGAGGGCAGGGAGCTGGCCAGCCTGCGGGCCGACGTCGGCATGGTGTTCCAGTCCTTCAACCTGTTCGCCCACAGGACGGTGCTCGAGAACATCACGCTAGGTCCGATCAAGGCCCGGGGTCTGTCCCGGGCGGTAGCCGAGCAGCGCGGCCGCGAGCTGCTCGCACGGGTCGGCCTCAGCGACAAGGCCGGTAGTCACCCTGCCCAGCTCTCCGGTGGACAGCAGCAGCGGGTGGCCATCGCGCGGGCACTGGCGATGGACCCCAAGATCCTGCTGTTCGACGAGCCGACGTCGGCGCTCGACCCGGAGATGATCAACGAGGTGCTCGAGGTCATGACAGACCTGGCCCGCAACGGGATGACGATGGTCGTGGTCACACACGAGATGGGGTTCGCCCGCTCGGTGGCCCAGCGTGTGGTGTTCATGGCGGACGGCCGGATCGTCGAGCAGGCCACCCCCGAGGACTTCTTCACGCGCCCGCAGAGCGACCGTGCGCGCGACTTCCTGTCCAAGATTCTCACCCACTAGCACCGCCAACCGGAGGGACCCGATCATGGGCGCGAGACGACACGTCGCACGAAGGCTCGGACTCGGCTCGGCACTGCTCGGGCTGTCACTGCTGTCCGCCTGCGGCGGTGGCAGCGACAAGGCGGCCGCTCCGGTGGCGTCGGTGAGCTTCCCGGCCGGCTCCACGATGGAGACCCTGAACAAGGCGCAGAAGATCACGGTCGGCACCAAGTTCGACCAGCCGCTGTTCGGGCTGAAGAACCTGCAGGGCAAGCCGGAGGGCTTCGACGTCGAGATCGCCACGCTGATGAGCGGCGAGCTGGGCATCCCCTCGGACAAGATCGAGTTCGTGGAGACCGTGTCGGCGAACCGGGAGCCCTTCCTGCAGCAGAAGCGCGTCGACCTCGTCGTGGCGACGTACACGATCAATGACAAGCGCAAACAGGTCGTCGACTTCGCGGGCCCCTACTACACCGCCGGCCAGGACATCATGGTGAAGAAGGGCAACCCGGACAAGATCACCGGGCCTGAGGCGCTGGGCACCAAGAAGGTCTGCTCGGTCACGGGTTCCACCCCGGCTGCGAAGATCCGCGCGGACTACCCGCAGGCCCAGCTGGTGGAGTTCGACGTCTACTCCAAGTGCGCGGAGGCCCTGAAGAATGACCAGGTCCAGGCCGTCACGACCGACAATGTCATTCTGCTGGGGCTGATCGACAAGGACAAGCAGTCCTTCGAGCTGGTCGGCAAGCCCTTCACCACCGAGCCCTACGGCATCGGCATCGCCCAGGACCGTGATGACCTCCGACACTTCATCAATGCCAAGCTCACCCAGATGTACCAGGACGGCCGCTGGGCCAAGGCCTGGGAGGCCACCGCGGGCAAGGCCGCGGGCAAGACGCCGCCGCCGCCCGCCGTCAACGACTACGCGTGACGCCGAACATCGCGACCTGAGCCGGGGTGCGCGCGATGAGCGCCGTTCTGGACAACCTCGACGTGTTCGCCGAGGGGTTCCTACGCACGTTGAGTCTCACGGCGGTCTCCGGCGTCCTGGCGCTGCTGCTCGGCACCCTGTTGGCTGCCATGCGGGTCGCCCCGGCGACAGCACTACGGGCAGTGGGGACGGGCTACGTCGAGATCGTGCGCAACACCCCGTTGACCATCGTGTTCTTCTTCGCGGTCTTCGTCCTGCCGCAGCTGGACGTACGGATGTCGTTCTTCGCGTTCGCGGTCGTGGCGCTGACCTTCTACCACGCCGCCTTCTTCTGCGAAGCCGTGCGATCTGGCATCAACGCGGTCGGCGTCGGACAGGCCGAGGCGGCCCGCTCCATCGGGCTGACCTTCAGCCAGACGCTGCGCTACGTCGTGCTGCCGCAGGCCTTCCGTACCGTGGTGCCGCCACTGATCAACGTGTTCATTGCGCTCACCAAGAACACCTCGATTGCCAGCGCGTTTGCCGTCGCTGAGCTGACCGCGATCGGCAGCCGGCTGGCCAATGACACCGGCCGACCCGTCCAGGTGCTGCTCGGCACGGCGGTGTGCTACCTGGTGATCACCATCCCGGCCGGACTCCTGGCCGGTGCCGTCGAGCAGCGCGTCGCGGTCGCCCGGTGACCGCCGTCCTGTTCGACGTCCCCGGCCCGCGGGCCCGTGGGCGCAGCCGCCTACAGGGCGCGGTAGGCGCTGCCGTTCTGCTCGCCGCTGCGGTCCTGGTCGTCCGGCGGCTGGCCGTCAAGGGCCAGCTCAGCGGCGACCGCTGGTCGGTGCTCGGCAACCACGACGTTCAGCAGGTCCTGCTCGACGGGCTCGCCGGCACCCTCGTGGCAGCCGCGGCCGCCGTCGTGCTGTCCCTGCTCGCCGGGGTGCTGCTCGCGGTCGGCCGACTATCGACGCGGGCCTGGCTGCGGGTGCCCGTGCGGGTGTGGGTCGAGTTGTTCAGGGGCTTGCCCCTGCTGCTGGTCATCCTGTTCCTCTACCTCGGCGGGCCGTCGCTGGGCGTGCAGACCTCGCTGTTCTGGTCGCTGGTGGTCGGTCTGACGCTGTACAACAGCGCCGTCATCGCCGAGATTGTCCGGGCCGGCATCCTGTCGCTGCCGCGCGGGCAGGGCGAGGCCGGTCTCGCGGTCGGCCTGCGCCCGGGCCAGGTCATGCGGTACGTCCAGCTACCGCAGGCAGTGCGGGTCATGCTCCCGGCGCTGATCAGCCAGGTGGTGGTGCTGCTGAAGGACACCTCGCTGGGGTTCGTGATCGGATACGTCGAACTGCTGCGCAGCGGGCGCAACGTCGTGGAGTTCCTCGGCGGCTCGTACTCACTGCCGATCTACGTCGCCGTGGCAAGCGTCTACATCGTCGTCAACCTCGCCCTGTCGACGCTGGCGCGGCGGCTGGACCGCCGGGCCAGCGGTGGCCACACCGTCCCCGGGCGGCCGGGCCAACCGGCCCTCGCCGACGAGGCGTGACCGGTCGCCGGCCGGTGGAACCCCGCGGGCGGCCGCTGCGTCAGACCGGCGGAGGACAGGGGGTACGGCGGTGGCACGCAGGTGCGGCTTCGTGGCCATGTTCGTCCTGCTGGTGGCGGGATGCGGCGGGTCGCTCGGGGCGCAGCCCCGGGCCAGCGCAGCCCTGACGGGCGGCACGGGAGGGGTGGAGATGGCCACAACCGGGGCGCGCGGCACCGTGACCGACGGCGTGGGTGCGCCCGTTCCGGCCGCCACTGTCGACCGCCGCCCGGTCGGCGGCAGCGGCCCCGTGACGCAGCAGGCAGCCGTGACCGGTCCGGACGGCCGCTGGTCGTGGGCACTGCCCCCCGGCACGTACGACATCGTGGTGACGGCACCCGGTGGGCACGCGGCCGGCCGGGTCGTGGTTGGCGACGGGACGCCGGCCGTCCTCGACCTGGTCCTGCTGCCCGGCTGACGCGCCGCAGCCGCCCCGCACACCAGGTGCGGGGCGGCTGCGGGCCGGGGACCGGCTAGGCGATCAGCTGGTCGCGCAGGGACTTGCTCGCGTCGTCGAAGTACGGCGTGTACAGTTCGAGGTTCTCGTTCGGCGTCGTGTACCGGTAGCTGGCGTTGCCGTTGAGGTAGTTGCCCTGCCGGTAGCTCATGACGTACGGCCCACCGGAGACACCACCGGTCGAGTCGCAGCCGACCGCGAAGGTACTGGGGCTGAAGCTCTGCCGGCCGTCCCAGTGGCCGAACGAGCTCTGGCACTGCACCTGCAGCGCACCGTTGAAGGGTGCGGCCTGGGGGTAGCCGAGCACGTTGAAGTGCCGGCTGTCGCTGGGCTGGTTCCAGGCGAAGCCGAGCGATCCGACGGACTGCTGCACGGTCCGGCCGTTGCCCAGCGAACTGGTGCCGCAGGACGCGCCACCGCTGTCACGGCTCAGGTTGCCGCCGTTGTGCCAGGCGGTGAACACGATGATCGCGGGGCAGCTGAAGCTGCCGTACGGCGCAGCGCCGTTCTTGTACGCCGGGACGAAGACCAGGTTGCTGCTGAAGTTCCCGGCGCCGTCGCTGACGCAGTGGCCCGCGGTCCAGATGGCGTCGTTGCCGGCCGAGGAGGCCGAGCAGACGAACGAGCCGCCGTTCTGCGTGAAGAACAACTTGCCGACGGCGGCGTGCGGGAACGTCCGGTAGTCCTTCGCCGGCACGTTGTAGCGGTCGAAGGGGGTCGGGTAGCTGAAACTGCCCGACGTCGGGGCCGGGACCGATACCGGCGCCCCCCCCTCGTCCGTGAGCGTCGGGTCGGTGGATGAGCCTGCGACCTGGCCGGGAGTACCGGTGGGTCGGGCCGCGGCACCGGCTCGTAGCGGACCGGCCTTGACGGCCGGCATGTCCATCGGTTTCGCGGCGGCCATCGCAGCCGCCGTCCACGCGAAGGTGGCCGTGGTCTGGATCGGTGAGCGCGACAGCGCGCCGGAGGTGGCGGCGGCAGCGGCCGAGGAGCTCGATGCCGTCGCAGTCACGGCGGCCGTGCTGAGCACTGCGACGGCGGCCAGCAGACCCGCCGTGCGGGTGGTGGTGCGGAGCTTGACCATACGGATTCCCCCGTTCCGGGATGGCCCCGTCGGCCACCCTCGACCCTCAGAGCAGACCCGGGTCGCGCTGATACATCGCCGTACGCTGCTGTGGTGACCACGACGAGGACGTACGAGGTCCGCACCTACGGGTGCCAGATGAACGTCCACGACAGCGAGCGCATCGGTGGCCTGCTCGACGAAGCCGGCTATGTCCCCGCGCCGCCGGGGCAGACGCCTGACGTGGTGGTGTTCAACACCTGCGCCGTCCGCGAGAACGCCGACAACCGCCTGTACGGCAACCTGGGCCACCTCAAGCCGCTGAAGGACCGCACGCCGGGCATGCAGATCGCCGTCGGCGGCTGCCTCGCCCAGAAGGACCAGGCGGCCATCACTGCGCGGGCGCCGTACGTCGACGTCGTCTTCGGTACCCACAACCTCGGCGCGCTGCCGGTGCTGCTCGAGCGGGCCCGGGTCGAGCAGGAGAGCCAGGTCGAGCTGCTCGAGGCACTGGAGGTGTTTCCCAGCGCGCTGCCCGCCCGGCGGGCCAGCGCGGCGACCGCCTGGGTGAGCATCAGCGTCGGCTGCGACAACACCTGCACCTTCTGCATCGTCCCGTCGTTGCGCGGCAAGGAGCGCGACCGGCTGCCCGACGACGTGCTGCGGGAAGTCGACGTGCTGGTCGCGCAGGGTGTGCTCGAGGTGACCCTGCTCGGGCAGAACGTCAACAGCTACGGCCGCGAGTTCGGTGACCGGGCGGCGTTCGGCGTGCTGCTGCGGGCTGTTGGCGTTACCGGCCTGGAGCGGGTGCGCTTCACCAGCCCGCACCCGCGCGACTTCACCGACGACGTCATCGACGCGATGGCCGAGACACCCGCGGTCTGTCCGAGCCTGCACATGCCGCTGCAGTCCGGCTCCGACGCCGTCCTGCGGGCGATGCGCCGCTCCTACCGCTCCGAGCGCTTCCTGGACATTCTTGACCGGGTACGCGCGAAGCTGCCGGACGCCGCCATCACGACCGACATCATCGTCGGCTTCCCCGGCGAGACCGACGCTGACTTCGAGGACACCCTGCGCGTCGTCGAGGCCAGCCGGTTCGCCGGCGCGTTCACCTTCCAGTACAGCCCGCGCCCCGGTACGCCGGCCGCGTCCTACCCCGGCCAGGTGCCACCCGAGGTGGTCGCCGAACGGTACGGCCGGCTCGTCACCCTGCAGGACGCGCTCACGCTCGCTGGCAACGAGGCGCAGGTCGGCGCCACCGTCGAGGTGCTGGTCCACGACGTCGACGGCCGGCGGGGCCGGATGGACGGCCGGGCCCGCGACAACCGGCTGGTGCACCTGGCCGCCGCGCCGGGGGTGCGGGCCGGGGACGTCGTGGAGACGGTCGTGACGCGCGGCGGCCCGCACTACCTGGAAGCCGATGGCGCGCTGCTCGCCCACCGCCGGACGGCCGCCGGCGATGCGTGGGCCGCGGGGCGGCTGCCAAGCACCCCGCGGGTGGCCCTGGGGATGCCCGGCGTCGGGGCGCCAGCGCCGCTGCCGGCGCTGTCCTGCCGGTGACCGACCTGCCCGACGAGCTGGCCGGGCTCAGCCCCGACGTCGTGCTGGCGTTCCTCCGCGAGGCAAGCGACGAGGCACTGCTGGAGCGGGTCCACGCCATCGGCACGGCCACCGTGCTCGGTCTGGTCTTCGACGGCTGGGCCGCGCAGGTGCCGAGCCGGCCGGGCCGGGCGCCCGGGGTGCTGCTCTTCGCCCTCGACGACGACGGCACCACCCATCGGCACGCGCTGGAGGTCGACGGGCCCGGGGCGCAGCACCTGGCAGGAAAGGGTGTTTCGGCTCGCTCGACGGTGCGCACGTCCGTGCTGCGCTTCCTGCGGGTCGCCGCCGGCGCGCAGGACCCCAAGCGGCTGGTGCTCACCGGGCGGATGCGGATCGGCGGCGACGCCCTGTGGGCGGTGACGACGCTGGCTGGCATGCGGCGGGAGTGAGCCGGCGGGTCGTCGCGGTCGTCGGGCCGACCGCGGCCGGCAAGTCCGACCTCGCGGTGCAGGTCGCGCTCTCGCTCGGCGGTGAGGTCGTCAACGCCGACTCCATGCAGCTGTACGCCGGGATGGACATCGGCACCGCCAAGCTCGCACCCGAGCAGCGGCTCGGCGTGCCGCACCACCTGCTCGACGTCTGGCCGGTGACCCGCACGGCCACCGCCGCCGACTACCAGGCGCTGTGCCGCGAGGTGCTCGACGGCCTGCTTGCCCGCGGCGTCCTGCCGGTGCTGGTCGGCGGCTCCGGGCTCTACCTGCGGGCAGCCCTGGACGACCTGCGCTTCCCGGGCACCGACCCGGCGCTGCGCGCGGAGCTGGAGCGCGAGCTGTCCTCATGTGGCCCGGCTGTTCTGCACGACCGGCTGGTCGCCCTCGACCCGGCGGCGGCTGCCCGGATGGAACCGACCAACGGCCGACGGATCGTCCGGGCGCTGGAGGTGGTCACGCTGACCGGCGCGATGCCCGGCGGCCTCACGACGTACGACTCCGTGTACGACCTGGTGCAGGTCGGCCTGGACCGCGACGACCTCGCGGACCGGGTGGCCCGGCGGGTCGAGGCGATGTGGGCTGCCGGCCTGCTGCCCGAGGTCGAGCGGCTCGACCGGCTGGGGCTGCGCGCCGGGGTCACCGCGTCCCGCGCGCTCGGCTACGCGCAGGCGCTCGCGCAGCTCGACGGCCGGCTGACCGGCCCCGAGGCCCGCGCGGCGACCGTGACAGCGACCCGGCGTTTCGTACGGCGGCAGCGCGGCTGGTTCCGGCGCGACCCGCGGGTGAGCTGGCTGCCCCGCGACGGGCGGGAGCTGGCGCGCACCCTCGCCCTGCTGCGCGCCTGACCCCTCCCCTTGTGGGTGCACTTCCCCTTCGACAGTGCACTTCCCCTTCGGCAGTGCGTTCAGAGCGGCCTGCGCGGTGACCCCTCGCAGGGGAGGCGGTGACGGTGCGGCGGTCTGCGGCCCATTAACCTTGACTGCGTGCGGTACCTGAAGGGCCACGGCACCGAGAACGACTTTGTGCTGCTGCCTGACCTCGACGACCGGCTGGCCCTGACCGACGCCCTCGTCGTCCGGATCTGTGACCGCCGGGCCGGCCTCGGCGCGGACGGCGTGCTGCGCGTCGTACGCGACGGTGCGGGCCGCTTCTTCATGGACCACCGCAACGCCGACGCCGGCAGCCCCGAGATGTGCGGCAACGGCATCCGGCTGTTCGCCCGCTACCTCGTGGACGCGGGCCTGACCGAGCCCGGCAGGGTCGAGGTGCTGACCCGCGCCGGACCCAAGACGGTCCAGGTGCGGCCCGGCTCGGTCGTCGTCGACATGGGCGCGGCGGTCGTTGGCGACCCCGAGCTCGTCGACGGGACGAGAGCCACCGCCGTGGACATGGGCAACCCGCACGCCGTGCTGGCCGTCGACTCGGTCGATGCCCTCGGCGCACTCGCCCCCGACCGCCTGGACCTCAACGTCGAGTACGTCGAGCGGCTCGGCCCCAGGCACCTGCGCATGCGCGTCCACGAGCGCGGCGTCGGGGAGACCCGCTCGTGCGGCACCGGCGCCTGCGCGGTCGTGGTGTCGGAGGTGCTGCGTACCGGCGCGGGACGCGGTGAGCCGCACGACGTCGACGTCCCCGGCGGCCGGCTGGTGGTGACCTGGCGGGCCGACGGGCACGTCCTGCTCGAGGGTCCCGCGGTGTTCGTGGCCGAGGGCGAGTTGCTGCAGGACTGGCTCCGTGACACCTGAGCAGGCGGTACGCGGGTGCGCCGGACCGATCGGCCGGCTCGGGGCCGCCTGGATGTTCGACGCCCCGACTGACGCGCGCGGCAAGGCGCTCGGCCTGTCCACGTGGTCCTGGTACCACTGCGGCCGCGGCGGCGTGCTGGGCGACGCCGACGCGTCCGTAGCCGGCGCCGCCTTCGGCTTCTTCCCGCCGGCCCTGCAGCGCAAGGCCTGGGAGAATGGCCGCGCGGTGATGCCGATCGCCGACATCGCCCTGGAGTATGCCCGGGCGTGCGCCGACTGGGGCCGCCGCACGCTGTCCGCGGTGCCCGGCGCCAGCCGGCTCGCCGACCTGCTGCACACGGCCGCCGGCGCGGTCGACCCGGCCGGCATCCCGGTCTTCGCCGGCTGGCGGGCGCTCGCGCCGACCGTCGCCGACGACGAGCCGGCCCGTCTCGCGCTCGGGCTGCAGGTCATGCGCGAGCACCGCGGCGGGCTGCACCTCGTCGCCGTGGTCGCCGAGGGCGTGGCGCCGCTGCAAGCCATCGTGTCCGGCCGGTACGGACCGGCGAACGCGCAGTTCTTCGGCTGGCCGCAGCCGTGGCCGGATCCGGGGGACGCGACCGAGGCGATGGGCCGCGCTGAGACGCGCACCGACAACCTCGTACGTCCCGCGTTCGCCGCCTTGGACGCCGACCAGCGGGCCGAGCTGGTGGCTGGGCTGCGCGCCCTGCCGCGCTGAACCCACGTGCCAGCGGCCACGGCGCGTGCCACTCTGGACGGGATGACGGAGGCCGCGCACGGCGTTGATCAGTCGATGACCCCTGCGCTGCCCGCCCTCACACCGCCCGCCGACTCCACGATTCACCTCGACGGCGACCTGCCCGGGGAACTGCTCCACGACCTCGAGGGCGAGGGCTTCGACCTCGAAGAGCGGCAGTCGCTGCGCCGGGTCGTCGGCATCCGCACCGACCTGCAGGACATCTCCGAGGTCGAGTACCGACAGTTGCGCCTCGAGCGGGTCGTGCTGATGGGGGTCTACGCCTACGGCGATGCCTTCGGCGCGGAGAATTCGCTTTCGGAGCTGCAGGCCCTCGCCGAAACGGCGGGCTGCGAGGTCCTGGAGGGCCTGGCCCAGCGGCGTGAGAAGCCGGATCCGAAGACCTTCGTCGGGTCCGGCAAAGCCAAGGAGCTGCGGGATGCGGTGCTCTCGAGCGGCGCCGACACGGTCATCTGCGACGGCGAGCTGACGCCCGGCCAGCTCCGTTCGCTCGAGGAGATCGTCAAGGTCAAAGTCATCGACCGGACCTGGCTGATCCTGGACATCTTCGCGCAGCACGCCACGTCCCGGGAGGGCAAGGCGCAGGTCGAGCTCGCCCAGCTCACGTACATGCTCCCGCGCCTGCGCGGCTGGGGCGAAAGCCTGTCGCGGCAGGGCGGCGGCGCCGGCGGGTCCGGCTCGGGCGGCGTCGGCACCCGTGGGCCCGGCGAGACCAAGATCGAGACCGACCGTCGGCGGATCCGCTCTCGCAAGGCCAAGCTTGCCGGTGAGATCAAGCTCATGAAGACCGCCCGTGACGTCAAGCGCCAAGAGCGGGCCCGTCACCAGGTGCCGTCCGTCGCCATTGCCGGCTACACCAACGCGGGCAAGAGCTCGTTGCTCAACCGGCTCACCGGCGCCGGCGTGCTGGTCGAGGACGCCCTGTTCGCGACCCTCGACCCGACGGTACGCAAGGCCGCGACGCCCGCCGGCCGGGAGTTCACCCTCACCGACACCGTCGGGTTCGTCCGGCTGCTGCCCCACCAGCTCATCGAGGCGTTCCGCTCGACCCTGGAGGAGGTCGGGGGCTCCGACCTGGTGCTGCACGTCGTCGACGGTTCACACCCCGACCCCGAGGGCCAGCTGGCAGCGGTACGCGCCGTCTTCGCCGACATCGGCGCCGCCGGCATCCCCGAGATCGTCGTGATCAACAAGAGCGACCTGGCCGACCCGCTGGTCCTCGGGCGGCTGCAACGCCGCGAGAGGCACGCGGTGCAGGTGTCGGCGAAGACCGGCGAGGGTCTGCCCGCGTTGCTGCAGATCCTGGAGGACGAGGTGCCGCACCCCGACGTCCTGGTCCACGTCGTGCTGCCGTACGCCTCCGGCGCGCTGGTGTCACGGATCCACTCGGAGGGCGAGGTGCTTCTCGAGGAGCACCTCGGTGAGGGCACCCGCATGCAGGCCCGGGTAGGCCGCCAGCTCGCCGCCGAACTCTCGGCCTACGCCGTCGCGTGACGCCCTCGCTCGACGGCCGGCGGTTCACCGAGGCGGACCGGGTCCTGGCGTTCCGGGAGGACCGTGAGGGAACGGTGACCGCGTCCTACTCCGGCGGCACGGTCGTGACCGGCACGCTGGCCGGTCGCCGTGACGGGCGCGACCTGGCCTTCGGTTTCGCACAGATCGAGCGCAACGGCGCCCTGACGGTCGGTCACGCCGCCGCGCGCCTCGACACGCTCGACGACGGGCGGCTGCGGGTCCATGAGTCCTGGATCGTGCCCGCGTCCGGGGTGACGGGGACGTCGGTCCTCGAGGAGCTGGCAGCCACCCGCTGGGTGCGCTGCCGGGTCGCCCACCCGACAGCGTCGGTACCGGCTGCGATCGCGTTCTACGGCGGCCTGCTCGGACTGCTGGTGGACGGACCGCACCCCGCAACGCCGTACGAGCTGGTGTTCTTCGCGCTACCGGGTGGTGGCCAGCTCGAGTTGACCGGCGGCGGCGAGCTGCCGGTGCCCTCGACCGGCGAGGACCTGCTCGTGCTGTACGTCCCGACCCCGGCTGACGTCGCCGGGCTCCGCGCCCGGCTCGAGGCAGCCGGGGTCCGCGCGGAACGGGCCAGCAACCCGTACTGGGATGCCATGGGGGTCACTGTGCGGGATCCGGACGGCCGGCTAGTGGTCATCGCAGCCCTACCGAACTGAGCGCACGCGGGGGCTCGTCGCGCCGGCAGCCGCCGGAAGCCCGACAGCTGTCATAGCTTGCGCAGGACCGTCACGATCCGCCCAAGGATCACTGCCTCATCCCCGGGGATCGGCTCGTAGGCCTCGTTGTGCGGGAGCAGCCAGACCCGACCGTCGCGGCGCTGGTACGTCTTGACCGTCGCCTCACCGTCGATCATGGCTGCCACGATGTCGCCATTGTCCGCGTTGGCCTGCTGGCGCACCACGACCCAGTCCCCGTCGGCGATGGCGGCGTCGATCATCGAGTCGCCGACGACCCTGAGCAGGAACAGCGTGCCGTTGCCGACCAGCTCACGCGGCAACGGGAAGACGTCCTCGAGGGCCTGCTCAGCCAGGATGGGTCCGCCCGCCGCGATGCGGCCGATCACCGGCACATAGGCGGGTTGGGGGTGCGATGCGCGCTCGGCGGCGTCGTCGATGGCGCGGCCGGCAGCGGCGACATCCGCCGGCAGCCGGACGTCGACGGCGCGGGGACGGCTCGGGTCACGACGCAGGAACCCCTTCTTCTGCAGGGTCATCAGCTGGTGAGAGACGCTTGACGTGCTGGTCAGCCCTACTGCCTGACCGATCTCGCGGACGGTGGGCGGGTAGCCGCGGCGCTCGACCGACTCCCGGATCACTTCGAGCACCCTGCGTTGACGTGGTGTCAAGCCGGACTCGTCGACCGCTCCGTCGGGCAGGTCGCGCACGGTCGCGGGCTCCTTCGTAGACACAGCAGCTCCCTCTCGTCGATGGGGCTCGCGCCCCGTGATCACGAACTGGACGGTAGCCCTCCGGGAGGACAAACTCAAACACCCGTTCGAACGTGTCGTGATTTTGTCGGAGCCGTGCGGTACAACTTCGTCCAGACGTTCGATCGAACGCGTGTTCACGCCGACCGGAGCCTGCCGAGCCGACGAGACCCGATGAGCCGAGGGAGATCTGATGAACATCATGACCGAGGACCGCACCAGCGCACACCCGATCGACGCAGCATGGCGCCGGCACGGCGGGCTGCGCGTCACGGCGCGGGGGCGACGCCTGGTGCTGCTGGTGCTGGTGCTGGTGCTGGCGGGGGCCGTGGTCCTCTGGCACGCCGGCGCCAGCCAGGCCGTGCCGCAGACCGAGCCGGACCCGGCGCTGACCCAGCTGACCGTGCAGTCGGGAGACACCCTCTGGTCGGTGGCCCATCGCATCGCACCGCAGCGGGACGCCCGCGACGTGGTGGACCAGCTCCGCCGTCTGAATGGACTGCGGACAGCGCAGCTCCGGGTGGGGCAGCAGTTGCTCCTACCAGCCGTCGTCTGACGGGCTGCCCGGCCGCCGCCGTTCGCCGGCCCCAGTCGGTGGGGAACCACGCCGCCTGGGCCGACGGTGCCACGGCACCGCCCGGCTGAGGCCACTGCGACCACCGGCGTGCGGCAGCGTTCTGTCGAAGGGGGTTGGCACGGTCGTTCGCCCAGATGGACGTCGACCTGCCTCGCGATGCAGCCCGTCCCACTCCAACGCAGACGACGCTGCCCCGTGACGACACGCCGACACCGCGTGACCGTCAGATATTTCTCTGCTCGCGCGACCTGCACGTTTGGCATCCGCCGGCTCCGCGGGTGCAGTGCTGGGCTTGCTCTGTCGGTCGGGTCGTCCTACTGTCCCGACACAACATGTAGGGCTTACAGCGGTGTAGTTCTCCACATGCTGTGGATAGCTCGTCCACAGATGTGGAAGACCGGCCGGAGGAGGAGACGTGCGCTGCCCGTACTGCCGCTCCGCCGACTCCCGGGTCGTGGACAGCCGCGAGACAAATGACGGTGACGCCATACGGCGACGCCGGGCGTGTCTGCACTGCAGCCGTCGCTTCACCACCGTCGAGGAGACCTCCCTCGCCGTACTGAAGCGTTCCGGGGTGACCGAGCCGTTCAGCCGGGCGAAGGTCGTCAGCGGGGTTCGGAAGGCCTGCCAGGGCCGGCCGGTGGCTGAGGACGCCCTTGCGCTGCTCGCACAACAGGTCGAGGACATCGTCCGGGCAGGGGGGGCTGCCGAGGTACCTGCTCACGAGGTCGGCCTGGCGATCCTTACCCCGCTGCGTCGGCTCGACGAGGTCGCCTACCTGCGGTTTGCCAGTGTCTACCGCTCCTTTGAGTCCCTCACCGACTTCGAGGCCGAGATCGTCGCCCTGCGCGCCGAGCGTGTGCTCGACAACCATCCCGACCTGGCTCCCGACCCCGACGTGGGACCGCCGGGTCGCCTGCACCCCCCGACCTGACCCCACCCCGCTCCACCCCGCTTCCACGTAGGCCCCATCCGGTGAATGCCGCGCCCGTCGCGGTGGTTGCACTCGACAGCAGAGAAGAGGAACTCCATGACAGAGACGGTCAGCAGCGCAGCGCGTCAGGTGCCGCGTGCCGGCAACAGGCTGCACGTCGAGCGGGTCTATACGACTTCGGGCGTGCATCCTTACGACGAGGTCACCTGGGAGCGGCGGGACGTCGTCATGACCAACTGGCGTGACGGCTCGGTCAACTTTGAGCAGCGCGGTGTCGAGTTCCCGGAGTCGTGGTCGGTCAACGCCGCCAACATCGTCACAACGAAGTACTTCCGCGGTGCCGTCGGCGCGGACAATCGGGAGTCGAGCCTGCGCCAGCTCATCGACCGAGTGGTGCGCAAGTACGCCGCGGCAGGTGCCGAGCACGGCTACTTCGCTGCCCCCGAGGATGCCGAGGTGTTCGAGCACGAGCTCACCTGGATGCTGCTGCACCAGGTGTTCAGCTTCAACAGCCCCGTCTGGTTCAACGTGGGCACCAGCGCGCCGCAGCAGGTCAGCGCCTGCTTCATCCTCGCTGTCGACGACCATATGGACTCGATCCTGAACTGGTACCGCGAGGAAGGGCTGATCTTCAAGGGCGGCTCAGGGGCTGGCCTGAACCTCTCGCGTATCCGCTCTTCCAAGGAGCTGCTGTCCTCCGGCGGCACGGCGTCCGGCCCGGTGTCGTTCATGCGCGGCGCGGACGCCTCCGCCGGAACCATCAAGAGCGGTGGCGCCACCCGCCGGGCCGCCAAGATGGTGGTGTTGGACGTGGACCACCCCGACATCGAGGAGTTCATTGACACGAAGGCGCGCGAGGAGGACAAGATCCGCGCGCTGCGTGACGCCGGCTTCGACATGGACCTCGGCGGCAAGGACATCGTCAGCGTCCAGTACCAGAACGCCAACAACTCGGTGCGCGTGAGCGACGAGTTCATGCGTACGGTCGAGCACGGCGAGCAGTTCGGGCTCCGGGCCCGGCTCGACGGCCGGGTGATCGAGACCGTGGACGCCCGGACCCTGTGGCGCAAGCTGGGTCAGGCCGCCTGGGAATGCGCCGATCCGGGCATCCAGTACGACGACACCATCAACGACTGGCACACCACGCCCGAGTCCGGCCGCATCACGGCCTCCAATCCCTGCAGCGAATACATGTCTTTGGACAACTCCTCCTGCAACCTGGCCTCGCTGAACCTCATGACGTTCCTGCGCCGGGACGGCACGTTCGACGCGAACCTGTTCGCGAAGTCCGTGGAGATCATCATCACCGCGATGGACATCTCCATCTGCTTTGCCGACTTCCCGACCATCCCGATCGGTGAGACGACCCGCGCGTTCCGTCAGCTCGGTATCGGCTACGCCAACCTCGGCGCGCTGCTGATGGCGACCGGCCACGCGTACGACTCGAAAGGCGGCCGGGCCCTCGCCGGCGCGATCACCTCGCTCATGACGGGCGTCGCATACAAGCGGTCGGCGGAGTTGGCCGCAATCGTCGGACCGTACGACGGGTACGCCCGCAACGCCGACAGCCACAAGCGCGTCATGCGCAAGCACGCCGCCGCGAACGACGCGGCGCGGGCCGTCGGGGCGGACGACGCGCGGATCCTGCGTGCGGCGACCAAGGCGTGGCAGGACTGCCTGGTGGCGGGTGAGAAGAACGGCTACCGCAACGCCCAGGCCTCTGTCATTGCCCCGACCGGCACCATCGGTCTGATGATGGACTGCGATACCACTGGCCTGGAGCCTGACCTCGCGCTGGTGAAGTTCAAGAAGCTGGTCGGCGGTGGCTCGATGCAGATCGTCAACCAGACGGTGCCGCGGGCACTGCGCGCCCTGGGCTACCAGGAGGAGTCGGTCGAGGCGATCGTGGAACACATCGGCCAGCACGGGCACGTCATCGACGCCCCCGGCCTCAAGCCCGAGCACTACGAGGTCTTCGACTGCGCGATGGGCGCCCGGTCGATCAGCCCGATGGGGCACGTCAACATGATGGCGGCGATCCAACCGTTCGTGTCCGGCGCGCTGTCCAAGACAGTCAACCTGCCGGCCGAGGCGTCCGTCGAGGACGTCGAGAACGTCTACTTCCAGGGCTGGAAGCTGGGCCTGAAGGCGCTGGCGATCTACCGCAACAACAGCAAGGTCGGCCAGCCGCTGCAGGACAAGAAGTCCTTGGAGCAGACCACAGAGGTCACGCCCGCCGTGGAGTACCGCCCGACCCGCAAGCGGCTGCCGAAGAAGCGGCCGTCGCAGACCGTCTCCTTCTCCGTGGCCGGTGCCGAGGGCTACATGACCGCCGGCAGCTACCCCGACGACGGGATCGGCGAAGTCTTCATCAAGATGAGCAAGCAGGGCAGCACGCTCGCCGGTGTGATGGACGCCTTCTCCGTCGCCATCTCGATCGGCTTGCAGTACGGCGTCCCGCTCGAGGCCTTTGTATCGAAGTTCACCAACATGCGTTTCGACCCGGCCGGTATGACCGACGACCCGGACGTCCGGATCGCCCAGTCGGTCATGGACTACCTGTTCCGGCGACTGGCGCTGGACTACCTGCCTTACGAGAGGCGCACCGAGTTCGGCATCTTCACCGCCGAGGAGCGCGCGGCGACGGTGGCCGGCCAGTACGGTGGCGTCCAGACCGAGGACGAGGTCGACGTCGAGGGGCTCGCCCAGTCCGTGCAGGTTGCGGCGGTGCGCACCGCCCCGGCGCAGGTGCATAGCTCCACCGAGCTGGTGGAGCGGCAGCAGGGCACCTCCGCCGACGCGCCGCTGTGCATGACCTGCGGCGTGAAGATGCGGCCCGCTGGCTCCTGCTACGTGTGCGAGAGCTGTGGGAGCACCAGCGGCTGCAGCTGATTCTCATTCAGGCCCGCGAGACACGAGATCTTCCGGGTGATGGCTGCCTCTGCTGCTCTGAAGTGTGCCCACTGGCTCCAGGCGGTCCTGCGCGCCATGTGGCAGGACCTTGTGCAGCACCCTCACCACGTCTTGAGGATGGCCAGCACGTGTTTGCGCTGGGCGT
>JBKJQN010000108.1:0-4278 GCA_046593925.1 Mycobacteriales bacterium
GTGGCCGCAGTCACCCTGCCATGCCGGAGATCGAGAGCCTGTCGCCCCGGCGCGCGGCACCCGTTGCCCCCGCCGGCGGCCGGTGCAAGTGTCTCGTGGTCAGCCCGACCCAGCTGCCGACCGGAGCCCCGTGACCAGCACCGCCCCCGCGCCGCCCACCACCCACACCGCACACGTCGACGTGCTCATCGTCGGTGCCGGCCTGTCCGGCATCGGTGCGGCCTGTCACCTGCAGACCCACTCCCCCGGCACGTCGTACGCGATCGTCGAGGGGCGCGATGGCAGCGGCGGCACCTGGGACCTGTTCCGCTACCCCGGTGTCCGTTCGGACTCAGACATGTTCACGTTGGGCTACAGCTTCCGGCCGTGGACCGGCGAGAAGTCGATCGCCGGCGGCGAGGAGATCCTGGACTACCTGCGCGACACCGCAGCGGCCTACGGCGTCGACCGACAGATCTGCTACCGGACCCGGGTGTTGCAGGCCGACTGGTCGAGCGGCGACGCGCGCTGGACGGTGACCGTCAAGGACGCCGGGTCGGGCCACGTCAGTACCCGGACCTGCGGCTTCCTGTACCTGTGCTCCGGCTACTACCGCTACGACGAGGGCTACACGCCGACCTGGCCGGGCCAGGCAGACTTCGGCGGCCGGCTGGTGCACCCGCAGCACTGGCCGGCGGATCTGGACGTCACCGGCAAGCGGGTCGTCGTGATCGGCAGCGGCGCGACCGCGGTGACGCTCGTGCCGGCACTGGCCCGGACCGCAGCCAAGGTGACGATGCTGCAACGCTCGCCGTCCTACCTGATGCCCTTCCCGGCGGCTGACCCGCTGGCCGACCTGCTGCGCAAGGTGCTGCCGGCCGACCGGGCCTACCGGGCCGTTCGATGGAAGAACGTCAAGCTGGGCACGGCGATCTACGGCCTGTGCCGCAAGCGGCCCGCCCGGGTGCGGGCGCTGCTGCGCAAGCTCGCCGTCGCGCGGCTGCCCGTCGGCTTCGACGTCGACGCGCACTTCAGCCCTTCGTACGAGCCGTGGGACCAGCGCATGTGTCTGGTGCCGGACGGCGACTTCTTCGGCGCGGTGCGCTCCGGCACGGCAGACGTCGTCACCGACCACATCGAGGGCTTCACCTCCGGCGGGTTGCGGCTGCGCTCCGGCGCGGTGGTCGAGGCCGACGTCGTGGTCACCGCGACCGGGCTGAACCTGCTGCCGCTGGGCGGGATCGCGCTGAACGTCGACGGCGAGCCGGTCGTGGTGCCGCAGCACGTGGCGTACAAGGGGATGATGCTCGACGGTGTCCCCAACCTGGCCTTCGCGCTGGGCTACACCAATGCCTCCTGGACACTCAAGGTCGATCTGGTGTCCGCCTGGGTAGCGCGGCTGCTGCGCCAGATGCGGCAGCGCGGGGACACGGTCGTGACTCCCCGGCTGCCGGCGGAGCCGATGGCCACCGGGCCGTTCATTGAGATGACCTCCGGCTACTTCGAGCGATCGCGAGACCTGCTGCCGTTGCAGGGCGACCGCGCGCCCTGGCGCTTGCAGCAGCACTACGGCCGGGACTCCGCGCTGTTCCGCGGACCCGCCGACGACACTGCGCTGGAGTTCCGCTCCGCGGCCGTCCTGCTCCACCCGTAGCCGCAGCTCGGGTGTCAGTGACTGCCCTCTGCCGGCATGACCATCGGGGTCCAGCACCTGATGCCGGAGGTCGAACGCGTCAGGGACGCGTTCCACTCGGCGCGCGAACCCTCCCCTCGAGCCGGTCGACGCGCTGTCAGCCGATCCGGATGACCACCTTGCCCAGGGCGTGACCGGACTCGACGGACGCGAGCGCCTGGGCGGCGTCCTCGAGGTCCAGGACGTCGTTGACGTGCGGGTCGAGCTTGCCGTCGGCGACCAGCCGGGCCACCTCGTCCAGGACCCGGGCCGTCCCGTCCCGGTTGACCGTCACTCCACCGAGCTCGGCGGCGGTGGCCGGATCCCCAGCGGTCACCAGCTTCGTGGGATTCTTGAGCAGCCCGGCGACCGAGCGCAGTGCCGCACCGCCGACCAGGTCGAGGATGCCGTCCACGCCGTCCGGCAGTAGCGCGCGGACCCGCTGCTCCACGCCCTCGCCGTACGGCACCAGCATCGCCCCGAGTGACTCCACCAGCGCCCGCTTGTCCTCGCTGGCGATTCCGATGACCGTGATCCCGGCGTCGCGCGCGATCTGCGCCGCCGCGACCCCGACCCCGCCGCCCACACCGTTGATCAGCAGCGTCTGTCCCTCCGCCATGCCGAGCTGGACGATGCCGTCCCAGGCTGTCGCTGCTGCGACGACGAGCGTCGCCGCGTCCTCGAAGGTGAGGCGTGACGGCTTCTTCGCGGTCGCCCCCGCCGTCGTCACGGTGTACTCCGAGAACGCGCCGTGGCCCGGCGCCGGTGAGCCGAAGACCTCGTCGCCGACCGCGAACCCGGTCACGTCCTGGCCGACCTCCTGGACAACCCCGGAGACCTCGCTGCCGAACTCCGACGGCAGATCGCGGGGCGCGAACGTCTGCATGAGCCCCTGCCGGATCTTGATGTCCACCGGGTTGACCCCGGCCGCCCGCACCTTGACCAGCAGCTCGCTGGGACCGGGCCGGGGCATCGGCAGCTCCACGAGCTCCTGGGTCTCGGCACCGCCGTACGTACTGAACCGGAAGACCTTCGGCATGCGACCACCCCTCATCGACGTGCGGACGGGCCGACCTCACGGCGGGCCCACGCCCGCCCTACCCGCCGCCGCCGCGGTACCCACACCACCGGGTCCAGCAGTCCGCCCCGGTGTTCCCGCGCTCGGATCGTCCGGGTGGAAGATCGCCTCGATGGGCTGGGCGAACAGCTGGGCGATCCGGAAGGCGAGTGGCAGGCTGGGGTCATGGCGACCGGTCTCGAGGGCCATCAGCCTGTCAAGCATGCTTGTCACGACGGTCGGGGGTTTGACGCGGGGGGTCGCCGGGGCGCAAGACTCAGGTCCCCCGGCGCGGGCCCGCCCCCTGCCGGCAACTCCCAGGAGGAGACATGGCTCGCCGCGACATCGAGTTCGGCGCCGAGGGCGTCACCCTACGAGGCTGGTTCTACACCGCCGACGGGCCGGGCACGTCGGCGCCGACCGTCGTGATGGCACACGGCTACTCGGCGGTGAAGGAGATGTACCTCGACGACTACGCCGAGGTCTTCGCCGCGGCCGGGCTCAACGCGCTCGTCTACGACAACCGCAACTTCGGGGCCAGTGACGGCGAGCCCCGCCAGGAGATCGACCCGTGGGCGCAGGTCCGGGACTACCGGCATGCCATCACCTACGCGGGCACGTTGCCCGAGGTCGACGCGCAGCGGATCGGGGTCTGGGGGAGCAGCTACTCCGGCGGTCACGTCCTGGTGGTAGCCGCGGTGGACCGGCGGGTGAAGGCTGTCGTCAGCCAGGTCCCGCTGGTCAGCGGCCACGACAACCTGCGGGCGCTGGTCCGCGCCGACTTCATCGCCGGCTTCCGCGAGATGTTCGACGTCGACCGTCTTGCCCGCTTCAACGGCGAGCCGCCGGCCATGGTCCCCGTCGTCGCCGAGGACCCGCTGGCGCCGGCCGCCTTGCCGACGGCCGACTCCTGGCAGTGGTTCACCGAGACCGGCAAGAACCGCGCACCGTCGTGGAAGAACGAGTGCACGCTGCGCAGCGTGGAGATGTTCACCGAGTACGAGCCGGTCACCTACCTGCCGTACATCAGCCCGACGCCGCTGCTCATGCTGCCGGCGCTCGGGGACCACCTGACCCCGTCGGAGCTCGCCATCGCGGCGTTCGACCTCGCGCACGAGCCAAAGAAGCTGGTGATCCTGCCCGGCGGTCACTTCGACGCGTACGTCAAGGGGGCAGCCATCTCCCAGGCCGCTGCCCGCGACTGGTTCGTCCAGCACCTCGCGCCCTGACCCGACGTCGTCCCAAGCCAGGGGCGTACGCATGACCCTCCAGAGGCACACACCGAGCACCTTGTGATGACTCGACCCGGGCCCGCTGCGACGCAGCACAGGGTTCGGCTGGGCCGGCGGTCGGATTCGAACCGACGGCCTACCGATTACAAGTCGGTTGCGCTACCGGGCTGCGCCACGCCGGCCTGGCGTACGGGGTCGAGCCTAGTGCGACGAGGCGGGTGGACCGCCGGCCGACGGGGTAGGGGCCGTCGTGCTGGCGGTCCTGCCCAACCCCCCCTGCGGCGGGGCCGTCGGCTCCAACATGTCGGGCAGATTCCTTGGCGTCGGCCACCGCCTGC
>JBKJQN010000106.1:0-24116 GCA_046593925.1 Mycobacteriales bacterium
ACCTCGGTCATGACCGACCTGGTCATCGGCAAGCCGGTGGACGAGGCGCTGGTGAAGGGCGAGGCCTTCCTCGCGCTGATGCAGAGCAGTGGTCAGCTCGAGCCGGACGAGTACGGGCTGGAGGATGGCATCGCTTTCGCCGGCGTGTCGAAGTACCCCGCTCGCGTGAAGTGCGCGCTGCTGGGCTGGATGGCGTGGAAGGACGCGACCGCGCAGGCGGTCGCAGGCGGGACAGGGACCGCGCAGGCGGTCGCAGCCGGGACAGCGACATCGGGATCGACGAGGGAGACGGCATGAGCGAGCAGGCGGCCGAAAAGGTGCTCGACACCCCGACCGGAGGTGGCACGACACTGGCGACCGACGACGACGTCGTCGAGGCCATGAAGGACGTCGTCGACCCGGAGCTCGGGATCAACATCGTCGACCTGGGGCTGCTCTACGGCCAGCAGGTCCACGAGGACGGGGCCGTGACGCTGGACATGACGCTCACCAGCGCGGCCTGCCCGCTCACCGACGTCATCGAGGACCAGACCCGCTCGGCGCTGGGGCCCTGGACCGACGACGTGCGCATCAACTGGGTCTGGATGCCACCGTGGGGCCCGGACAAGATCACCGACGACGGTCGCGACCAGCTGAGGGCGCTCGGCTTCAACGTGTAAGTCTGCGCCTTGAGGGCGCCGGGCGCCGGAGGTGTCGCAGGCCCCCTCGGGTCGCCCGCGGCCAGGCCGTACGGCAGCGCTGTGCCCGGTCCGACCCACGCGTCGCCGTCCCGGCCGGTACGCCCTGAGCCACCCGACAGGGCGCCGTGGCCGCTACCCTGGTGTCCGTGCCCCTGACGACGCCGTGAGCGACAGGTACCGCCCCCTGCCCCTCGCCCCGCCGTCCCAGGAGGACCCCCCGTGATCACCGTGCAGGACCTCGAGTTGCGGGCCGGTGCCCGGGCGCTGCTGGAGCACGTGAGCTTCCGGGTGCAGCCGGGCGACCGGATCGGGCTGGTGGGGCGCAATGGCGCGGGCAAGACCACGCTGACCCGGACGCTGGCGGGCGAGACGCTGCCCGCCGGCGGCAGCATCACCCGGGCGGGGGAGATCGGCTACCTGCCGCAGGACCCGCGTACCGGCGACCTCGACGTCCTCGGCCGCGACCGGGTGCTGTCGGCACGCGGCCTGGACGAGGTCCTGCGCGGGCTGGAGAAGATGCAGGTGCAGCTCGCGGAGCAGCCAGACGATGCCGATCTCCTGCGGCGCTACGGCAACCTCGAGGAGCGGTTCTCGAGCCTCGGCGGCTACAGCGCGGAGTCCGAGGCGGCCCGGGTCTGCAGCAACCTCGGGCTCCCCGAGCGCGCGCTGGAGCAGCGGATCGGCACGCTGTCCGGCGGCCAGCGCCGCCGGATCGAGCTGGCCAGGATCTTGTTCTCTGACGCCACGACGCTGCTGCTCGACGAGCCGACCAACCACCTGGACGTCGACTCGATCACCTGGCTGCGCGGCTTCCTGCAGAAGCACAGCGGCGGCCTGGTCGTCATCAGCCACGACGTCGAGCTACTCGACGCGGTCGTCAACAAGGTGTTTCACCTCGACGCCAACCGGGCCGAGCTCGACCAGTACAACGTCGGCTGGAAGACCTACCTCAAGCAGCGCGACACCGACGAGAAACGGCGCAAGCGCGAGCGTGCCAACGCCGAGAAAACCGCCGGTGCGCTCACCGCTCAGGCCGAGAAGATGCGTGCGAAGGCGACCAAGGCCAAGGCGGCTCAGGGGATGCTCAAGAGGGCGGAGAAGCTGCTCGCCGGCGCCGAGGTCGTCCGCGCCAAGGACCGGGTCGCCAAGCTCCGCTTCCCGGAGCCGGCGCCCTGCGGCCGGACCCCGTTGACCGCACGCGAGCTGTCGAAGTCGTACGGCTCGCTGGAGATCTTCACCGACGTCACCCTCGCGATCGACCGCGGCGCCCGGGTCGTGGTCCTGGGCCTGAACGGTGCGGGTAAGACCACCCTGCTGCGGGTGCTGTCCGGGACCGAGACCCCCGACACCGGCGAGGTCGTGTCGGGGCACGGGCTGCGGCTGGGCTACTACGCGCAGGAGCACGACACGCTGGACACCGACCGCACCGTGCTGGAGAACATGCGCTCCTCGAGTCCGGACCTCGCCGAGCCCGAGGCCCGGCGGGTGCTCGGGTCGTTCCTGTTCAGCGGTGATGTGGTCCACCAGCAGGCCGGGACGCTGTCCGGCGGTGAGAAGACCCGGCTCGCGCTCGCCACCCTGGTCGTCAGCGGCGCCAACGTCCTGCTCCTCGACGAGCCGACGAACAACCTGGACCCAGCCAGCCGCGAGGAGGTCCTCGGTGCGCTGGCGACCTACCGCGGCGCCGTCGTCCTGGTGACGCACGACGAGGGCGCCGTCCAGGCGCTGCAGCCCGAGAAGGTGCTGATGCTCCCCGATGGCGTCGAGGACCAGTGGTCCGACGACCTGGCCGACCTGGTGTCGCTGGCGTGACGATGCTGGCGGGCAAGCGGCTGCTCGCGACCGGGGTGCTCACCGAGGCCTCGCTGGCCAGCGCGGTGGTGCGCCTCGCGGTCGAGCAGGGCGCCGACGTGCTGCTCACCAGCCCGCTCTGCCGCGGCTACCGCGTCACGACCCGGGTCGCCCCCCGGCTCGGCGTCACCCGGGAGGTGCTGGAGCTCGATGTCACGCTGCCCGGAGACCTCGCCGGCCTCGAGCAGGCAGTCCGCGTGGCCGGCTGGGACCGCGTCGACGGCGTCCTGCACGCGATCGCCTACCTACCGGCGGTTCCTGGCGACTTCGCGGCAGCCCCGTGGTCGGCGGTGGGGGAGATCTTCCAGACTGCCGCCTGGTCGCTGGCGGCGCTGGTCGCGGCCCTTCGACCGCTGCTCCCGGCCGGCTCGGCCGTCGTCGGGCTCGAGCTGGACCCGGCCAGGGCCGAGCGCGGCCAGGACTGGTTGGCGGTCGCCCGCGGGGCCCTCGAGACCGCCGCCCGCTACCTCGCCCTTGACCTCGGCCCGCAGGGCGTCCGGGTCAACCTGGTCGCCGGCGGCCCGCAGCGCACCCTGCTGTCCAAGGCCCTGCCCGGGCACGACGACCTCGCAGCGCAGTGGTCGCGCCGGGCCCCGCTCGGCTGGGACCCGGTCGACCGGACCGCCGTCGCCCGGGCCGCCGTGGCCCTGCTCTCGGACTGGTTCCCGGCCACCACCGGCGAGGTCGTGCACGTGGATGGTGGCGTGCACGCCGTCGGATAAAGTGCGCCGGGTGACGACCCTGACCCCGGCTGCCCGACCGGACCTGCTGGCCTGGCTCGCCTCGGACGCCGCCCGGCTGGAGCGCGACGGTGTCACCCGCGCCGACGTCGCCCGGCTCGCCGACGCCGGACTGCTCGGTGTGTACGGGCCGCCCGAGGTCGGTGGCCTGCCGGACGCGGCCCAGCGCGAGGTGGCGGAGCAGCTCGCCGGTGCCAGCCCCGACCTCTGGTTCGTGTGGTTCCAGCACGGACCGGTCGTGCGGATGCTGGGCCGCAGCGACAACACCGCCCTGGCCGAGTGCCACCTCGGCCCGCTGTGTCGGGGGGACGAACTCGGCGGCGTCGCGTACAGCCACCTTCGTACGCCGGCGCCCTCGGTCTTCGCCGACCGGGTCGCCGGCGGCTGGTCCCTGCGCGGCAGCCAGCCGTGGTGCACCGGCTGGCCGCTCGCCGACGTCGTGCTCGCGGGGGCCCTGGACCCGGGCGGCGACCAGGTGGTGTTCGCGCTGGTGCCGGCCGGCGACCGGCCCGCCCTGCACAGCACCGGTGAGCTGGCGCTCGCGGCGATGGGCGGCACCCGCACGCACGCGCTGGCTTTTGAGGACCTGTTCGTGCCCGACGAGGCGGTCGTCGCCCTGCACGACCGCGCCACCTTCGCGGCGTACGACACCGCGCTGAACACGAACGTGCAGCCCAGCACGTACGGCGTGGCGCTGGCCGCCCTGGACCTGCTGGACGTCCGGCAGCCTCAGGTCGCGCAGACCCTGCGCGACCGGCTGCTGCCCTTGCGCGCGCAGGCCTACCGGTTGCTGGACGACGTGCCCGGGTCGGCGCAGCTCGAGCTGCGGCTCGAGCTGCGCGCAGCGTCGCTGCTGCTGGCAGTCGAGTGCTGCACGGCGCTGCTCGCGGCGCGCGGCGGGCAGGGCATGGACCTCGCCGACCCCGCCCAGCGGCTGCTGCGGGCCGCGGCCTTCCAGCTCGTCCACAGCCAGGCCGCGCACGTCCGGGCGGCGACCCTGTCCGCGCTGGTCCGGTGCGCCTGACGTCGCAGCAGGCCGGTCCGGACCCCCTCGTCCACGAGCACGTCCGCGGGGTCCGCCAGCGCTGCTACGCCGACCGGCCGCGCGACCTCGTCGGTCTGCTCGAGGACGCGCTGGTGCTGTCCGGCCCCGACGTGCTGCTGGTGGACCCGGCGCTGGGCACCACCACGACGTACGACGGCTTCGCCGCGGCCGTCGAGGGTGCGGCGCAGGCGCTGCTCGCGCACGGCCTGGTGCGCGGCGACCGGGTGGCCCTGCTGGTCCGCAACGGGCTGGCGGCCGCGGTCGCGATCTGGGCCTGCGCACGCGCCGGCCTGCTGCACGTCGGACTGCCCGCCGACGCGCCGGCCGGCCGAATCGCCGACCTGCTGGCGCTCACCACACCCGGGCTGCTGCTCGCGCAGGCCGACCTCGCCGACCTCGCCCGCGAGGCCGCGGGCGAGGTACCGGTCGCCGACGCCGAGCAGGTCCTGCTCGGGGCGCCGCAGTCCTGGCGGGCGGGCGATACGCGGCCCGACGAGGATGCGACGTACTGCCTGATCGCGACGAGCGGCACGACCGGCCACCCCAAAGCCGTCCGGGTCACCGGCCGGATGGCGGGCCACGCAGCGGCTTTCTACACCCGCACGCTCGGTCTCGGTCCGACCGACCGGACGGCTGTGCACCTGCCGTTCGCGTGGGTGTCCGGGCACATCACCCAGCTCGCTCCGGCGATGCTGTCGGGCGGCTCGGTGGTCACGATGGCGACGTTCTCGGCCGCCGAGTTGGTCCACACCGCGCGGGCGCATGCGGTGACCTGGCTCGACGTCGTGCCCAGCATCTTCGAGATGCTGCTGCGCGACAGCGGGTTCGCGCTGCCGGCGTTGGCCGGCGTGCGGCTGGCGGTCTTCGGCGGCGCACCCGCGCCCCCCGGCACCCTCGACCGGGTCCGCGTGCGGCTGCCGCAGCTGCGGTTGTTCGACGTCTACGCGTTGTCCGAGACCTGCGCCCCGGTCACCTGCCTGCCCGACACCGAGGCCCTGCGCCGGCCCGGCAGCGTCGGACGGCCGGTGGCGTACTGCGAGCTGCGTCTGGTCGACCCGGCCGGCGCGGTCGTGGCCCGCGGGCAGGCCGGTGAGGTGCAGGTGCGCTCGCCGACGACGACGCCCGGCTACTGGGGCGACGCGGCGAGCCCGCTGCTGGCCGACGGCTGGCTGCGTACCGGCGACGTCGGCCGGCTCGACCCCGAGGGTTACCTGTATGTCGGAGGTCGCGCGGTCGATCTGATCATCCGCGGCGGCGTCAACATCTACCCCGCCGAGGTCGAGCGGGCCCTGCTCAGCTCGGGCCTGCTGAGCGATGCCGCCGTCGTCGGGGTGCCTTCCCGGGTGGCCGGCGAGAGCGTCGGGGCGGCCGTGGTGGCCGCGCCGGGCGCGACCTCCGACCCCGGGGCGCTGCAGCGGGCCGTCCGCGACCGGCTCGGTGCGCACGCCGTCCCGCGCCCCCTGCGGATCGTCGACGCGCTGCCCCGAAACCGCAACGGAAAGGTCGACCGGGCCGCCGTACGCGCGATGCTGCTGGCACCGCGCGACCCCGGTTGAGCGGTTTCCCGCGTCGCCCACCCGCGGGGCCTGCGAGACTGTGCAGGGCCCGCACCGGTGGGCCACAGCGGCATCACCCGGCACAGACCCGGTCCGTGGCACGCCTCGACGTGCGGACCAGAAGGCAGGCAGCAGCGTGGAGCAGACCGGCGACCTCGTGCACGACATCCCCGCCGAGGTGCAGAGCCAGGTCGACGAGGCCGTGCGCCGCGTCGACGCCCTCGTGGCCGCCGACCCCGACCTCGTGCACGGCGACGTCGTGGAGATCGTGGCGCTGGAGTGCGCCGACGTCGACGTGGCCGTCGAGCTGTGCCTGCAGACGATGCAGTTCGTGCCCGACACGATCCGCCAGCGGGTCTTCGAGATTGAGAACCGCGAGGCCTTCGAGCGGTCCGCCTCCGCCTCCGCCGAGCGTGAGGCTGCCGAGGCCAAGTCCAAGCAGCGTTCCACCCGGGCCGCAGCAACCCGGGCGGCAACGCTTGCCGCGGAGGCCGCGGTCGAGTCGGCGGCCCTGAAGAGCGCGACCTGCCCGTCGTGCTTCCAGCTCCGGGCCGCCTCCGGGGTCTGCGGCTGCGACTGAGGCGTGCTGCGACCGACCGACCGACCGACCGACGACCGGCTGGGTTCGGGTGGCCCCGTTCCCGGTTGTGGGTGATCATCGCCGGGACGGGTCCCCGGGGCAGCTGAGAGGTGCGACGTGGCAGAGCGTAAGAAGGGCAGCCGGGTGACCGGCGACGAGCGCGGCAAGCTGGCCGCCGATCTGAAGGGCAAGTACGAGTCCGGGCAGAGCATCCGGCTGCTGGCGGAGGCCACCGGCCGGTCGTACGGCTTCGTGCACCGGATGCTCTCGGAGTCCGGGGTCGCGCTGCGTGGCCGCGGCGGGGCCACCCGCCGGAAGATTGCCTGACCACAGGAGAGCGCATGGACCTGAGCCTGAGCCCCGAGCAGGACGCCTTCCGAAAGGCTGCCCACGAGTGGGTCGATGACGTGGTGGTGCCACGCGCGCTGACCAACGACCGGGAGGAGCGCTTCCCGCAGGAGGCGCTCGAGGGGCTACGGCAGACCGGGTTCCTGGGCTTGACGATCGGCGAGGAGTACGGCGGTGGCGGGGCCGACCCGCTGTCGTACGTGCTGCTGATCGAGGAGCTCGGCCGCGGCGACGCCAACGTGCGCTCGATCGTCTCGGTGCACCTCGGCCTGGTCGCCGGGGTCATCGAACGGATGGGTACCGACGAGCAGAAGCGGCGCTGGCTGCCGGAGATGGCGACAGGGGAGGTACTTGCCTGTTTCGGGCTGACCGAGCCGGACCACGGCAGCGACGCGGGCAATCTCACCGGCACCGCGCAGCGGCAGGACGACGGCTCGTACAAGATCAATACGCGCAAGATCTTCATCACGAACGGCACGATCGCCGGCCTCGCGCTGGTCATGGCGCGCACCGGCGGCCCCGGCAGCCGCGGGGTCAGCGCATTCCTGGTGCCCACCGACACCCCCGGCTTCAGCGCGAACAAGATCCACGGGAAGCTCGGCCTGCGGTCCTGTGACACCGCCGAGCTGGTGCTCGACGACGTCGTCGTCGGGCCCGAGGCGTTGCTCGGCGGCGTGGAGGGCAACGGCATCCGGGCGGCCCTGTCGGCGCTCGGTGACGGCCGGATGTCGATCGCTGCGTCGTGTACCGGGATCATGCAGGCCTGCCTCGACTCGATGATCGAGTACACGACGCAGCGCGAGCAGTTCGGCAAGAAGATTGCCGCCCACCAGCTGGTCCAGGAGCTGCTCGCCGACACCGCCGTGCAGCTCGATGCCGCCCGGCTGATGACGTGGCGGTGCGCAGATCTCAAAGCCCGCGGTGAGGACTACGCGCTGGCCGCGTCCAAGGCCAAGCTGTTCGCCACCGAGGCGTCGGTCGTCGCGGCCAACAACTGTGTCCAGGCGTACGGCGGCTACGGCTACATCGATGAGTATCCCGCGGGGAAGTACCTGCGCGATGCCCGCGTTACCACGTTGTACGAAGGCACGAGCCAGATCCAGAAGCTCATCATCGGCCGCGCGCTGACGGGGGTGTCCGCCTTCTAGACCGCCGGGAGGCCACCGATGGACGTCGCGCAGATGACCATGATGCGGTCCTTCCGCCGGGACCCGGACGTCAAGGGCCAGCGGCTGGCGCCCGGTACCTGGAAGCGGATAATCCGGTTCGCGGCGCCGTACCGGCGTCAGCTCCTTGCTTTTCTGGCCGTCATCGTCATCGTCGCCGTCGTGGGCGTCGCCCAGCCGCTGATCTTCAAGGAGATCATTGACCAGGGGATCGGGACGAACCCGCCGGCGACCGGCCGGCCCGGCCTGGTCATCGGGCTGGCGCTGCTGGTGGCCGGGCTCGCGCTGTTCGACGCCGTGCTGTCGCTGATCAACCGCTACTACTCCGCGCGCATCGGCGAAGGGCTGATCTACGACCTGCGTAGCCAGGTCTACGCGCACGTCCAGAAGATGCCGATCGCCTTCTTCACGCGTACCCAGACCGGCGCGCTGATCACCCGGCTCAACAACGACGTGCTCGGCGCCCAGCAGGCCTTCACCGGCACGCTGTCCAACGTCGTCAGCAATGCGATCGGCGTCGTGCTGACACTGATAGCGATGTTCGTCCTGTCCTGGCAGATCACCCTGCTGTCGCTGGTACTGCTGCCGCTGTTCGTCATCCCGGCGCGCCTCGTCGGCGCGAAGCTGCAGGAGCTGACCCGCGAGAGCTACGGGCTCAACGCCGAGATGAACACCACGATGACCGAGCGCTTCAACGTCTCGGGCGCCCTGTTGGTCAAGCTGTTCGGCCGGCCGGAGCGCGAGGAGCAGTCGTTCCGCGACAAGGCGGGGCGGGTGCGCGACATCGGCATCAGCTCAGCGATGTACGGCCGGATCTTCTTCGTCTCGCTGACCACGGTGGCGGCCCTCGCGACCGCGCTGGTGTACGGCGTCGGTGGCACCTTCGCCGCGAACGGCACCCTGCAGGTCGGCACGGTCGTCGCGCTGTCGGCGTACCTGACGCGGCTGTACGGCCCACTCACCGCCCTGTCGAACGTCCGGGTCGACGTCATGACGGCGCTGGTCAGCTTTGAGCGGGTCTTCGAGGTGCTGGACCTGGAGCCGATGGTGGCCGAGAAGCCGGGCGCGCAGGCCTTGCCAGCCGGCGCCGCGTCCGTCGAGCTCGACGACGTCCGGTTCGGCTACCCGACTGCTTCGGAGGTCTCGCTCGCGTCGCTCGAGTCGGTGGCCGTGCTGGACAAGAGCCTGCCCGCCGAGGTCCTGCACGGCGTCTCGTTCCGGGCCGCGCCAGGGGAGCTGGTCGCGCTGGTCGGGCCGTCCGGCGCCGGCAAGACGACCATCAGTCAGCTCGTCACCCGGATGTATGACGTGCGCGCGGGCGCCGTCCGCATCGCGGGGCAGGACGTCCGCGACGTGACGCTGCAGTCCCTGCGCGACGTCGTCGGCGTCGTCACCCAGGACGCCCACATGTTCCACGACACGATCCGCGCCAACCTGCTGTACGCCCGCCCCGAGGCCGACGACGACCAGCTGTGGGCGGCGCTGGAGGCGGCCCAGGTCGGGCCTTTGGTCAGGGCGCTCCCGGACGGCCTCGAGACCGTCGTCGGCGACCGCGGCTACCGATTGTCCGGCGGGGAGAAGCAGCGGATGGCGATCGCTCGGCTGCTGCTGAAGGCACCCGGCGTTGTGGTGCTCGACGAGGCGACGGCGCACCTGGACTCCGAATCCGAGGCGGCGGTACAGAAGGCTCTCAAGACGGCGCTCACCGGTCGTACGTCGATCGTCATCGCGCACCGGCTGTCCACCGTTCGTGAAGCCGACCAGATCCTGGTGCTGGACGAAGGCCGGGTCGTCGAGCACGGGCGGCACGACGAGTTGCTCGCCGCCGGCGGCCTGTACGCGGAGCTCTACCGCACGCAGTTCCAGCGGCAGGCCCCGATCGTCGAATTCGAACCCGCCCTCGACTGACAGCCGCTGCGCCCGGTGTCGGCGCGTCAGGGCGTCGGGGTGGGCGCGGGCAGCGGGATCGGCGGGGCCGAACTCGGCGGCGTGTCGCCGGCCGTCGGCTCGCCGGTCGGGGACGCCGGCGGCGAGGCGTCGGTCGACGCCGGTGGGGCACTCGGGGTGCCGGTAGCGGTGTCCGTGGGGGTGGCAGACGGCGTCGCTGTCGGCGTCCCGGCGGGCGTGGCTGTCGGCGTCTCGCTTGGGGTCGCGGTGGGCGATGCGGGCGTCGGCTCGGGTGTCGGCGTCGCGTCGGCTTCGCTCGGCGGGGGCTCGGCCGGCGGCACCGGGACCGGCATGGCAGTGGGCATCGGCCCCGGCGCCGTCACCGCGGGCGTCGCGCCCGCCAACGGCGGTTCCGACGGAGCCGCCGGCGGGGCACCGGGGGCCGAGGAGCGCCCGGACGGCGATGACGCGAGCGCCGGCGGCGCGGGATTCGGCGGGGGTGCGGCATCCTGCACGCCGGACGGGATCTCGAAGGGCGAGATGGCCTTGACGACCGCCGCCGCTGCTACCTGCGCGGGGGCCGGCAGGCTGCCCAGCGCCGCCGCAGCCGTCACGCTCCCGGTGGTGACGACGGCGAGCGTCACCAGCACGGTGAGGCTCCGACGGGCGGCGCGCCGCGGCTCGGCCTGGACCAGCTGCAGGTGCGCCGCGCCGGTGCGCTGGCCCGGGACCATCACCACGGGGTAGTGCGCGTTGTTGCGGGCCAGCAGGCGACCGGCGATGAGGGACACCGGGACTCCCACCGCCACCCACGCCAGCAGGACGACGCCGATCGTCCAGGCACCTGTCATGGGCTCATCATGACCCGATCCGGCCGTCCGTGACGAGCCAGACGTTCAGCGACACGTCAATCTCCACTCTGCCAGGCGAGGCGGTGGCGCAGCGCAGTGCTCCGGTCATCCTCCGACGGCTCTCACAGCGCCCGCAGCGAACCTCCATCGACCGGCACCATTGCCCCGGTGACGTAGGAGGCCGCCGGGCTGAGCAGGAACGCCGCCACCCGGGCGAACTCGGCCGGGTCGCCGTCGCGGCCCAGCGGGATGTCCCGGGCCCGGTCCAGCAGGTCGGCGGCCGGGCGGCCCGCGTCGAGGGTCCGGATCCGGTCGGTCAGGATGCGCCCGGGCAGCAGGCCGTTGACCCGGACACCTCGCGACCCCAGCTCATCCGCCATCGTCTTGGCCAGCATCGCCAGCCCCGGGCGCAGGCCGTTGCTTGCGGCCAGCCCCCGGATCGGGTTCTTCGCGCTCGTGGACAGCACGAGCGCGATCGCGCCACCCTGCTCGGGCAGCGCCCCGACCACCGCGCGGCACAGCCGTACGGTGCCGAGAAAGACGCTGTCGAAGGCCCCGTGCCACTGCTCGTCCGACAGCCCGAGCGCGCTGCCCGCCGGCGGGCCACCGACGCTGACCAGCGCGCCGTCCAGCCGGCCGTACGCCTCGAGTGCGGCGTCGACCAGCGCGGCGGCGGCTGCCGGGTCGGCCTGGTCGGCGGCGACACCGACCGCGCCGAGCTGGTCCGCGGCGGCCCGGACGGCGTCGGGGTCGCGGGCGGACAGCACGACCCGCGCGCCCTCCTGGACCAGGGCCTGCGCGCCGGCAAGCCCCAGGCCCCGCGAGCCGCCGCTGACGACAAAGACCCGGCCGGTCAGCCCGAGGTCCACGGCTACAGCCCGAGCCGGTCGGCGAGCCGCGCCCGCTGGGCCGCGGGGACGCCGTACAGCGCGCTGCCGGACCAGGCCCGCCGGAAGTACAGGTGGGCGTTCTGCTCCCAGGTGAAGCCGACCCCGCCATGCACCTGGATGTTCCAGCCGGCCGCGAAGGTGAAGGCCTCCGACGCCTCGGCCTTGGCCAGCGGGGCGACGGTCGCCAGCTCCGGGCTTCCCGAGTCGGCGGCGAACACGGCGTACTGCGCGGCGGCGCGGGCGCCGTCCAGGGCCACGAGCATCTCCGCGAGCCGGTGCTTGACTGCCTGGAACGAGCCGATTGGCCGGTTGAACTGCAGCCGCGTCTTGGCGTACGCCGTCGCCATGTCCAGGCACGCGGCGGCCCCGCCGACCAGCTCGCAGGCGAGCAGCGCGCAGACGATGTCGAGCAGACCGTCCAGGCCGGCCGCCTCGCCGAGCGGCACGGCGGGAGCCGCGTCCAGCTGCACCTCGGCGACCGGGCGGGTCAGGTCGAGTGCGTCGAGCCGGCTGCGCAGCACACCCGGCGCATGACCCTGCACGACGTAGAGCCGGGTCGTGCCGTCCTCGCCGGTCGCGCTGACGAGCAGCACGTCGGCGGTGTGGCCGTACTCGACCAGCGTCTTGCGGCCGGTGAGGGTGACCGTGTCGCCACGGGACAGCGCGGTGGTCTGCAGCGCGCTGGTGCCGGTGGGGGAGCCGGTCTCGACGACCGCGAGCGTCGCGATGCGCTGCCCACTCGCTAGCGCAGGCAGCAGCTCCTTGCGGTGCGACTCGCTGCCCAGCTGCAGGATCGCCAGGGAGGCGAACAGCACCGTGGCGTACGGCGTCGCCGCGAGCGCCCGGCCGGTCTCCTCCAGCACCACCGCGGGCTCGAGCAGGCCGGTGCCGGAACCGCCGTGCTCCTCGGGCAGGTGCAGAGCGGGCAGCCCGAGCTGCTCGGCCATCTGCCGCCACAGCGCCGGGTCGTAGCCCAGCTCGGTCTCGACGTCGGCGCGGACCTTCGCCAGCGGCGACTTGTCGGCCAGGAACCGGCGCACGGTGCTGCGCAGCTCCTCCTGGTCCGGGTTGTAGGAGAAGTCCATCAGGCCCGCCGGCCGAGATCGCGGAACGCCCCGGCATCCAGCCGCGGCTCCTTCGGCAGGCCGAGCAGCTGCTCACCGATGATGTTGCGTTGAATCTGCGAGCTCCCGGCGTAGATCGTTCCGGCCCGCGCGGCCAGGAACGTCTCGACCCAGCTCCGCGCGCTGTTCTCGGTGCCGTGCTCGGGCATCTGCAGCAGGCCGCCGGTGCGCTGGCCGGACATCACCAGCGCCTCCGGCCCGAGGATCTCCATCGCCAGCTCGGTGTACGCCTGGGCGTACTCGCTCCAGATGATCTTGCTGATGGCGGACTCGGGGCCGGGGCGCTGGCCGGCGAGCGAGCGGGTCAGCGCCTGGTAGCCGCGAAAGCGCATCACCTCCACCCGGCCGTGGCACCAGGCCAACCGGTCGCGGATCCGCGGGTCTGCGGTCAGCCCGCGCTCCCGGGCCAGCGCGATCAGGCGGTCCAGCTCGGCCCGGAACCGGATCGCGTCGGTCGTCGCCGTCACGCCACGCTCGAAGCCGAGCAGCGCCATGGCCGTCCGCCAGCCGTCGTGCACGCCGCCGACCACCTCGTGCGAGGCGGTCCGCGCATCGGTGAAGAACACCTCGTTGAACAGCGCGTAGCCGGCCATGTTGCGGATCGGCCGGACCTCGACACCGGGCTGGTCCATCGGCACCAGCAGGAAGCTGATGCCCTTGTGCTTCGGGGCGTCCGGGTCGGTGCGGGCGAGCACGAAGATGTGGTCGGCGGTGTGCCCGGCCGAGGTCCAGGTCTTCTGGCCGTTGATCACCCACGCGTCGCCGTCCAGCACCGCCGAGCAGCGCAGCCCGGCGAGGTCGGAGCCGGCGTCGGGCTCCGAGTAGCCCTGGCACCAGCGCTGCTCGCCCGCCAGGATGCGCGGCAGGTAGTGCTGTTTCTGCTGCTCGGTGCCCAGCGCGATGAGCGTGTTGCCGAGCATCCCGATGCCGAAGGTGTCGTTCTCGCTGCCCTGTGGCGCGCCGGCCTTGGCGAACTCCTCGGTGAGCACGACCTGCTCGACGAGCGTCAGGCCGGCGCCGCCGTACTCCTGCGGCCAGGACACCGCGAGCATCTGGTGGTCGGCCAGCTTCTGTCGCCAGGCCGCCCGGAAGGCCTCGCGCTCGGGCTCGTCGAGCGCGCCCATGCCGGCCCAGTCGGCTGGCAGCTGATCAGCCAGGAAGGCCCGCACCCGAGCCCTGAACTCCTCAGCCTCCGGCGGGTAGGTGATGTCCATGCCGCGACGGTAGACCCGCCCAGGGTCGCTGGTGCTGGTCCGGCGGGGCGTCGTAGCCTCCGCCCATGAGAGTGCCGCTCGTCACGTCGGACTTCCTGGACCGCGCCGCCTTCTCCTACGGGCTGCGCACCGGCGTCGTCGACGAGCCGGAGCCGTTCCAGGACGGCGGGCTCGGCTCGCTGACCTATGCCGAGCTGGCCGAACGGGCCGCGTCCCTGGCCGCCGGCCTCGACGAGCTGGGGGTCGGCATCGGCGAGCGGGTCGCCGTCGTGAGCCAGAACTCCGCGCGGCTGCTGGAGCTGCTGCTCGGCGGTACCGCAAGCGGACGCATCGTCGTACCGGTCAACTTCCGGCTCAGCCGCGACGAGGTGGCGTACATCGTCGAGCACAGCGGGGCCTCGCTGCTGCTGGTCGACCCGGAGGTCGACGGCGCGCTGTCGAGCGTCACGGCGGCGCACCGGTACGTGCTGGGCAAGGAGTCCGACGCGGTGCTGCTGCGGCCCGGCATCGAGCCGGTCGGCTGGGACCCCGACGAGGATGCGACGGCGACGATCAACTACACCAGCGGCACGACCGCCCGGCCCAAGGGCGTCCAGATCACGCACCGCAACATCTGGACCAACGCGGTCACCTTCGCCCTGCACACCGGCGTGACCGACCGCGACGTGTACCTGCACACGCTGCCGATGTTCCACTGCAACGGCTGGGGGATGCCGTTCGCGATGGCCGGCATGGGCGTACCCCAGGTCGTCATCCGCAAGATCGACGGGGCCGAGATCCTGCGCCGGGTCCAGCGCTACGGTGTCACGGTGATGTGCTGCGCACCCGCCGTCGTCTCGGCGGTGCTGGACGCGCTGCCGACCTGGGAGGGCGAGGTGCCCGGCCGTGAGCGGGTCCGGGTGATCTGCGCCGGGGCGCCGCCGCCCAGTCGGGTGATCGCCCGGGTCGAGGCCGAGCTGGGCTGGGAGTTCACTCAGATCTACGGCCTCACCGAGACCTCACCGCTGCTGACCGTCAACCGGCGGCGCGCCGAGGAGGACGCGCTGCCGGCAGGGGAGAGCGCGAAGCGGCTGGCCCGTGCGGGGATGCCGGCGATCGGCTGCAAGATCGCCATCTCACCCGACGGCGAGGTGCTGGCGCGCAGCAACGTCATCATGCAGGGCTACTGGGAGCAGCCGGACGCCACCGAGGTCGCGCTGGAGGACGGCTGGTTCCACACCGGCGACGGCGGCGAGCTCGACGACGAGGGCTACCTGTCGATCAAGGACCGCAAGAAGGATGTCATCATCACCGGTGGCGAGAACGTCTCCTCCATCGAGGTGGAGGACTGCCTGTTCAGCCATCCGGCGGTCGCCGAGGTCGCGGTCATCGGCGTCCCCGACGACCGGTGGGGCGAGACCATCAAGGCCCTGGTGGTCCTCGTCGAGGGCAGCACCGCCGACGAGGCCGAGCTGATCGCGCACTGCAAGTCACGGCTGGCGGGGTACAAGGCGCCGACCTCGATCGAGTTCCGCGAGCTGATCCCGCGTACCGCGACCGGCAAGGTGCAGAAGTTCAAGCTGCGCCAGCAGTACTGGGTCGGCCGGGACCGGCTGGTCAACTGAGCCCCTGGCGCAGGCGGCGGGCCCGCGAACCGGACGAGGAGTTCGCCGGCGCGGTGCGCGAGGCGTGCATGCGCCTCGGCCTGGCCGTCGTGTCGTTCGACGGCGAGGTCGTCGTCCTGCGCGGGCGGGTCGCCGGCACCGTCGCGCTGGCCGACGTCCGCGCGGCCTGCCTGCTGCAGCCGGTCCCGCAGTGGCCGGGCGTGGTGCTTGACGCGCTGCAGGGCCTGGCCCGCTCGCTGGAGGTCAGCGTCGACCTGTCCGACGAGGCGGCCGTCCGGCCGCTGCTGCGGGCCCGCGTCTACACCGAGGGGGCGGTGCTCACCGACGACGTCGTACGACGGCCGCTTGCCGCCGGGCTCGTGGAGGTGCTGGTCGCGGACGTCGCCGGGGCAGTGCGGACGATCCCGCCGGCCGCCGTCGCCGGCTGGGGCGCGCCGGTGGACGCCCTGTTCGACCTGGCGCGCGAGCAGGTGCTGGCCGACGGGCTGCTCACCCGGAGCCGGCTCGACCTCGGCGACGTGGAGGTGCTGGCGCTGGAGTCGCCCTCGGCCTTCGCGGCTACCCATGTCAGCTGGCTGGCGACCTACGTCGACGTGCCCGCCGCCGGTCTGCTCGTTGCTCTGCCCACCCGGCACCTCGTGCTGTGCGCGCCGATGCTGCGCCGCGGCCAGGTCCTGGACGCCGCGCAGGCCCTGCTGGCCAACGCCGACGCGCTGTGGACCGCCGGCCCGGGGGCCCTGTCGCCGGACCTGTGGTGGTGGCGGGACGGCGCGCTCGAGTTGCTGCCCGGCACCCCGACGTCCCTGTCGCCGCCGATCGAGTTCGTCGAGGTGCTGGACGCGCTGCCCGGGTAGGTGTGCGCAGGACTCCACCGCACGGCCCGACATGAACGGTCCGGCGCGAGCACCGCGACAAACGCCTTGCACCTGTGAACATCATCGTCGAGGCTGAGCGTGGCGGACAGGATGATGTCCCGAGGTGCAAGCCTTCTGTCCCGGCGGCCGGTGAGCTGCGCTGACCCCGGTGCCGCGATCCCGTCGCCGCCGGTCGCGTCCGAGGCTCGCAGCCTGACAGCGGCCCCTCGAGGTGCCGACCGCGGACGGGCCGGGCAGGCTGCGGGGATGACGACGACCCGCTGGCTGTTCGCCGACCAGCTGGGCCCGCAGTTCCTGGACGCCCCCGACCAGCCGGTGCTGCTGGTCGAGTCGCGCGCGGTGTTCGGACGCCGGCGGTTCCACCGGGCCAAGGCGCACCTGCTGCTGTCCGGGCTGCGGCACCGGGCCGCCGCGCTGGGTGACCAGGCCGTATTCCTGCAGGTCGACACCTACGACCAGGCGCTGGAGCAGATCGACGGCGAGCTGTCCGTCGTACAGCCGACGTCGTGGGCGGCCGACCGCTACGTCCGCGAGCGCGGCCTGCAGGTCGTACCGGACGGCCGTGGCTTCGCCACCACCCGCGAGGAGTTCGCCGGGTGGGTCGATGGTCGCAAGCGCCTGCTGATGGAGGACTTCTACCGCTGGCAGCGGCAGCGCTTCGAGCTGCTCATGGACGGTGGCGAACCGGCCGGAGGGCGGTGGAACCTCGACCATGACAACCGCGAGCCGCCGCCGAAGCGGGCAACCCTGGGGGTGCCCGAGCCCTGGTGGCCGGTCGAGGACGAGATCGACGCCCAGGTCCGCGAGGACCTGGACCGGTGGCAGCGCGACGGAGTGGCCGACTTCGTCGGCGACGACGGCCCGAGGTGGGCGGCCGTGACGCGCACGGAGTCCGAGGCCGCCCTGGCTCACTTCGTCGCCCACCGGCTGGCCGACTTCGGTCCGACCGAGGACGCGATGCTGGCCCAGGACCCGTGGATGGCGCACAGCGCGCTCTCGCCCGCGATGAACCTCGGGCTGCTGCACCCGCTGGAGTGCGCGCAGGCGGCCGAGCAGGCCTATCGAGCCGGTGACGCGCCGCTCAACAGCGTGGAGGGGTACGTCCGGCAGGTGATCGGCTGGCGGGAGTACATCTGGTCGCTGTACTGGCATCTGCCCCGGGACTACCGCGGCCGCAACGCGCTGCAGGCGACGGCCGAGGTGCCGGAGTGGTTCAGCAGCCTGGACGCCGCCGGAGAGGTCACCGCCAACTGCCTGGCGAGCGTGCTGCGCGACCTGCGAGAGCGTGGCTGGGTGCACCACATCCCGCGGCTGATGGTGCTGGGCAACTACGCGATGCAGCGGGGCTGGGACCCCGCGCAGGTCACCTCCTGGTTCCACGAGGTCTTCGTGGACGGCTACGACTGGGTGATGCTGCCCAACGTCACCGGCATGAGCCAGCACGCCGACGGCGGCCTGATGACCACCAAGCCGTACGCCGCCGGCGGCGCGTACATCAACCGGATGAGCGACTACTGCAAGCCGTGCGCGTACGACCCGAAGGTGCGCGTCGGCCCGACGGCCTGCCCGTTCACCGCCGGCTACTGGGCCTTCCTGGACCGCAACCAGCAGCGCCTGGCGGGTAACTTCCGGATGACGCAGACCCTGCGCGGGCTCGACCGGCTCAAGGACCGTGACGCGCTCGTCGCGCAGGAGCGCGAGCGGGGCGACGCACCGCCCTGAGCCCGGTCGGTCCGGCGCCGTCCTCAGGCCGTCGGCCGGGGCCGGGCGAGCCACAGGCCGGCAGCAACCAGCATCGCGGCGATCAGCAGCCGGGCGGTCAGCCGTTCGCCGAGCAGCACGACGGCGCCGGCGGTCGTCAGCACCGGGATCAGCAGCTGCGCCGACCCGGCGGCGGTGCCGGTCAGCGAGCGCTGGCAGGCGTACCACGCGACGTACGCGAACGCGGTCGTCCCGGCACCCATGACCGCCGCCCAGGCCAGGCCGGCCGGGCTGACGTGCAGCCCAGCCGCGACACCTACGGCGGCGGGGACCGCTGCGACGGCTGCCAGCAGCACGAAGTGGCCGGTCGTCGCGACCCGCGGGTCACTGCCGGTCCGCCCGGCTGCGGTGTACAGCCCCCAGGCCGCGCCGGTCGCGGCGAGCAGCAGCACGCCGAGCGGTCGCACGGTACCGAGCGAGCCGCTGGCCAGAACGGCGACACCGGCCAGCGAGGTCGCTGCCCCCAGGGCCCGGGCCCGCGGCACCGGCAGCCGCCGGGCGAGGTCGCCGAGCACCAGCGTGAGCAGCACGGTCGCGTAGAAGACGAAGGTCCCCGGGGCGGCGCCGATGTAGCCGTAGCCGTAGGAGATGCAGGCCGCGTAGATACCGAGCCAGAGGGCCGGCAGCAGGTTCGCGCGCCCCACCACGGGGCGTTCGCCCCTGGCGAGGGCGAGGGCCACCAGCGCGAGCGCGCCCGCGCCGAAGCGCACCGCGGACAGCAGCCCGGCGTCGAGCAGGTGCTCGGCGACGACGTACCGGGTGATCAGCGAGTTCGCCGCGAAGGACACCAGGACGAACGGCAGCAGCAGCGCCAGCGGCCGGTGGTCGGTCACGGCGGCTCCGGTCATGCCGGCGTCGCGGCGGCACGGACGGCCGCCGCCACGGCCTGGGTGACCGCCGGGTCGAACACGCTCGGGACGATGTACGCGGCGTTCAGCTCGGACGGCGTGACGACGTCGGCGAGGGCCCGGGCAGCGGCCGCCTCCATGACGAGGTCGACGTGCCGGGCGCCCGCGTCGAGCAGGCCGCGGAACACCCCGGGGAACACCAGGACGTTGTTGATCTGGTTGGGCTCGTCGCTGCGCCCTGTCGCCACGACGGCGGCCGTCCGGCGGGCCTGTGCGGGGTCGACCTCGGGGTCGGGGTTGGCCAGCGCGAAGACCACGGCCCCGGCCGCCATCGTCGCGATGTCGTCGCCGGTCAGGATCCCGGGCGCACTCACGCCGATGAAGACGTCGGCCCCGACCAGGGCCTCGCGCAGTGACCCGGTCAGCCCCTCCCGGTCGGTGTGCTCGGCCAGCCAGACGCGCTCCGGGTCCAGGCCCGGGCGACCGGCATGCACGACCCCGCCGATGTCGCAGACGACGAGCCGATGGGCGCCGGACGCCAGCAGCAGGCGGGCAATCGCCGAGCCGGCCGCGCCCGCCCCCGACAGCACGATGCGTACCTGCTCGAGCTGCTTGCCGACGACCCGCAGCGCGTTGGTCAGCGCCGCGAGGACGACGATCGCCGTACCGTGCTGGTCGTCGTGGAAGACCGGGATGTCGAGCAGGTCACGCAGCCGCCGCTCGACCTCGAAGCAGCGTGGCGCGGCGATGTCCTCGAGGTTGATGCCGCCGAAGCCGGGCGCGATCAGCTGCACTGTTCGGACGATCTCGTCGACGTCCTGGGTGTCCAGGCAGATCGGCCAGGCGTCGATGTCGGCGAAACGCTTGAACAGCGCCGCCTTGCCCTCCATGACGGGCAGTGCCGCCGCCGGGCCCAGGTTGCCCAGCCCCAGTACGGCAGAGCCGTCGGTGACGACCGCTACCGAGTTGCGCTTGACGGTCAGCCGCCGCACGTCCTCGGGGTGCGCGGCGATCGCCAGGCAGACCCGCGCCACCCCCGGGGTGTAGGCCATCGACAGGTCGTCGCGGTTGCGCAGCGGCACCTTGGACCGCACCTCGATCTTGCCGCCGAGGTGCAGCAGGAAGGTCCGGTCGCTGACCTTGCCGATCCGCACACCGGTCAGGGCGCGCAGCGCGTCGACGACCCGGTCGGCGTGGCCCTGGTCGCCGGTGGCGCAGGTCACGTCGACGACGAGCCGGTCGGGGTGGGACTCGGAGACGTCCAGGGCGGTGACGACGCCACCCACGCTGCCGGCCGCCGTGGTCAGCCGGCCGACCGAGGCGGGGTCGGGCGGGACCTCGAGCCGGACCGTGATCGAGTACGACGCACTGGGAAGGGCCACCGGCGCATCGTGCCCCCTGGGGGTAGACGGCCCTAGCGCGGTGCCATCCGGATCGCGCCGTCCAGCCGGATGACCTCGCCGTTGAGCATCGGGTTCTCCACGATGTGCTGGACCAGCGCGGCGTACTCCGCCGGGTCGCCGAGCCGCGAAGGCATCGGCACCTGCGCGCCGAGTGACTGGCGGGCCGGCTCCGGCAGGCCCGCCAGCATCGGGGTGTCGAACAGCCCGGGCGCGATCGTCATCACCCGGATCAGCTTGTCGGCGAGGTCCCGGGCGATCGGCAGGGTCATTCCGACGACGCCGCCCTTGCTGGCGGAGTAGGCCGCCTGCCCGATCTGGCCGTCGAAGGCCGCGGCGCTCGCGGTGTTGACGATCACGCCGCGCTCGCCGGCGACCGGTTCGGTCTGCGCCATGGCCGCCGACGCCAGCCGGATGACGTTGAACGTACCGACCAGGTTGACGGTGACGACCCGGGCGAACTGCTCCAGCGGGAGCGGGCCGCCACGCCCGAGCACCCGCCCGGCGGTGCCGATCCCGGCGCAGTTCACCGCGACGCGCAGCGGGCCCATCGTCCCCGCCAGCTCGACGGCGGCCTGGACGGATGCCTCGTCGGTGACGTCGGTCGCTGCGAAGGCACCACCGAGGCTATGGGCCGCTGCCTCGCCACTGCTGCCCGCCAGGTCGGCGATGACGACGGCGGCTCCGGCCCGGGCGAGCGCCGTGGCGGTGGCGAGGCCCAGGCCGCTGGCGCCACCGGTCACGAGGGCGGCGGTACCGGCGAGCTGCACGAAGCGACCTCCAGGTGGGGGAACCGCACGCTACCTGCGGCGTGCCCGACGGGCCCGGCCGGTCAGGTCCTCGAGCAGCGCCTCGGCCTCGCCCCGCGACCTGTGGTGGGCGACCGCAACGGGTAGCCGCCGCCCTGCCGAGTCGGCGTGCACGCTGGCCAGCCCCAGCCGGCGCTGCCACGGGCCCTGCGTCAGACGCAGGCTCTGCACCCGGGCCAGCGGCACGATGTCGGTGGTGGTGGTGAACGCCCCGCTGGCCGTCACCAGATGCCGGTCGTCCAGCCCCCACCGCAGGCGACGTGCCGACACCGGCGCCCGCAGCCGGGCCGAGCGCGGCGGCAGCGGGCCGAGCGGCGGCAAGGCGGCACCGAGCACCCGGTCGACCAGCCTCAGCGCGAAGTCTCGGGGCGCCACCGGGAGCAGCGCCCGCGTCGTGGCCTGCTCCTCCCCGCGGGTGGCGGCGTAGCCGGCGACGTCGACTTCGACCCGCACCCAGTGCAGCCGCCGCCACAGCAGCGGCTCGCGGACCCGGACGGCCTGCACCCTGCCGTACGGGATGGTCTGCGCGCGGGTGTCGAGCAGGCCGTGCCGCAGCCGCAGGCCGTCCGGCGACTCGGCGACGGTGAAGCCGTACTCCACCAGCAGCCGGCGTACGACGACCCCGCCGGTGGCCAGCAGCAACGGCAGCAGCCCCGCGAGCAGCCCGGGGGCCGCATCCGGCGTCACGACGGCCACGACCGCGAGCGCGACCAGCAGCAGGCCAGCCACGATGGCCGGCCCCCCGAGCAGCACCGACCCGATGAGGGCGCCGAGCGGCACCGCCACGAGCACCGCCTCGTGCGCGTCGGCGGCGACGTCGGGCGCTCCGGAGGCCCGCGACAGCAGCCGGGTCCGTACCTGGTGGGCGTCATCCTCCGACAGGTATGCCAGCGGCGCCTCGGTCTTGCCGCCGCCCGCGACCTCCAGCCGTAGCTCGGCGAGGCCGAATGCGCGGGCTGCCAGCGACCGGACGACGTCGACGCTCTGCAGCCGGGCCAGCGGCACCCGGCGGCTGCGTTTGCGCAGAACACCGCTGTCGACCTGCAGTTCGGTGGCGGTGAGCCGGTAGCGGGTGGTCCGCCAGGCGACGAACCCGACGGCCAGGCCGACCGGCAGTACGGCGAGCAGGCCGATCAGCAGCACCGGGACCGACGCGCTGCGCAGCCCCTGCTGCCCGATGAAGGCGAGCACGGCAATCAGGAAGCGCCCGCCGCGCAGCAGCGGCGTCAGCGGGTGCAGGCGCGACCAGTCCGCACCGGCAGGCGCAACCGGCTCGCTCACACCCCCGCCGCGCGGGCCTCGCCCAGCGCGGCCAGCCGGTCACGCAGACGAGTCGCCTCGGCGGTGCGCAGGCCCGGGATCCTGGCCTCGGTGGCCGCAGCCGCCGTATGCAGGACGAGCGTGGCCAGCCCGTACCGGCGGTCCAGCGGGCCTGCCGTGACATCGACGTACTGCATCCGGCCGTACGGCACGACCGTGGTCCGGCGGACCAGGACGCCTCGGCGCAGCAGCAGGTCGTCCTCGCGCTCGGCATAGCCCCAGGCGGCGAACCGGCGGGCGACAGCCGATAGGGCGAGCCCGCCCAGCACTGCGCCGGCGACCAGGACGGCCGCCGAAGCAAGCGGCCCGGACAGCACGGCAAGTACGACAGCGGCCACGACGGAGGGGAGCGCAACCAGCACGAGGCATTCCAGCCGGCGCAGCCGCAGCAGCGCCGGGTCCAGGCCCTGCCAGGACCACTCGCCCGGCGCGGTCACAGCTCGCGGGGCGGGATCATGCGCGAAGCCTATCGACGCACCCTCCGTAGGAGCAGCCACACCAGGGCAAGCGCGGCGGCCAGCAGACCGGCGGGTTTCGCGGCCGGCCCAACCGACCGCTTCAGCTGCGCGAACGCGAGCGGCCGGACGGCGGCGGGCCGGCCCAGGCGCACGTGCCGCGAGCCGGTCAGCAGCCGCCCGACGGCGCTGTCGACACCGGCACCCACGGTCGCGACGAGCCCGTCCGGGCCGCTGACCTCGACCACGGCGCCCTCGGCGTGCAGGACGTCGGCGACGCCGGACAGCGCGGCCGGGCCGGTCGTGACCGAGCCGAGGGCGGCGTCCCAGGCGGCCACCGGGTCACCGGCGTGGACGCGCAGCACGCGCCCGTCGCCGGTGACCGTGCCCGATGTCGCGCCGCCCGGACCGTCCACGCTGAACGACAGCTCGCCGTCGAAGGCCAGCGGCACGGGGTCAGGTCCTCGCCGCGCCCGCGCTGTCGCGGTCGGTCGTGGTGATGCGCAGGGTGCCGTTGAGCTTCCAGGTCGCGCGGGGCGCCTCGGGCCCGGTGTCGCGGGGCACTTCTACGGCCATGTCGACGAACGTGTAGTCGATGGCGGCGCCCTTGCCGGTGAGGTAGGCCCACATCTCCTTGCCGAGGTCGGTCCAGTCGACGACGTCCTTGTGGGTGATTCCGTTGGCCGCGGTCTTGGCTGGGGTGCTCATGGGGTCTCCTGCGCTCGGGGTGCGTACGGGTGTCGTACCGGTCGGTCGACGTGCCTTTACAACGATGTCCCAGGAGGACGCCGTCAACCGTTCCTGCAACGATGGACGTCATGGCCTCCCTGCGCGACTCGGACGTGCGCACCCGCATACTCGTGATTGGGTTCGCGGTCGTCGCCTTCGCCGGGATCGTCATCACCGCGGTCTTCAACCACCTGCTCGCCGGTGACACCCGCCAGCTGGTGGTGACTATGCAGCAGGGGGTCACCGAGGCCGACCGCAACACGGTCAAGCAGGCCTGCGGATCGCTGGCCGGCATCTCGGTGGTCGCCGACCAGGGCGCCGCCGACAAGCAGTTCCGCCTCCCGGTGCGCTTCCTGACCGGCGGCAGCACCCCTCCCCAGGAG
>JBKJQN010000069.1:0-4547 GCA_046593925.1 Mycobacteriales bacterium
CTCGGCACCCTGCAGCGCGAGATCGGCAGCCTCGAGGTGCGCACCCTGCTCTCCGGCCCGTACGACGAGCAGGGTGCGCACCTCGAGGCTGCCGATCTCGCGCTGCAGGGTGCCGAGTTCGCCCTCGGCCTCGCCGAGCGCGGCTTCGTCGTCCTCCTCGGCCGCCATCTCGAACATCAGCCCGAGATCGTCGAGCCGCGCGCGGTAGCCCTGCACCCGGCTGATGTCGGCCGCGATCACCGAGAGCCGCCCGGTGACCGCCTGGGCCGTGGCCGGGTCGTCCCACAGGTCGGGCAGGCCGGCCTGCTCCTCGAGGTCGCGCAGCTCGACCTGGAGCTTGGGGACGTCGAGCACCTTCTCGATGCTGGTCAGCGTGGCGTCCAGTGCCTGCAGGTCGTGCGCGCGGTCTGCCACGAGGGGCGAGCCTAGTCGTGGGGGCCGGACAGGCGGATCGGTTCAGGGTGGGGCGAGCGGCGCACGGGCGCGGGCGACGGCGGACAGCTCGATGTCACCGATCCCGAGCCAACCGGCCCCGAACGGCAGCGCGACCGTGCGGGTCGCAGTGACGACAGCGGTGTAGCCGCCTTCGACCTGCCCGCTCATCTGCAGGCCCGGCTGGTCAGCCGCGACACCGGTTGCATAGACGGCGACCCGCTCGCGTACCCCGACCTCGGACAGTGGGACACCGAGACCGGGGCCCTGGGCGTAGAAGACCTGGTAGTCCAGGGCCTGCGCCGCCGAGATGGCCGCCCCGTCAGCACTGCTGGCGAGGGCGCGGCGGGACAGCACGGCGGCGCTGACGTCAACGACGACGCCGACGAGCCCGAGCAGCAGGGCGGACAGCCCGATCACGAGCACCAGCACACTGCCGTCGTCGCCGGCCGGGCGGCGTGCGCTCACCGGGTGGCCTGGAAGGTGTCGACGACCTCGACGTGCCGGGCCGACACTGGAATGCGGGGCGCGAGGTCACCCCGGAACACCAGGCCAAGGACCGGCAGGGTGACCGTGTAGCGGACGGTGACGGTGACCCGGCTCCCGGGCGCGAGACCGTCCGGGTCGGTGATCTCTGGTGCGTCGGCTCCGGCGAGGCCCTGGTCGGCCAGCGCGAGGTCACTGGCAAGCCGGGCCCGTTCGCGGCCGGCGGCGGGGTCGGCGGCCGTGGCGTACGCCCGGCCGGCCTGCCGCGCGGCCTCGGTGACGCCGAACGCGGCCCGCTGTACCTGGAAGGCGGACAGCAGCACGTAGACCAGCGGGATCATCAGCAGGACCGCGAGGTAGGTGAACTCGACGAGCGCGTTACCGGCGTCACCGGACGGCCGCCTCACAGCCCTTCCTTGAGGGCATGCCCGTGCACGGTCAGGCGGACCGGGCCGACGGCGAAGAACACGACCGGCAGCTCACTGCTCACGGCGATGTCGACGACCTGCGGGTCGGCTCCGGCGGGGCGGGGGACAGCCTGCGCCGTGGTGCTCCCCGCGACCCCGCCGGGCAGCGAGCCGATGACCACCTCGACCGCGCGCGCGGCGCCCTCTTCGTCGAGCCGGTCGGCGTTGGCGCCGTAACGGGCGCCCTCGGCGGCGGCGGCAACCAGCACGTTGCGGGTGTGCAGCACCAGTCCGACCTGCAGCACCAGCAGGAAGAGGAACAGCACGAGCACCGTCACCAGGACGAACTCGATGACGCTGTTGCCGGCGTCGTCGCGCGCGATCCGGCGACTGCTGGGCGGGGCGGCCCCGGCTAGGAGCGCCCGCACGTCACGGTGTCTTCGGGCCGGTCACGCTGCTGATCGCAGTGTCCAGCAGGTCGGTGAGCTTGGGGCCGGCCACCGCCCAGATCGCCGTCACCAGGCCGGCCGTCATGATCGTGATGAGGACCCAGCCGGGCACGTCGCCACGCTGCCGGTCGTCTCGCACACGGCCGAACACGCGGAGCAGGAGTCCGGTGAGAACGAGGGAAAGGTGTGGCACGGCTACCTCCGGAAGGGGATGGGCTGGACGTGCGATCGGCTGGACCGGGCGGGGCCCGCCCGGGTGGTCCTCACCCGGAGACCAGCGACAACGAGTAGAAGCCGGGGAACAGCGCGAACAGCACGGTGATGGGCAGCACCAGAAAGACGACGGGCACCATCATCGCAATTTCTTTGCGGCCGGCGGTCTCGAGCATCTGGCGCTTGCCGGCCTCGCGGACGTCGACCGCCTGGGCGCGTAGGACGTCGGCGAGCGGTGTACCGCGTTCGACGGCCACAGCCACGCCGTCGACGAACCGGCCGAGCGGCGCGAGGGAGGTGCGGCGCGAGATGCCCTCGAGGGCCTGGACCAGCCCGGCGCCCGCCCGGGCCTCGGCCAGCGCCCGGCCGAGCTCTTTGCCCAGCTCTCCGCCGGAGAGGCGGTGGACGCGCTCGAGCGCGCCGACTGGCCCCTCCCCCGCAGTCACGGCGAGGGCGAGCAGCTCGGCGACCGTCGGGAACTCCTCGAGCATGCGCGCCTCGCGCCCGACGACCTGGCGGGTCAGCCACCGGTCCCGGCCGAGCACCCCCGCGACCACCGCGGCGCCCGACAGGGCCAGGACCGCGAGTGGGCTGACGCCCCCGCGGCCGGCCAGCGCGAGAAGGCAGAGGGCGAGCGCGGCGGCCAGCCCGAAACCACCCCAGATGACCTGCTCGGCCCGGAACTGCTCGACCGACGTGGTGCCGCCGAGCTGATCGAGGCGGCGCCGCACGCTGCTGGTGCCGCCAACCCAGCGGTCGACGGCACCGACCAGGTCGCCGAGGACCGGCCGCAGGACACGCTCCAGCGTCGGGAACGGCGTCAGGGACTGCGGGGCGCTGAGCAGCCGGGACGCCCGGGGCGCGTCACGCAGGTACGGGGCGAGGCGGCTGTCCAGGTCGGCCCGCCGGGCGGGCGGGACGTGCGCCGCAGCCAGCCACAGCCCGCCGCCGGCGAGCAGACCCAACCCGGCGCCCTGCAGGGCGCTCACCGCAGCACCCGTCGCTCAGCGGGCAGCTTGGCGATCCGCAGCATCGCCCGGTAGGCGACGAAAGACGTGCCCCCACCGACGATGAGCACCAGCGCCCCGGCGGTCGTGTTGTAGGCGTGGACTGTCTCAGCCTGCAACGACAGCAGCAGGAGCAGCGCCCACGGCGCGCAGAGCGCGAGCCGCGCGGCGTTGACCGTCCAGCCCTGCCGGGTCTCCAGCTCGGCCCGGGTGCGGGCGTCCTCGCGCAGGAACGTCGACAAGGTACGCAGCAACCGGCCCAGGTCGGTGCCCCCCACCTCACGGGCCATCCGCAGCGCCTCGACGACGCGGTCGCCGACAGGGTCGGCCAGGTTGCCCTTGAGCCGGTCCAGGCTCTCAGCAAAGCGACCGGTCGCGCGGTAGTCCTCCCCGAAGCGCCGGAAGGGCGACCGGAGCTGCTCCGGCCCGCGGACCCCGAGCTGAGACAGCGCCTCCGGCAGCGACAGCCCGGCGCGCACCCCGCTGGCGAGGTTGTCGACTGCCTCCGGCCAGACCTCCCGCAGCTCGACCTGACGCTGGGCGCGTCGCCGGCGTACCAGCCCGAGGGGCAGCAGCGCGCCGAAGCTGCCGAAGGCCATGGCGATGACGGGTACCCGGCTGGTCCCGAGGACCAGCACGAAGACGACCGCACCCAGGCTGGCGGATGCTGCGGCCAGGCGGTTCGGGGTGACGCCCTCGATGCCGGCCTGGGCGAGCAGGTCGTGGGTGCGTTCCGCCAGCGACGGCCGGTTCCGCGTCCTGCGCTGCGGCGAACGGGCGCCGCTGCGCCAGGCGAGCAGACACCCCAACCCGAACAGCAGGCCGACCAGCGCGCCCATCAGAGCTCCTCGGCCAGCAGGCGGGGCAGGTCGATGCCCGCCCACTCGAAGCGCTCCTGGTGCGGCGGGTAGCCCTGGGCACGCACCAGCCGCTGACCCTTGGTCACGAACAGGTCCGCGACCTCCACGACGTCGCCCTCGCACCGGCCGGGTACGGCGACCACCTCACGGACCCGGCGGTGCCCCGTACCGTCCTTCGCGGTGTGCACCACAATGTCGACGCAGCTCGCCACCGTCGGGACGACGAAGTTGTGGCCGACATTCTCACCTGCCAGCAGCGGCAAGGTGCAGAGCTTGACGATCGCCTCCCGGGCGCTGTTGGCGTGGATCGAGCACATCCCCGGCAACCCGCTGTTGAGCGCGATCAACAGGTCGAGGCACTCCTCCTGGCGTACCTCACCAACGATGATGCGGTCGGGGCGCATCCGCAGGGCCTCCTTCACCAGCCGCCGCAGCTGGATCTCGCCGGTGCCCTCAAGGTTGGGCTGCCTGGTCTGCATCGCCACGACATCGGGCAGCCCGAGGCGGAGCTCGAAGACTTCTTCGCAGGTAATCACCCGTTCACGGCCGGGGATCGCGCCGGCCAGACAGTTCAGAAGTGTCGTCTTGCCGGCCTGCGTGCCGCCCGAAACGATGATGTTGAGCCCAGCAATGATCGCGGCCTCGAGGAACCGACGGGCCTGCGGCGTCAGCGTGCCGAGCCCTACCAGCTCC
>JBKJQN010000001.1:0-32875 GCA_046593925.1 Mycobacteriales bacterium
CACTGGCCTTGACCAGCTCGACGGCTTGCTCCCGGAACTCCGCCGGGTACTTGCTCGGCCGGCCCATCAGGACCCCCTTCCTCAGGCGCTACCGCCCAAGATCAAGGTGTCCACCGAGACCTCCAGGTTACCTTGGGGCCCGCAGTATTGGGTTCCTGAGGACTGTTCAGGTCGGCTCAGGTCTGTCTTAACCGTCCTGCGTGAGTCTGTGTCGGTGGGTCCCGCTGGGGGACCCACCGGAGAGGAACCCTAATGATCAAGACCAAGCTCATGGCGGCGGCTTTCGGCGCGCTCGCGCTCGGCGGCGTCGGGGTGGGCGTGGCCCACGCCGCGACGCCCCCCGCGGCGCAGCACGCGGCCACGTCCACCGCCTCGTCGGCCGCCTCGCCGGCCGCGGACACCGAGACCGCGGACGGCCCCGACAGCAACCAGAGCGGCCCGGACAGCGGTACGGCGCAGCAGGGCCCGGGCAGCACCCAGACCGGCCCGGACAACGCGACCGGCACGTCCGCCGGTGAGACGGCCGACGGCCCGGACAGCCCGACCGGTCCGGACACCGATACGGCGCAGCAGGGCCCGGGCAGCATCCAGGACGGCCCGGAGGTCGGCTCAGCCGGCTGACAGCAGGTCGCCCAGGACGCCCGGTGGCGCGTGTCCAGCCCGGACCGCGTGACCGGGCGCTCTGCGGTCTGCCGGTGCCCGTCCGGGGCACAGGTCACACCGGGTCCCCCCGCGGGGACCCCTGCAGCGGAGGTGCGGCGTGCGCGTGTTGGTGGTCGAGGACGAGCCCGGGTTGGCCGAGGCGGTCGCCCGGGGTCTGTCCGCGGACGGTTTCACCGTCGACCTGGCCGTGAACGGTCAGGACGGCCTGTGGCGGGCCATGCAGCACCCGTACGACGTGATCGTGCTGGACATCATGCTGCCTCGGCTGTCGGGTTATGAGGTCGTCCGGCGCCTGCGCGCCAACGCGGTGTGGACGCCGGTGCTGATGCTCACGGCGAAGGACGGTGAGCACGACGAGGCCGACGCTTTGGACCTGGGTGCCGATGACTACCTGACCAAGCCGTTCTCCTACGTGGTGCTGCTCGCGCACCTGCGCGCGCTGGTCCGCCGGGGCCGGCCGGCCCGCCCGGTGGTGCTGACCGCCGGGGACCTGTCGCTGGATCCCGCCACCCGCCGCTGCCACCGGGGTGCGACCGATGTCGTCCTGACCGCCCGGGAGTTCGCGGTCCTGGAACACCTGATGCGCCACCGCGACGTGGTGGTCACCAAGACCGAGCTGTTGGCCGGGGTATGGGACGAGAACTTCGACGGCGACACCAACATCGTCGAGGTCTACGTCGGTTACCTCCGCAAGAAGATCGACGCCCCGTTCGGCCGGCGGAGCATCCAGACGGTGCGGGGCGCGGGATACCGCCTGGTCAGTCACGACCCGGCATGACGGCGCCGCCCGGCCGGCGGCACCTGCGGGGGCCGGTGCCGCTCGGTGCGTGGTGGCGGCGGCGCTCGCTGCGGATCCGGCTCACCGCTGCCGCCACGATCGTCATCGTCGTCGGCATGACTGCCGCGGCGGCGCTGCTCGTCCTGCGCCTACACGCCGCCGTCCTGACCAACCTCGACGACGCCGTCACGCAGCAGGTGACAACCGTGGCCGGCGACGCGGCCCGCGGCCGGCTACCCCGCCCGTTGGCCGCCGGCACCGAGAGCGCCGGCGTGGTGCAGGTCGTCGGCGCCGACGGCCAGGTCCTGACCAGCTCGAGCAACACGCTCGGCCAGGGCCGGCTGTTCACCTTCACCGCCGGTGCAGGCGACCCGACGGTCCTCACCGTCCAAGGCCTGCCGGTCGGCGAGGGCAGCGGCAGCTACCTGGTCGCGGGCGTCACGACGGCCAGTCCGTACGGCGCCCTCACCGTCTACGCCGCACTGCCGACCGCCGATGCCACCCGCAGCATCGCCGAGCTGGTGACCGCGCTGGCCTTGGGCGTACCGGTCGTGACGCTGCTGCTCGCCGTCATCGGCTGGGTGCTCGTGGGCCGGGCGCTGCGGCCGGTCGATGCGCTCACCGAGCAGGCAGCCGCCATCCCCGGCACCGCCCTGGACCGTCGCCTCGACGTCCCGCCCGCCGAGGACGAACTCGGCCGGCTCGCCACCACCCTGAACGCCCTGCTCGCCCGGATCGAGACCTCCGCCGAGCGGCAGACCCGCTTCGTCGCCGACGCCGCACACGAACTCAGGAGCCCGCTCGCGGCGCTGCGCGCCCAGCTGGAGGTCGCGGCCCGGCACCCCGCAGGAGCGCCGACCCGTGAACTAGCACCGACCCTGCTCCGCGAGACCCTACGGCTGTCCCGGATCGTGGAGGACCTGCTGCAACTCGCCCGCCTCGACGCACACCCAGCCGCACACACCCAGCCCGTCGACCTCGACGACATCGTCCTGGACCAGGCCCAGCGGGCCCGCGAGCTCGGCGCCCAGCTCGACACCAGCCAGGTCCGCGCCGCCCGCGTCCACGGCGACCCAGGCTCACTGCACAGCGTCGTACGCAACCTCATCGACAACGCCACCCGCCACGCGCACACGACCACGACGCTCACCCTGCGCGCCCACACCGGCACGGTCACCCTCGTCGTCTCCGACGACGGACCGGGCATCGCGCAAGCCGACCGCGCGCGCGTCTTCGACCGGTTCACCCGGCTCGACCAGGCTCGCGGCCCAGACGCCGGCGGCTCCGGGCTCGGGCTGGCCATCGTCCGCGACGTCGTGCTCGCCCACGGCGGTCAGGTCCACCTCGGCCAAGGCACCCCAGGCACCCCCGACCAAGGCCTCATCGCCACCGTGACGCTGCCAGCCGGCACCTAAGCGAGCCCTCAGCCCAGCACAGACGGCTCACAGACCAGGTGGGAAACCTGACGTTCAGCGCCCACCGAAGGAGACCACCATGGACGAATCAACCGCCAGACAGGTTCTGCAGCCCCTGCGCACCCACCAGGACCTCCCCGGCGCCCGCCTGCGCCGCATCGGAAGCGATCAGAAGCACGTGGAGCTCGACCTCGCCGACCGGACCACCCTGCTGTCGCACGTGCAGGCCGGCACCGCCCGCGGACTACTCGCACGCAACGGGACCGCGCTTCCTCGAACAGACCCTGCCCACCATCACCAGCCCCGAACGGCTCGCCCACCCGATCGCCGCACGGACCCTGGGCATACTGCGCCGGCCAGAGCACCGGCCACCCCGCCGCCAGCCCCTGCCAGAGTGCCTGATGGGCCCAACGCACCCAGCGGTCGCGACCCACAGCTGATCATCCGCGGGCCATCGACTCGCCGGCCTCGGCAGAACCCGCAATTAGCAGCCGTTAACTGAACCCCGGCTCATCTCGGCGGGGCATCGAACGGCGAGCTGCTCAGTGTGGCCCCGTGCGGGACAGGTCCCTTTGATCGAAGGCTCAGCGGGAAGGCCCGGCTCGATAGCCAGCAAGCTGGACGCGCCGCGCCGTCACTCCCGATGGCGAACGACGTTGATGACGTTGCCGTCAGGAGCGCGCACGAGGAACCGGTGCACACCCCAGGCCTCGGTCGTGATCGGTCGGACGATCTCGTAGCCGTATCTGCGAGCCTCGTCGTACGCACCCTCGACGTCCTCCGTGTGGACGGAGATGACCGGGTTCTCGGGCGCGGTCGCATCGCTCGTCACAAGCTGGACGTTCGCACCGGAGTCGGGAGAGGTGTAGCGAGCGACCCAGCCCAGGTTGAACTCCTCGATGCTGAGCCCTAGGAAGTTGGTGTAGAAGGTCTTCGCCTCGTCGAGGTCGGTGACCTGCAGATTGGCCGTGATGCGTATGGGGCGCATGCGCTCCTCCTGCTGGGAACTTGAGATTGTCACCGCTGTGGCGAGGCAGGCGCATTGCGGGGCGGCAGGCGTCCCGGCAGCCGCCTACCGGGACGAGCTACACACCGGCCCGGCGGGACCCGGCGGGCTAGCTCACTGCTGGGGTGTGCAGCCAGCGGAAGAACTCGATGAGGTTGCCATCGGCGTCCACGGCTGCGAACGCCCGGGTGCCGAAGCCGGTGTTGGTGACACTGTCTCGGGACACGGGATGCAGCACCTTCGTCGCCGCAAGCTCGGCGTAGAGGTCGTCGACGCCTTCGGTCTCGATCCGGCAGCTCGCAGTTCCCGCCAGGAACGACTCAGCGCCAGATGCGATCGGCCGCTGAGGCAGATCCTGTCTCACGGACCATCCCGTGTCGTCTGCCCGCCACAGATGGATACGAGCGTCGTCGCGCTGCACGACAGCGAAGCCGTCATCGACGTGGACCGGCTCGAAGCCGAGCCGATCGCGGAAGTATGCGACCGCGGTGGAGACATCGCGCACCGGGAGAGCTGGAATCGTTCGGCCAAGGACGACCATGCGCGAAGACTGCCCCACCTGGTCGGCGACCGGCAAGCGTCGCTGGGCGCTCCGTCCATTGCGCCAGACTTGCGCACTGTCTCGAGAACCGTTCGGCACGCCGTCCCGGTTGCCGAACCCCGACCGGCACTGCCCCGGAGTCCGACGACACGCCGTCCGCGAGCACCGAACGGGGTCCCGTAAGACCGGTTCGGAGTGTCGTCCCGCTCGAGGGGGCCCAAGCGGCATCCTGAGTCGGTGACGGACCTCAAGATCGGCTACGCGCGGGTGTCGACCGCCGAGCAGGACCTGACCGCCCAACGGCAAGCCCTCACCGCACTCGGGGTCGACTCCCATCGGGTCTACGTCGACCACGGGCTAAGCGGCACCAACCGGGAGCGACCGGGGCTGCGGGAGGCACTCGCGGCCTGCCGTACCGGTGACACGCTGGTAGTGACCAAGCTCGACCGTCTCGCCCGGTCGGTGCCCGATGCCCGCGACATCATCGACGAGTTCACTGCCCACGGCGTGCGCCTCAACATCGGCGGGTCCTTGCACGACCCGGCTGACCCGGTCGGCCGGCTGCTGTTCACCGTCCTGGGCCACGGCTTCGCCTTCGTCGGGCGGCAGTACCACTTCGAGGTCGACGGCGAGGACTTCTACATCGACCTGCTGTTCTTCAACTGGGCCCAATCCCGCTTCGTCGTCCTCGAACTCAAGATCGGCCGCTTCCAGCCCCAACACACCGGCCAACCAGGCTTCTACGTCGCCTGGGTCGACGAGAACCTCCGCGACCACGACCGGCACTCCCCCACCATCGGCATCCTGCTGTGCACCGGCCGCAACGACAACGTCGTCCGCTACGCCCTCGCCAACGCCCCGCTCGCCGTCGCCGACTACACCTACGACACCCTGCCACCCGCGGTCCGGGAGGCCGTCCCGTCCACCGAACAGCTCGAGACAGCGCTCACAGCCGTCCTCACCAGCAAGAGCACGCTGACCGCAGGCCTCGCCTCCCCCAGCGCCACCGACGAGTTGACCAGCGAAAGCACGCTCACAGCAGGACGCAAGCCCAGACCGCAGGACGCGGAGCCGTAAAGCTGAGGTCCCCGCCCCGCCAAACGGTCCTCCGGGAGCGCGACGACCTCCCGCTCCAAGTCCTACTTGACGGTCGACACCCGCACGTACCCCAGCTTCACCAGCCGACGTACGAGAAGTCAGCTTCGCAGCAGCACCGCGACACGCCGCTTTGGTCACGACAACTGGGACAGCCCCCCGAGCGCAGGCTCCAGCCCGCCATGACCCGGACACGCGCCATCCCACAACCAAGGAAGTGGATCGACGGACATGTGCTTGTCGCAGCTGGAGGCCGCGTCGCGCACTCGGACGTCAACGCTGCGCAGGCTCGCTCGCGGGCCCGAGTCGACGCGTTCCTGGCCGGGTCGGTCGCCGAGGGTGTCGAGGACCAGCTGACGCGGCAGACGCTGGCTAACGCTGGCTGCGACACGGTTCAGGGCTGACACATCGGCTGACAGGCCCGGAGCGGGCCGGGCGCTCACGGTCCGGCCGTACCGCGGTCACGTCGTGGCGATGGCGGCGAGGATCTGCAGTCGGGCTGCGCGGCGGGCCGGCCAGAGCGCGGCCAGGACTCCGATGCTCGAGGCGAGCACGAGGAACAGCGCCAGCCGGCCCACCGGCACCGCGAGCACCTCGATCCCCTGGCCGGACAGGGATCTGGTGAGGGCGACTCCGAGAGCGACGCCGAGGACGAGCCCGAGGGTGGCGCCGTAGAGCGAGATGACCACGGACTCGAGCCGGACCATGCGCTGCAGCTGGCCGCGACTCATGCCGACCGCGCGCAGCAACCCGATCTCCCTGGTGCGTTCGATGACGGCGAGCGCGAGGGTGTTGACGATGCCGAGGACCGCGATCAGCACGGATAGCGCCAGAAGGGCGTCGATCAGCAGGAGCAGCTGGTCGACCTGGCCCTTGAGCTCGTCCCGAAACTGGACCTGGTCCTTCAAGGCCACCACCGGGTACGCCGCGAGGACGCTCTGCAGGGCGTTGCGGACCGCCGCGGTGTCCGCACCGCGCGCGACGTCGACATACACGAACTGGTCCAGCGGCGACCCGCCGGCGGCGGCGTAGGTGGCGAGCGGCACGACGAGGGTGCCGACGACCTGGTTGGCCCGATAGATGCCGCCGACGACCAGGTCCAGGCGGGTCGCGTTCGGGAGCAGGGCGTGCACGGCACTGCCGACCGACCAGCCGTGCGCCGCCGCGGTCGGCTGGTCCACGAGCAGACCGGTGCCGTGCAGGGCGGCCGTGGAGCCGGCCACGTAGTCCAGCGCGACGGTCTGGTCCAGCGCCGCGGCATCGACCGCGGTGAGGAAGACCTTGCCGCCGTCGACCTGCACAGTGCCGAAGCGGTGCTGCATGACCGTGGCGACGCCGTCCACGGCCGCGACGCGGTGGGCGACCTCCGGGGTGAAGGGCCGGCCCACCGCTGTCGAGATGACGTAGTCCGCACGGAGCCCCTGACCGATGGTCTTGTCGACGGAGGCGTTGGTGGAGGCCCCGAGGATGCTGAACGCGCTGACGAGCGCAAGCCCGATCATCAGCGCTGACGCCGTCGCCGCGGTGCGCCTGGGGTTGCGCAGCGCGTTCTCCCTTGCCAGGTGGCCGGTGCGGCCCCACACGGCGGGAAGCACGGCCCCCACGGTGCGCAGGAACGGCACCGCCAGGGCGGGGCTGACGACGATCGTCCCGGTGACCAGCGCTGCGGCCCCTACCCCAACCCAGGACGCCGCCGTGCTCGCGTCGTCGGTCGTGTTGCTGGCGACCAGGGCGGCCGCGCCCAGGATGCAGAGCCCGGCTCCGGCGAAGGTGCGGCGGCGCAGCGACTTTTCCGGCACGGAGGCGTCGTCGCGCATGGCGGCGACCGGAGGTGTCCGGGCGGCGCGGTGCGCCGGCAGGTAGGCCGCAACCAGCGTGACCAGCACTCCGACGCCGTAGGACCACAGGACGGTCCGTGCGCCGAAGACGAGGCTGCCGTCCAGGGTCAGGCCGAAGGTCGCGAACAGGGCGCGCAGGCCAGCGGCGATGCCGAGCCCTGCGCCGAGGCCAACGGTCGAGCCGACCAGGCCCAGCACCAGGGCCTCGGCGAGGACCGACCGGGTGACCTGGGAGCGGCTGGCGCCGAGGGCGCGCAGCAGCGCTAGCTCCTTGCTGCGCTGGGCAACGAGCATCGAGAACGTGTTGAGAATGATGAAGCTGCCGACGAACAGCGCGACACCCGCGAACACAAGCAGGATGATGCTAAAGAAGCTCAGCTGGCTCTGGACTGCCGCCGCGGAGCTGTCCGCCTGCTCCTGACGGGTCTTGACGTCGTAGCCGCCACCGATCGCCTGCCGGACCCGTTGCTGCAGATCGAGGTCGCTGACGCCTTTCGCTGCGGCAATGCTGACGCCGGTGAAGCCACCAGGCTTCCCGAGCAGACGCTGCGCCGTGACCGTGTCGAAGGCCGCGAGGGAGGCACCGGCCAGCCCACCGCTGCTGCCGAACCGGAAGACGCCGACCAGGCGGGTCGAGACCCGAGGTCCGGGCGTGAGCAGCGGGACGATGTCACCGAGCCGGTAACCGGTCTTGACCACCGTGGCGCTGTCGAGCGCGACCTCTCCATCGCGTGCCGGGGCGCGGCCGTCGATCAAGCTGGCCGGGTTGAGCGTGGGCTCGGGGTTCCAGCTGACACCGATGCCCGGGGAGCCCTTGGTGTCCAGGACCTTGCCGTCGCGGCCCAGCACGTACACGCCTTGGGTCTGGACGTCGCCGGACACGGCCGCGACGCCCGGGACCGCACCGATGGTGTCCACGACGGACTGTTCGACGCTGGCGGCTCCGTCCGGACCGCCCGTGCCGGTCAGCCCGACGTCGAACGCCGCCTTCGGCGCGACGTTGACGTCGGCGGAGGTGGCGGCGAACAGGTCACCGAACGTCTTGCTGAGCGTCGCGGTGAAGACCAGCGTGCCGGCGATAAAGGCGACGCCGAGCACGATCGCCAGCGCCGACAGGGCCATCCGCAGCTTGTGGGACAGCAGGCTGCGCAGCGTGGTGCGCCACATCTCAGGCGTCCGCTCGGGCACCGTGCCGCTGGTCGGCGTCGAGCACCTTCATGTGCTCGAGCACCCGGTCTGCCGTCGGGTTGGTCATCTCGTCGACGAGGCGGCCGTCGGCCAGGAACAGGACGCGGTCGGCGTACGCGGCCGCGCTCGGGTCGTGGGTGACCATCACCACGGTCTGGCCCAGCTCACGGACGGACCGGCGCAGGAACGTCAGCACGTCGGCGCCGCTCCTGCGGTCCAGGTTGCCGGTGGGCTCATCGGCGAAGATGATCGCAGGCCGGCTGGTCAGCGCCCGGGCGCAGGCCACGCGCTGCTGCTGGCCCCCGGACAGCTCGGCCGGCCGGTGCGCCAGCCGTGGCCGCAACCCGAGCGCATCGATCACCGTGTCGAGCCACGCCGGATCCGGTCGGCGCCCGGCGATGTCCAGCGGGAGCGTGATGTTCTCCAGCGCCGTCAGCGTCGGCAACAGGTTAAAGGTCTGGAAGACGAACCCCACCTGGTCGCGGCGGACCGCCGTCAGGTGCCGGTCATCGAGCCCACTGAGCTCCGTGTCGCCTATCCAGGTGCGGCCTTCGGTGAGCTCATCCAGGCCGGCCATGCAGTGCATCAGCGTCGACTTACCGGAACCGGACGGCCCCATGATGGCGGTGAAGCCCTGCGCGGGGAAAGCCACATCGACGTGGTCGAGAGCGACCACGCGCGTGTCCCCCTGGCCAAAAACCTTGGTGAGGCCCTCGCCGTGGGCGGCGAAGGTCGGTGCGGAGGCGCCACCGGGCTGGACAGGAAGCTGCTGGATAGCTGGCACGGGAAACCCTCTCGATGACGTCGGGCCGGTACGGCGCGCTAGGGAAAGCATGCGGGCGGCTTTTCACCGGCGTAGAGCACAAAGTCCGGAGGATCGACCTACCCATGCGCTTTAACTGCTGCATATTGTTGCGTTGTGGATTAGACCCCTACGTTGCTGCTGCTCGGGGCACGGTCGGGAGAACCCGGCCCCGGAGCGGCTGCGCGGAGCGGACCGCGCCGGCCCTCGGCTCGATCACGGATGCCCCGCAGCATCTTCTGGCTCATGAGGGTGCTGATCAACTCGACCGGCTCCACGAGCAACGTCACCCACCGGTTCGCATAACGGTACCTTTCCCGCACCACGAGCCGGGTCGTGTCGGCAGGTCCCTTGCAAATAACGAACGCCCATGTGAAGTCGTACGGCGCCGCCATGTCGCCTATCGGGACCCCGCCGCGCAGGACCAGGACTCGGCCGGGATCCACCCGTGTGACGCGCAGCGCCAGTGTCGGCGCGAGGCGGACGTCGTCCCCGACCTCGATGTGCTGCCATTGCGTCATGACGCGTTCCGCGCTGTGGATGTCGCACCCGACGAGGTTCTCCAGCCGGTCATAGCTGTATAGACCGCCGCGGCCCTGGCCCATCTGGGCAAGCCACGGCCAGACCGCCAGCGGAGCTGCGTGGACGGTGATGGCTCGCGTCGCGACCAGGTCGGCGGCGCCGAGCTCCTCGTCCCCGGGCAGCCCGGCCTGGACCTCCTCGTCGGTGGCGCCCCACCGCAGATACCGCCGACGTAGAACCAATCCGCCGGCCAGCGCCGCAACGCCAAGCCCAACAGGCTGCCCGGTCATGGGATCGGGCTGGGCCCGAAGGCCCGCGCTGGTCCCTGCGCGCGCAGCCCGTCCAGGTCGTGGAAGCCCGCGGCGGCGGTGCCGAGCAGCAGGACACCGGCCGCCAGGCCTGTCGTGACCTCCAGCGAGGTCCCGGACATGCCGGCCACCAGCAGCACCGGGCCGACAGTCAGGGCCCAGCCGACCGGCCGGAGGCGGGGTATGTGAACCAGGTGGTCGAGCCAGAGCAGCAGGGGGCCGATGGTGATCGCGATGGAAGGCAGCACCCAGTCGGTGTGTCCCATGGCGGTGACGATGAACGGGAAGGCGACGGACGCGACCAGCTCGATGACTGTCGCCGCGGTCACCGAGCGTTCGATGCGCATGGCAGCCGGGTCGGTGGGCCTTCGGCCGATACCGGTGGTCGCCCGGATGCCGTACACAAGAACCGCAACAGAAGTGACCAACCCGACCATAGCGACGGCTGACCCGACGCCCCCACCGAGGCTGAGACCGCCACGGAAGAGCCAGAACGCCGCGAACGCCAACTGGATGTAGCCGCCGACCTTGCGGACCCGCCGCGACCACGCCACGGTCGGACTGATCTGCGTGACTGCTGCCTCGGCGGCGATCGTCATGACAGCTTCCCCTGTGCCCGATACCAGGCGATCGTGTCGCTCACAGCGGTGGCCAAGGGCGTGACCGCCGTGGCGAACATGGATTGGTACTTCGAGGTGTCGAGCACGAAATCCTGCTCGAACTGATACGACATTTCGGCGAGCCCTCGCATCATCGGGCTTACCACCCCGACGGTTCGCAGCAGGGTTTTGGGCACGTTGCGGACACCGACCGGGTGGTCGAGTTCGGCGGCGACGAGCTCGAGCAGCGCCCGGGTGGTGACGGTCTCCGGACCCGGTAGGTGCCAGACCTCGCCGACGGCTCGCTCGTCGGTGCCGAGCGTCAGCAGACCGGTCGCGATGTCCGGCACGTAGCTGTAGGTGTGCAGACGGTCGGGGTTGCCCAGGAAGTCCGCGCGCTTACCGGCCAAGGCGTGGGCGAACACGCGCTCACCGAGGGTGGACTCGGTGACGCCGGCGCCGAAGAAGTCCGAGGCCCGTCCGATGGCAATCCGAACCCGGCCGGCCTGCGAGGCAGCGAACAGCTCAGAGGTCATCGCGGCCCGGGCCCGGCCCTTAGATGTCGTGGCCGCCAAAGGCAGGCCCTCAGTCATCGGGGTACCGCCGGTCGGGCCGTAGCCGTAGACGTTCTCCAAACTGACCAGCAGGGCGTCGTTGCGCTCAGCGGCAGCCAGGACGTTGTGCTGCAAGGGCGGGAACAACCGGGGCCACTGCGTGTACGGGGCGTTCAGACACTGATAGATCACGGCAGCCCCGTTGGCCGCGTGCATGGCTGCCTCACGGTCACTGAGGTCGGCAGGCCGCGAGTCGACGCCGTCGGGCAGGGCCGCCGGGGCATGTCGCGACACCGCGCGGACAGCCAACCCCAACCCGGCCAGCCGGGCTGCGAGCGCGGCACCGACCTGCCCAGTGCCGAGAACGACGTGCAACCCATCCAGCGTCACACCACCAGAGCCCGGCAACTCCACGGTGCGCGGTGTTACGGCCTGCGCAACATCGACGTCGCCCGGATGTCCTAGTGCTCGCGTCATATGTCGAAGGTGTGCCGGTCCACCGCCCACCACCAGGGCCGAAGGTCCCTCGACCTGCTTGGCGCGGCCGCGCCGCCGAGACCAGCAGGAACCCGCGCACAGCGCGGAGCCAGAGCCCGACGCTAACCCACCCCGAGCAGGGTGATCCCGACAGCGGCCGGCACCACCGTCCCGTGAGGACCAGCGGCGTTGTCGGCGTGGTGACCAAGGCCCGCCACCTGGCGGTCCTGCGTAGCAGCTACGCCACGGCTCCCCACAGCCAGCTCACGAGCTGGCTGACGGCGGCGCGGGCAGCCGTTTCGAGGGCGGGTTACGAACGCCCCGACAGGTTGTCCGTCGATGATGGATAGCAGCACGTCATGGCCAGGTGATGGCTGCCTACCTGGTGTCGCAAGTCCCGCCTGCCGCGGCGGACCGCACTGCCCAGGGCTACGGCCGGTGGCCCGGTCCAACGACCGGACTCGTGCCCTGGCCGCGTTCGCGATGAGGGGCGACGCTCATTCCTCGCCGGCCGGCTCCGGCAGCAGCCCGTTCACACCCATCACGACCGGTCAGGCCGGGCGGCGGGCAGCCGGACGGTCACGGCGGCGGCCCGGGCTGCACGACGCCCCGCTTAGCCTGGATCCACCGTCGGACCTTGGGCGTGGAGCGGGTCGTAACGACGGAATGCCCCTTCTGCTGCGGGAGAATCGATCTTGTCTAGGGATCGGTCCACCGCAACGAGAAGGACATCCGCGAGATGGCGTCGCGCCGATCCCGGCAAGCAGCGAACGGACCCACCGTCACCGTCTCAACCGCGGCGGCGGCCGGGCGGCCAACAACGCGCTCTACATCGTCGTGCTGGGACGCCTGCGCTACGACGTGCGCACTCGCGCCTACGCTGCGCGCCGCACCAGCGAGGGCCCGTCCAAGCCCGAGATCATCCGCTGCCTGAAGCGACGCGTCGCCCGCGAGCTCTAGTGGGCACGACAGCCCGCTGAGCGGGCAGAAGATCTTGCTTAGACGCCTTGACAGTCCATCGGAGCCAGTATTTCCCCCGGGCTGGACGCCACGCGGCTCGGGGCGCTGCGGGCGCGCTGACCTGCAGGACGGCGTCGGGACGGGGGGCGTCTGCTGGAAGTGTGCCTGACCTGCTTCGGGCTGCTGCTCGGCGTGCTGGTCGTCGGCCCGACAGTCGCCGTCCTCGCGATCAGCGATGCCTGGCAGCCGGACCGCGGTACCCCGCCTTTGAGGCCGCGAGTCCGGCGAGCCCGAGCCCGCGCGCCGCCCTCCCCGTAGCGGCGCCCATGGACCCGGTCTACGCGCAGCGCCAGCTCGACGCTCTGGTGTCTCGGTTCGCGCAGTCGCTCGACACCGGCGAGCGACTGGACCTGCTGATGCAGCTCCAGAGGCTCTCGGCAACGCCGGGGACGGTTGCGCCGAACCGCTGAAACGGCCCCGCGCGACCGCTGAGGGGCGCGTCCCCGGTCCGGCCGACGTCCGGCTCAAGATCAGCAATCGTCGGCGACTGCCGGCGACTGATCACCGCACAGGTGTTCACTCGAGACGGATTCCTCCAGATAGCCCACCCGGCATCCGGATGAGACAGTAGGGTCTTATCAGACGCAGGTGTGTTCCGGAGGAATTAGTTGGCACAGGACGAGCTGACGCGCCGAAGTGCCGGGTTCGACGTCTTCATCGACCGCTTCGACCTCGAGATGGCCCTGGAGCGCAGGGACCTGTTCTCCGAGGACCGCCGCAGGACCGCGTCAGCGTCGGTGTGGACAGACCCGTCGAACCAGGTCCGCGAGTTGTGCCACGACCTGAGGCAGCCGATCGCCGTGGCAGCAGCGCTTGCCGTCACCCTGGCGGTCGAGGGGGGGCTCTCCGCGGACGGGGCCGACCGGCTCGCTCTCCTGCGGCGGCAGCTCCATCAGCTGTCGGAGCTCGTGGCGGCCTCGTTCTCACCTGAATGCAGAGTTCCGGTCGACCTCGGCGACCTAGCCTCGGAGACGTGCTCGGCCGTGGACGTCGTGGACTGGACACCTGTCGAGGCCGTGCTCGACAGGAGGGTCGTCATCGAGGCCGATGCGGTCCAGCTACGTCGCCTGCTCGTCAACCTGCTCGCGAATGCACGACGGGCAGCAGGAAGTCGCGGTCTCGTCCGGGTTTGCGTGGGAACACAGCTTCGGTACGCCGTCCTCGAGGTTCACGACTCAGGTGCCGGCACCCCCACGGCCGAGCGTTCGACAGGGCTGGGCCTGCTGATCGCGACGGGCATCGCCGAACGGCACGGCGGGTGGATCGAGAGCGGGCCCAGCGACCTCGGCGGCGTGCGCGTCCGAGTGCTTATCCCGCTCGGCGGTGCGGAGCGGATGGCGTGATCGTGCTGCTGTGCGACGACCACCTGCTGTTCACCGAGTCCCTGGCCCACGTCCTGACCGGGCGCGGGGACACCGTGTTCGTGACCGCCGAGCCAGGAGAGGCGGTCGTCGTCGCGGGCAGGGAGCACCCGGACGTGTGCACGATGGACCGCGGCTTCCCTGCGGGGGACGTCGGAGCAGCCGGGGTCCGCGGCGTGCTCGACGTGTCACCGGAAACCAAAATCCTCATGCTGACCGGCCGGTCGGACGCTGCGGGTGCCCGAGCGGCCGTCGTCGCTGGCGCCCGGGGCTTCCTCAAGAAGGACGAGCCGCTCGACCACGTCGTGCGCGCCCTCGACCAGGTCGCGTCCGGCCTGCTCGCCTTCGACGCCGGTGTGTTGCGGCAGGACAGGTCGACGGGCCGCCGTACCTCGCTGCTGCACACGCTCACCTCACGGGAGCGGGAGGTCCTCAGCCGCATGGTCAACGGGCAGTCGGGCCCGGCCATGGCGAGCCAGATGAAGGTCTCGTACAGCACTGTGCGCACCCACGTGCAAAACATCCTCGTCAAGTTGGGCGTCCACTCCCAGCTCGAGGCGACCGCTTACGCCGTGGAGCACGGTCTGGGCGAGTCCCAGGTCGGCTGACGTGCTCACCGCCGCGGCTCGCCCTGGGCGGCAGGGGACGTCGGACCGTTCAAGCCTGCTCGTGGTCCACGACCAGGCTGCGTTCGGTGAGGCCCTCGCCCACCGGCTGGCCCGCGAGGACGGTCTGGAGGTCGTCGCCTCCGTCCGCCGACCGCTGCGGGCCCTCGTCCTCGTGCCGGCAAGGGACATCGGCACGTGCCTGATCGACTGGGACCTCGAGGATGGCGCTGCCGACACCCTGGCCGCGCAGCTGCGGGCCCTGGACCGGGCACCGCTGGTCGTCGCCCTGGGGAGCACCGACGACCCGGCCGTCATCGTTCGCGCCCTGCGGGCGGGCGCGTGCGCCTGGGTCCCCAAGGAGAGCAGCATCGAGGTGCTGCTCGAAGCACTGCGCTGCACGGCGGCCGGCCAGACCTGGCTGCCGGGCGCGCTGCTCGCAGGCGTTTTCGCGCACCTGCTGGCCCTGCACGGCGAGCCGGCGCCGAGCACGCTCGACCTGCTGACGGCCCGGGAGCTCGATGTGCTGCGCTGCATGGTGGCGGGGCTGGGCCAGGGCGACATCGCCGCTCGGCTCTACCTGTCGCCGAACACCGTGCGAACCCACCGCCGTCGCACGCTGGCCAAGCTCGGCGTGCACTCTTCGCTGGAAGCGGTCTTCGTGGCCCGTCGCGCCGGCCTTACGGCGGATCTGCCGCCAGCGCGCGGCTCCTCGTGACGCCGCGCCTCCCGCACTCGGCGTAGTCCGGACTGACCCCGCCGTCCGAGCCGCTGGGCGCGTCTGCTGCCTATCGTGAGATGGGCCGTCCACGTTTCACGTCCCCCGAGGAGCAGTCGCACATGCAGCGGCCCGCCGCACGGCAGCAGCAGCCCGGTCGACGGCGTAGCTCAGGGTCCGGACGACGCACCTGCGTCCTCGGGGTATCCGTCCTCCTGCTGACCGCCTTCCTGCCGACCCAGGGCCCGAGCGCGCTGCCTGCCCCCGGAGTACCGGCGAAGACGGTGCACGCCGCAACGAACCCGGCTGACCGGCCGCACCCGGTGGCGAAGCCCGCCGACGGGCGCGCCGCTGGTGCAGCGCCGCGGGTGCCGGCAACGGCAGCGAGCCGACACCCCACCGCCGGTGCCCCGAGCCACGACGACGAGGTCCCGAGCACGCACAGCACGACCCACCTGCCCGGCTGGACACCTACGACCGCAGGGATGCGGGCCCGCGCGACGGCCCCTGCCGCGACCCAGGCCCAGGCCCTGGCGGCAGCCACGGCCTGCGACCCGGTCACGACCGGTGTCATCGGTTGCGAGAACCAGTTGCCCGGCACACCCGCCTCGCAGTGGGACGTGGTCGGGTCAGGCGACAGCACCCTGCAGGGGTTCGCCACCGACATCAGCGCCAACGTCGGGACGACCGTCCGCTTCAAGGTCAAGAGCACCGCGTCGGCGTACCGGGTCGACGTCTACCGCCTCGGCTACTACCAGGGACTGGGCGCGCGGCTCGTGACCAGCTTCGCATCGACTGTGGCCTATCCGCAGTCGCAGCCGCCCTGCCTCACCGACGCCACGAGTGGGCTGATCGACTGCGGCAACTGGGCCGAGTCCGCCTCCTGGGCGGTCCCGCCGACGGCCGTCTCCGGCCTCTACCTGGCCCAGCTCGTCCGCCTCGACACCGGTGGGGCCAGCCACATCCCCTTCGTCGTACGTTCGGACGCCAGCCACTCCGACGTTCTCCTCCAGACCTCCGACGAGACGTGGGAGGCGTACAACAACTACGGCGGCAACAGCCTGTACTCGTGCACGGTCGCCTGCCCGCCCGGCAACCCGAGCACGTACAAGGCCGCCTACAAGGTGTCGTACAACCGGCCCTTCAACACGAGGGGGATCACGGACGGGCACGACTGGCTGCTCGCGAACGAGTTCCCGATGATCAGCTTCCTCGAGCGCAACGGCTACGACGTCAGCTACACGACCGGGGTCGACTCGGCGAGGAGCGGCGCGCTCATCAAGAACCACAAGGCGTTCCTGTCGGTGGGGCACGACGAGTACTGGTCCGGCGACCAGCGCACGGCGGTCGAGGCCGCGCGCGACGCCGGCGTCAATCTTACCTTCTTCAGCGGCAACGAGGTCTTCTGGAAGACCCGCTGGGAGCCGAGTACGGACGCCAGTGCGACCGGGTTCCGCACGCTCGTGACCTACAAGGACACGCACTTCACGACCCCGCAGGACCCGCAGTACCCGTCGACCTGGACCGGGACCTGGCGTGACCCTCGCTGGAGTCCGCCCGCCGACGGCGGCCGCCCGGAGAACGCCCTGACCGGGACGATTTACGGCTCCGACCCGCCGACCAACTTCTCGCTGAAGGTCGCCTCGGACTACGCCAAGCTGCGCTTCTGGCGTGACACGGCAGCGGCCTCGACCGCGCCCGGCACGGTGACGACCCTGTCGGCCAACACGCTCGGCTACGAGTTCGACGTCTCCCCCGACGACAGTGCCCGCCCGCAGGGCCTGATCTACCTCTCGGGCCAGGACCAGGCCGTACAGAACGCCCTGGTCGACGAGGGGTCCACGACGGCTCCGCGAACGCTGACCCACCACCTCACGCTCTACCGCGCGCCCAGCGGCGCCCTGGTGTTCGGCGCCGGCACCGTCCAGTGGGCCTTTGGGCTGAGCGCGGTGCACGACGGCCCAGCCAGCACCGAGGACCGCAACATGCAGCAAGCGACGGTGAACCTGTTCGCCGACATGCGCATCCGGCCGCGCACCCAGATGACCGCCCTGGTCGCTGCCTCGGCCTCTGCCGACATCGTCAGCCCCACCAGCAGCATCACCGCGGGCCCGGCCCCGGTCGTCGGGACGCCTTACCAGATCAAGGGCACCGCCACCGACAGCGGCGGCGTCGTCGCCGGCGTGGAGGTGTCGCTCGACAGCGGCGCCAGCTGGCACCCGGCGGCGGGTGTCGTCGCAGGGACGTCCACCTCCTGGAGCTACACGTACACGCCGACCGCTCCAGGCAGCTTCCCGCTGCAGGTCCGGGCGTCGGACGACAGCCTCAACCGCCAGGTCACCCCGACGTCGACCTCACTCGCGGTCAGCGCGCGCACGTGTCCCTGCACGCTCTACAGCGCCACCGTCCCGGCCACGCAGGACAGCGGGGACGCCCAGGCGTACGAGCTCGGCCTGCGGATCCAGCCCACGATCTCGGGGACGGTCACCGGGGTCCGGTTCTACAAGAGCGCCGCCAACACCGGCACCCACACCGGCTCGCTCTGGAGCAACACCGGACAGCTGCTCGCGACCGGGACCTTCACGGCCGAGAGCGCCTCCGGCTGGCAGACCCTGACGTTCGCTAGCCCGGTCGCCGTCATCGCCAACACGACCTACGTCGCGTCTTACCACACCGACGCCGGCCACTACGCGGACGAACCGTCGGCGTTGGCCGGCAAGCCGGTCTACGTTGCACCGCTGCTCGCACCTGCCGACGGCGCGGCCGGGTCCAACGGCGTCTTCCACGGCGGAGCCAGCGGGTTCCCGACGGACACCTTCGGATCGACGAGCTACGGCGTCGACTTCACGTTCAACGGAGACACGTCCACCGACGCCGGCGCGCCGACCCTGCTCAAAGCCACGCCGGTCGACCGGTCCAGCTCTCTCCCGCTGTCGACCACGGTCACGGCGAGCTTCAACAAGCCGATCGCCGCCGTCTCCTTCTCGCTCACCTCGGCCGCAGGCGCCACCATGCCCGCCCGGGTGGTGCTGACCCAGGGCGTGACGGGCGCATCGCTGACGCCGTCCTCGCCGCTCGCCGCGGGCACGACCTACACCGCCTCGATCCAGGTTTCGGACACAGCAGGCCACGCCATGGCGGCACCGGCGACATGGTCCTTCCGCACAGGGGCGTCGCAGGCGGCCCCGGGCAACTGCCCGTGCACGGTCTGGGGCGACCAGCAGCAACCGGCCGTGGCGAGCACCAATGACCCGGGCGCCGCGGAGTTCGGTGTCAAGCTCCGCGCCAGCGCCAACGGCTACATCGCAGGCGTCCGCTTCTTCAAGGGTGCGCAGAACACCGGTATCCACACCGGCGAGCTGTGGAGCGCCACCGGCACACTGCTGGCCACGGCGCAGTTCAGTGCGGAGACCTCGGCCGGCTGGCAGCAGGTGCAGTTCACACCGGCGGTCGCGGTGACCGCGGGCACGACGTACGTCGCGAGCTACCACACCAACGTCGGCTTCTATGCCGCCAACTCCGGGTACTTCGCCGCGGCCGGCACGACGTACGGCCCGCTGACCGCCCTGCGTGACGGCGCCGACGGCGGCAATGGCGTCTACGCGTACGCCTCGGGGAGGACCTTTCCGAACTCGAGCTTCGGCTCGGGCAACTACTGGGTCGACGCGGTCTTCCAGACGGTGCCACCGGTGGCCTCCGCACCGACGGTGCTGGGCACCTCGCCAGCGTCCGGCACCAGCACCGGTGCCACGAACGCTCCCCTCAGTGCCGTGTTCGACCAGTCAGTCACGGCCTCTTCGATCGTCATGACCGCAACAACAGTCGCGGGGTCCGCAGTCAACGGCACGGTCACGTACGACGACAGCAGCCGCACGGCGTCCTTCCAGCCGACCTCGCCGCTGCAGCTGTCGACCTCGTACACCGTCACAACCCGGGCCACCTCGACGACGGGGGTCGCGATGACCGCCCCGTACTCCTGGACTTTCACGACCCCGACACCGAGGGCGTGCCCCTGCACGCTGTTCCCGGCCACGATCCCGCCGGCCAACGCCTCGAGCGCCGACAGCGCCGCCTACGAGCTCGGCGTGCGCTTCACGTCTGACCAGTCCGCCGTCGTGCGGGGCGTGCGCTTCTACAAGGGCACCGGCAACACGGGTACCCACACCGGCTCGCTCTGGACGACGACCGGTCAACGGCTCGCCACCGGCACGTTCACCGGCGAGACCGCGACTGGCTGGCAGAGCCTGCTGTTCGACGCCCCCGTGCCGGTCACCGCAGGGGTCTCGTATGTCGCCTCCTACCACACGGACACCGGCCACTACGCCTACGACAGCGGCCTGTTCGGCACGGCGCTGGACGCCAGCCCGCTGCACGCACCCGCGTCCAGCCCCGCGACGCCCAACGGCGTCTACAGCGGCGGCACGTCCGCCTTCCCGAGCCAGACGTATGGCGCGGCGAGCTACGGCGTCGACGTCGACGTCGCCCTGCCGACGGCCGACACCACGCCGCCGCGGCTGACGTCGGTGGCCCCGAGCGGCATCGGTGCGCTCGTCGGGAGCGTCGCCGCCGCGGACTTCAGCAAGCCGATCGACCCGACCTCGCTGGTGATGACGATGTCGGCGGGCGGCAGTGCTGTCGCAGGATCCACCAGCTACGACGCCGCCTCCCGGACGGCCACGTTCACCCCGTCGGCGCCCCTGACGGCGGGCGTCAGCTACACGGCGAGCGTGCAGGCGGCCGACCTGGCTGGCAACCTGCTGGCCCAGCCGGCGACGTGGACCTTCACGATCGTGGCAGCCAGCACGCTCCTGGGCTCGGCCACCCCAGCCGTGTCGTCGTCCGGCGACACCAGCTCGGTCGAGCTCGGCCTGCGCTTCAGCGCTGACCGGGACGGCCAGGTGCGCGGGATCCGCTTCTACAAGGGTGCCGGCAACACCGGCACCCACACGGGAACGCTTTGGTCCCCGGCATCGGCGGTGCTGGCAACCGGTGCCTTCAGCAGCGAGAGCGCGAGCGGCTGGCAGACGCTGACATTCGCCAGCCCGGTCAGCATCACGGCGGGAACGGTCTACACGGCCTCGTACCTCGCGCCGAACGGCAACTACTCCTACACCTCGGCAGACTTCGCAGCCGGTCGGAACGCGCCGCCGCTGCACGCCACGTCGAACAACGACGCGTACGCGTACGGCGCCGGAGGGTTGCCCACTAACACCTACAACAACACCAACTACTTCGTCGACGTGATCTTCCAGTGACGCGTGGCCGAACGAGAGGGAGCACGTGACACCGATCGGCATCGCGGTCATCGGAGCCGGCTACTGGGGACCGAACCTGGTCCGCAACCTGCAGGCGTCCCCCGAGTTCCGCCTGAGGTGGCTGTGCGACCTCGACGAGGAGCGCGCCCGGCGGGTCCTCGGTCCCTACAGCACGGTACGAGCCAGCGGCTCCCTCGAGGATGTCCTTGCCGACCCGGAGGTCCATGCCGTCGCCGTAGCCACCCCCGCGCGAACGCACCTCCGGGTGGCGAAGCAGGCCCTCGAGGCTGGCAAGCACGTGCTCGTGGAGAAGCCACTGGCCGCGACGTACGAGGAGGGTGTCGAGCTCGTCGAGCTCGCCGACCGGCTCGACCTGCGCCTGATGTGCGACCACACCTACTGCTACACCCCCGCAGTGCAAAAGATCCGGGACCTCGTGTCCACCGGCTACCTCGGCGACGTGCAGTACGTCGACTCGGTCCGCATCAACCTGGGGCTCGTGCAGCCGGACATCGACGTCCTGTGGGACCTCGCACCGCACGACCTCTCGATCCTGGATTTCGTCCTGCCGGGCGGCTGCCGCCCGGTGGCCGTCGCGGCCCAGGGCGCCGACCCGGTCGGGGCCGGCCGGGCGTGCATCGGCTACCTCACGCTGCACCTGCCCGAGGGGGCGATCGCGCACGCGCACGTGAACTGGCTGAGCCCCACCAAGATCCGCACCACCATCGTGGGCGGCTCGAAGCGCACCCTGATCTGGGACGACCTCAACCCGTCGCAGCGCATCTCGGTCTACGACCGGGGCGTCGAGCTCGACGACCTGTCAGTGAACGCGCCGGACCGGAAGCGGGACGTCATGGTCTCCTACCGGTCCGGGGACATGGTGGCGCCGGCGCTGCCCGAGCGTGAGGCCCTGCGCGGCGTGACGAGTGAGTTCGCCGCCGCCATCACCGAGCACCGGGCGCCGCTGACCGACGGGCGCTCCGGGCTGCGGGTGCTGGACGTGCTGGACGCCGCGTCCAGGAGCCTCGAGTACAAGGGCGCGGTCGTGCCCCTGCGGAGCGCGCGATGAGCGGCGTACGGCTGGAGGGCGCGACCATCCTTGTCACGGGCGGCGCCGGAACGATCGGCTCGACGGTCTGCGACCAGCTGGTCCGCGCCGGTGCCCGACGGGTGCTGGTGCTTGACAACCTCGTCCGCGGGCGGGAGGCCAACCTCGCTGCAGCGCTGTCCTCCGGGACGGTCGAGCTGGTCGAGGGCGACATCCGCGACCGCGACCTGCTCGGGCGGGTCAGTGCGGGCTGCGACGTGGTCTTCCACCTCGCCGCCATCCGAATCACCCAGTGCGCCGAGGAGCCGCGCCTCGCGCTCGAGGTCCTGGCGGACGGGACGTTCAACGTCCTCGAGGCGGCGGTGGCCGCACGCGTCCGCAAGGTGGTCGCGTCGTCGTCCGCCTCGGTCTACGGGTTGGCCGAGTCCTTCCCGACGACCGAGCGGCACCACCCGTACAACAACGACACGCTGTACGGAGCAGCGAAAATCTTCAACGAGGGACTGCTGCGCAGCTTCCAGACGATGTACGGCCTCGACACGGTCGCGCTTCGCTACTTCAACGTGTACGGACCGCGGATGGACGTCCACGGCGTGTACACGGAGGTGCTGGTGCGCTGGATGGAGCGCATCGTCGAGGGGCGCTCGCCGCTCGTGCTGGGCGACGGCCTCCAGACCATGGACTTCGTCTACACCGACGACATCGCCCGGGCGAACCTTCTTGCTGCCGAGGCGGACGTGACCGACGAGGTCTTCAACATCGCGTCCGGTACGGAGACGAGCCTGCTCGAGTTGGCACAGGCCCTCGTGCAGGTCATGGGTCGTTCGGACCTGCCCGTGGAGTTCGGCCCGGCCCGGGCCGTGAACGGTGTCACGCGCCGCCTCGCCGACACCACCCTGGCGAGGGAGCGGCTGGGCTGGAAGGCGGAGATCGGACTGGACGAGGGCTTGCGGCGGCTCGTCGACTGGTGGTCCACGGACCGGGACGACGCATGAGCACCGTCCCCGTCATGCGCCCGTTCCTCGGTGCCGAGGAGGCGGCGGCCGCCGCCGAGGCCGTCCTGTCAGGCTGGGTGGCCCAAGGCCCGCGGGTCGCTGCCTTCGAGCGCGCGTTCGCCAAGCACGTGCAGGCCGACCACGGCGTGGCCGTCTCCTCCTGCACTGCGGCCCTGCACCTGGCCCTCGTCCTGCACGGCATCGGCCGTGGCGACGAGGTCGTCGTGCCCTCGCTGTCGTTCATCGCCACCGCCAATGCCGTGCGCTACACCGGCGCGACCCCGGTCTTCGCCGACGTCGACCTGCAGACCGGCAACCTCACGGCCAAGACCGTCGACGCCGTGCGCACCGGCGCGACCCGGGCGGTGCTGGTCGTGCACCAGGCGGGCGTGCCGGCCGACCTCGACGACCTGCGTTCCCTGTGCGACCCGCTCGGCCTGCCCGTCCTCGAGGATGCCGCCTGTGCCGCGGGCTCGACCTACCGGGGCCGACCGGTCGGCGCGGGGAGCCCGCTCGCCGCCTGGTCTTTCCACCCGCGCAAGCTCCTCACGACGGGCGAGGGCGGCATGCTGACCGTGCAGGACGAGGAGTCAGCCAAGCGCCTGCGCCGCCTACGCGAGCACGGGATGAACGTCAGCGCGGCCGACCGGCACGCCCTCGGCGGCGCCGTCCTCGAGAGCTACGTCGAGACCGGCTTCAACTACCGCCTGACCGATATCCAGGCCGCGGTCGGCCTGGTCCAGCTCGGCCGCCTCGACGCCGTCATCGCCCATCGTCGAGAGCTCGCCGCGCGCTACCAGGCCCAGCTCAGCGGCGTCCCCGGGCTCGTCGTCGCCCGCGACCCGGAGCACGGCACCACCAACTACCAGTCGTTTTGGGTGCTGCTCCCCGACGACTTCCCGGTGTCGCGCAACCGGCTGCTCGAGCTCATGCAGGAGGCCGGCATCTCCTGCCGCCGGGGCATCATGGCGGCCCACCTACAGCCGGCGTACGCCGGGCACCCGCACACCGACCTGCCCGTCACCGAGCAGCTCACCGAGCAGTCGCTCATCCTGCCGCTGTTCCACGACCTGACGGAGTCGGACCAGGACCGCGTCGTGCACGTGCTGATCAAGGCCGCGGGCCGCTGGTGACACTGGTACGTGGCCGGCACGACGGCGAACGGCACGGCGTGAGTGACCGGGACGTCGACGAGGTCGTCGTCGTGGTCGCCGGCACGCCATGGTCGGGGATGCCCTCGTCGGAGCGACAGCTCGCCGTGGAACTGGCCCGGCGCTGGCCACTGCTCTGGGTCGACCCGTCCCGCTCCGCGGCCCGGACCGGCGGCGCCTCACGCGTTCCGGCGACCACGCTCCGCGCTCTCGACGACGAGCTCTGGCTGCTCTCGCCCGTCGGGGTGCCTGGCATGACCCGACCGGTCACCCGGAGGGTGGCCGCGGCGCAGCGACGTGCCGCCATCCGCAAGGCACTGTCGAGATTGCAGCGGCGGGCCGCCGTGGTCCTCGTCGCGGGTCTCGACGACGCACTCGACGCGTGCCCTGGCGCGGTCCGCGTGTTCTACGGGACCGATGACTACGTCGCCGGTGCCCAGCTTATGGGCATGTCCCCGGCCTGGAGCCGGCGCGCTGAGCGCCGCCAGCTGGCCCGGGCGGACGTCGTCATCGCTGTCTCCGAGGTCCTTCGGGCCCGTTGGTCCGGGGCCGGCAGGCCGCCTGTCACCATCCCCAACGGGGTCAACGTCGCCCTGTCCAGTAGCGGCCGCACCACTGCCCGGACCCCGCTGGCCAGGCCGATCGCCGGCCTCGTCGGACACCTCAACGACCGGATCGACGTGGATCTGCTCGAAGCGGTCGCCGCCAGCGGCACCTCGCTGCTCCTCGTCGGGCCGGTCACCAGGTCGGGGCGGCTCGCCGGGCTGGAGCGGCTGCTGGCGATGCCCAACGTCCATGCGACCGGGCACCTCGACCAGGGGGACCTACCGGCGTACTACCGCGGCATGGACGTGGGGCTCACGCCCTACCGGGATACGCCTTTCAACCGAGCCAGTTTCCCACTCAAGACGCTGGAGTACCTCGCCGCGGGCCTCCCGGTGGTCTCCACCGACCTGCCCGCATCGCGTTCCCTGGCCACCGACCTCGTCCGGTTGGCTACCGGCCCACAGCAGTTTGTCGACGCTGTTCACGCAGCCACGGCGCAGTCAGGGGACCCGGCCCTGCGAGCGCGACGTCGTGAGCTCGCGTCCAGGTACAGCTGGAGCCGGACCGCCGAGCAGGTCCTTGCTGCTGCTGGACTTTCCGGGACCGGTCCCCGACGTGGCGCCGGGCTCCGGGCCGGGGTCCGCTCATGACCACCCGGCGGGGGCTGCTCGTCGTCGGTGCTGGCGGGTTCGCTCGCGAGGTCGTACAGGTCGCCCGGGCCATCAACCGGGTGCAGCCGACCTTCGAGCTGCTCGGGCACCTCGATGACGACCCTGCCACGCATGGCAGGGACGTGGACGGGCTCGAGGTGCTCGGTCCGGTCGAGCTGGCGCAGAGCGTGAGCGACGCCCTCGTCGTGGTCGCCACCGGACGACCGGGTGACTACGGCAGCCGATGGAGGATCAGCACCCGACTGCAGCTGCCGCCAGAGCGGTGGGCGACCCTGATCCATCCTGCGGCCAGCATCGCCGAGAGCGTCACGGTCGCGGAGGGGTCGATGCTGCTCGCCGGTGTGGTCGCCACGGGCGGATCGACGGTCGGTCGCCACGTGGCGGTGATGCCTCACTGCCTGATCACCCATGACGTCGTCCTCGAGGACTTCGCCACGCTGGCGGGGGGCGCGCTCCTCGGCGGGGGCGTGCGCGTGCACCGGGGGGCCTACGTCGGTTCCGGCGCAAGAGTGCGCGAGCAGCTCGAGATCGGTGCCTGGTCGCTGGTCGGCATGGGCTCGCTGGTGACGCGCTCCGTGCCGGCGGGTGAGGTCTGGTACGGGGCGCCGGCCCGCCACCGGGGCGCCGCCGCGTCAGTCGAGGCGGCGCTCTGATGCACGTCCTCGTCTACCCGCACGACCTCGAGATCGGCGGGAGCCAGATCAACGCCGTCGACCTCGCGGCCGCCGTGGCCGGTGCAGGACACGAGGTCACCGTCTTCGGAGTCCCCGGACCGCTCAACGACCGCATCGAGGAGCTCGGCCTCGCCTTCCGCGAGGCCCCTCCGCCCGGCCGTCGCCCTTCCGCGGTCGTGGCCCGGGCACTGGTCGACGAGGTGCGTGCCCGCCGCTTCGACCTCGTCCACGCCTACGAGTGGCCACCCAGCATGGAGGCACTCCTTGGACCGGGACTTGCGCTGGGGACGCCCGTGGTCAGCACGGTGATGTCCATGGGGGTGGCCGACTTCCTGCCCCGGACCCTGCCCCTGATCGTGGGTACCCGCCAGATCGAGCGCGTCTGCCTGGCTGCGCGCCGCAGCAACGTCCGCCTCCTCGAGCCACCGATCGACACTCGTGAGAACGCTCCGGGCTCGGTGCCGACCGGGGAGTTCCGGAGCCGGTGGGGCCTGACCCCGGAGGACCTCAACATCGTCGTGGTGTCTCGCCTGGCGCAGGAGCTCAAGCGGGAGGGCCTGCTCGAGGCCGTTGCTGCGGTCGGGCAGCTGGCGCGGGGCGACCGGGTCCGCCTCCTTATTGTCGGGGACGGGCCTGCACGTGCCGAGCTGGAGGCCGCGGCGGCCTCGGTCAACGACACCCTGGGCCGCGACGTCGTCACCCTCACCGGCGCGCTCATGGACCCCCGACCCGCTTACGAGTCCGCTGACGTCGTCCTCGGCATGGGCAGCAGCGCGTTGAGAGGCATGGCCTTCGCCAAACCCCTGGTCGTCCAGGGGGAAGCAGGCTTCTGGAGCCTGCTGACACCCGAGACGCTGCCGACCTTTCTCGAGCAGGGGTGGTACGGCATCGGTCCGGGCGGAGGAGGCGTCGAGCGGTTGACGTCGGCCCTGCGCACCCTGCACGCCGACGCGTCCCTGCGAAGGGGGCTCGGCGACTTTGCCCGTCGGGTTGTCTGCGAGCGTTTCGGTCTGGACGCTGCCCTGCAGGTGCAGCTCGCCTCCTACGCCAACGTGCTCGCGCGTCCGAAGCACCGGGTCCCTGCCGCCGACCTATGCCGCTCGTTGGCCCGCCTCCTCGCCTACAAGGTGAAGCGCAAGGCGGAGCGCCGCGCCGGCACCGTGGCGGCCGACGACTTCAACGCCCGCTCACACCAGTCCCTGCTGGCAGGTCCGGCATGACCGAGATCGCGTCTCCCGCGACGGACGCAGCACGTGGCGTGTTGCGCAGCGCACTCGGCTGGAGCTTCCTCAACAACGTGCTGGGACGGCTGGGGTCCTCCCTCGTAGGGATTCTCCTCGCCCGCATCCTGGCGCCCGCGGACTACGGCGTCTACGCCGTCTGCCTCGTGGTCCTGGCAGCACTGCTCAGCATGAACGAGCTAGGCGTCAGCGTGGCGGTCGTCCGCTGGCCGGGAGACGTGCAACGCATCGCCCCAACGGTCATGACGCTGGCCCTGACCTCGAGCAGCGTGCTGTACGTGGTCTGCTTCGCCCTTGCGCCGATCGTTGCGGACGCCCTCCACGCTCCCCAAGCGACCAACGTCCTGCGACTGCTTGCTACCGCCGTGCTCATCGACGCCGTCACTGCCGTCCCGGTCGGGCTGATGACCCGGGACTTCCTGCAGCGACGAAGGCTCGTCATCGACTCGGTCGCCCTCGTCACCGTGTCCTCTGTTTCCATCGCCCTCGCCGTACAAGGCCACGGCCCCTGGAGCCTGGCCTGGGGCAACCTGATGGGCAACCTGGTGTCCGCTGTTCTCATCACGGCCTGGGCGCCGCTGCGCATCCGGCCCGGCTTCGACCGGGCCGTCGCGCGTGATCTCCTGTCGTTCGGCCTGCCCCTCGCGGGTGCCAGCGTCCTGGCCTTCGCCATGCTCAACATCGACTACGTGGTCGTGGGGGCCGTGCTCGGGCCTGTCGCGCTCGGCTTCTACCTGCTGGCCTTCAACCTCTCCTCTTGGCCGGTGAACCTCGTCTCGGCCCCCGTGCGACGGGTCGCGGTGCCCGCTTTCGCCAGGTTGCGCGACACGGGACAGGAGTCGGGTCTCGCGTTCGTCAGGGCCAGCGTCCTGCTGCTCGCAGCGACGATCCCTTCCGTGCTGCTCCTCGCCCTGCTGGCCCACCCGCTCGTGCAGTTCCTCTACGGCGGGAAGTGGCTGCCGGCTGCCGACGTCCTGCCGCTCCTTGCAGCCCTCGCCCTGGCCAGGGTGCTCTCCGAGCTGACGTACGACTTCCTGGTGGCCCACGCTCGGTCGAGGTCCAACCTCGTCGTGCAGGCGGCCTGGGTGTCCGTCCTCGGTCCGGCCATCTGGGTCGGCGCCCACCTCGGCGGTCTGCGTGGTGTCGCCGTCGCGCACGTCTCCGTCGCCCTCCTGGTCGCCGTCCCGACGTCGGTCTGGGCGCTGCGGCGGGCCGGCGTACGACTGGCGCCGGCACTCGGTCCGGTCAGGCGGCTGTGCCTGGCCACGTCCGCCGCCGCCCTCACCGTGCTGCTCGTCACCCGCGAGCTCCCCGGCGCCCTCCCTCAGCTGCTCGTCGGCGGTATTGCCGGGAGCCTCGTCTACGCCGTCGTCGCCTTTCCTGTCCGCCGCGTCCTCGCTGACCTGCGCCCCGCACCTGACCGGCTCGGGACCGGTGCCGGGCCGTCCGCCCACGTCCAGACGTTGCTGTCCCCCTGAAGGAGCACACATGACTCACATTCCCCTCGTCGACCTGGCAGCTCAGCATGCAGAGGTCGCCGACGAGGTGCGTGCAGGCTTCGACACCGTGCTGGCGGAGACGTCGTTCATCGGTGGCAAAGCCGTCACGGCCTTCGAGGAGGAGTACGCCCGGTACGCCGGGGTGCAGCACTGCATCGGCGTGGGCAACGGCACCGATGCGCTCGAGATCGCCCTCCGAGCCTGCGGCGTAGGGGTCGGCAGCGAGGTGGTGCTGCCGGCCAACACCTTCGTCGCTACGGCGGAGGCCGTTGTCCGCAGTGGCGCCACCGTCGTCCTGGCCGACGTCGACCCGGTCACGCTGCTCCTGGACTCGGAGCAGGCAGACGCTGCGGTCACGCCCCGGACCCGGGCACTGCTCCCCGTCCACCTGTACGGGCAAATGGTCGACATGACGGCGATAGGTGAGCTGGCAGAGCGCTGCGGCGCGATCCTCGTGGAGGACGCGGCACAGTCCCAGGGAGCCCGACAGCGCGGCCGGCCCGCCGGGGCGCTGGGACTCGCCGCAGGCACGAGCTTCTATCCCGGCAAGAACCTCGGCGCCTACGGCGATGCCGGCGCCGTGCTGACGAACTCCGACGCGGTCGCCCGGCTGGCCCGATCGATCGCCAATCACGGCAGCGAGCGCAGGTACCACCACGACGTCCTCGGGTTCAACAGCCGGATGGACACGCTCCAGGCCGTCGTTCTCAAGAGCAAGCTCGCTCGCCTGGACACGTGGAACGACGCCCGTCGCCTAGCCGCGCAGCGCTACGACGAGTTGCTGGCCGAGCTTCCCGGCGTCGTGCTGCCTCGTACGGCACCCGGCAACGAGCACGTGTGGCACCTCTACGTCATCCAGGTCCCGGCGCGCGATGCCGTCCTCGCCAGCCTCAACCAGGCGGGCGTGGGAGCGGCCGTGCACTACCCAGTGCCCGTGCACCTGCAGCCGGCCTTCTCCTTCCTACCGCACCGCCGCGGTGAGTTCCCCGTGGCCGAGGCTGCGGCCGGGCGGCTCCTGAGCCTGCCGCTGCACCCCCATCTCACGGTCGACGAGCAGGTGCAGGTCGCCACAGCCCTGGCGGGGGCGCTGCGCTGAGGCGCAGCACGCTCCGGGTCCTAGCGGCCGCCGTCACGGCGGGCTGCGTGGCGTCCGTCTTACTCACCCGGCACCGGTCGCCGCCCGTCTCTGCTCCCCGCGTCGCCACGCCAATTCCAGCCCCGGGCACGGGGTGTGTCGTGGTGCCGTCGGTGTGTGGGTTCCCGGACGCGACCAACACCGGGGTGCCTGCAGGCATGTCGTTGCGGTCAGTTCCGGACCAGGTCTCCAGCGGTCCGGGTTGGCACTACGACAGTCGGGGCTGGGTCAGCGTCGACGGTAACGGGGCGGTGCTGGACGGCCTGCGCATCCCCTACAACGTCGACGTCGTCGCCAACGACGTCACCATCAAGAACAGCCAGGTCATCGAGCAGGGGGAGAGCTTCGGCATCAGCCTGCGGCACGCAGCCCGGACCGTCGTGCAGAACACCGAGGTCTTCAGCCCGGACGCCGGCGTCAACCGGCTGATGGTCGGGATCAAGGACATCTACGGCGACTCGACCGGCACCCAGGTCCTGCGCTCGAACATCTGGCACACCAGCACCGGCGTCCAGATCGACTCCGGCCTAGTGCAGGACAACTACATCCACGACATGGGCTACAAGGACGGCGACCACATCAACGGGACCACCAGCAATGGCGGCACGACCCTGCTCACCCTGCGGCACAACACCGTCCTGAACCAGATCGCGCAGACCGACGCGATCAGCCTGTTCGAGGACTTCGGCGTCCAGGCCAACCGGGTCATCGACAACAACCTGCTCGCCGGCGGCGGCTACACCCTGTACGCCGGGCAGAACCCCGGCGGCCTCACCGCGACCGGCATCACCGTCACCAACAACCGTTTCAGCCGTCTGTTCTACCCCCAGGGCGGCTCCTACGGCCCGGTCACCGCCTGGAACCCCACCGGCAGCGGCAACACCTGGACCGGCAACACCTGGGACGACACCAGCACCACCCTCAACCCCTGAACCGACCGTCGGCGCGGCACATGCGGAGAAGTGCCTTGAGGGACGCCTTGGACTGGCTGTGACCACGGGCTAGCCAGCTCAACTCGCTCAAGATGCCGAGGAACCAGTACGCCAGCACAGCGGGTGCGCTGTGGCGGCGCCGGAACAGCTCGACCCGGTTGACGATCTGCAAGGAGTGGGTGCGGTCGTCCTGCCCGGACTGCCCGCCGATGTGCAGCGCCTGCGGACGCGGGTCGTAGCGGGTGAGATAGCCGGCGTCGCGGGCGCGCAGACAGAAGTCGGTCTCCTCGCAGTAGAGAAAGAAGGACTCGTCCCAGCCGCCGAGGGCGCGGTGGCACTGGCCGGACACGAGCAGGACGGCACCCAGTGCCCAGTCGACGACCCGCGGCTCGTCGTAGTCCGAGGGGTCCGTCACGTGCTCCGCAAACAGGGGATGACCCAGTTTCGTGAGCCCCAGAGCCCTGAGCAGCGTCGGCTCACGCCGGAGGGAGAGGTCCAGCGAGCCGTCGGCGCGAATCACTTTCGGCGCGACGATCCCGGTCCCCGGCAGGTCGAGGGTCTCCAGGGCCGGACGGGCGAAGCCCGGTGCCAGGCGGACGTCAGGGTTGAGAACGAGATAGGCGGACGCCCCCGGTCGCTCGGACACCCCGCGGTTGATGCCCGCGGCGTACCCGAGGTTCTCGGCTTGCAGGAGCCGGCAGTCGGCGCGCCTCGCGACCACGTCGCAGGTGTCGTCGACCGAGGCGTTGTCGACCACGATGACCTCATGGGGAAATCCGTGAAGCGCGGCGGGAAGCGTGTCGAGAAGGCCTTCGACGACTGCGGCGCTGTTGTAGGTCACGACGACGACGACAAGTTGGTCGTTCACAGCGCGACGGTATCGGACGCGGACCTGACCGACTGCTCACTGCTCGTCCTGAGGAACCTTTACGTTGCTCATGTGGCCAAGCTTCTCCTGATCGCACCGACAGTCGACGGGACAGACGTCGGTGAAGCCTGGGTGGCCTTCCAGTGGGCGAGCCGCCTCGCCGTCCGTCACGATGTGACCCTGTTGACGTACGCCAAGCGGGGTGCCCCGCGGGCCTCCGAGCAGCTGAGCGGTCTGTCCGTCGTGGAGTGGACCGAGCCACCCCTCCTGGGGCGCTACGAGCGGCTAAACAGCATGCTCAAGCCCGGCTACGTCGCCTTCTTCGCCCGAGCGAGGGCGTGGCTTAGGCAGGCTCAGCGCGGGGGGGAGGTCTTCGACGTCGCTCATCAGGCACTGCCCGTGGCGATGCGATACCCGACGCCCCTGCTCGGGAGTGGCGTGCCGTACGTCATCGGTCCCGTCGGCGGCAGTCTCCCGACCCCGCCAGGCTTCCTCGCAGACGCGGACACGGCTCCCTGGTTCAGCCGCCTCAGGGGGCTCGACCAGTGGCGACTGCACCACGACCCGCTCCTGCGCAGGACCTTCAGCGAGGCGGCCTGTGTCCTGGGCATCGCTCCCTACGTTCGTGAGCGCCTCGCGGGCATCTCTTTGCACCGCTTCGAGGTCTTGAGCGAGACGGCGCTCGAACAGCTGCCACCGCTGGTGTCGCGCTCCGGCCGTACCGGCCCCGTGCGCCTGTTGTTCGTCGGCCGGCTCATCCGGACCAAGGGGGTTCGGGACCTCGTCCGCGCCCTGCGACACCTTCCTGACTGCGACGTGACGCTGGACATCGTGGGCGACGGGTACGAGCGCGAGGCCCTCACTGCGCTGGTCGAAGGACAGGGGTTGTCGGAGAGGGTCCGGCTCCACGGACGCCTCCGTCGGGCCGAGATCGACGGCCTGTACCGCTCCGCGGACGTCTTCGTGTTTCCCAGCTTCCGAGAAGCAGGCGGAAACGTCGTCCTCGAGGCCATGTCGTTCGGACTGCCCCTCGTCGTCGCGGACGTGGGCGGCCCAGGAAGTGCGACGGATGACAGCTGTGCGCTGCGGCTGCGCCCGTCCGATCCGGAGACCTACGCGGCGGACATCGCCCAGGCGATCCGGCGCCTCGCGACCGACGAGCCGATGCGGCTGCTCATGGGCGAGCGGGCCAGGGAGCGGGCTGAGCGGACGGCGCTCTGGTCACACCGCGTGGACGCGGTCAGCGAGATCTACGAGGAGGTCGTGCAGGCCCACAGGTGACGGCGGTGCGACGGTCGGCGCGACCCGAGGGTCGCGCCGACGGTCGGTTCAGGGGTTGAGGGTGGTGCTGGTGTCGTCCCAGGTGTTGC
>JBKJQN010000096.1:0-4520 GCA_046593925.1 Mycobacteriales bacterium
CCGGTCCCACCGGTTCGGGCAAGACCAACACCCTGTACGCCGCGATCCAGCAGGTCAGCACGCCCGACCGCAACATCGTGACGCTCGAGGACCCGATCGAGGTGCAGGTCGCCGGCATCACGCAGGTGCAGGTGCAGGTCAAGAGTGGGCTGACCTTCGCCGCTGGGCTGCGCAGCATCCTGCGGCAGGACCCCGACATCGTGCTGGTGGGTGAGGTGCGCGACTCCGAGACCGCGGAGCTGGCGATGCAGGCCTCGATGACCGGGCACCTGGTGCTGACAACCCTGCACACCAACGACGCGGTCGCCGCAGTCACCCGGCTCGTGGACATGGGGGTCGAGCCTTTCCTGGTCGCCTCGGCACTGGCGCTGGTCGTCGCCCAGCGGCTGGTACGCAAGCCCTGCGCGGCCTGTGCGGCCGCCTACGTCCCGAGCCAGCGCACCCTGACGCTGCTCGGCCTGACGCCGGCTGATCTCGTCGGCTCCACCCCCCGGCGCGGCCGTGGCTGCGCCGAGTGCGGCGGTACCGGCTACCGCGGGCGCACCGGCGTTTTCGAGGTGCTGCCCGTGACCGCGGCCATGCGCCGCGTGCTGCTGACCACGCCGACCGAGGACGCCATCGGCACCGCCGCCCGCGCGCACGGCTTCGAGACGATGCGCGCCTCCGCGCTGGCCGCTGCTCACCGCGGCGAGACGACGTACGAGGAGGTGCTGCGCTCGACGCACGTGGACGCCGTCGCCGGCGCCAGCTGCCCGACCTGTGCCCGGGCGCTCGCCGACGACATGCTCGTGTGCCCCTGGGACGGCAGCCCCGTCGGCCAGGACCTCTGCCCGTCCTGCGCGCGACGCCTGGACGCGGAGTGGACGACCTGCCCCTGGTGCCGACACCAGCTGGACCGGTGCACCGTCCCCGCCCGCGCGCCCGTCGCGGTCGTCCTGCCCCGGCTGCTGGTTGTCGACGACGACCCGAACGTGTGCGCGTACGTCGCCGCGGCGCTGGCCGGCTCCGCCGACGTCGTGCAGGCCCACGACGCCGAGACCGGGCTGGCGCGGCTCGGTTCCGAGCGGTTCGAGGGCGTCCTCGTCGACCATTTCCTGCCCGACCTGACCGGGGTCGAGTTCGTCCGGCTGGTCCGCGCCGACCCCAAGACCCTGAACCTGCCTGTCATCATCTTCACCGGCAACGGCTCGGGCGATGTCGAGACCGAGGCGCGCCGTGCCGGGGCCGACGACGTCCTCACCAAGCCGGTCGCGCCGCAGCTGCTCGAGGAGCGGGTGCTCGCCGTGCTCAGCCGCCAGTCGCGCTCCCTGCGCGCCGCCGTCTGATGGCTCAGCCGGTGAGGGCGCGCAGCAACCCGGCCGTCACCGCAGCCACGACCACCACCACCAGGAACGGGGCGCGCAGCGCCAGCGCGAGGCCACCGGCCAGCAGGCCCGCGAGACGCGCGTCGACGGTGAGCGACCGGCCCGACCCGAGCACCTGCACCACGACGAGCCCGGCCAGCAGCGCCACCGGCAGCAGGACGGCGGCCCGGCGTACCTGCGGGTCGTCCAGGGCGCGGGCCGGCACCAGCCAGCCGGCCAGCTTGAGGGCGAAGCACAGCGCCGCGGTCAGGAGCACAGCCAGCCAGGTCACCGGCGCACCCACGCCCGGGCCAGTGGGACGGCCACGGCGAGCCCGGCCAGCAGCACTGGCACACCCGGCGGCGTGACCGGCACCGCCAGCACAGCCACGACCGCGCCGCCGAAGGCCACGCCGAGGGCGCCCCGGTCGCGGACCTGAGCGACGAGCAGCCCCAGAAACGCCGCACCCACCGCGGCATCCAGACCCAGCGCCCGGGTGTCGACGACGCCCGCCCCGATCGCTCCGAGCAGGGTCGAGGCGTTCCACAGCAGGTAGACGGCGCCACCGGTCGCCCAGAAGGCCAGCCCGGAGAGCGGCCGGGGGGCGGCGGTCGCCATCGCCGTGCTCTCGTCGATCGTCAGCTGCGCCGCCAGGACGCGTCGTAGCCCGGACAGCCGCAGCAGGTCGGCGAGCCGCACCGCGTACAGCAGGTTGCGGGTGCCGAGCAGGACGGCACCGGCCACCGCCGACGCCACGCCGCCGCCGGCACCGAGCACGCCGACCAGCGCGAACTGCGACGCGCCGGTGAACACCAGCAGCGACAGCGCACACGCCTGGAGCACCGACAGCCCGGCGGTCGTCGCGGCCGCACCGAAAGACAGCCCGTAGGCGCCCACGGCGACCCCGATGCCCAGGGCGTCGCGCAGCACCGCCCTGCGGTCGGGCTCGGTCAGCAGCCCGCGCCGGCGTCGGGACAACTCGCCGCGGCGCCCGGGACCAACTTGTCCAGCAGGGTCGTGAGAGCCGCGACCTCGGCCTTGTCGAGCCGTTCGAGGTAGCCCGACACCCCGTGCAGGTGCGTCGGCCAGGCGTCCCGCAGCCGCTCGAGGCCGGTGTCTGTCAGCACGGCCAGGGTGCCACGGGCGTCCTGCGGGCAGGCCTTCCGCTCGACGAGCCCGTCGCGCACGAGCCGGTCGACCAGCCGGGTCAGGCCGGACCGCGACAGCAGCACCCGCTCGGCGAGCTCGGTCATCCGCAGGCTCCGGCCCGGTGACTCCGACAGCTGTACGAGCACGTCGTAGGAGGCCAGCGGTAGGTCGTGCTCGACCGCGAGCTCGTTCTCCAGATGCCGGACCACCGTCGCGTGGGCCCGCAGGAACGTGCGCCACGCGGCCTGCTGTCCAACAGAAAGCGCAGCCGTGGTGACCATTTCTTGATCATAGTGCGGCCGCCCCCGCGGCTGGGGCGGATCGGCTCCACTACGGTGCGCGTCGTGCCTCGCAGCCCGAAGGACTTCTTCCGCCCGCTCGCCGTCGGCGCCCCAGCGCCCCTGCAGGAGACGCCCTGGCGACCCTCCCGGATGATCCACTTCTTCGACCCGTCGAACCCCAAGATGGTCGCCAAGGTGCCCGACCTCGCGCCCAAGGTGGACGTGCTGCTGGGCAACCTCGAGGACGCCGTGCAGGCGGCCAACAAGGCGGCCGCGCGGGCCGGGCTGGTCGAGGTCGGTCGTACCGCCGAGCTCGGCACCACCCAGCTGTGGACGCGGATCAACTCGCTGGACTCGCCCTGGGTGTTGGACGACCTGGTCACCCTCGTCACCGAGATCGGCAACCGGCTGGACGTGATCATGGTGCCTAAGGTCGAGGGCCCGGAGGACATCCATTATGTCGACCGGCTCGTCGCGCAGCTCGAGGCCCGGGCCGGGGTGTCGCGGCCGATCCAGCTGCACGCGATCCTCGAGACCGCATCCGGGATGGCCCGGGTCGAGGAGATCGCCGAGGCGTCGCCACGCATGCAGGGCATCTCGCTCGGACCGGCCGACCTGGCGGCGGACCGGCGGATGAAGACCACCCGGGTCGGTGGCGGGCACCCCGGCTACCTGGTGCGCGAGGACCCGCACGACGACGGTGCCCCGCGGGCGGTCTTCCAGCAGGAGCTGTGGCACTACACGGTCGCCCGGATGGTCGACGCCTGCGCGAAGGCCAAGATCTTCCCGTACTACGGGCCGTTCGGTGACATCAAGGACGTCGTCGCGTGCGAGGACCAGTTCCGCAACGCGTACCTGCTGGGCTGCGTCGGCACCTGGTCGCTACACCCGGTACAGATCGACATCGCCAAGCGGGTGTTCTCCCCCGACCCGGCCGAGGTCGCGTGGGCGCGCCACGTCGTGGAGTCGATGGGCGACGGCACCGGCGCCGTGATGATCGACGGCAAGATGCAGGACGACGCGTCAGTCAAGCAGTGCAAGGTGGTCCTGCAGCTGGCCCAGGACCTGGCCGCCCGCGACCCGGAGCTCGCCGCGGCGTACGCACTGTGAACGTCCTGCGCTCGGTGCTGTACATGCCGTCGTCGAACGCGCGGGCGTTGGAAAAGGCCAAGGCCATCCCGGCCGACGCGCTGATCTTCGACCTCGAGGACGCAGTGGCGCCCGACGCCAAGGAGACCGCCCGGGCTCAGGCCTGCGCGGCGGCGGCGTCCGGGGCGTACGCCGGGACGGTCGTCACGATCCGCTGCAACGGCTTGGACACACCGTGGGGCGAGGCCGACCTGCGCGCGGCCGGCGCCGCGGGTCCAGGCGCCGTGGTGGTGCCCAAGGTCAGCGGCGTGGCGCACCTGGACAGGGTGATGGCGCTGCTGCCCGAGGGCATGGCGGTGTGGGCGATGGTCGAGACGCCCACTGCCGTGTTCGACGTACGGGCGATCGCCGCGCACCCTCGGGTGCAGGCGCTGGTACTCGGCACCAACGACCTTGCCAAGGAGCTGCGCGCCGCGCTGCTGCCGGGTCGCGCGGCGCTGCTGCCGCATCTGGCGACGGCCCTGCTCGCCGGCCGTGAGGCGGGCATCGCCGTGCTGGACGGCGTGTGGAACGACGTCCGCGACCTGGCGGGTTTCGAGGCCGAGTGCCGGCAGGGCGCGCAGCTCGGCTTCGACGGCAAGACGCTGGTGCACCCGAC
>JBKJQN010000054.1:0-8955 GCA_046593925.1 Mycobacteriales bacterium
GCTGAATCTCCAGCGCGCTGGCTTCACGGCCGTTGGCCAGCTTGACCTTGCGGCTGCCGGTGATGTCGTGGCTGACCTCTCGGATAGCACGGATCGGGTTCTCCAGCGTGAGGTCGCGCATGACGACGCCGGCCTCGATCATGCGCAGCACAAGGTCGGCGGTGCCAATCTTCAGCAGCGTCGTGACCTCGTTCATGTTGCTGTCGCCGACGATGACGTGCAGCCGTCGGAACCGCTCGGCGTCGGCGTGCGGCTCGTCGCGGGTGTTGATGATCGGCCGGCTGCGCGTCGTCGCCGATGACACGCCCTCCCAGATGTGCTCGGCGCGCTGGCTGACGCAGAACACCGCGCCACGTGGCGTCTGCAGCACCTTGCCGGCGCCGCAGATGATCTGCCGCGTCACGAGGAACGGGATCAGGACGTCGGCCAGGCGGGTGAACTCACCGTGCCGGCCGACCAGGTAGTTCTCGTGGCAGCCGTAGGAGTTGCCGGCGCTGTCGGTGTTGTTCTTGAACAGGTAGATGTCGCCGGCGATGCCCTCCTCGCGCAGGCGACGCTCGGCGTCCATCAGCAGCCCCTCGAGGATGCGCTCGCCGGCCTTGTCGTGGGTGACCAGCTCCGCGATGTCGTCGCACTCCGGGGTGGCGTACTCGGGGTGGCTGCCGACGTCGAGGTAGAGCCGGGCGCCGTTCTTGAGGAACACGTTCGAGCTACGACCCCAGGACACCACCCGGCGGAACAGGTAGCGGGCCACCTCGTCAGGGGACAGCCGCCGCTGGCCCTTGAACGTGCACGTCACCCCGTACTCGTTCTCCAGCCCGAAGATGCGACGCTCCATCAGCGGACCGCCGCCAACACCAGCGGACGCCGTAACTGCAGGTCAGACGGCACGACTTCCAATTCGAGGTCCGTGGACGTTCGCCGAAGATCGGCCCATCTGTGGCTGAGCCTGCCACATCTCCACCACAGATCGGCCGCGAGAAAGTGATAACTCATGCCCGGCCCTGGGACGGCCAGCCCGAGCCGCGCGCGGCCCGGCCTGCCAGCGGCTCGGCTTCGCCGACGTGAAGGACGGTCGTCAGGACCGGGCGCCCCCGCACCTCCCCCGCCCGGCCGAGCCGCGCCGGGGTGCCGGTCGAAAGCCGACTGCTCGGCGACGGCAACGAGCGGTTCTACGCCCGGTACACCGACCCGCGCGGCCGGCGGCGCGTCGTCAAGCCTGCCGGCGGCAACAGCACCTGGCCGGACTGGGGCGAGGCCTTCACCGCCGCCTGCGCCTGCCAGACCGAGTCGCAGCGGCTGAGCTACCGCAGCCCCGACGGCGAACGTCTGCTGTTTCGCGACCTCGTGCGTCACCACTACCTGCCCTCGCTTCGTGACGCCTCGCCCAACACCCCTAAGAACGCAGCCTCGCACCTTGGCAACGGTAGCGGGGTGCCGACCCGCGACAGCCCGTAGGGCGAGCGGGCTGCGCGCAGCCAGCTGCTGTTCGCGTTCGGCCACCTGCCGATCGGCAGGATCGGCCCGAACGAGGTCCAGCGGTGGATCAGCCAGCTGGGCGCCGACGGCTACGGCCACTCGACCGTGCGCGCGAAGCGATCGCTGCTGCGGTCCATCCTGCGGGTCGCGGTCGACCAGGGCTGGCTGGTCCAGAACGTCGTCGACGCAACGCGGCTGCCGCGAGACGTGGAACGCCCCGATCAGGACCGCGTCGTCACGCCGGAGGAGTGGGCGCAGATCCGGCTGCAGCTCTGCGGCGCGGGCACCGTGCTGCTGTGCGACCTTGCGCTCGACTGCGGCCTGCGCGAGGAGGAGGTCGTCGTGCTGCGCCCGATGGACGTGCTCGACGGTGACAGCCGCAACGCCAGCCACGTCTGGATACGGCAGGCCATCACCTGGCCCGGCCGCGCTTACAGCGGCGTCGACGAGCCGTGGCTGGTCGGACCGACCAAGGGCAAACGGTTCCGCAAAGTCGCCGTGTCGGCGGCCGTGTTCGACCGGCTGCGCCTGTACATCGAGGCGCACCAACACCAACCGCGGTCCCTGATCTTCGACTACCCCGTACTGCGGGCCGAGCACGCGCAGGCTCGCCAGGACCGGCCGTCCCCGGCCCGCTTCCCGACCGGCCGCTACGTCAGCCCAGGCAACGGCCGCTCCGGGGCGCACGGCAAGGCCCACACCTACGCCCTTGGCTGCCGTTGCCCCTACTGCCGCAACGCCAACACCGAGGCGCGGTTCTGGGTTCGCCGCGCGCACGGCGCCCAACCAGCAGCGCCGTGGCTGGACCCGACCTACCTGGTTGATCGTGGTGACGCGGTTGACCCCGTGAAATACCACTGGTTCAGCCGGTACGTGTTCGGCACCGCGGTGCGCCGCGCCGAGATCGGCTGGACGCCGACGTTTCACGACCTGCGGCACGGGATGGTCTCGTGGTCCTACGACGCCGGCGCCTCCCCCGCCGTCGTGCAACGCGACGCCGGCCACGCCAACGTCCAGACGACCCAGGGCTACATGCACGTCGTTGACAAGGTCGTCGGAGGCGAACGGCTCGCCGCCATGAAGGTGATGTACGACCGGGTCGACGCCGCGTCGGCACCTCCGGTGGCCACCACGCCGTCGCTGTCCCCGACCGCGCTGGAGCAGCTGTCTGCCGTGGTGCTCGCCAACACCAGCCTCTCCGCCGCGCAGAAGGCAGTGTGTGTGGTGGACCGGTGCGGTCAGCGCCCGCGGTCACGGGCGCTTCTGGCTAGGTGCGAGCGACGGCCGCGAGCCCCGTGATCGCGCACCGGTTCGCCTGGGTGCTGAAGTTCGGCGTCGAGGACCTGCAGACCGTGCCGGTGCTGGGCACCGTTGCGACAGCCCGCTGTGCCAGCGGACCGGCACCGCGCCGGACGGATCGGTGCACGCCCAAAGGTCCAGCCCGCGCAAGAACGCCCGGGAGTGGGCTTCGCGACGACACGCCTACGGCAGCCCGCTGCGCGACAGCCGCGGGTCCCGGGGGCAGTCCCGCACCATCAGGGACCTGCTGCGCAGCGGCGCCACCGGAGCCGACCTTGCCGCGGCGCTCGGCGCCGGGCTGCTGCTCGATGCGGCGCAGTTGCCGCTGTGGCAGGACGAGTCGCAGCCTGTTGGCGGACCTACCTTCCTCACCGGCGGGGACGAGCTGATCGAGGTGGGCCTCGTCGGCGCCGCGAGGTGAGGTCCGGCGGGCTCGAGGGGGACACCAGGTGCTGCTGACCGGCGCCGCCGCCGTCGCCAGCCTCTTGCTCGGGCCGGGGCCGGGGCTGGAGGTGGTCGCGGCCCGCCTGGCCGCTGGTCCCTCAGGTCCGCGACGGAGCGCACCAACGCCCCATCTGGTCGAGGCGGGCACGTCCCCGCAACCGCGTCGACCGCCGGGCTGGCACGCGGTCCGACACCGGTCCACTCCCCCGGCGTCGCGCTGGCCATCGCGGCCGGGACGTCTGTCCTGACGGGACTGCTGTTCGCCGCCGCCGCGCAACGCCTCGGGGCCGACCCGGTCTGCCCGCGTTCCCGTACCTCGCCGCGGTCGGCGGGCGGCCAGGCCGGGGCGGCGCGGCGCGGGACTGACTGCATGTGCGGGTCCGGCACCAACATGGGACCAGGGCGGCGTACGTGCAGGACCGTTGCGGGTGCGGGCCGTGTACGGCGGCCAACACCGAGGCGGAGCGCCGTCGGAGCACGGCGATCGCGTACGGCACCTGGCGCGGCCTGGTGGACGCCACGGAGGTGCGGGCTCACGTGCAGTCGCTGCGCGAGCAGGGCCTGAGCCTGAAGCGGATCGCGCAGCTGTCCGGGGTCGGGCAGGGCACCGTGAACGCGCTCGTCTACGGCGAGCCGGCCCGGGAGCCGGCCGCCGCTGGCGCAGGTCCGCCCGGACACCCAGCGGCGGCTGCTTGCGGTGCGCTTCCAGGCGGCCGCGGTGCCGGCTGGGCGCCGGGTCGACGCGACCGGCACGCGCCGCCGGCTGCAGGCGCTCGCGACCCTCGGGTGGTCGGTCACGTCACTGGTGACCAGGAGCGAGCTGGCGCTGCGCACGCTGCGACGCGCCCTGACCTCGACGACAGTCACCGCCGAGACCGCCAGGGAAGTCGGCCGGCTCTACGGGCAGCTGCGGGCAGAACCGGCGCCGCACCGCACCCCCCCGGCGAACAGGCAATCGCTGCCCGGACCAAGGCAACTGCTCAACGGGCCGGCTGGCGCGGTCCGCTGGCGTGGGATGACATCGACGACGACCCCGACGACCCGGACGAGCTCGACGAAGCCGTGGCGCTCGAGCAGCTGGGCAGTCCGGCGGCTCGGGTCGACGTCGTCGCGGTCGAGCGCGCGATGCGCGGCGAGCGCCTGCCGCTGACGGCGCTGGAGCGCCGCGACGCCGTCGCGCGCCTGACCAGCCGAGGCCTGTCGGCCCGGTGCATCGCCGAGCTGCTGCACACCACGGTCCGGACCGTGACCCGGCTGCGCGGCAGCGCTCGCGACGCGGCCGCCTAACAGGCACGCGCGACGGTTCCCACCCCTCTCTGGCGGGGTGGAGTCGGTTGCGGGCTCCGACGGGGCTCGTGGAGGCACGGTCAGGCCGTGGGGGCGGCTACGGCCGGGGTCCGGTGCGAGCAGGCGCCGGGCGGCTGGCGGTCGGTCGGGGCCGCCGGTGCTGCGCCGCCTGGTGCTGGTGGCGGCGCGGACGTGACTACAGCGTCGCAGGTCAACGTGAGCCAGAAGTGCAGTGCCCGGCCGGGGTTGGCGTCCGGCAGCTGGCCGTCTCGTGCGGCCAGCGCGAGGGCGGCCTGGACGTCGACGCCGGCGGCGTCGACGCGATCCAGGACGGCGGCCAGCGTGGGGTAGTGCGGGTCGGTAGCCAGTGGCGGGTCGATGGCGCTGCAGGCCTCGCGCCAGCGCTGCTGCGCCGACCAGAGCTGCAGCTGCGCGGGGTCGAGCGCAATCGCGTCGGGTGCCACCGCTCGACGCGCCGCGCACCTCAACGTCCTCCAGGCCATCGCGACAGCCTGATCACCGTCCAGCACACTGCCGCCGGCGGAATACCTCAGCCGCTCTCGCGGGCCGCTAGCGCCAGTCCAGCGTTCCACCCCGGTGCCCGGCCACCAGGGGGCGGTGTGATGACCGCCATGTCATGGCCGCTGCGGGCGAGCAGCCACGCCACGAGCGAGTTCGAGTTCCACATCTCGCCGGTTCCGAGCTCGTCGCGGCCCCACGTTGCCGCGGGAACCAGCGGAACACACTCCAACAAGACCCGGGCCTGCGAGAAGTCGCAACTGACCCGCTCCGGTTCGCCGGTGGCCTCGACGACATCGCCGATTTGGCCGTCACGCCAGCGCCGGACCTCGTACCGGAACAGCCTGGACACCCCAAGCCAACGGGCGCCGACCGCCCCCACGCGCACGACTCCCCGGTCCGTGGTCCCGTTGCCCCAGACCGGTGTCATCTCGATCACGAACCGGCCGGAGCCAAGCCTGACCTCCAAGGCCGAGTGGTAAAGATCCCTGACCCCGCGGTGCTGGTGGCGAGCCACCAGCACCTCGAAGACGCGGCCGTTCAACCGAACCGAACGCCCACCGGCGCCAAGGGGCAGCCAGACAAGGTAGACGCTCCCGCTGGGCAGAGCTGCAAGCTCGTCGCGACGGCCGGCGGTTGACCCCAGGTCACCAAGGTCCTGCGTCGTCGGGGGCACGACCTCAGTCTGAGTTGGGACGGGCCTGTCTACCAGGGACCTACGGCCCTACTGCAGCACCCGGACTGCGGACAGGCTCGGACCCATGAAGACCAGAGCAGCAGCCGAGCAGTTCCTGAGCCAGCGACGCATCGCAGTGACAGGAGTGTCACGCACCCCGAAAGACCACGGGGCGAACGTGGTCTACCGGCGACTGCGCAACCGCGGGTACGAGGTGTTCGCGGTCAACCCCCATGCGGACACTGTCGAGGGTGACGGCTGCTACCCGGACCTGCGCGCCATCCCGGGCGGCGTCGGCGCAGTCGTTATCGGAACGCGACCGGAACACGCGCTCGAGACAGTCAAGGAGTGCATCGACCTCAACATCGACAAGGCCTGGATGCACCGCGGGCCCGGAGCTGGGAGCGTCTCCGCGGACGCGACTGACCTCGGGCGTCAGCACGGGATGCAGGTCATCGACGGCGGCTGCCCCTGCATGTACGCACCAATATCAGACCTAGGACACCGCGTAATGCGCAGCGCCCTCACCCTGACCGGCGGTGTCCCGCGCACCGTCTGACTCGGCCGGCACGGACAACCAGGAGCACAGGATGACCGCCACACAGGACCCGTACCCCGTCCGTGTCAACGCCTCGCTAGACCCGCCACTGTCGAGGTGGCTGTGGCTGGTCAAGTGGGTGCTCGTGATCCCGCACTACGTCGTGCTCGCCTTCCTGTGGGCAGGGTTCCTTGTCTGCACCGTCGTCGCCTTCTTCGCGATCCTATTCACCGAGCGCTACCCGCGCAGCCTGTTCGACTTCAACCTCGGCGTCCTGCGCTGGACCTGGCGGGTGCACTATTACTCCTACGGCGCCCTCGGCACCGACCGATACCCGCCCTTCAGCCTCGGCGAGCACCGCGACTACCCGGCCCACCTCGACATCACCCACCCGACACGGCTTTCCCGACGACTCGTGCTGGTCAAGTGGTGGCTGCTTGCCCTCCCGCACTACCTCATCCTCAGCGTCCTCGTCGGCGGCGGGCTGTCGCTCGGGCAGCGCGGAAACAACGCTTGGGTGGCCAGCGGTCTACTCAGTCTCCTGGTGTGCATCGCCGCGATCTCACTGTTGTTCAGGGCCAGCTACCCAGAGTCGCTGTACCGGCTCATCATGGGCATCAACCGCTGGTCGCTACGCGTCACGGCGTACGCCGCCCTCATGACCGACACCTACCCACCGTTCCGGCTCGACCAAGGCGGCGCCGACCCCGGGTCGCAACCGGACCCATCCGAGCCTTCGACAAGGCCACTCTTGGCCGCACCCGCGGCAGGCTGAGCCTGGACGCACCGCGCCACTTTCTGATCTTCATTGAGGTTGGCTTCTGATTTTGAGTGGTGGTGTTACCGGTGGTGGGCGACCGTGAGTTGCCGGTGTGCCCGGCGTTTCCACTGTGGTCCGGTCGTAGGGGCTGGGTGTTCGGTCAGGTCGGGGCGAGGGTGGCCTGGAACAGCTGCTGCCAGGCGTGCTCCCAGGGCCAGCGCTCGGGTAGGTGCAGGCGCAGTCGTCGGGCGGAGCGGGCGAGCCGGGTCGGGACGTTGATGAGCTTGGAGTTGACCCGCTCTCGTGGACACCACGTTGTTGCGGACTCGTTCAGGATGTCAGGGCAGGGAGCAGTTCGTCCAGGGTGATCGCCTCCTCGCAGCAGGGGCAGAGGCCGCCGATGCCCAGGCGGGTGCAGAAGGTGTTGCATTCGTCGCAGCGCTGCTGGCCGAGGTAGCGGGCTTCGCAGGCTGGGCACTGGAAGCTGCCGTTGTGAAGGCGCGGGCGGGCGGTCACGGCGGCGGGCAGCGGAAGTCGGGGCTGGCGGGCTCGGTAGGCCCGCTGGCGGCACGCCGCGGAGCAGTACGCCGGCCCGTGACGCTGGGAAGCGTCGTGCCGCAGGCCCGGCAGGAGGCGATCGGGTGAACGCCGGTCGTCACGCTGTCGTCACGCGACGGGGTCCTCATGCCGCGGCCTGCTCGTCGGGTCGAGCGGACGTAGCGTGGGGACCTTCGAACGCGACCGGGGATCGCATGCCCAACGCGCTGTGCCGGCGGCGGGGGTTGTAGAACGCCTCGAGGAAGTCGAAGATCGCCAGCTTGGCCTGCTGGTGGGTGGCGAACCGGCCGCCGGGCTGCTGATCGAGCAGCGCGCACTCCAGGGTGGCGAAGACGCTCTCGGCCAGCGCGTTATCGAAGCAGTCCGCGACGCTGCCCATGCTGGCGAGCGCGCCGTGCCGGCGCAGTTCCCGCTCCAGCGCGTGGGAGGTGTATTCCTGGCTGCCGGCATCGGAGTGGTGCACCATCCCGGCCGGGATCGGCCGGCCGTACTGGTCGAGGCGCCACAGCGCCATCTTCAGACACGCTTCGACGGACGTGACGTCTTTGACCGTCGCGATCGACCAACCCACGATCGCCCGGGAGAACAGGTCGATCGCGAACGCGACGTAGACGAAGCCGGCCCAGGTCGCCACATAGAAGTCGGCAACCCACAGCTGGTTGGGCCGGGTCGCGATGAACTTGCGGTCGACCCGGTCCGGAGCGACGTCGGCCTTCGGGTCCTGCCCGGTGATCGAGAACGACCGCTTGCGGCGGTGGCAGCCGACGATCTGCGCGGCCCGCATCAACCGGGCAACGCGCTTGCGGCCGACCCGGACGCCGGCGTCGGTGAGCTCGACGTGGATCCGCGGCGACCCGTACACGCTGCGGTTGCCGGTGAACGCCACCCGGATCTGGGCGGTCAGCACACCGTCGGCGACCGCCCGGGGCCGAGGGTGGCCGCCGCAGCCAGGCGTAGAAGCCGGCCCGGGACACCTTGAGCAGCCGGCACAGCACGCTGAGGTCGTCGTACGCCCTCTCTCGGTCGACGAACGCGAACCGCGTCACCTCGTCGACTCCTCGACGAAGAAGGCCGCCGCTTTCTTCAAGATCTCCCGCTCGGTCCTGAGCGTCACGTTCTCGCGACGGAGCCGGGCCAGCTCGGTTCGCTCCTGCGCGGTCAGCGGCACCTGGCCCGTGCTGTCCGGCACGCCGCGTTCAGCCGCGTCGGCCTTGACCCAGTTGCCCGGAGTCGTGTCGTTGATCCCCAGGTCACGGGCGACGTGCGCCGGCCGCTTGTCACTGGCCTTGACCAGCTCGACGGCTTGCTCCCGGAACTCCGCCGGGTACTTGCTCGGCCGGCCCATCAGGACCCCCTTCCTCAGGCGCTACCGCCCAAGATCAAGGTGTCCACCGA
>JBKJQN010000105.1:0-9682 GCA_046593925.1 Mycobacteriales bacterium
CAAAGCCAAGGGACCTGCACCTGCAGGTACGCCTGGCTGCCTGTGCCGGCACCTGTTGGTGCCGCGTGGGACGAGCGTCCGTCGACTCATCTTCTCGTCCCTGGAGGACAGCATGCTCGCTCGGCTCCGCAAGAAGGTCGAGGACACCGAGGGCGGCTTCACGCTCATCGAGCTCCTCGTCGTCATCATCATCATCGGTATCCTGGCCGCGATCGCGATTCCGGTCTTCCTCAACCAGCGGCAGAAGGGTTACGACGCCGCGGCCAAGAGCGACGCGCGTAACCTGGCGACGCTGGAGGAGACCTACCTCACCGACAACGCCAAGTACAAGACTGAGGCGAATGCGACGGCTGCCACGACGGACCTCAAGTACACGCCCTCCGCTAACGTGGCCAGCGTCGTCATCAAGACGTACGACGCTGCGGGGACGGCTGGTACGGACCAGGCTGGCAGCTACTGCATCACGACCGTCTCGGCGAGCCCGAAGACGTTCTACTACAGCAGCTCGGCTGGCGGCTTCATCACCACTGCCTGCCCGTAGGCGGACTTACACGCGCCGGCTTGCACCGCAACGTGCAAGCCGGCGGCGTCGTGCGCAAGGTCGACTGCTCGACCACCGGTCGGTCCGGTCGGTGGTCGACCCCCTCGTGATGGCACGAGCCGGCCGACTGGCTGGGCGCTCGGTGCCACTCCCCTTTCATGCGGCGGGTTCAAGTTCTCGGCGAGGTTGCCGATGTGAAGACGACCCGACCGTGAATGACCGACGACGCCAACCCGGAGGAAGCGTGCCAAGTAAGCCAGGTCGATCGCTCTCCTCGCTCAGAGGGACCGACGACGGGCTGTCACTCATTGAGGTGATTGTCGCCATCACGCTGTTTGCTCTGGTGTCCGGGGGCACCGCTGCGATGCTGCTCACCGGCATCGGTGTGTCACGCGACACCCGCAACCGGACGGCGGCGTCGCAGGCGGCAAGCGAGGTCCTCGAGCTGGCACGGAAGACGGCGACGACCTCGTTCGCCCAGCTGACCAATCCGTCGGTGCCAGTTGTCAAGACGATCAACTCGGTCCCCTTCACGATCACCCAGTCCGCGATGTTCATTCCGAAGAACGCCGTCGCCACCTCGTGCTCGGCCACCTCGCAGGGCGGCAACTCAAGCGTCCAGCCGGTGCTGCTGGTCACTGAGACCGTCACCTGGCCCCGCATGGACCGCACTGCTCCGGTCACGGTCTCCACCACACTCACCCCACCGATCGGCGCCTACCCGAGCGGAACCGGCGGCGTGGACGTCAAGGTGATCGACAGCAAGGGCAAGCCGGTCGCGGGTGTGCCAATCACCCTGACGGGGGCGACGCCGACCTCCATGTCCACCAACGCAGCCGGGTGCGCCTACGCGGCGTTCCTGACTCCTGGGAACTACACAGTCTCGGCAAACGCGCCAGGTTACGTCGACAACCAGGAGCAGGCGGTCTCCAGCCAGACTGCCGGGGTCGTCAACGGCCAGCCGGTGTCTTTGACTTTCTACTACGACCTGTCCGCGAGGATCGCCGCCGTGCTCGACCCCACGGTCGCGCCCGCTACCGGGCTACCCATCACCCTGGGCAACAGCGGTCTCGCCGGTACCGGGAGCTATTCCTTCGCGCCGGGCGTCACGACGCTGACACCGGTCTACCCGTACTCGAGCTACGGCATCTGGGCCGGTCGATGCCCGGAGGCGTACCCCGCCGCCGTGGACGCGGGTAGCAACCCGCTGTATTCCCCCGCGACCGTGACGGCCGTGACTCCGGTGATCGGTGCGAGCGTCGCGGTCACGGTGCCGCTCTACCGCCTTACGGTGACGGTGCTGACCAGTGGCAAGGGCAAGGGCGGCTCGGTCCCGACCAACGGGGCCGTCCTCACCGCAACCGAAACCGCGGGTACGGCCAAGACACTGTGCGGAGCGCCGTACAGCGCCTACGGCATGACGTCGTCGCAGACCGTCGCGGGTGCAGACGGGATCAGCGCGACAGGGCTCCCGCTGGGTACGTTCACGATCACCGTGACGGCCGGTGGGCGGTCCGCCACCCAGCTCGTGACCGTGCGGCCGGCCGGCGCCAGCATCACCGTGACGCTGTGAGGAGCCCCGCCCGCCGCCGTCGTCCGGCCGCAGCCACCGACACCGGTTTCTCGCTGGTGGAGGTGCTCATGGCCATGCTCGTCATGTCACTGCTCGGCCTGGCTGTGGTGGGCACGATCAGCTCGGTCGCCCGGAGCAGCCTCGCGGCCAACAACCGACTGCAGGCCACCAACACGGTGCAGACCATCGCCGACCGGCTGACCAAGAGCCTGCGGTCCGCGCACCCGATGAACACCACGCCGACGTCGGCCTTCGATATCGCTGATGCCCGGCACGTCCTGTTCTACACGGACGCAGGGGACGCGACAGGTCCGCGGCACGTCGACGTGTCCGTGTCCGGGTCGGGCGCCCAGGAGACGATGACTCAGGTGGTGACGCTGGCCGACGCCGCGGGCGCCTACACCGGCCCGGGCACCACTCAGATCATCGGGCCGGGGGACATCGACGCCACGTCCGCGCTGTTCACCTTCTACGACGCCTCAAACGTGCAGCTCGCTGTCCCGATGGTGACTCCGGCCCTGACGGGCCCGATCGCCCGAATCAGCCTCACGCTGACCACCCACGAGAAGGGGCTGGCCACGCCGACCACCGTGACCTCCTCCATCTACCTTCGCAACGTCGAATACCGCTGAGGCGCCAGATGATGAGCCGATTCCTGTGCCGCAGGCCCGCCAACCTTGACGACGCCGGCTTCGCGATGCTCACTGTCCTGCTCGCGATGGTCATCCTCACGCTGCTCGGCAGCGTCCTGTTGGCGAACGGGATCAGCGCGTTGCCCCTGGCCCGCCACCAGCAGGACTTCAACGCCGCGCTTGGGGCCGCCGAGGCGGGCGTCGACGACTACATCGCACGCCTCAACCAGAACTACAACTACGCCACGAGCCCTGACAGCAACACCGCCTTCACGAGCTTCGTGCCGGTGGCCGCGGGCTCTCCATCCAGTTACACGTACGGCGTCGACACCAGTCAGCTGACAACAACCGGCGGCATCGCCCTGTCGGTGACGGGGCGGACCGGCAAGGTCACCCGCACGGTGCGGGTCGGACTGCGTCCGTACGGCTTCCTCGATGCGCTGAGTCAGACGGACTACAACCTGGTCGACCCCACGCTGTTCCCGCTGCCAGGACTGAGCGTCGCGCAGACGATGGCGGCGTGTAAATACCACGCCTGGGAGCCGGGCCCGGGGCCGGGTGGGCGCGGCCCGTCCACCGCCTGCGGAGGCCTGTTGAACTACTGGGTCACCGGCAACGTGCTCGACGGGCCGATGCAGTCCAACGACGACTACTACCTGTGCGGCACGCCGCAATTCAACGACACGGTGGACAGCGGCAACCCGTCAGCCGCCGGTGCGCCTTACTGGAGGGACCCCTTCGGGGGCTGCGGTGGCGATGCACCTGTCTTCAAAGGCGGACCGCCCAACGGTCAGCACCTCATCACCCTGCCGCCCAGCAGCAAGGTCCTCCTGTCGAAGACGACGCCGGGGATCCCGGGGACTGGTTGCCTCTACACCGGGCCCACCGCCATTACGATCACTGGCACCACGATGACCGTGCTGAGCCCGGACACCAGGCTGACAAACGTCAACTGCGTCGGCACCAACGTCCCGTTGCCGGTGAACCGGACCATCTACGTCCAGGACATCCCCGGAATCGGAGACCCCAACTTCGGCATCTGCATGATCACCGTCGCCTGGAGTGGAGACGCCTGCGACAAGGGGGACGCCTTCGTACGCGGCAATTTGTCCGACGAGCTGACGGTCGTCGCCGACAACAACATCATTCTGACGGGCAACGTCACCTACGACAGCTTCACCGCGACCGGCCCGCGCCGAATCCTGGGTCTTGTCGCCACCAACTCCGTGCTCGTCAACCACCCCGTCACGAAGACCGGCTGTGCAGCGGGTACCGCTGACTCCGCCGGGTGGTGCAACGTGACCGGCACCGTGGCTTTCGGCAGTGACAACTACGCCGTGCCGCTCACCAACCCGACGATCAACGCCGCGATGCTGTCCCTCCAGCACTCGTTCTCAGTCCTCAACTTTGACAAGGGTCTGACCACGGGACTCGGCGCCGTTCGGTTGACGGGCAGCGTTGCGGGTCGGTTCATGGACACGGAGGGCGTGTTCGGTGGCGGTGGTGGCCTCATCCACGGCTACGACGTGAACTACGGGTACGACAGGCGGCTGCGCAACGGCGGGCTGGTCCCCCCCAACTTCCTGGACCCGGCCGCGACCTTCTGGCACCGGGTCAGCTTCACGGACTGCAGCAGCGGTGCGACTCTTCGATCCTGCTGATACCGGCCCTCTCGTCCCGCGAAGGAGGCAGCTGTGACCGTGCTCCTGCCCGTCCTCGTGCTGGTCGGGCTGGCTGTGGGGTCCTTCCTCAACGTCGTCGTATGGCGGGTGCCTCGGGGCGAGTCCGTGGTCAGCCCAGCGTCCGCGTGTCCCGCGTGCAGCGCGCCGATCCGGCCGCGGGACAACGTGCCCGTCGCAGGCTGGCTGCTGCTGAAGGGCCGGTGCCGTGACTGTGCGGCGTCGATCAGCCCGAGGTACCCCGTTGTCGAGGCGCTCACCGGGGGCTTGTTCGCGGTGCTGGCACTGCGATTCGGGCTCGACCCCGTGCTGCCGGCCTACCTCTATCTCGGGGCAGTCGGGCTCGCGCTCGCTCTCATAGACCTCGACATACACCGGCTACCCGACGCGCTGACGCTGCCCTCCTATCCGGTGCTGGCGGCGCTGCTGGGGCTCGGCGCTCTCCTTGGGTCGGACAGTGGTCACCTGGTCCGTGCGCTGCTCGGCGGTCTGGTGATGTACGCCTTCTACTTTGCCATCTGCTTCGCCTACCCGGCCGGCATGGGCTTCGGCGACGTCAAGCTCGCTGGCGTGCTCGGAATGGCCACCGCGTGGCTGGGCTGGGGTGCCTGGGCCGTCGGGCTGTTCGGCGGTTTCTTGTTCGGAGGCCTGTGGGGGATCGGGCTCATCGCCTTGGGCAGGGGCGGGCGCAAAAGCAAGGTGCCGTTCGGCCCCTTTATGCTGGCGGGCACCTTCGCGGCCGTGCTCGTCGGCGAGCCACTCGCGGGGGCCTATCTGCGGCTCACCGTCGGCTGAGCCATTCAACTCAAGGGTACCGGCGCGGCGTCCGAAGGCTGTCTGGACACCGGTTGCAGGACATGACCGGCCCAGGGGCGCAAGCCCCCGCCCGAAGGGGACAGACGTGGCAGGACGAACAGTGGTGGGTCTCGACATCGGGACCTCCGGGGTGCGGGCGGCCGAGCTCACACTCGGCAGGGGCGGGGCGACGCTCGAGCGCTTCGGCCAGATCGGCCTGCCGCAGGGTGCTGTGCGTGATGGCGAGGTGGTCGACGTGGCTGCCGTCGCCTCGGCCATCCGCCAGCTCTGGACACAGGCGAAGCTCAGGAGCAAGAAGGTCGTGGTCGGTGTCGCCAACCAGAAGGTCGTGGTGCGGCAGGTCGACCTGCCGTGGCTGCCGGCGGCCGAACTGCGCGCCTCGCTCGAGTTCCAGGTCCAGGACTTCATCCCGATGCCGGTGGAGCAGGCGACGCTCGACTTCCACCCGCTCGAGGAGGTCACCGCCGAGAACGGCGCCCGCATGCTGCGGGTTCTGCTCGTGGCTGCCTCCCGCGACATGGTCGCGGGTCACCTCGCCGCGGTCACCAAGGCCGGCCTGGAACCATCCATGGTCGACCTCACCAGCTTCGCCGTCCTGCGCTCGCTTGCGCACGCCGACAGCGGGCTCGGCATCGCCCACGCCGAGGCGCTCGTCGACATCGGTGCAGCGGTCACCAACATCGTGGTGCATCAGGGTGGCGTTCCGCGTTTCGTACGCGTCCTGCCGATGGGTGGCTCCGACATCACCGACGCCATAGCCGAACGTCTCGGCGTCCCGCTGGACCAGGCCGAGTCGGTCAAGCAGACGACCGGGCTGGCTCCGGTGCAGGGCGCCGCGGAGGCGCACCCGGCCAACCGGGCGATCGAGATGACCGGCGGCGCCTTCGTCGAGGAGGCCCGCGGCTCGCTGGACTACTACCTGGCGCAAAGTGGTGCGGAGCGCATCGAGAGGGTGGTGCTGTCCGGTGGCGGATCCAGGCTGACAGGGCTGGTCGAGCGGCTGTCCGCCGCGACCCGCCTGCCGGTCGAGGTCGCCCGCCCGCTGTCGCTGCTTCGGCTCGGCAAGACAGGCCTCACCGACGAGCAGCTCACAGACGTCGAGCCGATGGTCACCGTCCCGGTCGGCCTCGCCCTCGGGCTGGCGTCGTGAAGGTCCTCGCCCGGTCCTCCGACGCCGGCGTGATGACCCGTCGGCTGGTGCTGCCATCGGTCAACCTGCTGCCCCCTGAGATCGCGGAGACCCGGCGCTTCCGTCGGGTCCAGGTCGGCCTCGGTGGCGCCGTTCTGGCTGCGCTCGGCGTGGTGGCCCTGCTGGTCGTGGCTGCTGCCGGCTCGGTGTCCGAAGCCAACGACAAGCTCGATGCCGTCGGCGCCCAACAGCGCATGCTGCAGGGCCAGACCGCGCAGTACCGCGACGTGACCGCTACCTACAAGCGGGCGGCCGACGCGCAGGCCATGCTGGTCGTGGCCATGGGCGAGGAAGTGCGCTACTCGCGCTTCCTCAGCAACCTGTCCCTGTCGATCCCGGACAACGTGTGGATCAAGAATGTCGCCTTTGCGCAGACCGGCGCCGCTCCCACTTCCCGAGGTCCGGCGCCTGCGGGCATCGGCACGCTCACCGTGAGCGGCGTTGCGTACAAGCACGAGGACGTTGCCGGATGGCTGGAGACGCTGGGCAGCGGACCGGGATACACCGGCCCGCTGCTGCAGAGCTCCACCGAGGCCCTGCTCGGCACCAGGCAGATCGTGAACTGGGCGGCGACCGCGACGCTGTCCCCCGCCGCGCTGTCCGGCCGCTACTCCAAGACCGGGGGCTGACATGGACAAGCTCAAGCAGTGGGTCGCACTGACGATGGTCGGCGTCGTCGCGGTGCTCGCCGCCGGCTGGTTCCTGCTCGTGGCACCCAGGCACGCTGAGGCCGCTGGCCTCCGTCAGCAGGCCGCCGAGCAGGAGAACGCCAACGGCCAGCTGCGCACGTCGCTGGCCGTGCTGAAAGCTCAGGCCCAAGACCTGCCGAAGGAGCAGGCAAAGCTTGCGCTGGTGGCCGCAAAGCTGCCCGACAACCCGGCGGAGCCGGAGCTGCTCCGCGCCCTCGCAGCCGCCGCCGACACCGCTGGGGTCGAACTGGTCTCCATCGCTCCTGGCGTGCTGGCCCCCGCCGATCCGGTGGTCTCACCGACCACCGCCGCTGCGGCCACGCCCAAGGCGGCTGACGCGGCTGCGCCCGGCCCGGCAGCGGCGACCGCCGTGCCCGCTGCGCCCAGCACCGCCGGCACGCTGTCGGCGATGCCAGTCACGATCTCCGTGGCCGGCGGCTACTACGAGGCGGAGCAGTACCTCGCGGCGCTGGAGGATCTGACGCGAGCATTTCGCGTCACCGCTCTCACCGTCACACCGGGCGTCAACCCCGTCGCCGCCACCGGTGCCACGGTCGCACCGGTGTCCATTGAGGATGGTAAGCACCTCGTCACCAACATTATTGGAATGGTGTACGTGGTCTCCGCCAGCAGCCCGGTCACCCCTGTCGTGGCGCCCGTCGCCGCACCCGCGAAGTAGGAGAGCGCCATGAGCGAGTTCCCGTTCGGTGATGTGGCGAACACGGCCGTGCAGGAGGAGCCCGCGCGACCAAGGCGGGCACTTGTCGTTGGTGGCGGCCTGCTCGCCGCCGTTGCCGTCGGCGCCGGCGCGTTCCTGTTCCTCAGCGGCCGCGGCGGCAATGGTGCAGTCACGGCCGCCCCACCAGCGCGCTCGGGGGTGGCAGGGCCGTTCGCGGTCGGACCAACGGCATCGCCAACACCTTCGCCCAGCGCTGTCGGGTTGCCCGCGCCGACCATCGAGCACGTCGCCCGCAACCCCTTCAAGGCGCTGTACGTGGTGCCCGTCGCGGCGGGGCCAGCCGCCCCCGCGGCGCCTGGCGCTGCCCCGACCGTGGTGCCAGGTGCCCCGGCCCCCGCGCCGGTGACGCCGACGCCGTCGCCCACAGTGACCCCGACCGCCCCGACCCCGGCCCCGACGGGGGACCCGACCGCTCCGACGGTCTACGCCGTGAAGCTGCTGAGCATCAGCGGGGGCAGCGCCAGCATGGTCGTCGACGGGAAAACGATGAGCATCATCGTGGGACAGCGGTTCGGCCGCGAAGGCGAGCTGGTGGTGCTGTCGATGGGCCGGAGCAGCCTGGTTCTGCAGGTTGGCGCCGACACCCCGCTGCCGTTGGTGATCGGTCAGTCCCGCGGGGTGCTCTGACCCGCACCGGCTCTGACAGAATGGCGGCATGTTGCGCTGGTTGACCGCCGGGGAGTCCCACGGCCCCGCCCTGGTGGCGGTGCTGGAAGGGCTCCCCGCCGGCGTGTCCACCTCCTCCGAACTTGTCGCCGACGAGCTGGCCCGTCGCAGGCTGGGGCACGGTCGCGGCGCGCGGATGGCGTTCGAGCGCGACGACGTCGAGTTCCTCGGGGGCGTCCGGCACGGGCTCACCATGGGCGGCCCGATCGCCATCCGGGTCGGCAACACCGAGTGGCCCAAGTGGGAGACCGTGATGGCGCCCGACCCGGTGCCCGCGGAGGCGCTGGAGGGGCTGGCCCGCAACGCCCCGCTGACGCGCCCCCGGCCGGGGCACGCCGACCTGGCCGGCATGCAGAAGTACGGCTTCGACGACGCCCGCCCGGTGCTGGAGCGGGCCAGCGCCCGCGAGACCGCGGCCCGGGTGGCGCTCGGCAGCGTCGCCAAGGCGTTCCTGCGCCAGGCGTACGGCGTCGAGGTGCTCAGCCATGTCGTGTCCATCGGGTCCGCGCAGGTCGGCGACGTACCGCTGCCGACACCGGCTGACCTGCCGGACGTCGACGCGAGCCCGGTGCGGGTGTTCGACGCCGCCGCGGGGGAGCGGCTGGTGGCCGAGGTCGACGCGGCCAAGCGCGAGGGCGACACGCTCGGCGGGATCGTCGAGGTGCTGGCGTACGGCGTGCCGCCGGGGCTCGGCAGCTACGTCCACGGCGACCGCCGCATCGACGCCAAGCTCGCCGCGGCCCTGATGGGCATCCAGGCCATCAAGGGCGTCGAGGTCGGCGACGGCTTCGACGTCGCCCGCCGGCGCGGCAGCCAGGTGATGGACGAGATCGTCCGCGAGGCGGGCGTGCTGACCCGCAGCAGCGGTCGGCTCGGCGGCACCGAGGGCGGGATGACCAGCGGCGAGGTGCTGCGGGTGCGGGCCGCGATGAAGCCGATCAGCACCATCCCGCGGGCGCTGCGCACGATCCTGCCGTCGGCGTCCTTAACAATCTCGTCGTGGGCAGCCGAGCCGCGGCGTGACGCGGTGAGGAAGCCGTCACCGACTTCAACGCCCTTGATGGCCTGGATGCCCATCAGGGCTGCCGCCAGCCGTGAATCGAGGCGGCGGTCCCAATGGACGTAGCTGCCAAGTCCCGGCGGAAGCCCGTAAGCGAG
>JBKJQN010000060.1:0-46972 GCA_046593925.1 Mycobacteriales bacterium
CCATCATCCGGGCGAGCAAGAACAGCTGTCGTCATGGTCATCAGGTGGGTAATCCACTCTCGCCCTGCAGGGATGAAGATCTACTGAAGGTGTCTCACGAAAGCCTGACAGACAGGGTCGCGGCACAGAAGGGAACTGATCATGGCACCACATCCGAGAGCCGAAGGGACACCCGGTCCGGAACGGCAGTCGATGCCCCGGACATCCAGGCTGGTCCTTGCCTGTCTCGTGGTCTTCGTGACGGCAGCATCAGCAGCGCCGGCGTGGGCGCACGGCGCGGGGGAGACCACCGAGGGGTATCTGCTTGTGCAGCAGGCGGTCGGGCATCTCGCTCATGACTCGGGCGATCTTGGTGTCGAGGCGGCCATGGAGAAAGTCAATGACGCGCTGGCCACCACCGACCAGAGTGGGGTTGACGTCGCGGAGGTCGAGCAGGCCAAGACCGCCTTGTCAGCAGACCAAGTCGTGCAGGCACGCTCGCTCCTGCAACATTCGATCCTCGCCGCGACGGCCTCGCTCGCACCCGCTGTGGGGGAGCAGACCGGCACGACCGTCGTGCAGTTGCCACTGGCAGGTCGGGGCGCCCTCGACGCGGGGCAGTGGACGTTAGCCGTCATCTCGCTGCTGATGATCGTGGCAGGAGTCGTCGTCGCCTGGTGGTTCCGCCCGCAGGACAACCTCAGGCAACTACGCCGCCAGCTCAGCACGAACCCATCCGTTCGCAGCCACTCCAAGCGCAGGGGGGACAGGCCGTGACCGCCATCCGCGAGTCCAGCATCACGTCGACACCGGCCCGCGGCAGGGCGCGTACGGCGATGGACGCCGTCGACGAACGCCTCGGTATCCGGGCCCTTGAGTATCCCGTGCCCGAGCACGCCAACAAGCTCGCGTGGAGTCTCGGGGGTGTGACCGCGTCCGCGCTCATGATCCTGATCGTCACCGGCGTGATCCTGGTGCAGTTCTACAACCCGACCCCGGAGGCCGCGAACGAGTCGGTTCGCAACATCGTCACGCACGTCTGGGGGGGACGGTTCGTTCGGTCTCTTCACTTCTGGGCAGCCCAGGCGATGTACGTCACCGCCGCCCTGCACATGGCCAGGGTGTTCCTGACCGGCTCCTACAAAAAGCCGCGCGAGGCCAACTGGCTCATCGGCGTGGCTATGTTCGGCCTCATCGCGCTCGCGTTGTTCACCGGCACCGTCCTCAAGTGGGACCAGGAAGGGTTCGAGGCCCTCGGGCACAACCTCGAGATCGGTAAACTCGTCGGGGGCGTCGGAATCTGGTTCTCACCGGAGTTCGCCAACCGGGTCCCCATCCTGCTGCGCCTGTACGGCGCGCACGTCGTCATCATCCCGGGCCTGATCCTGGTGCTGTCCACCCTGCACGCGCTGCTGGTCAAGCGCCACAAAATCTCCCCGCACCCGACGCTGCCGACCGACGCCTCCGGCGAGCAGGCACCCCTGACCGAGCCCACCGAGCCGTTCACGCACCACCTGCGCCGCATCGCGGCCTTTGCGCTCGTGCTGCTAGGCATCCTTGGCGTCCTGGCGATCCTGTTCCCGCCCGGCCTCGGGCAAAGCCCCGTCCAAGGTCTTGAGGTCACCAAGCCGCCGTGGAACTTCTGGTGGATGTTCACCCTGGAGAACGTCCTTGGCCTGCCGGGCATCCTCTACGGCGAGCTGATCTTCTTCGGAGCCCTCGCCATCCTGCCCTTCGTGGACCGCACGCCCACGCGGTACTGGCGGCAGCGCCCGGTGGCCATGGCATGCGGACTGCTGTTCGTGGTCGCCCTGGTCGGTCTGACCGTACTGATGGCGGTCACTCCCGCCAAACAGCACCTGGGCATGTGAGATGAGGACAACGGATGCTCGCGGGCGACGCGTCAACGTGGCCTTCTGCGCCCTGGTTGCCACCGCAGCGCTGTTCACGGGACTGCTCAGCACCGCGCTGTCCAGGGCCCCCGGGCCGCTCACCGGCCTAGCCGTCGCCGTCAGCGGCGCGATCGTGCTCGTCTCGGTCTCGCTCGCCGCCCGGATCATGATCGCTGTCGACCGGGCCCGACAAAGCGCAACCGGTCGGCAATCGAGAGGCGCATGACCGACTTGCGGGTTCCGCGGGTCTGCCAGTCTGCCGCCGCTTACCCCTGTGTCGAACTCGACAGAACAGTTCTGCCGGTCGGCTGCCCGGGCCCGCAGACAAAGCAAGCACGAAGACAACCGTTCCGCGGTGCCGCCTCCCGGCCCCTGACGCACCGCATGATCCGTTGCGTGAGGTCGCCTCTGGGCTGCGCAGGGCCGCGGGCCAGCTTGCGGGCATCACGGCCATGTACGCCGAACACCGGTCCTGCGTGGACACCCTCGACCAGCTGGCCGCTGCCCGGGGTGCGATCGACGCTGTGGGTCTGGTTCTGCCTGAGGACCACATCAGGCTCTGCGCCAGCCACGCAATCGTCAGCGGGGACGCCGAGGGGCTGTGCTCTGACCTCGTGCTGCCTTTTCGTCGCTTCATACGCGGCAGGTGAGGTGAGATGACCAGCACCAACATGCGGCAGGCCGGACCGGCGACCCACCGCGTGCAGCGAGGCCGACACGCCGTAGCCCCACGTCGTCGGCGCAGCCTCCGCGATGTCCTGACGGGCTTGATCGGGGCCGTCCTGGGCCTGGCCCCGCATGTGCTGCATCACATTGGGCTGCTCGCGGGGACCGCGCTCGTGGCTGGCTCCGGCGGCACCGCACTGTTCGGCGTGGTCGGCCTGATCGCGTCCGTCCCGCTGCTCCTGCGGCTGCGGCGGCGGTTCGGGAGCTGGTGGGCTCCGGTACTGGGCTTGGCTGCCTTCACGGCGATGTTCACGTTGTCAGCCTTCGTTATCGGCCCGGCGATCGGCGGTCAGGGCGGCAGCCCGTCGCCCTCGGGTCCCCCTGCAAATCACAGCAGCCATCACCACTAACCGCATCAACGCCCATCCGCACCCGCCGCTTTCGCGCTTGCGCCATGCCGTGCCGCTGACCCGAGGCTTCTGCGTGTTATTGCGGCTAACTGATCTGCCGGGCGATTCTCGGACCGTTCCTAAAACAGTAGGAGGCAACAGCTTTCTCGACGTGGTTGATGGTCGGGAAGGCTGTCCGGTGGACGAGCTCGTTCTTCAGGGCGGCGAAGAACGATTCGGACATGGCGTTGTCCCAGCAGATGCCGGTGTCACCCATGGACAGGCGCATGGGGTTTTGTCGAAGGTAGTCGCCGAGCTGGTGTGAGGTGTACTGCGTGCTGCGGTCGAAGTGAAAGATGCAGTCGGGCGCAAGGCTGTGGTCGCGCAGCGCCATGGCGAGTGCGTCGATGACCGGGTCGGTGCGCATGTGGTCGGCGACCGCCCAGCCGATGACGGCTTTGGAGTAGCAGTCGATCACGGTCGCGAGGTAGGCGAACCCAGCCCAGGTGTGAATGTAGACATCTCACGCGGGTAGCTGTCAGGCAGCTACCGCATTGTTGGCGGTGATGTCCCCGACAAGCTTGTGGCCGGGCGCGGTCGCGGTGAAGTCCCGCTCGAGCAGGTCCGGGGTGCCGCCGTCGGCGCCGGCGATGGTCGTCACCCGGAAGGGCCGGAGCTGGCAGGCCACCAGGTCCAGCTCTCGCATGAGGTCGCGGACCAGGTCCTCGCCGACCGTCACCCCGCGGCGGGTGAGGTCGGCGTGCACCCGGCGGTAGCCGTAGGTGCCGCGGGACCGCTGGAACGACCAGGCCACCAGGGCGCCCAGCTTGGCGCGCCGCTGGACCTGCACCGAGGTCGGCCTGGCGCGCCAGTGGAAGAACCCCGAGGCCGACACCCCCGCCCAGCGGCACATGTTCCTTAGCCCGTACCGCCGTGGCCGGTCGAGTTCGACCGACTCGATGAATGCGTACTCTGCCGTCACAGACGCTCTTTCGAAAAGTACGCCGCGGCTTTTCTTAGGAACTCGTTCTCCAGTCGCAGCTCACGCGGTTCACGTTCGGCCTCGCGCAGCCGCATGCGTTCTGGCACTGACAGGGCGGGCTCATCTTCGGCGTGCTTCGCACGGTAGGCCTTGACCCAGGTCCCGAGGGTCTGCTCGATGACGCCGAGTTCGCGGGCGACCGCGACGTTCGGCCGGGAGCTGTCGATGACCTGGCGTACAGCCTCGGCCCGAAACTCCGGCGAGTACGACTGCTTGCTTCTGCGTGTCGACACTTCACTTCTCTCGTCAATCCCGCGGTAATCCTACTTGGGGAGAGAAGTCCGAGAAGCTACCGGCAGTCCAGTCGGGTCGCGGAGGACTCGATCTACGGGGTGCTGCACCGGGAGTGCTTCGCGTTGTTCCCGGATGAGATGTTTGCGGATCTGTTCACAGATGTCGGTCGGCGCAGTGTCCCGCCGATGATCGTGGCGGTGGTGATGGTGCTGCAGCGCATCGAGGGCCTGTCGGACCGGGAGGCGGTCGACCGGTTCTCCTTCGATGCCCGTTTCACCTGCGCGGCGGGTGGCCTGGACTTTGACTACCCGCGGTTCGTGCACACCGTGCTGGTGGACATGCGGGCCCGCCTGGCGGCGTCGAAGGGGCCGGACCGGATCTTCCAGGTGACGCTGGTGGCCGCCCGGCCGCCCGGCGGGCCGGCGGGCCGGTCTGGTCGGGCGGCGTCGGGTGCTGGACTCCACCCCGATCTACGACGCGGTCGCCACGATGGACACCGTCACGTTGATCCGGTCGGCGATCCGCGGTCTGCTGCGGGTTGCCGACACTGAGCTGGCCGGGGCGTTGCGGTCGGTGCTGGAAAGCGAGAACGACCTACGCGGTCGCCGGCAAGCCGGGTTGTGACTACGACGACCCAGCGGCCCGGCTGACGCTGGTCGATGCGCTCGCGGTCGACGGGCACGCCTGTCTGCGGGTGCTGGCCGGCCGGCCGCTGGCCGAGCCGGTCGCGCAGGCCGGCGAGCTGCTCGCGACGGCCCTTGGGCAGGACCTGGCCGAGACCGCCGACGGGGTGTTCCTGATCGCCCCCCGTGCACGGCTTCGACGGCGACAAGGCCCATGTCGATGCCGCCGACCGAGCCGCTGGGAGCCGGGTCGCGCACGAGATGAACGTCGCGCTCCGGGAGGCGTCCTGGAGGGCATGCCGCTGCACATCGACGCCAACACACCAGGGCTTCGGCGCCGACGCACGCCCGCCCAGAGGCCAGGTCGAGCTTGGGCTGGAAATGCATGACGAGCTGGCCGGTCTCGATCGCGACCCGCAGCTCCTCTCAGGGTCTGCAGGCGGGTGCGCGCGTCGCTGGCTTCCCCGGGCTGGTCGAGGACGTAGCCGAGCTTGCCGCGCTTGGCCTGGTACATCGCCAGGTCTGCGTGCTGCAGCAGCACGGCCGGGCGCTTGCCGTACGCCGGGAGCACGGCGATACCGATGGTTGGAATTACCCCGACCGCGCGTTGCTTCACCCCGACGCGTTCCTGCCACTCGCCGAGCAAGCCGGGTCGATGTGCCTGTTCACCCTGCACGTCCTGGAGCGCTCGCTGTTCGCCGTGAGGGCCTGGCGCGCCGCCGGCGACCAGCAATGCACGTCGCGGTGAACCTGTCGGTATCCAACCCCCACGACGTCGGTCTTCCCGCCCAGGTGCAGATGCTCCTGGACCCCCTCGGTCTCCCCCCCGACGCCCTGCTTCTGGAGATTACGGAGAGCATCCTCATGGCCCATGCCCAACGGGCCCAGAAGGTCCTGGCCGGCCTACGGGCTATCGGCGTGAGCCTGGCCGTCGACGACTACGGCACCGGCTACAGCTCACTGGCCCACCTGCGCGGGCTGCCCGTCGACGAGCTCAAGCTCGACCGCAGCTTCTTCACCCGTCTGCGCACCGATCCGCGGTCCGCGGCTATCGACCGCAGCACCATCCAGCTCGCCCACGAACTCGGCATGGTCATGGTCGCCGCCGAGGGTGTCGAAGACGCAGCCGTCCAGGCCAGCCTCACCAACTGGCAGTTGGACCTCGCGCAGGGTCACCACATCGCCCGTCCCATGAGCGAGGACTTGTTCGAAAGCCGGCTGCGCGACCGCACCGTCGACTCATCCCTGCTCATCCCTGACCGACGGCGATCAGCCCGTGCACGTCGCCCCGCACCAGAGCGGACGCACGACCGTACGACGCAAACAGCCCGTTCCAGACCTGAATCAGCCGCCAGCCACAGGTCGGCGGGTGGGCAACCGCGGTTGCAGCGCGGCGGCGGCGGTCTGTATCCACAGCGCGGTGACGTCATCGACGGCGAGGTCAGGGGGCCACGACGGGCTGCGTCTGCGGCCGTGGCACCCGCCCGACGCGCAGACGGAACGGCCCGGTGGTGGCGGCGACGTCGACGCCACCTCAGGTCCGGCAGCGACCAGCACTGCGGGCCGGCCCGAGCCGTCCACCCGCACCAGCCCCAGCGCCCGCGGTGGCTGCCGCATCGAGCACCGTCCCTGCAGCCGTTGCCACTGTTGGTCCCAGTCAGCGAGCATCAGTGCATCTCCCTGCGAGATCACCCTCCAGCCGCCGCCAGTGGGCACCCCTCCGGCCGCCGTCAGGCCCCCCTGGCGGCGGTGTGGCCCGACGATCCCACAGCGGTTCGCGTGATCAGTCCGCCGTGCAGCGCCTCGTCTGTCGATCCATGACCGCGAATCCTGATCTTGCTTGCCGGACCTGCCATCACCTGTTCCGCGTTCCGCTTCTTGGTCGTGAGACGAGACCGGCTAAGACGACGGCGAGGAATGAGTGTCGTCGACACCGGCGTGTCGGCCCAGCGATGTCCGAAGATGGTCGGCGTCGACGAACATCGGGACGTTTGACCCTGGCGCCCCCGCGTCGAGGCGGCTCACATAGGCGCATGAAGCCAATGCGAAGACCGCGACGGGCCGTCGTCCCGAGGCAGCGACGCTTGGCCGTCGCGGTCGCCGTCGTCGCGGCACTGGTGCTGACGGCCTGCGGCACCGCCTCTCGGACGACGGTCAGTCCGATGACGGATGGCGGGATGATGCCCGGGGACACGAGTTACCACTACTCCACCTCGACGTGCAGCGCTGCATCTCCGCTGCCGGGACGGGCTCTGCCGGTGCTGCTGGCCGACATGGGCATGACCCGCATGATGGGCGGCACCGCACCGCTGGGCGTCCACATGATGCTCCGGCCCGCGGTAGCCACCGTTGCAGCCGGAAAGGTCACGCTGGTGGCGACCAACTCCGGATGGCGCACCCACGAGCTGGTGGTCCTGCCGCTGCCTCGCGACGTTGCGGTCGGTCGCCGGACGCCGGGAGCCGACGGGAAGGTCGACGAGGCAGGCAGTCTGGGCGAGGCGTCCGCGTCCTGTGCGGCCGGTGCGGGGGGCGGCATCGCTGCCGGCGCCGTGGGCTGGACGACCGTCATCCTCGCGCCGGGTCGCTACGAACTGCTGTGCAACCTCCCGAACCACTACGCCGACGGGATGTATGCCCAGCTGCTCGTGACCTGACCTCGTGGCGCCGTCCGACCTAGACGGCTTGGCGTAATCGCGCTGACGGGTTCGCCTCCAGTAGCTCCCACTAGCCGACCGAGACGTCCGACGTCCGACCTGCTCGCCGTTCGTGAAGGGTCAGCGTCAACTCGTCGGACGGCACCGCTGAGCGTCCTCGGCGAAGACTGGCGGACGACGGGAACTGGGTGCGTGCCAACAAATGATTGTCCACGAGACGCTGCTGACGCCGCCAGGCGACGAGCAGGAGCCGTTGTCTCTTGACGGTGTCCGGACTACGGCACGTCGGGCACGTCGCGTTCGTCGGCGGGTGGCGTTGGTCGGGTGCTTCGTGCGCACCTCCGCAAACGGCCTTGTGTGCGTGCGGAAGTCCATGGGCTTGGTCGTCTTGCTGACGCTGGTCGTCGTCGTCGGGTTGCGCCGCGGTTAGGACGTTGTCGCCTTGTCCACTTCGGGGAGCATCTGCCGGTGCGCACCAGGACCGTGGGCTGGCCCCCACGGCGGCTGTCAGATCCGGACACGGCCCAGGACCAATGACGAGGCGCTCGTCGGCGTCTTGGGACGGACATTCCGGCGTCTCCAGGCCGTCCGCGAGGACGCGTGCCGGCTCGAGCAGGGTCTCGACGGGCCCGTCACGGCCCAGCTCGACGCGGCCCGAAAAGGTCCTCGACCGACTGCCCACCGGCACGCCGGCGACCAGCCCGAGCGCGCGTCCGCCGCGTCCGCCGCGTCCAATCCGTGGGGGCCTGACCTGCGGCTACGGCTACGGCGTGTCCAGGTCGTCGTGGACTGTCGGCTTCAGCTCGGCCGAGCCTGATACTCCTGGGGCTGTTCGAAGTTCGACGGGACGAGGTGGCGGCAGGCCTTCCCGAACCACGGGGTCGGCAGCCGGCGGACGAGGTCGATTGACTTACCCTTGGTCCGCGACGCCACGCCCGCTGGAACGATCGGAGACCGGGCCGTTGCTCAACCAGCTCAGCAGCAAACTGGGCCCGTCCGGTCCGACGACCGCGGTGAGCGGCCGGCTCGCGAGGTAGCCGGAGTCGCAGTCCTTCTGCCGCGGTGCCCTGTGGAAGGTCTGCTGGACGATCACGAACCCGAGGTACGGCTGGGACGGCGGCGTCGGCCAAGCGAAGATGCCGCGTTCCAGGCCGTCGGTGCTCTGGCCGCACCTGTGGCACTTCCAAGGCGGTCAACGGGGTCATGGTGCTCCTTCGACTGATCATTGGCAGGTCCGGAGCGGACCTTGGACTCGGGCCGGCCGGACCCGGCTAGGCCTTGCCTAGACCAGCGTGCCGCGCGGGCTGTCTGCCCCCAGCCGGTGGCGACTGCTTGTAGTGCTACAAATACAGGAAGTAACTCCTCCCGCCGTGTCGATATCGGGTGTACGTTGCCATTGCTGAGGAACAGCCAGCCCGGGTCGGGAACCGCCGCATGCCAACGCTGCGCCCCGCGAGCACCACCGCTCACGGCCGGGAGCGAGCTGGGATCCGACCAACTGCCTGCACCCGAGTTGCCCTGTGCGGTGGCGGGTCACGCCCTCACCGCGCATTGCTCCGGGACCCCCTCCGTTGTCCGAGACTTCGTCTGCTCCCCTTGCCCGTGATCCCGCAATGGTCCAGGGGACATTGCCAGCGACTTCGCGTGTCCAACACAAGAGAGCACCAACATGCAAACACATACCGGCCGACCGGGCGACAGTGCGGTGGCCAAAACCGGACAGCCGGCCGTGACCCCGACCGCCGGCCCGGCGCCCACCGGCTCGTCCCATCCTCGGTCCGAGGCGCGTTCACGCTTCGCCACTCTCGTTCACTTGTTGCGCTGGCGCGGCGAACAGCAAGCGGGCTGCCGGGCGTTGACATTCACGCGTGGTGCCGCAGCCGACGACGTCCACCTCACTTACGGGGCGTTGGACCGTCGGGCCAGGGCCATCGCAGCGCTGCTGCAGCGGGAGGCGAGCGAGGGCGATCGGGTGCTGCTCGTATACGCGCCCGGATTGGAGTTCGTGGCCGCATTCCTGGGCTGTCTGTATTCCGGAGTCGTTGCGGTTCCGGTCTATCGGCCCAATTTTAACCAGGAGGGCAGCCTGGCTCGGCTGCGCCCCATCCTTCGGGACGCGGGCCCGACCGTTGTTCTTACCTCGGACGCGACCCTGCCGACCGCGGAGGGGCTCGCCGTCCGGCACGGCTTCCCCTTAGCGGTTCGGTGGCTGTCCACCAGCGCGCTCACCGACGCCGACGCCGAGGGGTGGCGAGATCCGAACGTCGACGGCGACACGTTGGCTTTCCTGCAGTACACCTCCGGATCCACTACGGCGCCCCGCGGGGTCATGGTCAGTCACGGAAATCTGATGCACAACGAAGCGGTTATCCAACGGGTCGCGGCGTTGAACGAGGATTCCAGCTTGGTCAGTTGGCTTCCGCTCTACCACGATATGGGGCTGATCGGCTCCGTCCTGCAGCCGCTGTACACGGGATTTCCCAGCGTACTCATGTCGCACCTCGACTTCGCGAAGCGCCCCAGGCTGTGGCTGGAGGCCATCACGCGATACGGGGCCACCGCGAGCGCCGCACCCAACTTCGCTTACGACCTGTGCACCAGCCAGATCAGTCCGGAGCAGCGGGCCACGCTGGACCTGCGGAGCTGGACGCTGGCTTTGAACGGTGCCGAGCCGATCCGGCCAGAAACGCTGGACCGTTTCGCTGCCGCCTTCGGCCCCTGCGGTTTCCGCCGGGAGGCTTTCTTTCCCTGCTACGGACTGGCCGAGGCCACCCTGCTGGTCAGTGGCGGGACGGTGGGCACGCCGCCCCTCCTCCTGTGCGTGGAGAAGTCCGCGCTCGACCAGGGTCGGGTTGCCGTGGGCGACGGCGCAGGCGGGAAGGCCACAAGCGCGCTGGTGGGCAGTGGCCGGGTCAACGCCGACCAGCGGGTGCTCGTGGTCGATCCGGAATCACGCCGGCGGGTAGCCGGGGGACAGGTCGGGGAGATCTGGGTCGCCGGCCCGAGCGTGGCGCAGGGCTACTGGAACTCGTCGGAGGCGACCGTGGATACCTTTCACGGGTATCTCGCCGACGGCGACGCGGAGTCCTTCCTACGGACCGGAGACCTGGGCTTCGTCCACGACGGGCAGCTGTTCATCACGAGCCGGCTGAAGGACCTCATCATCATTCGGGGCCGCAACCACGCGCCGCAGGACATCGAGGGCACGACCGAAATGAGCCACCCGGCGCTGCGGCCCGGCTGCGGGGCCGCCTTCTCCGTCGATGTCGACGGGGACGAACGGTTGGTGATCGTGTTCGAGGTGAAGCGTCGGTACCTGCCGCTGGAGGCCGACGAGGTTGCGTCGTCGATCCGTGTGGCTGTGGCGCAGGCGCACGAAGTGGACGTGCACGCCGTCGTCTTCCTGAAGACCGGCGGGCTGCCCAAGACCTCCAGCGGGAAGGTCCAGCGGCGGGCCTGTCGCGACCAGTTCCTCCGGGGCGGCCTGGAGTCGGTCGGGGAAAGCATCCGCCCCCGCTCGACTCCTGGGCTCCCGCCCGACGGTCTGGTAGCCGGGGCGCTCCTGGCCGCGGTGGTCGGGGCGGAGCCGGCGACACGTCCTCCGCTCGTCACGGCTTATCTGCGGCACCAGATTTCCGGGGCGGTGGGTATCCCGGTGACCGAGGTCGGTGTCGAGGAGCCGTTCATGGCACTGGGGCTTGACTCGCTCAGGCTGCTCGAACTGAAGCAGCGCCTAGAGACGGAGCTGGGTGTCGCCGTACCGCTGGAAGGCTTCCTCGACCATCCGACCATCGCCGCGCTTGGTGCGGCGGTGCTGGGTGCGCTTGAGCAGAGCGAGGTCGCCGTCTGCGCCGAAGTCGCCGGGTTGACCGACGCGGAAGTCGATGTGCGGCTGGCGCAACTGACCTTGGAGGCATCAAATGGCCGTGCTCGGTGAGCCGTTGGCGACCAGCGCATCGGCGGCGAAGAGACGCGAGCTCGTGCTGCGGCTGCTGAAGGAGCGTCACGGGACGGCGTCGCCTGGCAACACCCCTCCGGCCACACTCAAGCCCGACCCGGCCCGGCGCAACGAACCGTTCCCGCTTACCGAGATCCAGCAGGCGTACTGGATCGGGCGCAGTCCTGCTTTCGAATTCGGCGACGTGTCCATCCACGCCTACGTCGAGGTGGACGGAACCGCGGTCGACCTGCCGTGCCTGGAACGAGCTTGGCAGCAGGTGGTTGCCCGGCACGACATGCTGCGGGCCGTCGTCCTGCCCGACGGCCGACAGCACGTCCAGTCGGAGGTGCCACCGTACGAGATCCGGGTCGCCGACCTGCGCGGTCAGGAGGAGGGGAACGCGCTGACCGCAACGCGCGAAGAGATGTCCCATCAGCTGCTCGAGGCCGAAGCCTGGCCGGGATTCGACATCCGGGCCACGCTGCTGGACGACGAGCGCACGCGGGTGCACATCAGCATCGACCTGCTGCACATCGACGGTGGCAGCCTGATGATCCTGCTCGACGAATGGATGCGGCTCTACCAGGACGAGACCACCCACCTGCCGCCGCTCGATCTGTCCTACCGGGACTACGTCCTGGCCGAGATCGCGCTGCACGACTCCGACGGCTACCGCCGGTCCGCGCAGTACTGGCACGACCGGGTCGCCACCCTCCCCGCGTCGCCGGCCCTGCCCGTCCTCCCGCGCCGCGGCACCGCGGGTCCGACCCGCTTTCGTCGGCGGGAGGCCACTCTCGAGCCCGCCACCTGGCATCGGCTCAAGGAGCAGGCGGCGCGGTCGGGGCTTACCGCGTCGGCTGTCCTGCTCGCCGCCTACGCGGACGTGCTGGCGTGCTGGAGCGCAGACGACGCCTTCACGCTGAACGTCACCTTGTTTAATCGCCTCCCCATGCATCCACAGGTGAACGCCATCCTCGGCGACTTCACGTCGATGGTCCTGCTCGAGGTCGCGCCCGGCGCGGGCACATCCTTTGCCGATTGCGCCGCGGCGACCCAGAAGGGCCTGTGGGCCGGGTTGGACCACCGCCACGTCAGCGGGGTCCAGGTGCTGCGTGAGCTGGCCAAGGCTCAGCGGCGGACGCGCGGCGCGCTGATGCCGGTCGTCTTCACCAGCATGCTGGACCTCGCCGCTCAGGGCTTTCGCCCACCTTTTTCCTCCCTGCGGGCCATCGGCGAGGTCGTCTACAGCGTCACTCAGACGCCGCAGGTCTGGCTCGACCACCAGGTGATCGAGGAAGACGGTGCGCTGGTCCTCACCTGGGACGCGGTCGAGGACCTCTTCCCCGACGGGCTCCTCGACGACATGTTCGCCGCCTATGAGCGATTCCTGCGCAGACTGGCCAATGACGAGGCCGCCTGGCGGGACGACGACCGTCGGCATGTCCCGCCCGAGCACCTGGCCCAGCTGGAGCGCGTGAATGTCACCGAAGTCGCGTTCCCGGACGAGACGCTGGTCACCCTTTTTCTGCGACAGGCCGAATTGACCCCGGACGAGCCCGCGGTCATCACATCCGCTCTGTCGCTGAGCTATGCCGACGTTCGGCGGCGAGCCAACCGTCTCGGCCAGACCCTGCGGGCCCTGGGCGCCGAGCCCAACACCCTTGTTGCCGTGGTTGCGGAGAAGGGTTGGGAGCAGACCGTCGCCACCCTCGGCATTCACCTTGCCGGTGCGGCCTACTTGCCGGTCGACCCCGGGCTGCCGGCCGAGCGACGCAGGTTCCTGCTCCAGGACGGCCAGGTACGTTTCGCGGTCACCCAGCCCTGTCTGAACGTGGAAGGGGACTGGCCGGCGGGAATCGAGCGCATCTGCCTGGACGTCGTCGAGCCATCAGGGGGAGACGACAGCGTTCTGGCGCCAGTGCAGCGGCCGGATGACTTGTCTCATGTGATCTACACGTCGGGCTCGACCGGTGTCCCCAAGGGTGTGATGATCGAACACCGGAGTGCGGTCAACCGCCTCGTCGACGTCAACCAGCGGCTGGGCATCGTTCCCTCGGACCGGGTCTTGGCCTTGACGGCGCTGCACCACGACATGTCGGTGTACGACATCTTCGGCATTCTGGCCGCCGGTGCCGCACTGGTGGTTCCCGACGCCGCCCGCATCCGGGACCCGCGGCACTGGGCTGAACTGATGGCCCGCGAGGGCGTGACGGTGTGGAATTCCGTACCCGCATTCCTGCAGATGCTGCTGGAGTACGTCGAACAGCACGCAGACGAACCAGACCTGTTGCCCCGCACGCTGCGCCGCGCGGTGCTGTCCGGTGACTGGGTGCCGGTCAGCCTGCCCGACCGCCTCCGGGCCGTCGCGGACGGTGTGCAGATCATCACCTGCGGCGGGCCGACCGAGACCACCATCTGGGACATCGATTATCCGGTCGGGTCGGTAGACCCGGACTGGCCGAGCATTCCGTACGGCAAGCCCATGAACAACGCGCATTACTACGTGCTCGACCACGCCTTGCGCCCGTGCCCGGTGTGGGTCGGCGGACAGCTCCACATCGGTGGAGTGGGCCTGGCCCGCGGGTACTGGCGCGACGAGACAAAGACGCACGAGCGATTTATCGCCCACCCGGACACCGGTGAGCGCATCTTCCGCAGCGGCGACCTGGGCCGCTACCTGCCCGACGGCAACATCGAATTCCTCGGACGCGAGGACAACCAGGTTAAGATCAGCGGCCATCGAATCGAGCTGGGCGAGATCGAAGCTGCGTTGAACCGGCACCCGGCTCTCGCCTCCGCGGTGGTCACCGCGGCGGGGGACCCGAAGCAGCTGCAGCGCCTCGTGGCATACGTGGTTCCTACCCGAGGCAGCGTCGCAGCTGTCCCGAGCGACGGCCCGGCGCCCAGCGTGGGCGGCGGCCCCAACCGGGCCGACTTCAAGCAACGGGATCTCGAGGGCATCTCGGTGCTTGACCCGATCGCCCGCATCGAGTTCAAGCTGCATCAGTGGGGCGTCCGTCGGGACGTCGGTCGGGAGTCGGTTTCCCTCCCGCACGCGGAACCCGACATGAACGCGTACGGGCAGCGCCGCAGCATGCACAGCTTCCCGCCCGACTCCCTGGGGTTGGCGCCGTTCGGGGAGTTCCTGCGTGCCCTGACCCCGGTCGAACTGGGTGGCCTGACGAAGTACAGGTACCCGTCCGGAGGCGGTCTGTATCCGGTGCAGACCTACCTCTATATCAAGCCGAACCGGGTCACCGGCATCGCTGGCGGGGTGTACTACCACGACCCCAGTGGCCATCGGCTGCTGCTGATGTCGCCCGGCTCACCGCTCGACGCCGGCACCCAGATGCCGCACAACCGGGCCATGTTCGACCAGGCGGCATTCGTCATCTTTCTGATCGGCCAGCTGGCGGCTGTCGAGCCGCTGTACGGAGACCTGGCCCGCGACTTCTGCCTGCTCGAGGCCGGTTACATGAGCCAGCTGATGATGAGTGTCGCGCCCTCGCACGGGATCGGCCTGTGTCCGATCGGGGCCATGGACTTCGATCCCGTCCGGCGCTTCTTCGGCTTGGACGACAGCCATATTCCGGTGCACCTGCTGTTCGGCGGGCCGGCGGACGGCGCTCCACCGGCGGACAGCGCCCCGCCGGCCGGAGCCGTCGCCGCGGCGGCGCCACAACCACCGGGTGCGGCGGGGGACCTGGTCACCGAACTGCGTGCCTTCCTGCGCCGCACGCTGCCCGTGCACATGCAACCCTCTGCGTACGTGCTGCTCGACAGCCTCCCGCTCTCGCCCAACGGCAAGGTCGACCGCACAGTTCTCCCTGCGCCGGAGGCCGCCGACGCACCGGACCTCCCGCCGGACCGGCCGCCCCGCAACGACGTCGAACGGACGCTGATCGCGATCGCGGAACAGATCCTGGCGACCGAGCGGCTGGGCGTCGAGCAGAACTTCTTCGACGTCGGCGGGACCTCGGTCCACATGGTACAGATCCTGAATAAGGTGCACGCCGCGTTCGGCCGTGAAGTGCGCGTCACCGAGATCTTCCGGCACCCGACCGTTAGCTCCCTGGCCACCTACCTGAGCGAGGAGGAGGGCTTCGAGCCGACGCTCGCGGACAGTGACGGGCGTGCCGCCCAGCGCAAGGCGTCCCTGACGCGGCGCGAGGCCCGCCGTCGGGGGCGCCGGCAACCCGACGAAGATGGACCCGGGCGAGGATGAGTACTCCAGCGGCCGGGCAGGCCGCCTGGGCCGATTCCCTGGACGCGGTCGCCATCATCGGCATGGCCGGGCGCTTCCCCGGCGCCGACGGGGTCCAGGAGTTCTGGCGCAATCTGCGTGACGGCGTCGAGTCTATCTCCCCGGTGTCGGAGCAGGACATGCTGGACGCGGGGGTGGATCCTGCGAGCCTGCACGATCCGCGGCGCGTCGCCGTCGCGTCGACGCTGGACGACTTCGAGTATTTCGACGGTGACTTCTTCGGCTTCAGCCCGCGGCAGGCGGAGCTCACCGATCCACAGCAGCGCCTCTTTCTGGAATGTGCCTGGGATGCGCTGGAGAACGCCGGTTGCGACCCGGCGACCGCTGACGCCACGATCGGGGTGTTCGCTGGTTCCAGCCTGAGTACGTACCTGCTGTTCCACCTGTATCCGTCCATCGCATCGGTCAACACCAGCAGCAACCTGCAGGTGCTCATCGGAAACGACAAGGACTACCTGGCAACTCAGGTCGCCTACAAGCTGGGCCTGCGGGGTCCCGCCGTCAACGTGCAGACGGCCTGTTCAACCTCTCTGGTCGCGGTGCACCTGGCCGCTCAGAGTCTGGTGAACCGCGAATGCGACATCGCGCTGGCCGGCGGGGTGACCGTGCGGCTGCCGGCTCGGGCCGGCTACCTGCACGAGGTGGGCGGCATCCTGTCACCCGACGGCCATTGCCGGCCTTTCGACGCGGCCGCGCAAGGCACGGTGTTCGGCAGCGGCGGGGCCATCGTGGTGCTCAAACGACTGACCGACGCGCTGGCCGACGGCGATGTGATCGACGCGGTCATCCGGGGATCGGCCATCAACAATGACGGGTCGTTGAAGGCCGGATTCACCGCGCCCAGCGAGGACGGTCAGGCCGAGGTGGTGGCCCAGGCGCTGGCCATGGCCGACGTCGACGCGGACACGATCGGCTACGTCGAAATGCACGGGACGGGCACCGCACTCGGCGACCCGATCGAGGTCGCCGCGCTGACCCGGGCCTTCCGGGCCCGGGACCACGCCCGACCCACCGCTCCCGGCTCCTGCGCGATCGGCGCCGTCAAGTCCAACGTCGGACACCTGGAGTCGGCGGGGGGCGTCACCGCCCTGGTGAAGACCGTGTTGGCGCTCACCAACCGGCAGATCCCGCCCACGCTGCACTACACGAGGCCCAACCAAGCCATCGACTTTTCGCAGACGCCGTTTTACGTCAACACCCGGCTGACGCCGTGGCTGGCGGGAGGGAAGCCGCGGAGGGCCGGCGTCAGCTCATATGGCATCGGGGGCACCAACGCCCACGTGGTGCTGGAGGAGGCACCCGCGGCGGTGCCGGAGCCGCCAGCCGAACAGAGCGGCGCCGGCCGCCCGTACCTGCTGCCGCTCTCGGCGCGCGACCCGGCCGCGTTGGCCGCGTTGGCCCTGCGCTACCGCGACTTCCTCGCCGAGGCCCCGCCCGGCGGCGAACCAGCTCTGCGCGACGTGTGCTGGAGCGCCAGTACGCGCCGGCGGCACCACCAGCACCGCCTGACCGCCGTCGGACACTCCCGCGCCGAGCTCGTTGCGCAGCTGGCCGCCGTCAGCAGCGAGCAGGCCGCCCCGGCACCGGTCACGCCGTCGGGTCACCGCGGCAAATTGGTGTTCGTCTTCCCCGGCCAGGGCTCGCAATGGACCGGCATGGGCCGACAGCTGCTGGCTCGCGAGCCGGTGTTCCGTGCGGTCGTGCAGCGCTGCGACGAGGTCATCTCCCGCCACGTCGGTTGGTCGCTGCTGGCCGAGCTCAGCCGGGACGACGGCGACCAGTCCTGGTCAGAGCAGACCGATCGCGTGCAACTGGCATCGTTCGCCGTCCACGTCGGACTGGCGGCGTGGTGGCGCTCCCTCGGCATCGAACCCGACGCCGTGGTCGGGCACAGCATGGGTGAGATTGCGGCCGCACACGTGGCCGGAGCGCTGAGCCTCGACGACGCCGTGGGCATCCTGTGCCACCGCAACCGGCTGATCCACCCTTCGCTGGGCCGGGGCAGGATGATGATGGTCGGCCTCACCCCGGACGAGGCGCGTGAGCTCCTCGCCGGCCAGGACGCGCAGGCGTCCGTCGCCATCGTCAACAGCCCCACGTCGACGGTGCTCTCCGGCGACCCCGGCGTCCTGGAGTCGGTGGCGGCGAGGCTGCAGTCGCGGGGCACCTTCCACCGCTGGATCAACGTCGACTTCGCCTCGCACAGCCCGCAGATGGACCCCTTCGTCGAGCCTCTGCGGGAGGCGCTCGGCGACCTCAGCGGACGCCAGGCGATCGTGCCCATCATCTCCACGGTTACCGGCAACCCGATCGAGGGACCTCGGCTGGACGCCGAGTACTGGGCGCGCAACCTGCGCGAGCCGGTGCTGTTCGCCGACGCGACCCGGTGGCTGCGCGACCATGACCACGACACATTCGTGGAGATCAGCGCGCACCCGATCCTGTTGCCGTCGATCGAGGACAGCCTGTTCCATCTGGACCGGCCCGGCACCGTCGTGCCGTCCCTGCGTCACGACAGCGACGAACAGCAGTCACTGCTGGAGTCCCTCGGCGCGCTCTACCGGGCTGGGCACGCCATCCGGTGGGAAGCGCTTTACTCGGCACCGGGTCGGTACGTGCGCCTGCCCGCCTACCCCTGGCAGCGCCGCCGCTACTGGGTGAACCCGCCTCGGCCGGGCCGGGCTCGGGCCGAGCCGGACGACCACGGGACGGTCCACCCGCTGGTCGGCCGGCGGTTGCGGTCGGCGCTCACCGACGTCCAGCTCGAGTCCGACGTGGGTCTGTCGACCCTGCCCTACCTGGACGATCACCGGGTCTGCGGACGGGCGGTGTTCCCGGCGGCGGGATACCTGGAGATGCTCTGGCAGGGCGCGGCGAGCTGGGAGCCCGGCCCGCACGAGCTGACCGACGTGGTCATGCACGACCTGTTGAGCTTTGCCGACGACACACCCCACCTCCTGCAGACGATCCTGACCCCTACCGGCGACGGCGGCGGCCGACTCAAGGTGTTCAGCTGGGAGGCCGATGCCAGCGTGTGGCAACCGCACGTCAGTGCCCGGGTCCGGTCCCTCCCGGCCGGTGACGAGGCGCCCGCGCCGGACCTGAACGAAGTGCGTGACCGGTGCCTACATGAGATCCGCCCGCTGGCCTACTACGACCGGCTGCGCCAGGAGGGGCTGGAGTACGGTCCGCGGTTCCGGGGCATCGAGTCGCTCCGGGTCGGCGAAGGTGAAGCCATCGGGCAGGTGCAGCTACCGGAGACGCTGACGGGCGAGGCGGCGTCGTACGGGGTGCATCCGGCCCTGCTGGACGCCTGCCTGCAATTGATGGGGGCAGCCCTCGCGGGGGACTATTCCGGTGTGGGTGCCGACGCTGGCGGGCTGGTCTACCTGCCGGTCGAGGTCACGTCCTTCCACGTGGTCACCCCCGGGCAAGCCCTGGTCACGGCGCACGCTGTCGTCCACGACGACCCGGGCGGGGGACCCAAGACCTGCGATGTCCGGCTCTACGGCGAGCGAGGCCGTCTGGTGGCCGAGGTGACCGGCCTGCGGGTCAAGCCAGTCGGTCGCTCCGCCCTGCGCCGAGCATTCCAAGCCCAGCGGACCGACTGGAGTTACGAGCTGCGGTGGCGACAACAGCCCCGCTGCGAAAGCCTCGCGGGTCGACCGGCCCGCTCGCCGGAGGATCGGCCGAGCCGCTGGCTGATCCTGGCCGACGAAACCGGCGTGGGGCAGGCGCTGGCCGACCAGCTGGAACAGCGCGGCGATGCGGTCAATGTGGTTCGTGCCGCAGCACCGGACCGCCGCCCAGAGGGCGCGCGCCCGACGGCCCTTGTGGACCCGATGAACCCCACCGACTTCACGGCCCTGCTCGCGCGGAACGGCGGTCCATACCGCGGAGTGATCTACCTCTGGGGCATGGATGCGACGCCGGCCGAGCTCACCACCGCCGAGTCCCTGGCGAGCGACGAAGGGCTGATCTGCGGCGGAGCCTTGCACCTGGTCCAGGCCCTGGTCCGTCAGCCCTGGGTGGGCTCGAGCCGGCTGTGGCTGGTCACCTGCGGCTGCCAGTTGCCGGGGCCGTCGGCGGCGCCCTTCGCGCCGGCGCAGGCGCCACTGTGGGGACTTGGCCGCACCCTCGCGGTCGAGCACCCCGAGCTGCGTTGTGCGCGCGTCGACCTGGACACCGTCGGCGTCGACGACAACGTGCGGACCCTGCTGGCCGAGGCGGACGCGACGGGACAAGACGACCGGTCCGGACGCGACCGTCAGGGCCAGGAGGATCAGGTGGCGTTCCGCCACGGCGAGCGTTTCGTCGCCCGCCTGGTGAGGTCGTCCGAGCCGACGCGTCCCGGCGGAGCCCGCACTCCGACGGCCGGCCAGTCAAGGCAGCTGGTCATCGGCTCACGGGGCAACCTGGACGCCCTGACGTTCGAGGCGACCCGCCGCCGGGCTCCCGCCGCCGGGGAGGTGGAGATCCGGGTCCGGGCCGCCGGGCTGAACTTCCGCGACGTGCTCAACGCGTTGGGCGCGTACCCCGGCGCCCCCGGCCCGTTGGGGCTCGAATGCGCCGGGGAAGTTTCCGCACTCGGCGCCGGAGTGGAGGAGTTCTCGGTCGGCGACGCCGTCGTTGGGCTGGCCCCGGGATGCTTCGGCACCTTCGTGACCGTCCCGGCCGTGCTCGTCGCCGACAAACCGGAGACGATGAGCTACGCCGAAGCCGCGACCATCCCCATCGCCTTCATGACCGCCTACTACGGACTGTGCCACCTGGCGCGGATAGCGCGCGGCGACCGCATTCTGATCCACTCCGCCGCGGGCGGGCTGGGTCTGGCCGCCACGCAGCTGGCGCTTCGGGCCGGAGCGGAAGTCTTTGCCACGGCAGGCACCGAAGCCAAGCGCACGTATCTGCGGTCCCTCGGTGTGGATCACGTCATGCCCTCGCGCACGCTCGATTTCGCCGCCGAGGTGACGGCGTCGACCGAGGGGCAAGGCGTCGACATCGTGCTCAACGCCCTGACCGGGGAGTACATCCCGCGCAACCTGTCGGTTCTGGCCCCCGCCGGGAGGTTCGTCGAAGTCGGCAAGATCGGCGTCTGGGATTCCGACCAGGTCAAGCAGGTCCGCCCCGACGCGTCCTACTTCGTGCTCGACCTCGGCGAGGAAGTCGGGCGCAACCCGGACCTCATCGGCGGCATGCTGCGCGACCTGATGCGAGAATTCGCCGCAGGAATGCTGCGCCCGCTCCCACGACACGTCTTCCCGATGCCCCAGGCGACCGATGCATTCCGCCTCATGACAAAGGCGAGGCACCTCGGGAAGATCGTGCTGACCCAGGAAGTGGGACTGTCGGATGTCGCCGAGGACCGTTTTCGCCCGGACGCCTCTTATCTGATCAGCGGTGGGCTGGGCGCATTGGGTCAGCAGGTCGCCCGCTGGATGGTGGAACGGGGGGCGCGAAACCTGGCACTCGTCGGTCGCAGTGGCCCCTCCGTGGAGGCCCAGGCGGTCGTGGATGAGTTGACCGCGGCGGGCGCCCAGGTGCTGCTCATCGGCGCGGACGTGGCCCGTCCGGAGGAGGTGACCCGCGCGCTGGCGACGATCAGCGATGCGCTGCCGCCGCTGCGGGGCATCGTGCATGCCGCCGGGGTGCTCGACGACGGCATCGCGTTGCACCAGGATTGGGCGCGCTTCGCCCGCGTCCTGGCCCCCAAGGTGCAGGGGACCTGGAACCTTCACGCCCAGACCCGCGGCGCCGCGCTGGACTTCTTCGTGTTGTTTTCCTCGGTCGCCGCGATCTGGGGTAGCGCGGGGCAGAGCAGCTACGCAGCAGCGAACGCCTTCCTCGATGCCTTGGCGCACGCCCGCCGTGCCCAGGGACTGCCTGCACTGAGCATCAATTGGGGTGGCTGGTCGCAGGTCGGCCTCGCCTCCGGTGACGAGGTGAGCGGACGGATGACCGGGCACGGGATGAAGGCCATCACGCCGGACGCGGGCGTGGTGGCGCTGGAGCACGCGATGCGCCAGCAGGCGGCGCAGGTGGCCGTCGTGCCGATCGACTGGCCGGTCTTCCTGGCCCGGTTCCCCGTCGACCGAGTCCCGTCCCTGCTGGCCGAGATGAGCCGCGAGTCGCGGCGTCGACCGGGCGACCAACAGCCGTCGCCGGGTCAGTCCGACCTGCTGCAGCGGCTGACGGAGGCCGGTGCGGACAACCGCCGACGGGTCCTGTCGGACTACCTGGTCGAGCAGGCAAAGCTCGCCCTCGGCCTCGACGCGCAGGCCACGCTCGACCCGCGGCGGCCGCTGAACGAGCTGGGGCTGGACTCGTTGATGGCCATCGAGATGCGCAGCAAACTGGGCCGCGCGGTCGGCCACCCCCTGCCGGCGACGATCCTGTTCGACTACCCCACCGTCGAGGGGCTGGTCGGCTACCTCGCGGGCGAGGTGCTCAACCTTCCCAGCGATCGGGCACGGGACGGCCGCGGCTCGACCAACGGACACGCGCCGCCACCGCCGGACGTGCGCGACATCCGCGCCCCGGCGATGGCCCCCGCAGGATCGACGGAAGGCGACGTCTCGGCCGACCTGGCCGACGAACTCGCCGCCGTCGCGGTCGTGCTGAAAGGCGACCAACGATGAGCGTCGCCGCGGCGGCGCGCGAACAGGTCGAGTTGCAAAAGGCTGCCTTGCAGGCGCTGCGTCAGGCCCGAGCCCGGATCGAATCGCTGGAGCGGGCCACTCGCGAGCCGATGGCCGTCATCGGCCTGGCCTGCCGCTTCCCCGGCGAGGCCAACACCCCCGACGCCTATTGGCAGCTGTTGCGCTCCGGCACGGACGCGATCACCGAAGTGCCGGCCGACCGCTGGGACATCGACAGCCTTTACGACGCCGATCCGCAGGCGCCCGGCAAGATGACGACCCGGTCGGGGGGGTTCCTGCGGCAGGTGGACCAGTTCGATCCGCGCTTCTTCGGGATCTCACCACGCGAAGCGATGCGCATGGACCCCCAGCAACGCCTGGTGCTGGAAGTGGGCTGGGAGGCGATCGAACGTGCCGGGCTGGCCACCGACCGGCTGGCCGGCACCCAGACGGGCGTGTTCCTCGGCGCCAGCACCTGCGACTACTCCCTACTCGGGCTCAAGGCGCCCGGTGCGCTGCTGGACGCAGACCTCTATCAGGTCACCGGCAGCGCGACGAACATCATCGCCGGCCGGCTGTCGTACACACTGGGGCTGCGCGGGCCCGCCATGGTGGTCGACACGGCCTGCTCGTCGGCGCTGGTCGCCGTCCATCTGGCGATCCAGAGTCTGCGCGCCGGCGAATGCGACCTGGCCCTCGCCGGCGGGGTGAGCCTGATGCTCGCCCCGGAGCTGTCCGTCATGTTCTCCAAGGCGCACATGCTGGCTCCCGACGGTCGCTGCAAGACCTTCGACGCCGCCGCAGACGGCTTCGCCCGGGGCGAGGGATGCGGCGTCATCGTGCTGCGCCGCCTGAGTGACGCCGTCGCCCAAGGCGACCCGATTCTGGCCCTGGTCCGTGGGAGCGCCATCAACCAGGACGGCCGCAGCAGCGGCCTGACCGCGCCCAACGGGCAGGCCCAACAGGCCGTCATCCGGCAGGCACTGGCCAACGCACACGTCAGCCCGGCCGATATCGGCTACGTCGAGACCCACGGCACCGGCACCGTCTTGGGTGATCCGGTCGAGGTGCAAGCGCTAGCCGCCGTGCTGCGCGAGGGCCGGTCCCCCGACGACCCGGTCCGCATGGGCGCGGTGAAGACCAACATCGGGCACCTGGAGGCAGCGGCCGGGATCGCCAGCCTGATCAAAGCGGTCCTCGTGCTGCAACGTCGGGAGATACCCCCCAACCTCCATCTGCACGACCCGAATCCGCATGTGCCCTGGGACGCCCTGCCCGTCACCGCCCCCACCGAGCTCGTCCCGTGGCGTGCCGGCGACCGGCCACGCCTGGCAGGGGTGAGCTCCTTCGGGTTCAGTGGCACGAACGCGCACGTGATCCTGGCGGAGGCACCTGCCGACCCGCCTCGAACCGAGCCCAGCAGCCGGCCCCTATACCTGCTGGGCCTGTCGGCAAAAGACGGGCCGGCGTTGCGCGAGCTGGCCGGCCGCTACCAACGCCACCTGGCCGCATCCCCGTCGGTTGCCCTAGCCGACTTCACGCAAGCCGCCAACACCGGACGAGCGCACCTGTCCCACCGAGCCGCCCTGGTCGCAGGCTCGCCGGCGCAGATGCAGGACCGGCTGGGTGCGCTGGCCGACTCGTCGGACGGCCGCGCAGACCCGACCGCGGCGCAGGACAACCCTCCCATCGCGTTCCTATTCACCGGGCAGGGCTCGCAGTACGCGGGGATGGGCCGGCGGCTGTATGACACGCTACCGGTGTTTCGTTCGGTGCTGGACAACTGCAACGAGATCCTCCGGGCGCATCTCGACCGGTCGCTGCTCTCGGTCCTGTACCCGGAGGCCGGAGCGGAGGCCCCACTGGACGACACCACCTACACCCAGCCGGCCCTGTTCGCTGTGGAATACGCGCTGGCGCAGGTGTGGCGCTCCTGGGGGATCGTGCCCTCGGGTGTGCTCGGCCATAGCGTCGGTGAGTACGTCGCGGCGTGTGTGGCAGGCGTATTCAGCCTGGAGGACGCGCTCGAGCTGATCGCCCACCGGGCCCGGCTGATGGGCGCCCTGCCGCGCAACGGCGCGATGGCCGCCGTCTTCGCCGCCGAGGGCGAGGTGGCGGCCGCCGTGGCGCCGTACCGCCAGGCACTCGCAATCGCTGCGGTCAACGGCCCCGAGAGCACGGTGATCTCCGGCGCGATCGCCGCGGTGGAGGCGGTGACCGCCGCGCTACGAGCCCGCGGGACGCGCGTGGAGCCACTGACCGTGTCGCACGCTTTCCATTCGCCACTGATGGACCCGGTGCTGGATTCCCTGGAACGGCTCGCGGCGGCCGTTCCCTTCGCCGAACCGCAGATCGATCTGGTGTCGAACCTGACCGGTCAGCGCGTCGCGCCGGCCACCACGCTCGACGGCCGCTACCTGCGCCGGCACGCCCGGGAAGCCGTCCGCTTCCAGGACGGCATGGCCACCCTGCGGCGGCTCGGTTACGGCGTGTTCCTCGAAATCGGCCCACGTCCGGTGCTGCTCGAGCTGGGCCGGAGGTTGCCGGCGACGGACGCGGGCGTGTGGTTGCCCTCCCTGCGCAGGAACCGCGACGACGGGCAGTCCATGCTCGACAGTCTGGGCGCCCTCTACACCCACGGCGCGGCGGTGGACTGGGGCGGCGTCGACAGCGACTTCCCCGCCCGTCGTGCGGTCCTGCCGACCTACCCTTTCCAGCGGCAGAGCTACTGGTTCCCGCCACGCGCGAGAAAACCGAGCACAGCGGAGGCGGGTTCCCCGGCAGCCGCGGACGGCCTCGACCCGCACGCGCCGGCGAGTTGGCTTTACCGTACGAACTGGAGAGCGCAGCCCGCCACCCCGCTCGGGGCGCCGACACCGGACCTGGCCGGGCATTGGGTCATTCTCGCCGACGCTGGCGGCCTCGGTCGCCGACTGGCCGGTCTCCTCGAGGCCGGCGGGGGCAGCGTCGAACTGATGTACGCCGACGCCTGGCAGCCGGACTCCGACGAGACGCGTTCCGCGCTCACCGGCTGCCGCGCCGTCATCCATCTCTGGGGCCTGGACGGCACGCCATCTGCGGCCGACCTGACGGCCGAGACCCTGCGGAGGGACCAGGAGCGCCACTGCGCCAGCGTGCTGCGCCTCGTTGGCCTGCTGGCCGCCGCCGGCGGGCCGGGTAACCCCCGGCTATGGATCGTCACGCGCGGCGCCCAGTCGGTGCGGCACGACGGAGACCAGGTGAACGTCACCCAGGCCCCGCTGTGGGGGCTCGGCAAGGTGATTGCGCTCGAACACCCGGAGCTCTGGGGAGGTCTGCTCGACCTTGACCCGCGGCCGGCCACACCGTCCGCCACCGAAGCGGACGCGGCCGCCGAGGCGAGAGGCCTGATGGCCGACGTCTGCGGCCCGAGGGCCCGACCGTACGAAGGCCAGCTCGCCTGGCGCGACGGGCAGCGCTACGTCGCCCGCCTCACCCGCGCCGAAGGCGTGCTGGCATCGCCGGTGCCGATGCGGCCCGACGTGACCTACGCCGTCACCGGCGGCTTGGGCGCGCTCGGCGGCGACGTCGCGGCGTGGCTCGTGCGGCAGGGGGCCCGCCATATCGCGCTGCTCAGTCGACGTCCCGGAGCCGACAGCCCGACCGTGCGAGCGTTGGAGGTGGCAGGAGCCCGCGTGCTGGCGATCCAGGCCGACGTCGCCCAATCCGACCAGGTCGCCCGCGCGCTCGAGGAGATCGAGGCGAACATGCCCCCGCTGCGCGGGATCGTCCATGCGGCCGGGGTGCTCGACGACGGATTGTTGATGCACCAGGAATGGGCGAGTTTCGAACGGGTGCTGGCCCCCAAGGTCGAAGGGGCCTGGAACCTGCACGTGTCGACCCTCGACGTCCCCCTGGACTTCTTCGTGCTCTTCTCCTCGGCCGCATCGCTGTTGGGCTCACCGGGCCAGGGCAGCTACGCGGCAGGCAACGCTTTCCTCGACGCGCTGGCCCACCATCGCCGGCAGAGCGGGCAGCCGGCTCTCGCCATCAACTGGGGTCCGTGGAGCGAGGTCGGTATGGCCGCGCGCGCCGACGCGGCGAGCAGCCGGCGATGGGCAGAGCGCGGACTGGGGCTGCTAGCCCCGGAGCAGGCCATCGGGGCGTTGGCCGCTCTGCTGAACGGGCCGGCCTCGCAAGTCGCCGTCCTGCGCGCGGACTGGACAAAGCTGGCTTCCGCGACCGACTACGAAGCCGCCGGTTGTCTCCCGGCGCTGCTGGCCGAGCAGACCGAGCAGGCACTTTGGGACAAGCCGCCGGCCCGGTGGCGTCCGGCGGAGCTACGCCCGCTCGCCCGGCTTCTCGCCCTCACCCCCGGGCAGCGGCCGGGATTCCTTCGGGACACGCTGCAACACTTTGCCGCAGACGTGCTCGGTATGGTCAGCCAGGACGTACCCGTCGAGTGCGATCTCCTGGAGCTGGGACTGGACTCCTTGATGGTCATCGAGGTGACCCGCTCGATCCAACGGGACTTCGAGCTGCTGCTGTATCCCAAGGAGCTGTACGAACATCCCACCATCACCGCGCTAGCCGGCTACCTCGACGCCGAACTCTTGAAGGCCCACACGACCGGGCAGGCCGAACGAACGCGGAGAACGGCGAGCCCACCGAAGGTCGCGACCGCGGCGATCTCTGCCGAGCGCACCGCACCACCCAAACGTCAGCACGCCGAGTCGGCGCAACCGGCCGCCTCCCGGCCGTCACCGTTGCCCGGCATCGTCTTTCTCCTGTCCAGCCCGCGATCTGGCTCGACCCTGCTGCGGGTCATGCTGGCGGGACATCCCCAGCTCTTCTGCCCGCCGGAGTTGCACCTGCTGGCGTTCGACCGGCTGGGCCGTCAGCGTGAGGACCTCGACGACAGCTACTTGCAGGAGGGTTTGCAGCGGGCATTGATGGAGCTTCGGGGATGCGACGCGGTCGCGAGCAAGGCCATGCTCGACGATTGGAGCGCCGACGACCTGTCCGTCCCCGACGTCTACGACCGGCTCCGGCACATGGCGGCGCCGCGGCTGTTGTTGGACAAGTCCCCGACCTATGCCGGGAGCATGGACACGCTGTGCCGGTCGCAGGAGCTGTTCGCTGACGCGAGTTATCTATACCTTGTCCGACATCCCTACGCGGCCATCGAATCGTTCGTGCGTACCCGGATGCACAAGCTGGTCGACGTCGGTGCCGGTTGGGTCGGCGAGGAGGACCCCTTCCTGGTGGCCGAACAGGTCTGGGTCCAGACCAACCAGAACATGGTCGAGTTCCTTCGCCAGGTGGATCCGCGGCGGCAGCACACCATCCGGTACGAGGACCTCGTCCGCCGGCCCGAAGATTCGATCGACCACATTTGTGCGTTCCTGGGCATCGCGACCGACTCGGCCGTCCTGCGGCCCTACGACGGAGCCCGGATGACCGACGGGGTGCACGGCCGGTCGCGTTCCATCGGTGACCCGAATTTCCTTACGCACGACCGCATCGAGGCCGATCTCGCGGACGCGTGGCGAGAGGTCTCCCTTCCGGGGCCGCTGGGACCGGCTGCCCAGGAACTCGCGGCCAGGTTCGACTACCCGTTGACCGAGCCGGCCGGTCGCGCCCCGACCCGGCCGGCAGGAGATGGTCGGTCGAGGGCGGCAGCCCCGCCCGGGCCCCCCGAGGCCCGTGAGTCCTCCGCGACAGTGCGGGGCCTGCGGCTTTCGGTGAACACCTGGGGCCCCGAGGGCGGCCCGGCGCTCGTCTGCCTGCACGGCATTCTCGACCACGGCATGGCCTGGGAGGACGTGGCGATCCCGTTGGCTGCGCTCGGCTACCGGGTCATCGCCCCGGACCAGCGTGGACACGGCTGCTCCGCACACGCCCCGGCCGGCACATACCAGCTGTTGGACTATGTCGCCGACCTCGATGCGCTGCTGGACGGCCCGCTGGCGGAGCGCACCGAACCGGTGATGCTGGTGGGGCACTCGATGGGCGCTGCCGTGGCAGCCACGTTCGCCAGCCTACGACCGGAACGGGTCAGCGGGCTGGTGCTGGTCGAAGGGCTGGTGCCGGGCGAGGCCGCGGAGGATGACTTCGCGTCCCAGCTCGCGTCGCGGTTGGACTACCTGGTGTCGGTGCCGACGCACGCGGTGCTGCCCGACACGTCCAGCGCCGCCGATCGCCTGCGGCAGGCCACGCCCTCGCTCGCGGCGGACCTGGCGCAGCGAATGGCGGTGCGGATCACACAGACCTGCGATGGCGGGGTCTGCTGGAGGTGGGACGCGGCCTTGCTCACGCGGGCCGACCTCACCTACGACTCCCTGTCGCTCACCCCGGCCCGCTTCCAAACTCTGCTTTCCCGGATCACCGCCCCGGTCACCCTCGTCTACGGCCGGTCCGACCACCCGCAGTTGGCGCAGCTGCGGGAAATACTGCCCCGGGCCACCGCAGAGGTGCTGCCCGGCGGACACAACTTGCACGTCGACGCACCCACCGCGTTGGCCGACACGATCGCGCGGAGCGCCGCGCGGGCCGGCGTCGTGCCGGGTGCGTGACCCGAGCCGGACAGGTCGGAAGGAGGAACAACGTGCGGCATAAGGGTTCCTACGCACGCCTGTCGGCCACCGTCGAATTGGTCCTGGCGCCGCTGTCCTTTCTCCTGTACCGGCTCACTCGGTTCTGCGTCCAGCGTCTCGTCCAGCTCGACGGCCGCCGACCGCACGCGCGGGCGAGGAGCTGGCAGGTCCTGGACGGTACGGCTGTGCGCAGACCACTCAACATGCTGGCCTTGATGACGTCAGCACCCCGGTGGAACACCCACGCTCTCATCGCGCTGGCCGGGCCGCTCCAGGTGAGGCACACCCTCACCATCGACGCCTCCGCGGCGGCGAGATCGGCGGCCTCCTGGACAGTCGTCGTGCACTCCGAGCCCGCGCACCGCATCGTCGCGAGCATCGGCTCGGTCGACGCCACGGGTGACGGTCCACTGCACCGCGTGAGCCTCCCTCCCGGCAGCTACCGGCTGGCCTTGCGCTACTACCACTGGTCGGCCCCGGTCGCCCTGCCCGCCGTCGAGGTCGACGGCGTCCCCACCGTGGCGGCCGTCGCCATGTCGGCGGGCACCAACGACTTCTACCACGGCCTGCGCGAGCGCAGCAGTCTCTTCTACGTGAGCCTGCATTCCTACGTGTGCACGCTGCTGCGCCATCGCCGATGGTTCCCCCGCTCGTTCGTGGCGCGGGAGTACCTCCCGGCCGGCAATCCGCAGACGGCGTTCTACTACGGATACCTGGCGGCCGGAACGAGACTGGACATCGACCTCGGCGATGACCTCCTCCAGACCCACGACGCATACTTCACTTCCTACAATCGCGCCAGTCTTCCCGTCATGTGGTATCCGCTCACAGAGAGCAGGCACTGCAGCTCGCCGAGTTCGGTCACCGGCTCCTACCTCATCCGGGTCCAGGCCAGGGGAATCGCCGGGCCGGCGCGGGAGCCCAATCGGGTGCGCGTTCAGGCGCTACCAGGGGCCCCCGAGGGTGCGCAAACGGCTGACTGACCCAGGCCGGGTCATCGGGAGCACCCGCGGACAGTCGGCGGGCGACCTGGGCCGGCGCGACACACGCCCCCACGAGGTCAACCTCGTCGAGAAACTCATTAGGTAGGAGGAAGTCCGGCCGAAGAGCCTCTGCCCGGGCCAGACAATCGATGCCGACGACGCCCGCCTTGACGAGCGCCTCTTTCACCACCCAATGCCTGAGGAATTCCCGGTACGGATCGGCGGTCGACCGGACGACGAGGGCCTCGGCAGCGGACAGCGTGCTCCACACGACGCTGTCCGCGCGCGGCGGACACACCGCCTGAATGTCGATGCCGAGCGGACCACGATCGGTGGCCGCGGCGGATACCCAGCCGCCGCTGTGTGACCACGACACGTGCACCGCGGGTGTACCGGAAACGTACGGGCGGCCGTGCGGTCCACCGCATTGTGCGCAGCGCTGCTCGACGACGATCTCCGATGCCACGCCGCCGGTGAGGGCGGCCACGCACATCCGCACCGCCACGTGCGCGCCGATGAATTCCTCGCGATCACTCCGACGGCGGAAGCGGGCGGCTCGCTGCCGCTCGTCACCGGACAACACCGAGACGACCCGGGCGGACCGGGCCAGCACTGTGACGGCGGGCTCGGCGATGAGCACCAGCATGAGAGGCGGCGTCTGAGCTCAGCGCGAGGCGAGGTTCGGCTGCCTGACCGCGCCGGCGGCCCGGACGGGGGTCGGCGGTGGGGTTGGCGTCGCCCCGGTCTGTGTCGGCTTGGTGGCCCGCCGGTAGGCCACGATGACGGCCAGCCCGAGTGTGACCGGCCAGGCCAGGCCGATGAGCAATGGCACCCAGTCGTTGAATGTGTGCAGCAGGGCACCGTCCAGCAGGACGCGTGAGCCGCCGTACCCGGGGAGGAACTTGGAGCCGCCGGTGGGTGAGCTGTGCAGCATGGGGCTTTGCACGATGCCGATGTCCAGGAAGGGCAGCAGGAAAGCGATGAACACCCCGCCGACCCGGCCAAAGATCGGCGCGAGCAAGGCGCCGACCAAGCCGTAGGTCACGGCGATGAGGAGATTGGCGGCAGCGTAGAGCGGCCATCGAGCGGCGTGGAATACCAGCGCGGTGGTGGCCATGGAGATGGCGGTGGCGGCGACGGCGTACAGCAGGAGCACGCCGAGGCGGGCGGTCAACAGGGCAGACGGACGCAGCCCGGCGAGGGCGGCGCGGCGGTCGCCGTCGTGGCTGTCGATCACACCGAACAGGCCGACCAGGGCAGCGAGGGAGCCGATCGCGATCGGTGCCATGGTGGCGCCGTGCACGTCGGGCATCGGAACCGTACGGGCGAAGATGCCGCCGGGCCCGGTGAGGAAGAACGTGATGGGCTTGTCCGGCGTGACCGCCTTGGCGCCGAGGATGAACACCACCGGGATGGCGACCAACAGCCCCCACAGGGCGGGGTTGCGATGGGCGGCCTCCCAGGCGGCCCGCCACGCGGCGCCGGCCTGGTCGAGCCTCGAGCCGGGGTGGGCGTGGCGAGCCTTGCGGTGCGCGGTGCGGCTGCGTGTGGCGGCCAGTGCCCAGGCCGCGACGGCCGCTGCGGTCGTAGTGAGGAGTGCCCAGCCCAAGTCGCCGATCCGTCCGCCGTGGCCGGAGGGCAGGTCGACCATCCACAGGGTAACGAAGTGGGTGGGCAGGCCACGCGTGGCGACCCGGTCGGCGGCGCCCATGGCGGGACCGAAGAACACGTCGATGATCCACACGAACAGGACGATCACTGTGCCGTTGACCGGCGAGCTGACCACCGACCCGACTCCGGCGCCGATGGCCACATAGATGACGGCGAACATCAGGGTGCCGGCCACGGCTCGCCCGGGGGAGTCGATCCCGGTCCGGGCGGCGAGAGCGATAAGCGCGGTGGTGGCAGCCAGCAGCGCGAGACATCCGCCGGTGAGAAGCCGGGCGAGTGCAAGCCGCGAGGCGGGTATGCCTGCGATGACCACCCTGCGGTCGGTGTCTCGGGTGGCCGCGGTCTGGAAGTACATCGCGATCCCGGCCAGGAATGCGGCGGCCCAGCCGGCGGTGGCGGTCTGTACGGAGGACCCGGGCGGGCCGCCGAGCAGCTTCGCAAAATCCGCCAGGGAACCACCCACGACGACGACGAAGACCGTGGGGATGACGGCGAGCAGGAGCAGGTTGACCGGATTGCGGACGTAGTCGGTCAGGAATCGGCGCACCAGCACCAGGGTCGTCACTTCGGGCCGGCCTTGCCGCCCCGTACCGCCACTATACGGTCGAAACGCTCCTCGTCGACGACGAAATGGCTGATGATCAACACTGTCCGGCCAGCGGTGCGCCGCTGCGCGACCAGGTCCCAGAACTTCAGATACGTGTCCCAGTCGAAGCCGGCATAAGGTTCGTCGAGGAGGAGCAGGTCGGGATCGGCCAGGAGAGCCAGGCCAAGGTTGAGCTTGGACAGGGTGCCGCCGGAGAGCTGGTCGGCACGGGTGCTCGCATAGCGGTCGAAACCGAGCGCGTCGTAGATCCCTTGCCGGGACTGGGTCGTGGCCTCGCCGGTCATGCCGTAAGCACGGCCGAACAGGTCGAAGTGCTCGTTGCAGGTCAGCCGCGGATACACAAGAGGCTCCTGCGGGCAGTAGCCCAGCCGACCGCTGACTGCGACGGTGCCCCGGTCGGCGGCAAGAGCGCCGACTAGAATCTTCATCAGGGTGGACTTGCCCGAGCCGTTCTCCCCGGTGAGCCCGACCACTTCGCCTGGGTAGAGGGTGAGGTCCGCACCGGTCAGGACCTGGGCGGTGCGGCGTCGTGGCCAGATGCCGCGCCGGTAGGCCTTGGTGAGGCCCGCCGCCCGCAACACCGTGTTGCGTTCGTCGGGAGCAACCGGTTTCGTTGATTGCGCTGAAATGGCGAGGGTGGTCATGTCCGCCTCCGGGCGCGCGTAAGGGGTTTCTCGTTCCGGACAGGCCGGCAACAACGCGCGACGAGGATCGGACCGTTACCACGGGTCGAAGGACGGCCAGTCATTCGCGCGGAAGGTGTCCTGACAGATCCGGCAGGAGCGACCTCGCTCGCGGGAAGGCGACGAAAACGCGGCGCTCACGCTCCGGACTGGCTGATACTTAGCACCACTACGCTAGGCTCCATAAAGGACGCTGTCAATGATGAGGCCGCCGGTATGTCTACCGCTTGCCGGATGAGGGTTGGTCCGCCGCCAGCCTTACCGGACAGAGCACTTACACGGCGTTCACCGAGACCTGGCTAAGGGGCTCTTCGAACGTGAGTGTCCCCTACGACGTTGCCAAGCAGCCGCCGTCTACTCCGGTCCCGTCGAGGTGGGGGTGCGTCGTAGGTCCTGCTTGTGCGGATCATCGCGTAGAGGACGTCGTTGAACCGGCGGTCCTCGGCTGGTCGCCGCCGCGCTGACCGTCCTTGCCTTCACCGGATGTCGCCGGCTCAGCCTCCGCCCTGCCCCGCCCGGGCGCCGCCGCCGGTGCTGTTCACCGGGGCGCTCCTCGTGCCGCTCGCGGCGGCCCGACCGGCGCTCGCACACGACCCCGGCAAGGGCGAGGCGGCCTGCAGCGCCCGGCGCACCGCCACCCGCACCGGCGAGACCGGCACCCTCACGGCCCGGGTCGGGCGGCCCTGCCCGACGGGCGGCACCGCCGAGGTCGTCGGCCGCCGCGCCGGCCGGACCCTGCGGGCGCTCGCCGCCCCCAGACCCGACCCGGCGGGCGGGCGCCGGGACGCTGTCACTGCCCGACGACGGCCGCTGGTTCGCCCACCTGCCGCTCGACGACAGGGCCGGCGCCTGGCTGGAGACCTGGCTGCAGATGCCCTCCGGCGCCACCCGACAGACCGCCGGGGGCGACGGTGTCGCGATGGTTGGTTTGCATGATGCGCTGGACTTGGTTGAACAGGTGGTCGACGAGGCGGCAGTTCCCGGCGGTGATCCGGGCGATGGTGGCGACAGCGACGCTCTCGGTGAACTCGTCGGTGCCGGTCGAAACGAGCCCGTCGACCGTGCTCACCGGCGGTCCCCCGGTCCCCCGGTGCCGGTCCGCCCGCCGGCCGGGGACGTCGCGGTCACGTCGCCGCCAGGAGCGCCCGGAAGTCGTCGGCGTACTGCGTCGGGGTCGTCCCGCCGGTGTACACGACGACCTTGTCCCGGTAGAACACGTACACGCTCCCGGTGTGCTCCACGACCGCCCCCGCGCCCGTCGGGCCGTCCGTGGGGGTCGTCACCACGTCCGTGCGCGGTGCCTTGAGGGCGTCCAGCGCCTCCCGGCTCGTGTCGTTGCCGCCGAGCAGGCCGGGGTAGCCGGTGTCGAAGCGGTCGAGCCAGGCCCGCAGAACCGGGGGCGTGTCACGCGCCGGGTCCTCCGACACGAACGCGACCCGGACCTTGTCGCGGACGGCCGGGTTGAGCGCCCTGCGGGCGCTGGTCAGGTCCGCCATCGTCGTCGGGCACAGGTCCGGGCAGTTCGTATAGCCGAAGAACAAGACGGTGAGCTCGCCGGCGGGCCGGGCGCCCAGGTCGAAGGGCATCCCGGTCGTGTCGGGTAGGACCATCGCCGGACGCGGGATCACGTCGCCTACGTCGGTGCCGTTCAGGCCCGCGGTCGCCTGCGACCCCCCGGTCACCTCGAAAGCGCGGTCCCTCGAGGGGGAGCAGGCCGTCGCGAGCAGGCCCGCCACGGCCAGCAGGACGACCGTCCGTGTCGCCCGCGGGGAGCATCTCGGCGGCGCGGCCGTCGGACGGTTCACGCGCCGTACCTGACGAACGTCGCCCCCGCGTCACGGCTGGTCCAGATCCCCCGGTCGGCGACGGCGACGAACACCTCGTCGTTGCCGTCGCGGGTCGCGACCGTCATCGCCTCGGGCTCGCCGCCGGCCGCACCGGTACCTCGCCACCCGAGCCCACCGTCGTCGGACCGGTAGGTCGTGCCGTCGGGTGCCGTCCCGAAGACCGTGCCGCTGCCGGACCAGGCGAGCACCACGAGGAGCGGGGCCCCGGCGACGGGCTGCCAGCCACGGCCGCCGTCGGTGCTGCGGACGACTCCCTGCTGCGTCGTCGCGAGGAGCAGGTCGGGTCGGGCCGGGTCGACCGCGACGTCGCGGGCGCCGACTTTCCCGCGCGTCTCCCAGGACCGGCCCGCGTCCCCGGACACGACCAACGTCCCCGTGGCCGAGTCGAGCCCGTACACGCTGGCCCCGACCGAGCGGAGCGCGTGGAAGTCGGCCTTTCCGGATAGCGACACCGCCTGCCACGTCGTCCCCGCGTCCGTGCTGCGACTCAGGCCAAGGCGCGGCGGCAGCGTCGGGTCGGTACGAGGGTCCGGGTGGCCCGAGCCCAGGAAGGTGCCCGGGCCGGTGACGGTGAAGCCCATCGTGTCCTGCTGCCGGTCGGTCACCCGCGCGGCCGGGGCGTCCGCTGGGACCCGGAACAGGCCGTAGTGGGTCGCGGCGTACAACGTGCCATCGCCCGGGTCGACCCCGAGGCCGTGGACGTGGCCGACCCCCGGTCGGACGTTGACGTCCCGCCCGGGGCGCCCCCGGCCGCGCCCGGGGCGCCGCCGGTCGCAGTCGTGCCGGAGCACCCCACGAGGGCGAGGGCCAGCGGCACCGCCGCGAGGGCCGCGGCGGGTTGCGGTCGGGCAGGCAACGGGGCTCCGGGGGGTCGCGGGACGGCCTCTCAGTTGGTACACCAGGGGGGTAACCGCGTCCTGCTGGGAGCGCCCCGGCACGAGAGGCTCGCAGCGTCCCGCGGGTTGCCCTGACCGACGGGCCCGGACTCGGACACGATGCCCCCGGGGGGTATCCTCGTATGGTGGAGGAGGACCTGTGGCGCAGGACACGGCAGGGTCGCGCGACAACCGGACCAAGGACGCCCACCTCAAGCGCCTTGCGCGCGTGGAAGGGCGGGTCCGGGGCATCGCCAGGCTCGTCGAGGAGGATCGCTACTGCATCGACGGGCTCACCCAGGTCAGCGACGCCACCAGGGCGCTCCAGGCCGTCGCGCTCGGGCTCCTCGACGAGCACACGGCGCACTGCGTAGCCATCGCCGTCGCCGCCGGAGGCGACGAGGGCGCCGCGAAGCTGAAGGAGGCGTCCGCCGCCATCGCCCGCCTCGTCCGGTCCTGACCGCCGCACCACACCCGCACCGCCCACAGGAGAAACCCATGACCACCGCCGACCGGGCACCCCCCGGGTCCCCGGGGCGTGCCCGTGCGCCGACGGGGGCTTGTGTGGTCGGGCAGCAGCGACGCACGACCCGTCTCGCTACTCCCTTGTGTAGGAGGACACATCTGCGGAGGTAGGGCCATGGCACTGGCACCCGCCGGCCGGCATCCGCGGCCGGCAGCGCTCAGGAGCGGTTGCCGCGGACGGCACCCCCGGCCGGCAGCGTGAAGGAGCGCTTGCCTCGGACGGCAGCCCGACCGCCCCGCCCGGCCATGACACCGCCGCTCGCGTTCATTCCCAAGCCCCCCCGGACAGAGATCCACCTCGTGGCGTTCCCGCTGCGCGCGTACGCCCTGTGCGTCAGCCTCGGGGTGGTCCTCGCGGTCTACGTCGGGGAGCGGCGCTTGACGCCGGTGGCGCCGGCGTCCATCGCTTGCCGGGTGCGCACGAGCACGGTGTCGTCGCTGGCCTTCTCACCGCCGGACAGCAGCACCAGCGTCCGGGTCCTGCCGAGTTGGCGTCTGCGGCAATGGCCGGGGAGGCGCTGGCAGGGCTGGCGGTGTGGTTCCGGCGGCGTTCGCCGCTGTTAGCGAGGTGCCCCGGAGGACGGCTTCGGTCGGGCGTGCCAGTGGGGCGTGCGGAGCTGGGGAAGGTTGTGCGAGGTGGAGGTGTCCCGGGCCGGCACCGGGGGCGTGGTGCTCGGTCAGCGTCATCCGCAGGCTGGCCAGCACGAGCACGATGCCGGTGAAGGTCCAGCCGTCGGGGCGCTCTCCGAGCACGGTGGTGCCGATCAGCAGCCCGAATACCGGGACGAGCAGCAACCACGGGGTGAGCGAGGACAGCGGGCAGCGTTGGGTCTCCACGAACCACGCCAGCGTCGTCGCCGCGGTCGCCCCCACGCCGAGGAAGGCCACGATGGCCACAAACCGCCAAGTCCAGGAGATCTGTGGCGGCCCATCGGCGGCCAAGGCGGCGCCGGCTAGGACGAGCCCGCCGATCAGCAGGTGCGCGGCGCTGGCCACCACGATGTCGGCCCCGTGCAGCAGCCGCACCAGGAGCGTCCCGCCGGTGACCGCGGCCGCTGCGAGCAGCGACAGCAGCGCCCCGGAGCCGCCCCCTCCTGGCAGCGCCACCACGAGCAGCCCGGCGAAGCCGACGGCCAGCCCGACACAGGTGCGTGCCGGCACCCGCTCCCCGAACAGCCACCACGCGGGCAGCAGGATCAGCAGCGGCTGGGCGTTCGCCAGGACCGCGGCGGTGCCGGTCGCGAGCCCGGCGATGCCGGCGAACATCGCGGTGAACGCCAGGCTGACGTTGACCACTCCCAGCAGGCTGATGCTGGCCCAGCTCGCGGCTGAGCGCGGCAGCGGGCGGCGCTGGACGCCAGCCACGACAGCCAGCGCGCCGCCGCCGACCAGCGCCCGCAGGGCGGCGAACCACAGCAGCTGCGCGTCCCGCAGCCCCCACCGGACCCCCAGGAAACAGGTGCCGAGGACACCGGTGATCCACAGCATCCGCCATGGCGACGGGCGGCCCGTCAACCCGGTCTGCGGATCCGCGCCCGTGTCGGTGGAAGCGACCGTGTTCACGGTTCGGCGGTGGCAAGGGGCGGCGACGGCCGTCGCCCCAGCCCCTCGCAGCCCTGCCCGGAAGCTGCCGACAACACCGGCGCCGGCATGTCAGCGCGAGGCGGTGGCGGCGGCGGCGGGATCGGGTCGCTGCGCCGCGGGTGGCGTTGGCTTTCCCGCAGCCGCTGCAGGCTGCACCGCCGGGGCCCCCGCGCCGGCGACAGCGGCAGGATCCGGTAGTCGCAGGCGCTTGAGGGTCAGGGCGTTGAGCGCGACCAGGAAGCTGGAGCCGGCCATGGTGATCGCGGCGATCTCCGGTCGCAGGACGAGCCCGAAGGCGGGTTCGAACACCCCGGCCGCGATCGGCAGGGCGACGGCGTTGTATCCCACTGCCCACCACAGGTTCTGCTTCATCTTGCGGACCGTGCCGCGGCCGATCCGCAGCGCCACGGCGACGTCGAGCGGGTCCGAGCGCATCAGGACGATGTCGGCGGTCTCGACCGCGACGTCGGTGCCGGCGCCGATCGCGATGCCGAGGTCGGCCTGCGCCAGCGCGGGGGCGTCGTTGACGCCGTCGCCAACCATCGCGACCCGGCGGCCAGCGCTCATGAGTTCGGTGACCTTGGCGGCCTTGTCGCCGGGCAGCACATCGGCGATGACGGTGGTCACCCCGAGCTGCGCGGCGATCCGCTGGGCGGTCGCGGCGTTGTCGCCGGTCAGCATCACCACCTCGACGCCGAGCCGGCGGAGCTCGGCGACCGCGGCGGCCGAGGTCGGTCGGACCGCGTCGGCGATCCCGATCACCGCGACCGCCCGGCCGTCGACGGCGGCGAGCACCGCGGTGCGGCCGCCGGCGGCGAGCTCGACCTGCCTGTCGCCGAGGTCGCCGAGGTCGATCTTCTCGGCGGTCATCAGCCGGCTGTTGCCGACCACGACCCGACGCCCGTCGACGGTGGCGGTCGCTCCCTGCCCCGGCACGTTGCGGAAGTCCACGGCGTCCAGCCGGCGGGCCCCCGCGGCCTCCGCCCGGGCAACCACCGCTTTCGCCAGGGGGTGCTCGGACTCGCGTTCGACCGCCGCGACCAGCGCCAACGCGTCGGTCTCAGCGAGCTCTTCGAGCACCAGGTCGGTGACTTCGGGCGCCCCCAGGGTGAGGGTGCCGGTCTTGTCCATGACGACGACATCGATCTTCTTCGACGTCTCGATCGCGGTGGCGTTCTTGAACAGCACCCCCCGCCCGGCACCCAGCCCGGTCCCGACCATGATCGCTGTCGGGGTCGCCAGGCCGAGTGCGTCCGGGCAGGTCACTACCACCACGGTGATCGCGAACAGCAGCGCCTCGCCGAGGGGTCGGCCGGCCAGCAGCCACACCCCGAACGTCCCGGCGCCGCCGATCAGGGCGACGAACACCAGCCAGAAGGCGGCCCGGTCCGCGAGGCGCTGTCCGGGTGCCTTGGAGTTCTGAGCCTCCTGGACCAGCTTGACGATCTGGGCGAGCGCGGTGTCGGCGCCCACCCGGGTCGCCCGGACCCGCAACGTCCCGGTCGTGTTGATCGTCGCCCCGACGACCTCGTCGCCGGGGCCCTTGTGCACCGGCAGGCTCTCACCGGTCACGGTCGACTCGTCCAGGTCGCTCTCGCCGTATTCGACGATCCCGTCGGAGGCGACCTTGGCGCCGGGCCGGACCAGCAGCAGGTCCCCGACGACGACCTGGTCGGTCGGGACCTCGACCGGCTGGCCGTCGCGGAGCACGACCGCGACCGGTGGCGCAAGCTTGAGCAGCGCCCGCACCGCCTCGTTCGCGCCACCCCGAGCCCGCATCTCGAAGTAGTGGCCGAGCAGGACGAACGCCGTGAGGATCGTCGCGGCCTCGTAGAACACGTCCCCGCCACCGGTCAGCGTCACCGCGACTGAGTACACCCAGCCGGCCCCGACGGCGACCGCGACAAGCACCATCATGTCCAGCGTCCGGGCCTTGAGCGCCCGGACCGCCCCGGCGAAGAACACCTGCGCCGAGTAGAAGACCACCGGCAGGCTCAGGGCCAGCTGGAACACGTCGTCGCGCAGCCCGAACGGCGCCGCCACCGTGAACCCCAGGACGTCCCGGCCGATCCGCGACCACAACGTGATGACGACGCCGAACACCGCCGCAAGCAGGAACCGGTCGCGCATGTCCCTGACCATCCCGGCCATCGACATCTCGCCGTGCCCGCCGTGCCCCATCGCGTCGGCGGGGCTGCCCGTCCGGTCCCGCCCGGCATCCTTACCAGGTCCGGCCATCCCGGCCATGTCGTGACCCTTATGCCCCTCGTTTGCGGAGCTCATGGTCCGGTCGTGGCTCGTTGGCGCAGCAGCGCCCTGGTCGGCCACCGGAACGTCGGGTCGTGCGTTCTCGTCCGCCGGAGGTCGCGCACCCGGGCTGGGGCTGGCATGCTGACCGGGGGTGGGACACAGGTGGTCCGGGACGGACTCCCCGCGGCAGTGGTAACCGCAGTCCCGGACCCAGCCGGCGAGGACGGGGACGTTGGTGCGCGACGGGTCGAAGGTCACCGTCGCGGTCTGGCCCACCGGGTTGACCGTCACCTCCAGCACGCCCGGACGGCGGCCCAGGGTCGCCTCCACCGACCACCGCTCGCTGGCCCAGTGCAAGCCGTCGACCTCAAGGACCACGGTGCTCGGAGCACCTGACCGTTGCGTGGACATCTGCTGTGCTCCTTCGCGTCGCGCTCACAGGGTGCGGGGCCGGCCTGGTCGGCCTGGGATGTGCCCGGCCGGCTGCTGCCCGAGGCTGACCCCCTCGATGGCTCCGCCTGCCCGGCAGCACGCCGACGTGCCCGCAGGCTGGGTATGAGCCGTCGCGGCGGGCAACAGCTGACCGATGCGGCGCAGCGCCCTCGGCGATCGGGCCGGCTCGGTTGCCGACACGGACCGAGCGGCTACGGGTGGCGCTTGGCGAACGAGGACGTCTCGTGGTCGTCGCCGTGGTGGTCGTCGTGGGTGGCGTCCTGACCATGGTGGTGGACACCGCCACTGGCCATGCCGCGCATCATGAAGAACATCATGGCGCCGCAGCCGACGAACCACAGCAGCAGGAACAGGCTGCCCCCGCCGACGCCGGTGAAGAACAGCACGGCCGCCAGGGAAACGAGACCGACCATCAAATATGTGTGCTTGCCGTGCGCCATGATGTCTCCTCGACGGTGGGAAGATCGTTCAGTTGTTGGACTCGTACACGCGGATCCGTGCACGCGGCTCGGCCCTACGAGACGGTCACCGCAGGATGCGGACTGACCCTTCGCTGGCGTTTACTACCAGCGCTAGTAGCACCTTCTCCCTTAGACGGTGCTAGCCACCAGGGCCGAAGGTCCTGCCGGTCTCAGGTCCGCCGGTGGGCGGCGCCGAGGGATAGCGGGCCCGTCGGGGCTCCTGCTCCGGCACCTGCTTGTGCCCGCTTCAGCCAAGTGCCGTGCGGAGCGCGTCCAGGGCGACCTTGGGGTGCGCGAGGCCGTGGTAAATGCCCGGGATCGGCTTGTCGACATCGAGCAGCGCGTAGATAGCGTGCATCGCGCCGCGCACCGAGTATTCGACGGTGAACACGACGTCCTCGGGGATCTCGACGTACTGGCCGAGCAGGGCGAAGTTCGTCGAGCCCTCCGGCACGACGAGCGGCCGGTCCCGCACACTGCGCGCCTCGAACTGGCTGGTGATGTACGGCATCATCACCGGGATCACCGTGGTGGTCGCCCGGACCTCGTCCATCACGTCCTGGAACCCGAGGTGGTGGAGCAGCTCGGTCAGGATCTGCTGACCCGTGGAGTTCGCCATGGTCGGCTCGATGTAGTCCCCGGGAGCATCGATGAGCAGCCCGTAGCCCCACAGTGTGTAGACGTCCTCCGGCTGGCCGTCGAAGTGCGCCTGATGCGGCACCACGATCGACATCAGCCACGCGGAGTCCTTGAACGTCACCAGTCCGCCGGTCCCCGGTGCGTTCCCAGAGAACTCCTGGATCCGGTGCAGCAACAGCGGGTCACGCATGGTGAGTGTGAACGACTCCCACTTGGCCTGGTCAACGTTGCCGTGGAACACGCTGGGACGGCCCAGGTCGGGCGCCTTCGCAGCGATGTTGTCCCACAGCCGCCAGGCACCGTCGCGGCGGTCGCGCACCAGCTCCGGGGCGTGGTCGTCGTCACCGTACGTCGCGTCCGACGTCATTGACCCGATCGTCATGGTCACCAGATCACGGGCAGCGACCTGATAGCTGCCCGCCTGGCCGCCCCGCAACAAGTGCAGCCGCTCGACCCGCCGGCCGGCCGCGTCGGTAACGAAATCCGCGTCCGTCACCGTCGTGCCGTACTCGACCACCACGCCCTGGCCCGTCAGCCACTGCACCAGCGGCCGCACGATCGAGTCGTACTGGTTCAGCCTGGTGCGCCGCACCCCAGAAAGCGTGTGGATGCGCGGGAACTCCTGCACGAACCGCAGGAAGTACCGCTTGAGCTCGATCGCGCTGTGCCAGTTCTGGAACGCGAACGTGGTGCGCCACATCGCCCAGAAGTTCGTCTCGAAGAAGTGCTCGGAGAAGAAGTCGTCGATGCGCCGTGCCCCGATCACCTGCTCGGGAAGTGCCAACAGCCGCACCAGCTCCGCCCGATCAGCGCCCGAGAAGCCCAGGTCGGCGGCGTCCAGGATCGTGTGGCCCTTACCGACCAGGCGGGCCTTGGCGTCACCGACCCACGTCTGGTTGAACTGCAGCACCTCCTGGCGTACCGACAGCAACGGGTCGGTCAGCGTCGGGACGCTGTCGAGCAGATTCCACAGGCAGACGTACGCCTCCTCCTCCAGCATCCGGCCACCCCGGGACACATAGCCGCTCATCGGGTCGCCGGACCCGTCCAGTGCCCCACCCGGGCGCGGCCCCTCCTCCAGGATCCGGATCGCGTCCGCAGGGAAACCCGCGTCCCGGATCAGGAACGTTGCCGCTGCCAGCGAGGCGATGCCACCCCCGACCAGAAAGGCGCTCCGCCCACTCAAGCCGTCGTCCGTCATGTCTAACTCTCGTAGCTCTCGCGGTGCCAAGGTCCCTGTCGCGCGCCAGCACGATCGTGTGACCTCGCTCGTGTAGACCGCCAAGGCGCCTGCCCTGGAAGCCGGCGGCTCCTGCACATGTGCGCACCGATCGCGGCCGTCTCGGGTTCCGACGCCCTCGGGCTGTCACTCATGCTCGCGCGGTCCGGTGCTCGTCATCCTGCAGCCGCCTCCCGCGCAGCCCCGAAGCCGCAACGCCCCGTTGGGGCCCCGTGCAAGGAGGTGAAGTTCCGGCGGCGAACATGATGCTCGCGAGTGGCGGCGCGAACGCGGCGTACCCGACCCGGACGGCTGATCCTCAGCAATCACGACGCTACGCCGCGGCCTTACCAGTGTCTAGATCGGACGAACAGTGGTCAGAGCCTCGGGGGCCCTGCGGGACCTTCGCCCCTGGGCGCGGGCATGCGCGCGGCAGCCCACCGCGGTCAGCGGATCACAGCCGCACGAGCTTCGGAGGCAGCATGACGACCAGGCACCACGGCACGGGCGGTGGGTCGTACGCATCTTCCGGCGGGGTTCGTCCCGGGTCGGTCCGTCCCGCCGGTGCGGCGGCTTTCCCTTCGCGGCGTGACAGCTACGAGTCTTGTTGACGGCTCGCATCCGGCCAGCGCCGCGGTCACAGGTCAGGGGTGCCGCCCGGGTGTAGCGCGACCTGGACAGTCTGGCCCGCCCGGACCTGCCGACGGGTACCGCCGATGACGATCACGATCGGGAGTGCGGCGCACGCCGCCAGGCTCACCCGGACACGGTGATGGTCGACGTCCAGGATCACCCGGTGCCCGCGGTAGGTCATGGGGAACGACAGCTGCCGGATTTGGTCGGGGAGCCGGGGGTTGAGCCACAGTGCGTCCTCACGGATCTCCAGGCCGGTGTAGCCGCGCTGCACCAGGTCGACGGTGCCGGCCATCGCGGCCAGGTGAATGCCCTCCCGGGTGGTGCCGCCCTGGGTGTCGTCGACGTCAGCGCGCAGCGCGTCGGTGAGCCACGGCCAGGACCGCTCCCGGTCCGCACGGGCCAGCACCCAGGCATGCACCACTCGACACAACGTGGAGCCGTGCGCGACCCGGGCGGTGTAGAACTCGACGGTGCGCTGCACCGCGTCGCCGGGCAGTGGATAGCCCAGCCGGCCCAGCAGCGCCCGGAGCTCCTCGGCCGACAGCAGGTGCAGCAGCATGAGCACGTCGGCCTGCTTGGCGAGCCGGTAGCGATTGGTGGTGTCGCCCTCGGCGGCCAGGATCAGGTCCAGCCGCCCGATGTTGCCGTACCGGGCGCGGTACCCGTCCCAGTCGAACTCGGCGAGCTGCTCGTAGCCCTCGAACTGGCTGATCACCCCGTCGGCGTGCAGCGGCACCCGCAGCCGCCGGCTGACGTGCTCCCACCGGTCCATCTCGGCCGGTTCCAGCGCGAGCCGCCGGCAGAGCGCGTCGCCGTCGTGGCCAGCCAGGACCCGCTGCGTCTCCAGCGCCTTAGTGAGGACCCAGGCCGTCATGACGTTGGTGTAGGCGTTGTCGCGGAGCCCCGGCCGGTCCGCGCCGGGGTAGCCGTCGTGGTATTCGTCCGGGCCCATTACCCCAGCGATGCTGTAACGGTCGGTCGCCGGGTCGTAGCTGGTCAGGCTGACCATGAAGCGCGCCACCTCGACGATCAGTTCGGCGCCGAACCCGGCGAGGAACTCGACGTCCGCAGTCGCCTGGTGGTACTGCCAGACGTTGTAGGCGACCGCCAGGCCGACGTGCCGCTGCAGCCGGGAGTTGTCCGGCATCCAGGTGCCGGAACGGATATTGAACAGCTGGGCGGGGGTTTCCTCGCGGCCGTCGCTGCCGCTCTGCCACGGGAACATCGCCCCGGCATGACCGATCGCGTGGGCCGCCGCGCGGGCAGCGTCGAGCCGCCGGTAGCGGTACAGCAGCAGTGCCCGGGTCAGCTGCGGCATCCGCACGGTCAGCAGCGGCAGCACCAGCACCTCGTCCCAGAAGATGTGCCCGCGGTACCCCTCGCCGTGCAGGCCGCGGGCCGGGACGCCGGCGTCGGCATCGAGCAGGTGCGGAGAAAGGGTCTGCAGCACGTGGAACAGATGAAGGTTCAACGCCGCACGGCTCCCGGAATCGCTGTCGATATCGAGGGCGAACCGGTCCCACAGGCTGTCCCATGCCCTCGAGTGCTCATCGAGCAGAGCCGCGACGTCCCCGGTTCGGGCGAGCTCGGCCAGCACGGCCAGGCGCGGCGAGCTGATCGCCCGGTCGTGGGAGCTGACGGTGGCCACGACCTTGTCCACGGCCAGCTCCTGCCCTGTGGTCACGGTGAGGTCGAGGTCCTGGATGACCCGGGCTGCGCCGGCCGTGACCGGGCGGCGCCGCGTCGCCGGCTGGCCGGGCAGTCGGGTCCGCGCGGCCTGCGCGATCCGGACGCTGGACTGGCTGGTGACGACCTCCAGCATCACCGTGTCCGGGTCGTGCGTGTCCGGGTCGGCCGGAGTCGCATGGACCGGCAGGAGGTGCCGGTTGGCGAGCAGGCGGTATTCCTCGACGTTGCCGTTGACGACGTCGCCGTCGAGCCCGGTCCGGACCGTCAGCTGACCGGACCAGTTCTCGGCGGTGAACACTGTGCGGAGGACGGCGAGGTGGCGACGGGCCATGGAGGTGAAGCGTTGCTGCCGGACAGCGGTGACCCGGCCGGCCGGGTCGGTGAACCGCAGCTGCCGGGTCAGCACGCCGTGGCGCAGGTCCAGCTCGGTGCGGTAGTTGAGCAGGCCGGCGGCCGACGGGCTGAACCAGTCGCCGCCCTCGACCCGGAACTGCAGGACCAGCCAGTTCGGGATGTTCACCATGTGCTCGTCCTGGACGGGCCGGCCGCCTATGTCGCTGGTCAGCCGGTTGTAGCAGCCGGCGAGGTAGGTGCCCGGGTAGTGGATGCCGTCAGCGCTGGCCTCCGGGGCGGAGCCACGGGTGCCTTGGTAGCCGTTGGCGGTGGTGGTCAGGGCCTCCCGTCGCCCCTGCAACGCCGCCTCGAAGCCGTCGAACACCAGCCGCCAGGACTGCTCGACGCGGCCGCCTGCGTCCCGGTGGTCCGTCGGGCGTGTGGCGTGCCGGTGCCCGGCCGTCGACGCCGGTTCTGCGCCGACGCTCCGGGCGCCCGATGCAGCCACCGCAGCCCGAGAACGGCGATCGCCCGCTGGCGCGGCTGGCGTCGGAGGCGCTGTCACGCCGGCCGCTGGCGTGCCGGCCGGCGGTCGTGCCGGCCGGTCGGACCGGCGCGTCATGCGGGAGCCTGCTGGGTGACGCGGTCCGCGTCCCGCCGGGCCTGCGTCGGACCGCTGAAGTGCAGGTGGACCAGCAGGCTCAGGACGGCGGCGAAGAAGCCCCACACCGACAGGAACGTCTTGGCCGATACCTGGTAGGCGATGACCGCCAGGACCAGCGCGAGGTCCCCGAGCACCCGGATGCAACGGTGGCTGGACATCATCCGGCTGCCGCAGGTCGGGATCAGGCAGAGCAGCAGCACCGCTGGGAGAAAGAAGTGCGGCGAGTCGTGGGCGATGTGCCGCTGCTGGACGCGGGCGGTCACCGGGAACCGGAGAATGAACAGCAGTACGTAGCGCCCGACGTCCAGCCCCGCTGGCAGGACCACGCCTAATGATGTGGCAACTGCCGCCCTCAGCGGCAACCCTTTCCGACAACGACGACCGCGTGTCGCCCGACTGGGCGGACCCGGTGATGTGACTGGCCACCAGCCCGTACGCGACGTACCGGAGAAAGCCTGTGACGCAGGACGGGCGGGCTGTGGCACGGGCAACCTCAGGAAGGGCGGTTCCTGGCGTATCCGGCGGGAGGCGGTCGCTTCCGTAGCGCAGCGTGTGCGGCGTTCCGAACCCCAGGTCGGCTAACCAGCACTATCACCGTACGCCTACCAGCAACCTGGCCCAGCTCCCCCTTTTTGCCGGTACGTGTGATGCTCGCCCGAAGCTGGGTGGCGGCTTGCGGTCCCTCGGCGGGCAGCCGCTGCCGGACCTGCTTGGCAAGCAGCGCTGGCCGAGGTCCTGACCGGGCCGCGGACGGTCGCTGACGACGGCCGCGCCGCAGCAGCCGTAGCGCCGCGGCTTGGGTACCCCAGAAGAAGCCCCAGAACGGCGATCGACATTGACAGCAGCCCGGATTCTCGCGCACAGTGCGCGTGCTGGACGTCAGCCAGTCCGGGACAGCGGCGCCGCGTAAGTCGCGCCGCCAGGAGCTTGTTGCTCAACGCCGGACATCCCGTGACC
>JBKJQN010000082.1:0-75245 GCA_046593925.1 Mycobacteriales bacterium
TTCGGCGTCATCGACCCGCAGTTCAAGCGCGACGTCTCGTATTACGCCGAAGTCGGTCCGGTTGCGCCACAGCAGCCAGGTCTGCCAGCGGCCGGCGGCCGAAAGACCGGCGAAGAGGCCAAAGACGCTGGAGCCCAGCAGCAGCAGCGGCACCAGGTAGGGCTCGACCCCAACACGATACCGCTCGAGGTTCTGCTGCTCCAGGCTCATCGGCCGGAACGGCGGCCGCACCCGGTACGCCACGGTGATGTTGGCCCCGACGATCGTGGCCATCAGCACGCCGAAGCCCACGAACAGCAGCAGCTTGGTGGTCAGAACCGTCGTGAACACGGTGCTCGCGTTGACATTGCGAAACCACAGCAGGTCGGTGTAGAGCGAGATGCCGACGCCCCCCAGCACCAGCACCGCCACGACGCCGATCAGCGCGGGTGCAAGCAGGCGGGGACGGGCGGGCAGCCCCGCCCGGGAGATGCGGACGGCCACGCGGCTCACTCTCTCCAGGCCGGGTGCTCGATGCTCCCAGTCGCTACAGCCAACCCTGCCACAGCCGGGCCGGTTCCCCCTGCGGGACACTGCGCGCCATGAGCGCTTTGCAAGCTGTGGTCGGCGAGGTCGAGTCCCACGTGGCGGAGGCCGGCTGGGACCAGCCGCCACAGCTGTTCGCGCTGGTGGACACCGAGCAGCTGCTACGGGCCGAGCCACAGCTCGCGACGACGATGGGCATCGTCCCCGGGCAGCCCGGCTCATTGACGCCGGTGGCCCAGGAGGCGCTCGCCGACGCGCCGCTCGACGAGGCACTCGCGCAGGTGGTCTTCGGCGACGCGGTGCTCGGCGTCGTGCTCGCGCACGAGGTGCTGGTCCTGCCGCCGTCGGCCGAGGTGGCGCTGGACGAACTCGATGCCGAGCGGGCCGCCGCTCACCCCGAGGCCCGGGAAGTACGGATGGTCGTCGGTGTCGTCCGCGACGGGACCAGGGCGGCGGTGCTCCGGCTGCGGGCGACCGGGGACGGGCTGGACGAGCGGGTCACCGGTCCCGACCTCGCACCGGCGCTCGCCGAGGCGCTGCTCGCGACCCTCAGCGACTGACCGGCTGCGCAGTCAGGAGCAGCCGGTCGGGGTGCCCCCGCTGCGCTCCAGGTCCAGCGCCCGGCGGGCCTCGTCCAACGTCGACACCTTGATCAGCTGTAGCCCGTCCGGCCGGTTGGCCGCCGCGTCGGCGCAGTTCGCAGCCGGCACCAGGAACACCGTCGCGCCTTTGCCGCGGGCCCCCCGCAGCTTCTGCTGGATGCCGCCGATGGGCTGCACGGCGCCGTCCGGCGTGATCTCACCGGTGCCGGCGACGTACGCCCCGCCGGTGAGTGAGCCCGGTTCGAGCTTGTCGACGATGCCGAGCGCGAACATCAGCCCGGCGCTGGGACCGCCGACGTCCTTCAGGGCGATCTTCACGGTGAAGGGGTAGCGGATGCCGGTCGCCACGCCGATCAGCGGCCGGGGCGGGGAGTCCGTCGACCCGGTCGTGACGAGCGTGGCCTCGGCGGTCTGCCCGTCGCGGCGGTAGCCGATCCGGACGTCCGCGCCGACCGCCCGCTCACCGATCATCGTGCGCAGTTGCGCGGGCCCGGTGACGGGGCTGCCGTCCACACTGGTGAGCACATCGTCCTTGCGCAGGACGCCGACGGCCGGCGAGGCAGCCGACACCTCGGCCACGGTGACCTCGATGGGGATCCCGAGCGCGGTCAGCGCAGCCGTGGTGGCCGCGTCCTGCGACTGCACCATCTGTCGGGTGTTCTCCGCCTCGACCTGCGCGTCGCTCTGCCCGGGGGGGAAGACCAGCTCGCGCGGGACCACGGCCTCGTCACGCCGCGCCCAGCCGACCAGCGCCTCGGCGAGGGACAGGTCCGAGCGCACTCCGACGGTCGTGAGGTCCAGGTGCCCCGTGTCGGGGAAGCTCTGGCGGCCCTGCACGTCGATGACGGGCGTCCCGTCGCTGTCGCCGAGGGTGTTGAAGGTCGGACCGGGCCCCAGGGCGACGTACGGCACCCGCGCGACGAGCGCACCCACGAGCAGCGCCACGGCGAGCAGGGTCGACAGCAGCAGGGTCAGGGTGCGCCGGGACACAACGGGCACGCTAGTGGGAGTCGAGGGGGCCGACCGGGCCGCGCCACGCGTCAGGGCGTGCCGACCCACTGTTCGTCGCCCTCGCGGAACACCTGCCGCTTCCAGACCGGCACCGTCGCCTTGAGGTCGTCGATCAGCCGGCGGGCCGCCTCGAATGCCTGCCCACGGTGCGGCGCAGACGCCGCCACCACGACCGCGATGTCCCCGACAGCGAGCCGACCGGTGCGGTGCACCGCCGCAAGACCGAGCACCGGGAGGTCGTCGGCGACAGCCTTCGCGACCCGCTCGAGGGCCGCCACAGCGTCGGGATGGGCGACGTACTCCAACTCGAGCACGTCGCGCCCACCATCGCTGTCGCGCACGACGCCCGTGAAGGACACGACACCGCCCGCACCGGGGTCCTCGACGGCCGCGAGCACCTCCTGCACCGACAGCGGGTTGTCGCGCAGGGCCAGCAGGCGCAGGACGGGACGGGTCACGGGACGCAGACTATTGCCGCTGCCACCAACCTCGGCCTCGTGAGCGACGCGCTGCGGGGGATCGTGCGTCGCGGCAGCGGCTCGGTCGTGGCGTGGCGCACATGGTGCTGCCGTCCGCGCAGGTCATGGACGTTGCAGAGATCGCCAGGGTCACGTTCACAAGCCCGGACCGGGTTCCGGGACATGATCCACAACTTCAACGACGGGCGGGTTCGACGCCCTGCCACCGAAGTACGGCGGCGGTCGGCCGCCGACGTTCACCCTGCCGGCCGCCGACGTTCACCTTGCCCCAGCGGCAGCAGATCAGGAAGATCGCGCTGGCCGGACCGGCTGATCACGGTCTGCCGTTCTCCGACCTGGACTTCGAGGCCAAGAAGAACCGGGTCCTGGGGCTGTACTCGATCGCCGGCGGCACCGCCGAGCCCGGCCCGGGCGACCCGACCGTCGTCATGTGCTCCGACGAGTCCGCCGCTACATCGCCTGGCGGAACCGGCACGCCGCCAGCCACTCCCGGCTCCGCGACGTCGTCGCCAGAGCCGAAACCATCAGGAGGAAGAGGTTGCATGACGCGGCACCAGGTCGCGCGGACGCGGGGCTAGCGTGGCGGGCATGAGCAGCGCAGGTCGGCCATGACCCGGCCGCCGTTCGGGTTCGGCCCGTCCGGCAGCGACGACGAGTCGGCCGGCTCCGACCCGTTCGGCCTGGGCGGTCTGCTGGGCGGTGGCGACGTGTTTGCGACGCTGGGAAAGCTGATGTCCTGGACCGGCGGGCCCGTCAACTGGGACCTTGCCACCCAGGTCGCCGAAAGTGCCGCGCGCGAGGGCGACCGACCGGTGACCGAGCAGGAGCGCCGCGAGATCGTCGAGGCCTGCCGGCTGGCCGACCTCTGGCTGGACCCGGTGACGTCGCTGGCCGCCGGCGGCGCAGAAGCCCGTGCCTGGACCCGTACCGGCTGGCTGACCTCGACGCTGCCTGCCTGGCGCCAGCTCGTCGACCCGGTGGCGGCGCGGGTCGTCGCCGCGATGGGCGGGGCCCTCGAGCAGGGTCTGTCCGACGGCGTGCTTGGCGACGGGACCGGCGAGGTGGCCCTGCCCCCCGAGATCACCGCAGGGCTGCCGCCGGAGATGGCCGCCATGCTCGGCGGCATGTCGGCGGGTGACCTCGGCGGCGCCATGAGGGGCGTCATGGGGCAGGTCGGCGGGCTGGTGTTCGGCGCGCAGATCGGGCAGGCGCTCGGAGCCCTGGCGGGCGAGGTGCTCGGTGTCACCGACATCGGGCTGCCGCTCGGCGACGCCGGGCGGGCGGCCCTGCTGCCGGCCAACGTGGCCGCCTTCGGCGAAGGGCTCGAGGTGCCGCTGGAGGAGGTGCGCCTGTACCTGGCGCTACGGGAGTCGGCCCACCAGCGGTTGTTCGCCCATGTGCCGTGGCTCCGGGCGCACCTGTACGACGCCGTCGACGCCTACGCCCGCGGCATCGAGGTCGACCCGCAGGCGATCGAGCGGGCCGTCGGCTCGTTCGACCCGGCCGACCCCGAGAGCTTGCAGCGCGCGATGGGTGAGGGAATGTTCGACCTGAAGCCCACGCCCGCGCAGGAGGCCGCGCTGGCCCGCCTCGAGACCGCGCTCGCGCTGGTCGAGGGCTGGGTCGACGCGGTCGTCGAGCAGGCCTCCGGCAGCCTGCCGTCCGCGGTGCAGCTGCGTGAGACGGTGCGCCGCCGCCGGGCGACGGGTGGGCCCGGCGAGCAGACCTTCGCGGCGCTGGTCGGCCTGCAGCTGCGGCCGCGTCGGCTGCGCGAGGCCGCTGCCCTCTGGACCGCCGTGGCTCAGGCCCGTGGCCAGCAGGGCCGCGACGCACTGTGGGCGCACCCCGACCTGCTGCCGGGACCGGGCGACCTCGACGACCCCACCGCCTTCATCGCCGGCGGTGGCACCGACTGGGACGCCGGCCTTGCCGCCCTCGACAAAGACCTCGACGGCCGGCTCGACGACGACGAGGGCGGTTCCGGGGACGTCCCGCCTGCCACCTGAGGCCGGCCGCCGACCGTTGCGTACGTACGAGTTCCTGCGCACAGGCTGTGCACCATCCAGGCGCAGGTGGTGAGCGGTGAAGTGCCACGGTCCACACAACCGTCCACAGGCGCCTATACCGGCCATCCACAGGGACACGCCCCGGCGTCCACACCGCGCCCACATCGGCGTCCACAGGCCTCGTTGACCGTCGCCACAGCGTTGCCTAACGTGCTTCTCAACGGAGCCCCCGGGCCCCGGGACCGCGCGGAAGGGGAAGCCGAGCGGGACCGGGGACCGGGGGCTCCGTGATGAGTGGGGGTCGATGACCCCGAGCTACCGGTTCAGCGGCCGGTGAACACGGCTGGCCGGCGCTCCTTTCTGGCTTGTAGGCCCTCCTGCAGGTCGCCGGTGGCGAGGGTCATCGGTTGAACGACCGACTCCCACTGCAACGCGTCGGCGAAGCTCGCGTGGCCGCCCCGCGACAGAGCGACCTTGTGCAGGCGCTGGGCGACCGGCGCGCCGGCGGCGACCATCCGGGCGCGCTCCATCGTCCGGCTCAGCAGCTCCCCGTCGGAGAAGACGTCGGTGGCCAGGCCGAGCCGGACCATCTCGCGGGCGTCGCAGACCCGGCCGGTGAGCAGCAGCTCGCGGGCCTGCGCCAGGCCGACGACCTCCGGCAGCAGCCACGTACTGGCCATCCCGGCGTGCATCCCGAGCTGCGCGAACGGCACGCTGAAGCGGGCCGACGTGCCCGCGTACCGGATGTCGCAGGACAACGCCATGATTGCGCCGGCGCCGACAGCAGGGCCGTTGATGGCCGCGATCGAGGGCACGTCGAGGCCGCCGAGCGACAGCCAGGTCTCGTAGAACGGCAGCATCCGGTCACGCAGCTCATCGACGGTGGCGTCGGGCTCGGACGCCAGCCATCCGACGTCGCCGCCGGCGCAGAAGGCCTTCCCGGCGCCCGTCACGACGACGCACCGCACACTGCGGTCGCCGCGCAGCTCGGACACCACCGCCGCCCAGGCCGCTGTGAGCTCGTCCTTCATCGCGTTACGGACATCGGGCAGATCCAGCGTGAGTGTCACGATGCCGGCGTCGGGGCCGGTGGTGGAACGCTCGACACGCAGAGGTCCGGACACGGCTGCTCCAGGGGTTCGGGGACGGGGCGGCCGACGGTACCGAGCGCCGGGCTGGCGGCTCCCCCGGCCGCGCCAGCGCTGTCAGGGGCTGCCCGGAGGCTAGGGTGATCCGCTCAGACCGTGACACCACTCGGCGTCACGGAGCCAGCGGGGCTGGCCCCCGAACAGACAGAGGGAGGCCCGCGATGGCCGAGAGCTACAACGGCTACTGCGTCAAGTGCAAGGAGAAGCGGGACTTCGACGGCGAGGTAAAGGTCAGCGAGTCGGGCCGCCGGATGGCCCAGGGCCCCTGCCCGGTGTGTGGCACCAAGATGAACCGGATCCTCGGCAAGGCCTGACGCACCCGCGTCGGCGCAGCGGGGCGGTCCCCCGGGCCGCCCTGCTGCGCATGCGCCAGGCTCATCGGTACTCGCCCGGGTCAGCCGAGCGGGCGCTCCAGGGTGACGAGCACACCGTCGACGCCGCCCGGCCCGACCCGGCCTTTCACCTCCACCGCCGTGACGGCCTTGAGCTGCCAGCCGTCCTCGGCGTGCTCGTTCAGGACGTCCTGCAGCTTGTTGCCCGACATCTTGCCGCCGAGCATCCCCTCGCGGAGCTCGACAACTTTGTACTCGTACCGCTGGGTGCTCATGACCCGCACCCTGCCACCGCGGCCCGGCTGTGGACAGCGACGCCGGGTGTGGACAGCCGACCCGGCCCCTCGTATGTGGATGCCAGCCTCGCGGTCGACCCCGGAGGTGCCTGTGCATCCTGTTCTGTGCCCATCGAGCCGTCGGCTCTGGCGCGACCCGCAGACCCTGCAGCTGGGCCGGGCGGGCGGCCGCGCGGTCGTGCTGGCGGGGCTCGATCCCGACGTCCGCGCTGTCCTGGCGCTGCTCGACGGCACCCGGGATCTCGAGGCCGTCGAGAAGGCGGCCGTGGGCGCCGGCTGCCCGGCCGCGCGAGCGGGCGAGCTGCTCGACCTGTTGCGCGGCGCGGGGCTGGTGGTCGACGCGGCAGAGCGCTGGCCGGCCCACCTGGACGTCGACGCGCGTGGCCGGCTCGCAGCCGATGTCGCCTCGCTGTCCCTGCTGCACGCCGGAGCCGGGCTGCCAGCCCTCCATCGCCGCGACGCGGCGGCCGTCACGGTCATCGGCGGTGGCCGCGTCGGCGCGCCGCTGGCCGGCCTGCTGGCCGCCGCCGGCGTGGGCACGGTCGACGTGTCGGACGAAGGCCACGTACGTCCCGACGACACGGCCATCGGCGGCCTGCGCCCGGCTGACATCGGGCGAGGTCGCGGGCAGGCTGCCCGAGACCGGCTGGCGGAGCTGTCCCCGATGACGCGCAGCGGTCCGGTGCGTCGTCCCGATGTCGTCGTGCTGGCGCCACCCGCGGCACTCGACGAGAGCGGGGTCGCGGCGCTGCTCCGGGACGGCCTGCCGCACCTGCTGGCCGAGGTGCGCGACACGGTGGGTGTGGTCGGCCCGATGGTGCTGCCGGGGCGTAGCCCGTGCCTGCACTGCCTCGACCTCACCCGCACGGACCGTGACCCGGACTGGCCGACGCTCGCCGTCCAGCTGACCCTGCCGGCGCGGGCTGCTCAGGCCTGCGACGCCGTCCTCGCGGCCGCGGTGAGCGCACAGGCGGCGCTGCAGGTCCTGGCCCTGCTCGACGGTGGTACCCCCGCCGCTGTGGGTGGCTCGCTGGAGCTGGCGCTGCCAGACTGGCGCTGGCGGAGGCGCACCTGGCAGCCGCACGACGCGTGCGGGTGCCGCTGGCGGGACACCGGGTGATCCGGCGCGCCCGGCCGCCCCTGGCGCGCGGCGGGGCCTCGACAGCAGCAGACTGTGGCCGTGTCAGACATCCCCCGCCGCGCCGTCACCCGGTCCGCCAAGCTCGCCACCCTCCCGCTAGGCGTGGCGGGGCGGGCGACCTGGGGTCTGGGCAAGCGGCTCGGCGGCAAGCCGGCCGAAGCCGTGGCGCTGGAGCTGCAGCAGCGCACCGCCGAGCAGCTTTTCCAGGTGCTCGGGCAGCTCAAGGGCGGCGCCATGAAGTTCGGTCAGGCGCTGTCCGTCTTCGAGGCGGCCCTGCCCGAGGACATCGCCGGCCCGTACCGCGCCGCCCTCACCAAGTTGCAGGAGGCGGCGCCGCCGCTGCCGGTGGCCAGTGTGCACAGGGTGCTGGCGCGCGAGGTGGGGGCCGACTGGCGCGGCCGCTTCCGCAGTTTCGACGACGTCCCCGCAGCCGCGGCGAGCATCGGGCAGGTCCATCGGGCCGTCTGGGCCGATGGCCGACGGGTAGCTGTCAAGATTCAGTACCCGGGAGCCGGCCCCGCCCTGCTCGGCGACCTGAAGCAGCTCGGGCGGCTGGCGCGGATGTTCTCGGCGTTGACGCCGGGGCTCGACGTGAAGCCACTGCTGGCCGAGCTGACCAAGCGCGTCACCGAGGAGCTCGACTACCGCCTCGAGGCCGAGGCCCAGGCGACCTTTGCCCTGGCCTACGACGGCGATCCCGAGATCAAGGTGCCCGCCGTGGTCGCCGGGACCGAGCGGGTGCTGGTCACGGAGTGGATGGACGGCACCCCGCTGTCGGCCATCATCCGGGACGGCTCGACCGCCCAGCGCGACCGCGCGGCGCGGCTGCTCGCGCGGTTCCTGTTCAGCGGCCCGGTGCTCGCGGGGCTGCTCCATGCCGACCCGCACCCGGGCAACTTCCGGCTGCTGCCCGACGGCCGGCTCGGGGTCATCGACTTCGGGGCGGTCGACCGGCTGCCCGACGGCTCTCCCGAGCCGATCGGCCGGCTCGCCCGGCTGGCACTCGCCGGCGAGGCGCAGGCCGTCCTCGACGCCCTGCGCGCCGAGGGCTTCGTCAAGCCCGGTATCGACGTCGATGCCCAGCAGGTACTCGACTACCTGCTGCCGCTGCTGGAGCCGGTGGCGGTGCCGCGCTTCCGGTTCACCCGCGAGTGGCTGCGACACCAGGCCGTACGGCTGGGCGACCCGCGCTCACCGGCCGCGCAGCTCGGCCGGATGCTCAACCTGCCACCGTCGTACCTGCTCATCCACCGCGTCACGCTCGGCACGATCGGGGTGCTGTCCCAGCTCAACGGCGAGGCGGCGTTCCGGGAGGAGATGGCCCGCTGGCAGCCTGGGTTCGCCCAGCCGGGCAGCGACCTCGCAGCCGAGGCGGCCGCGGCCGACGCCCGCCGGGTTGACACCCCGGAGCCCGTACCGACCCCCCAGGCGGCTCTCGTGTCGCCGCCGACGGGCTGACCGGTCACCACCAGGCTTCGTCGAGTCGTCCTTCGATGGAGCGAACGTTCTGTCGGGTGCAGGCCGCGCACAGCCACCGGTCCCCGCCTTGAGCAGTCACCTGCATCGACCAGGTGAGCGGCCGGTCCTGGACCGTCTCGCCGCAGCCGCCGCAGGTTGCGGGGTTCTCCTTCACCGCCGGCCGGCCGGCCCCTCGTCGAGGTCGGCGAGCGCCGCCCGCAGCAGTTGCAGACCGCTCTGGGCCAGTGCGTGGGCCTGCTCCGGCTCCAGCTCGACCTCCATCGCAGCCCCGACGGCGCCTTCGCCGTAGCCGACGGCGGCGACCACGGCGCTGCGTTCGGCCGCGGGCAGCGCCGCCAGGGCGCGTTCGAGCCGGTCGACCAGCTCAGCCTCCGACACGGCGGGGGTCTGGTCGCGGACCGCGTCCACGACGTGCGGTGGGACGGGCCGGCAGCGGGGCGGTCGGTCGGCGGTCACGCAGCTCCAGACGGGTTCGGTGGCATCCGGTGGTGGGCTGACCGGGGCCGGGTCGGCCAACACGAGAGCCGCCCCAGTTTCCCGGAGCGGCTCTCGTGTGCCTTCCCGTCAGGTCGCCTCACGGCGGTGCGTCGCTCATGGCGACTGATTTGGGACCGGGGGCCATGTATCGGGTCGGCACGCCATTGAACCTCATCCGCGAGCTACCGATTCCCCCATCCGGGGACTGGAGCCCGCCACCGGCTACTCGCGGGCCGGCTGCTCAGCGCCCGGGCGGGTCGGGTCCGGCGGGACCGCCGGGGCCTCGGATGACCCGGGCGTCGGCACGGGCCCGTTGCCCGACACGGCCGATGGCGCGGGGGCGTCGTGCGCCGGACCGGATGCGGGGCCGGGCGACGGCGTTGGGCCGGCATCCGGCGCAACGGACGGCGAAGAGGCGTCGGTCGACCCGGAGGCGTGCTCCGGCGACCGGGTAGCCGCGTCAGCCGGGCCTGAAGCAGACCCGGGGGCGGCCGGGCCAGCAGCGGGGTCGGGCGCGGGGTCGGGCGCGGGGTCGGACGCGGGGGCGGGCTCGGACACAGGGGCGCCGTCGTGCCGTTCGCCGGCCGGTCGTTCCGGGCGGTCGCCGCGACCACGCCCGCGGCGCTTGCCCGGTCGGGTGCCGGGCTCACCCGGGCGTTCGGGCCGCTCGGCCCGGTCAGGCCGCTCGGGCCGCTCGGCGCGCTGCTGCGAGCCATCAGGGCGCGGCTGTCCTCCCATGTCCATGGCCCCGGCCAGGGTGTACTCGTGCATCAGCAGCTCCAGCCCGGGCTGATCCTCTACCGGGGCAGTCGCCGCCTTGGCCTCGGCCAGCGAGCGCAGCTGCGCGAGACGCGCCCGCCGGCGGCCGTGGGCATCGTGCGGGTGGGTGAGCAGCACGGCGTGAGCGGCGCAGCAGGCGGTGCCCCCGACGGCCGTCACCGCGTCGCGTAGAAGGGCGAGGTCGGTGACGCAGGGAGCGCAGTACGTGGTCATGGCGCCACACGCTACGGCCTGCCCTCAACGCCTCAGGCGTACGGCCGCGAGCAGCCCGGCCAGCAGCAGCGGTGGCAGCACGAGCAGGTCGGCCTGGGTGACGCCGTGCCGCTGTGCCAGCACCAGCAGGACCCGACCCTCGACGGGGGAGTTCACCAGCAGCCACGCCGCCGACAACGCGACCAGCTGCAGCACATGGCGCAGCATCGTGCCCCGGGTTCCGGTGTCGGCAGCCAGCGCCACCAGCGCCGACCCGACGGCGATCACGAGCGAGACCGCGACGACCAGAGCGAGGGCTCGGGCGAGCGGCTCAGCCACGGGCGGTCAACGCTGATGCGGGTGCGTCCATACCTGCAGTGTCCGGCAGGTCGGGGGCAGCAGGGACGGGGGTCCTAGGACGGGGGTCCGATGGCCGCCAGACCTCGAGCCGGCAGATGGTGCAGGAGCTCCGGGCGATTGCCCGGGCACCGTCCCGTACCGGAGGAACGCCATGCCCACCGCCCGTTTGTACGCCGCTCTCGCCCTGCCCCTCGCCCTGGCCGCCGTCGGCGCGGCTGCCGGACCCGCCGCTGCCTCAGGTGGCAGCGGGGGCGGCGGCGTCCGCGCCGCCGGTCCGTGCAGCGCCGCCAGTGACTGGAAGCTCAAGGCCAAGGCCGACAACGGCCGCCTGGAGGTCGAGCTGCAGGTCGACAGCAACAAGGTCGGCCAGCGCTGGTCCTGGCAGTTGTCCGACAACGGCGCCCACGTCGCCCGCGGCATGTCGACAACGACCGCGCCCAGCGGGTCGTTCTCGGTCGCGCGGCGCATCCCCAACACCGCAGGCAAGGACGTCATCTCCTTCACCGCCCGGCAGGCCGCGACGGGTGAGAGCTGCCGCGGCGCCGTCACCGTCGGCTGAGCCGTAGCGGATCGTGGCCGGCTCAGCCGCGGCCCCCTGCCCCAGGGTCAGCGGGACCGAGGGCCCGTCCGCCGCGGCCCAGCGCGCCCTGTCGCCGCTGCGGCCCGGACCAGCCTGGAGCAGCTGCCCGGCATCGGGCCGTTCTCCTCGGCCATCGTCGTCGTCCGCGCGCTCGGCCACACCGACAACCTGGCCGGGCCGGTCACCGAGCACCGTCGTCGACCGGCCGACGAGGCCGCTACCTGATGGCCGCGCGGGCCTGCCGGGCGCGACGGGCCGAGGCAGCGGCCCGCCGTTCCCACTTCCTCGCAGACGCGACACGCGCGGCCAGGTTGTCGGCCTTGGCCTGGCGTTGCCGCTCCGAGAGGTCGCTGCGCATCAGCTGTTCAGCAAGGGCTGCGTACATGGTGGTGCTCCTGATGTAGTCGGTGTGGATCCGGGTGGTGGTCGTACTCACGCGGCGAGGGCGTCCTTGCGTGGGCGGCCGCGCGGGCGCTTGCGCGCCACGACGACGCCCATGACGACCAGCTGGCCACCCCAGACGCCCCACGGCTCGCGCCGCTCGAGGGCGCCCGCGAGGCAGGCGTCGCGCAGCGGGCAGGGCAGGCAGAGCGCCTTGGCGGCCTCCACGTCGGCAGGCCGTTCGGCGAACCACAGGTCGGGGGACTCACCCCGGCAGGGCAGCTCGTCGTTGAGCTCTGCCTGCGTGGCGAGGGCAGTGGTCATGCGGGGTGTCGCCTCCTCGGGACACGGCCAGGGGTGCGGCCGCGAGGTACGGGTGGGTCGGGGGCCGGGTGTGGCCAGGTGGACCGGAGGTCAGGAAAAGCAGAGAGGCCGCGGATCCCGGTGTACGGGGTCCGCGGCCTCGAGGTGCGCGCTGGTCTGGGATCAGACCGGGGCGCCTCGAGGAGGCAGATCCGTGACGTCGGTGCGGTCGTGGAAGGACAGACCGCTCCCGTGCTCGGCCGGGAGGGGCGCGATGAGAGACGCGCTGACGCGACGCGTCGCGGACAGAGGGATAACCCACATGATGTTGGTCGTCACGGGGGCCACCTCCTCCTGCTCTCTGCGCGGCAACTGCCGTGCGTTCATCGGCGAGGGTAGAGAACCCCACCGGACCGTGCAAGGGGTTATTGCGTACCGGGTTGTTGCGGCACGATCCCGGCGCCCGCGCCGACCAGCATCAGGACGGCCTCACCAAACTTATCGAGCTTGGCCTGCCCGATGCCGGGGATCGCGACCAGCGCGGCGACCGTGCCCGGCCGCTGCTCGGCGATCGCCGCGAGGGTGGCGTCGGTGAACACGCAGTACGCAGGCTGCTTCAGCTCTTTCGCCCGGCCGGCACGCCAGTCGCGCAGCGCCTCGAACAACGCCTCGTCGCGGTCCGCGGGGCAGCCGGGGCACCGGCCCAGTTTGCGGTCGGCGGCGGCGACCAGCCCGGCACCACAGACCCGGCAGGTCGTGGGCGGCGCCGCCTTCCGGCCGGTACGCGCGGTCGGGCCACCGGCCGAGCGCGTCGCGGTCGACCCCAGCAGGCCGTCGAGGAAGCGCGAGGGCCGGCGCGAGGCGCGACCACCGGGCGAGCGGGCCAGCGCCCAGCTCAGCGACAGGTGCTCGCGGGCCCGGGTGATGCCGACGTAGAGCAGCCGGCGTTCCTCCTCGACCTGCTCCGGGGTGTCGGCGTGCACCAGCGGCAGGGTGCCGTCGACGAGCCCCACCAGGAAGACCGCGTCCCACTCCAACCCCTTGGCGGCGTGCAGCGACGCCAGCGTCACGCCGTCCACGGTCGGGGCGTGCTGGGCCGCGGCCCGTTCCTCGAGCTCGGCGACGAGCTCGCGCAGCCCGGCGGCCGGGTCGCCGCCGGCGACGTCACCGGCAAGCCGGTGCAGGGCCGCGAGGGACTCCCAGCGCTCCCGGGTCGCTCCGGCGCCGGGCGGCGGCGCCGCTGCCTGCCAGGACATTCCGGCCCGCAGCACGTCTGCGACCGCGAAGGCAAGCCCGGCGGGAGCATCGGTGTCGGCGGCGCGGGCCGCCCCCCGCAGCAGCAGGGTGGCTTCGCGTACTTCGGTACGGTCGAAGAAGCGCTCGCCGCCGCGTACCAGGTAGGGCACACCGGCGTCGGCGAGCGCCGTCTCGTATGCCGCGGACTGCGCGTTGATGCGGTAGAGCACCGCAATCTCGCTCGCAGGGGTGCCGCCGTCGACCAGGGCACGGCAGCGGGCCGCGACCGCGGCGGCTTCAGCGGGCTCGTCGAGGTGCTCGGCCATCGCCGGCGCCGGTCCGGCCGGCCGCTGAGCGACGAGCTCGAGGCGGGCGGCCCGCACGGTGGCCCGGGCGATGACGGCGTTCGCGAGGCCGACGACCTGTGGAGTGGAACGGTAGTCACGGACCAGCCGCACCTCGGTCGCACCGGGGTGGCGGGCCTGGAAACCGACCAGGAACTCCGGCGTGGCGCCGGTGAAGGAGTAGATGGTCTGGTTGACGTCGCCGACGACACACAGGTCGCTGCGGCCACCGAGCCAGGCGTCGAGCAGCCTTTGCTGGAGTGGCGTCACGTCCTGGTACTCGTCCACGACGAACGAGCGGTAGCGCGACCGAAACTCCGCGGCCACGTCGGCGTGCTCCTCGAGCACCGCGGCGGTCAGCAGCAGCAGGTCGTCGAAGTCCGCCACGCCCTGCGCCTGTTTCAGGTCCTTGAACGCGCCGTAGACCTGCGCCACCACCGACGGGTCGTACGGCGGGGTGCGGCCGGCCTTGCCGGCCGCCGCCGGGTAGTCGTCGGGCCCGACCAGCGTGCTGGCCGCCCACTCCAGCTCCGACAGCAGGTCGCGCAGCTCGGAGGTGCCGGGGCGCAGCCGGGCCCTGGCCGCAGCGTTGGCGACCAGGCCGAACTTGTTGGTCAGCAGGGTCGGCGGGGCTCCACCGACGACCTTGGGCCAGAAGTAGCCGAGTTGCTTCATCGCGGCCGAGTGGAAGGTGCGGGCCTGCACCCCGCCGACGCCGAGCCCGCGCAGCCGGGTCCGCATCTCGCCCGCCGCGCGCGCCGTGAAGGTCACCGCCAACAGCGCGCTCGGCGGCACGGCCCCCGATGCGACGGCATACGCAGCCCGGTGCGTGATCGTCCGGGTCTTGCCGGTACCTGCGCCCGCCAGGATGCAGACCGGCCCGCTGACCGACTGTGCGGCCTCCCGCTGCTCGGGGTCGAGGGCGTCGAGCAGCTGGTCCGGTGTCACCCGGGCAGTCTCCCAGGCCGCCGCCGCGGGAACGCGCCGGACCCGCCGCCTGTTGACGACGACGCGGCCGGCACCGAAGCCCCGCATCGCCTGACCCTGGAGCCCGCGTGACCGCCGAGACGACGAACGCCGCGATGACGATCTACAGCACCCCGTGGTGCGGGTACTGCCACCGGCTGATGAAGCAGCTGGACCGCGAGGGTGTCGGGTACGACGTCATCGACATCGAGCAGGTCCCGTCGGCGGCCGACTACGTGATGAGCGTCAACGGCGGCAACCAGACCGTGCCGACCGTGGTGTTCGCCAACGGCACCGCCCTGACCAACCCGAGCCTGGCGCAGGTCAAGGCCCAGCTCGCTGCCTGATCGCCCGCTCCGCAGGGTGTGCCCGTGGTCGCCCTGGGGGACACTGGCCGGACCAACGGCCCCTTGTGAAAGCAGCCCTACGTGCCCTCCCCCGACCTCTCGCACCCCGCGATCGACGCTGTCCTGGCGACCGCGGCGAGCCTGCTCGGCATGGAGGTCGTTTTCATCGGCGGCTTGACCGACGAGACCTTCACGTTCGAGCGTGTCCACGCCAATGCCGATTGGACCGGTGTCGACGAGGGCGGCGGCTCCTCGCGGGCAGACAGCCTCTGCGCCCGGATGCTCGACGGCGGCCCGGGCGCGACCTCTGACGCCGCAGCGGAGCCGGCCTTCGCCGACTCGCCGGTCCGCGCTGCCCTCGGCATCACCTCCTACGTCGGCGTTCCGGTGCGCGACGCGGCCGGGCACGTGGTGGCGACGCTGTGCGGCATCGACCGGGGCAGCGTCGACATCAACCAGCAGTCCATCCAGGTGCTCACCGAGCTGGCCGAGGTCGTCGCGGCCCACCTCGGGCCGCTCACCGAGCAGGGCGTGACGATCCGCCGGAGCGCAGAGGGCGGCTGGGAGGTCGGTGGTGAGCGGACCGGCGACCTGACCAGCGCGATGGTGCTGGCGGACCTGCTGGCGAGCGAGGTCGACCCTGGTGGCCGGCCGCGCCGGCCCGACCAGCCCCTGGACGAGGTCGGCCAGCTCCGGCTGTCAATCGTCCAGCTCGAGCACGCGCTCGCCGCCCGGGTGGTCGTGGAGCAGGCCATCGGCGTGCTCACCGAGCGCCAGCACCACTCGCCGCGCGAGGCGTTCGAGCGGCTGCGCAAGGTCGCCCGCTCGCGGGGCCGCAAGGTCCACGACCTGGCCCGGGAGGTCGTGATGTCCTCGACGGACCCGGCTGTTCCGCTGCCGCCCGAGCTTGCCGGCCGCCGCTGAGCTCGTTCTCGGCCCGGTCGCCGCAGGGGTTGGCCGGCGACCTGGTCGAGCTGGTCGAGCTTCTCCCCGACCCGGCCCGGGTGCTCATCGACGGCCTGGGCGGGGGGTCGATCGCCGACGCCATGGTGGCCGGTCTGGTTGCTGCCGGCCGTACGCCGTGCAGGGTGCGCGGCGAGGACTACCTGCGACCGGCCGGCGAGCGCTTTGCCTACGGCCGTGAGGACCCGGACGCGTTCCGCGAGGGATGGCTCGACGTGGGGGCGCTGCGCCGCGAGGTTCTGCAAGCCGACGGGAGGTGGCTGCCGGCCTTGCGCGACGCCGGCAGCGACCGCTCCGCACGCCTGCAGCGGCTGTCGCTGCCCGCGCGGTCTGTTCTGCTCGTCGATGGCCTGTTCCTGCTCGGCCGGGACCTGCCGGCCGAGCTGAGCGTGCACGTCGCGCTGTCGCCGGCCGCGCTGGTGCGCCGGGGCGTGCCGTCGTGGCAGCTGCCGGCTTTCGCGACGTACGACACCCTGGTGGAGCCCGGCGCGCTGTGCGACGTACTGGTCCGCGCGGAGGACCCGCTCCGGCCGGCCGTTCAGATCCGGCGGTAGACAAGCGAAGCGCCTACGCGGGAACGGCGACCGCGATCAGGAGGACTTCGGACCCCCAGCTGAGCGACGCCACCGACCCGATCGTGCAGGTGCACACCAGCACGATCTGCGTGCCGGCCCTGCACATCTTGTAGGGCGACGTCCCCACCGTGGCCGAGGGTTGCCATCCTGAACACCAGGCGCCGTCGTCGAGGTCGGCTCGGCGGTGTGGGCGCCGGCGCCAGGGGGTGGCGTCCGCGGCGCTCGCCGGTGCCCTGGACCTGATCGGTGGCCTCGGCGCAGGGGTCGTCGAGGGCTACCCCGAGGACGCCGGCTGCGTACCCTCCGGCTTTCTCTACGATGGCGCACTTTCAACGTACGAGAAACTGGGGTTCACGCGGGACCGCAAGATCGGCAAGCACCGCTGGGTGGTGGCCAGGACCGTCGAGCCTCGTTCGTAGCCGGGTCAGGGCCCCGCCGGACCCTCCGCCACCCAGTCGGTGATCAGCCGGTGGGCGATGGACACCGGCGGGGGCAGCAGCACCGGACCGGGGCCACCCTCCCAGCCACCGGCATCTCGTAGCTGGTCCCGGGTGAACCAGCCGGCGTCCGCCAGCTCGCCGTCCTGCGGCACCGGCTCGGCGTCCGGGTCGCAGACCGCGCGGTAGCCCAGCATCAGGCTGGCCGGGAAAGGCCACGGCTGGCTGCCGCGGTAGACGACCTGCCGTACGGCGATGCCGGCCTCCTCGGCGACCTCGCGGACGACAGCCTGCTCGGCACTTTCCCCCGGCTCGACGAAGCCCGCCAGCGTCGAGTAGCGCCGCGGCGGCCAGATGCTCGCGCGCCCCAGCACGGCCCGGTCGGCGCCGTCGGTGACCAGCACGATGACGGCGGGGTCGGTGCGCGGGAAGTGCGTACTGCCGTCGCCCTCGCAGACCCGTACGGCGCCGCCCCTCTTGCTCCACGTGGGCGCCCCGCAGCGCGGGCAGCGGGGGTGGGTGGCGTGCCAGTTGGCGAGCCCGACGGCATGGGTCAGCAGGCCGGCGTCGCGGTCGTCGAGCACCGCCCCGATCTCGCGCAGCCCCTGGGCTGTCGTACCGAGCCGGTGCGACAGCGGCCCGGTCACCGCGAAGTAGGCCTGACCGTCCTCGCTGCCCAGGTAGAGCCGGTCACTGCCGGCGGGCGCGTCAGCGGCTCCGACGAACACCAGCGAGGTGCCGTCGACGAGCGCCCGGCCGTCGTCGAGCAGCAGCACCCTGGCCTGCGCCCAGGCGCGCTCCAGCGCAGCGTCGTCCTCGCGGGTGGCCGCGTCGCGGTCGACGGTCGAGCGCGACAGCGTCGGGCGGCTGTCGCTCAAGAGGTGACGCAGGGCAGTACCCGCGCCGTCGGCCCCGCCACCTGTGCCCTGTCACCGACCAGCACCGTGGTGAGCCGGGTCGGTGCCAGGTACCTGGCGGCCACCTCGAGCACGTCTTCGATGGTGACCGAGGCCAGTGCCTTCGGTGCGTCCCGGAGCCAGTGGATGCCCAGGCCGGCGGCCGTCAACGTCGACAACGTGCTCGCCAGGCCGGCCTGGGTCGCGGTCGACAGCGCCAGCGACCCCACCGCGTACCGACGGGCCTGGTCCAGCTCGCCCTGCGCCACCGGAACGGTAGAAATGCGGCCCAGCTCGTACCAGGTCTCCACGAGCGCAGGCGCCGTGGCGGCGGTGGACACGTCGGTCGCGAGCGTCACGCGGGAACCGGCCGGCGGGTGGTCGACGCCGGCGTGCGGGCTGTAGGTATATCCCTTGTCCTCACGGATGTTGGCGACCCAGCGGGAGGAGAAATAGCCGCCGAACACCAGGTTGGCCAGCGTGAACGCGGCATGGTCGGGGTGCGTGCGGCTGGGCGCGCTGCCCGACATCCGGATGGTCGTCTGCACGGCCCCGGGCCGGTCGATCAGGAGCGCCGGCCCACCCGGTGGCTCGGGCAGCGGGGGCGCCACGGCGGCGGCCCCCTTGGCCGTCCAGGCAGCCAACGAGTGCTCGACGAGGTCCAGGGTGCGCGCCGGCGACAGGTCCCCGACGAGCACCAGCACGCTGCCCTCGGGGGCGACCCGCTTGGCGTGCAGGCCACGCAGTGCCGAGGCCTTGACAGCCTGGACCGCCTTGCCGGACGGCAACTCGCGGCCGTACGGGTGGCTGCCGTACATCCTGCTCAGCAGCGCCTCGCGGGCGACGACCCCAGCCTGGCTGCGGTAGATCACCAGCTCCTGCACGAGCCGCTCGCGCTCACCCTGCACCTCGTCCTTGGGGTAGGAGGCACTGCTCAGCACCTCGCCGATCAGCCCGAGCAGCGCCGGCAGCCCGCCCGCCAGCACCGAACCGCCCAGCCCCAGCCGGTCGCTGTCGATGCTGGCGGACAGCGAGCCGCCCAGGGCCTGCAGGTCAGCGGCGAGCTGGCCGGCGGTGCGCCGGTCGGTGCCGGACAGCAGGGTGTCGCCGAGCAGCTGGGCCTTTGCGACGTGGTCGACGCCCTTGCCGGAGAACGGCACCCGCAGGCGCAGCTCGACCAGTGGCACCCCGGTGCGGCGGACCGCGAGCACCCGCAACCCACTGTCCAGGGTGCGTTCGGCGACGATCGGCAGCCGCGCCTTGCGGGCGGCTCCGAGCGCCGGGACGGGGCGCGCCAGGGGGGTGCTCACGCGGCGTCTCCGGGCTGGATCTCCAGGACGGCGCGGTCGCCGACCAACGTCGCCGCGGCTGCTTGGACCGCCTGGGCCGACACGGTCGCAAGCAGGCCGGGCAGCTCGTTGACCAGCTCGGCGCGGCTGCGCTGCTGTTCGAACACGGTCATCACCTGCGCCCGGCCCATGACCGAGTCCACCTCGCGCAGGTAGCGGGCCTGCATCCGGGCGACGGTGCGCTCCAGCTCGCCGGGCTGCAGGCCACCGGTCGCGAGCCGGTCGAGCTCCTCGTCGACGCTCGCGATCAGCGTGTCGGCGGCGACCTCAGGCGGGTGGTGCAGCTCGAGCAGGAACGGCGTCGGGTCACGGGCATCGAGCGGGTCGCCCATCACGCCGAGATAGCCGCCGACGCTCGTCGCGGTGCGGTCCTTCATCAGCAGCCGGTCCTGCAGGCGGCTCGCGTCGCCGTCGGTGAGCACCTCGGCCAGCACGACGTACGGCAGATAGCCGGCCAGGTCGGCCGGGTCCGGGACCCGCCAGGCCATCGAGACGGCGGGGGCCGGCGCCAGCCGGTCGACATGGACCACCCGGTGCTCGCCGGCCGGTCCGGGCTCGGCGAAGCTAGGCCGCGCGGGCACCGACCTGGCCTCGATGTCACCGAAGTGCCGCTCGGCGAGTCGCAGGACGTCTGCGACGTCGACGTCGCCGGCAACGGTCAACACCGCGTTGCCAGGCGCGTAGTAGCGGTCGAAGAAAGCCTGCGCGTCGGCGAGCGTCGCGTCCTCGAGGTCGACGAAGTCGCCGTAGCCGTTGTGCGCGTTGGCGAACGTCGCGTACAGCACCGGCGGCAGCAGGATCCAGGGGAAGCCGCCGTACGGCCGGTTGAGCACGTTGACCCGGATCTCGTTCTGGACGACGGCGACCTGGTTGTCCAGGTTGTCCTGGGTGAGGGCGACGCTGCGCATGCGGTCGGCTTCCAGGAACATCGCCAGCTCGGTGGCGCTACTCGGCAACAGCTCGAAGTAGTTGGTGTAGTCCAGGTGCGTCGAGCCGTTCAGCGTGCCGCCGCTGCCCTGCACGTACGTGAAGTGCTCGGTCTTGCCCAGGCTCGCCGAACCCTGGAACATCAGGTGCTCAAACAGGTGCGCAAAACCTGTGCGGCCTTCGGGCTCGCTGCGGATACCGACGTCGTAGTAGACAGCGACGGCCACGACCGGGCTGCTGCGGTCCGGCGACACCACCACCCGCAGACCGTTGCCGAGCGTCGCGCGCTCCACGTCGTAGGACAGGACGGGGGCGCTGGTGCGGGGGCGGGGCGGCACGTGGCGACGCTAGTACGACCCATCGACAGCCGCGGCCTGAGCTGCGCGTACGCCGGCGGCCGGATGCCGCACCGAGCCGAGGTGTCCGGGGCGTCAGATGCCAGCCCCGACCACCTCGAGGGTGCGCTCGATCACGGCTTCCCGGTCGGCCGCCGCCGCGGTGGCCCTGGTCGTGGTCGCGCAGGCACGCGAGCTCGAACCGGCCGGGCTGCTCGTCACAGCCAACCGTCCCGGGCGTCATGGAGGTACTGCGCCAGCGGAGTGGCCGGGCGACCCAGGACGCCGGCCACCTCCGGGGTCACGCGCCGCGCGAGGCCTAGCCGCGTCGTCAGGTCGATGACCAGCTGCACGTTCGCGTACGCCGGCTCCGCGCCGGACGCGAGCAGCTCGCGACGGTGCTCCCACAGGCCTTGGCTGACGTAGGCGACCGGGCGACCGAGCTCGGCCGCGAGCAGGGCCGCCGCCTGGTCGAAGGTGAGTGCGGCCGGGCCGGTCAGGGTCAGAGCTGCCGGCTGGGGCGACGTCTGGGTCAGCAGCACGGCGGCGACCGCCGAGACGTCGCGCGCGTCCACGAACGACACCTTCCCGTTGCCGGCGCCAAGCCGGAGCTCCGAATGCTCCCGCAGCTCCTTACCGAACGCCGTCAGCAGGTTCTGCGCGAAGTAGGCCGGCCGCAGGGCGGTCGACGGCAGACCGGCCTGGCGCACCATTCGCTCCAGCCGCCAGTGCGGCAGTGCGGGGTTGACGCCCATCACGGACAGCACGACGACCTGCCGGACGCCGGCTGCCCTGGCCGCGTCGACAAGCGGTCCGAGTGCGGCACGGACGTCGCTGATCGCCGGCGGTCGCATCAGGAACAGCCGGTCCACGCCCGCCAGCGCCGGCGCGGCCGTGCGGGCGTCGCCGAAGTCGAGGCGGACGACCTCGGCCCCGGTCGTGAGGCCGGCGCTGTCGGGGTCTCGTACGCCCGCCCGCACGTGCTCCCCAGCCGCCAGCAGTGCGGTGACCAGCGGCCGTCCGACAGTGCCGGTGGCGCCGGTCACCAGGACCGCGTCGCCCGACCGCTGCGTCATGGCGCCCTTTCCCCCGTCGGACAAGAGTGGACCGGACGCCGCCCGGGGCGCCAGGGCACGTGGTCCTGCCTGCCCTCCGTCGACGGGCGTACTTGTCGCTTCGTGCACACTCCGGGACGCACCTTCCGACAAGCAGGCGCACCCCGAACCGCTAGCGCGTCAGCCAGACGTCGGGGTCGGCCGCCATCTCACGGACGTTGTCCGGTAGCCGGCCGTTGGCGATGTCGTCGACGGTGACGTGCTCGAGCACACCGCGGATGCTGGCCCGGACGGCCATCCAGACGACCTGCAGGTCCTGCGCCACGCCCTGGTACGTCACGGCCTCGGGCGGACCGCCGCGGACCTCGGCGAGCGGCCCGTCGACGGCCCGGATGATGTCCGCGACGGTGATCTCGGAGGCGGGCCGGGCCAACCAGTAGCCGCCCTCCGCGCCGCGGCGGCTGACGACCAGACCGGCCTGCCGCAGCGAGCTGAGGATCGCCTCGAGGAACTTGGCCGGGATGTGCTGGTCGTCGGCGACCGACTCGCCCTTGGTGGGCCCAGCGCCCGCCGCGGCCAGGACCACGCAGGCCCGTACCGCGTAGTCCGACCTCGCCGAGATGTGCATGCAACAGAGCGTGCCAGGCGTCGCTACCGGTCAGCCGCCGGGGAGGGCCCGCGCCAGCACCCCGTCGACGTCGACCGCTCGCGGCAGCGTGCCGTACGCCTGCCCCGAGTCGCCGGCCAGCCGGCTCGCGCAGAAGGCGTCCGCGACGGCGGCCGGCGCGTGTCGTACGAGCAGCGAGCCCTGCAGCACCAGGGCCATCCGCTCGACCAGCCGTCGGGCCCGCAGCTCCGGGTCCGCATGATCGGCCAGCTCCGCCTGCAGCGAGCACGCCGCCGTGTCCAGCCGTGAATCGACACCCGCCGCGAGCCCCACCTCGGCGGTGAACGCCTCGAGCGCCCCGGGCTCGCGGCCGAGCGCCCGCAGCACATCGAGCGCCTGGACGTTGCCCGAGCCCTCCCAGATGCCGTTGAGCGGCGCCTCACGGTAGAGCCGCGGCAGCCCGGACTCCTCGACGTAACCGTTGCCACCCAGGCACTCCAGGGCCTCGGCGACGAAGCCGGGCTGGCGCTTGCACACCCAGTACTTGCCGACCGCGGTCGCGATCCGTGCGAACGCGTGCTCCTGCCTGTCGCCCCGGGCGGCCCGGTCGACGGCGCCGGCCAGCCGCAGCATCAGCGTCGTCGCGGCCTCGGACTCGACAGCAAGATCAGCCAGGACGTTGCGCATCAGCGGCTGGTCGACCAGCAGCCCGCCGAACACCGACCGGTACCGGGCGTGATGCGCGGCCTGCAGGAACGCCTGACGCATCCCGGCGCTGCTGCCGATCACGCAGTCCAGCCGGGTCATCGCGACCATCTCGATGATGGTCCGGACGCCGCGGCCCTCCTCCCCCACCAGCCACGCGACGGTGCCGTCGAACTCCAGCTCGGCCGAGGCATTGCTGCGGTTGCCGAGCTTGTCCTTCAGCCGCTGGATGCGGAAGGCGTTACGGGCGCCGTCGGGCAGCACCCGCGGCAGCAGGAAACACGACAGGCCGCCGGGCGCCTGCGCGAGGACGAGGAACAGGTCGCACATCGGCGCGCTGGTGAACCACTTGTGGCCGCGCAGGAGCCAGCTGCCGTCGCCGGCGGGGGTGGCCGTCGTGGAGTTGGCGCGTACGTCGGAGCCGCCCTGCTTCTCCGTCATTCCCATGCCCGCAAGCAGCCCGCGCTTGGTTGATGGCGTCCGCAGCCCCGGGTCGTACACCCGGCTGGTGAGCAGCGGCTCGTGCGCCGCCGCCAGGTCGGGCTGGCGGCGCAGCGCCGGCACCACGGCGTACGTCATCGAGATCGGGCAGCCGTGGCCGGCCTCGACCTGCCCCCAGGTGTAGGAGGTCGCCGCACGCGCCACGTGCGCCCCCGGGCGCGGATCGGCCCACGGCGCGCCGGCGAGGCCCTCCGCGACGGCGGTCGCCATCAGCCGGTGCCACGACGGGTGGAACTCCACCTCGTCGATGCGGTGGCCGTACCGGTCGTGCGTACGCAGCACCGGCTCGACCCGGTTGGCCTGCTCGCCCCAGCGCTGCGCTTCCTCGGTCCCGGCCAGCCGCCCGACCCGGTGCAGGTCGACCGCGTGCCAACCGGCGCCCTCGCGGACCAGGCCCGCCAGCAGCGCTGGGTCCTCGGCGACGTCATGTCCCACCAACGGTGGCACCTGGTTGGTGACCTCGTGCGTCGCGGACCCGGGCGGCAGCAGCGTGGTCATGGTCCCGAGTGTGCGCCAGCCCGGCCGCCGCCCCTGGACGACCGGGCCCGCGCGCTACTTCGTCAGCACCCGCTCGGCGTCGTCGGACCCGTCCTGCGGCTCGTCCGCCTCGTCCGGCGCGGGCTGTCGCAGGCTGAGCACCATGCTCGCCGTCAACACCAGGATGATCACGCCGAGGCTGGCGAGCGACGGGATCTCCGGGATGGCGGTGCTGATCGTCTTGTGGGCGGCCTGCAGCACCAGCTTGACGCCGATGAAGGCCAGGATGATCGCGAGGCCCTTGGACAGCAGGTGGAACTTCTCCAGCAGGCCGGCCAGCAGGAAGTACAGCGCCCGCAGGCCCAGGATCGCGAACGCGTTGCTGGAGTAGACGATGAACGGGTCGTTGCTGACCGCCAGGACCGCGGGCACGCTGTCGACGGCGAACACCAGGTCGGCGGCCTCGATGGCGACCACGACCGCGAGCAGCGGGGTGGCGATGCGCTTGCCCGCCTCCTTGACGAAGAAGTGCGTACCGGCGTACTCGTCCCGGACCGGCACCACCTTGCGGAGCAGGCGGACGGCCAAGCTCTTGCCGGGGTCATAGCTGTCGTCGTCGTCCTTGAGCAGCTTGTAGGCGCTGTAGAGCAGCACGGCTGCAAAGACGAACAACACCGCGGTGAACTTCGTGACAATCGCGACGCCGGCCGCCAGGAAGATCCCGCGGAACACCAGCGCGCCGATCACACCGAAGAAAAGCACCCGGTGCTGGTACTCCCGAGGAACCTTGAAGTAACCGAAGATCAGCGCGAAGACGAACAGGTTGTCCACCGACAGGCTCTTCTCGAGCAGCCAGGCCGTCGTGAACTCCACGCCGGCGTTCGCGCCGAGGGTGACACCGACGGTGACGGCGAAGACCAGCGACAGCCCCACCCACAGGGCGCTCCACCACGCGGCCTCCTTGAAGCCGATGACGTGGGCGCCGCGGTGGGCGAGCAGGTCGATCGTGAGCATGACCAGGATGACGGCGGCGAACGCCGCCCAGGCCCAGAGCGGGACGTCGAGCACGGGAGTTCTCCTCGGATCAGCGGGTGTCCCGTTCAGGATGTCCGGTTGACACGGTTCTCACAGGAGCTGTGGCCGGACGAGTCAGGTGTCCTGACGTTGCCGGTCGTCGGCAATACCGGGCCAGCCCAGGGCACGGGCGCCGAGGACGGCGGCGTGCAGGGCGAAACGCTCGGCCGGGTCGGTCGGGTCGACCCCGAGCAGCGCCCGCACCCGGGCGAGCCGGTAGGTGACGGCCCGCACCGACAGGTGCAGCCGGGCGGCGGTCTGCGTCGCCACCCCGCCCGTGGCGAAGTACGCGTCCAACGTCTCCAGCAGTGGCCCGGCGCCACCGCGGGCCGCCGCGAGCGGGGCGAGCCGACTGCGGATCAGCTCGTCGACGGCTTCCCTGTCCCGCAGCAGTACGCGGTACACGGCCAGGCCGGCCGCGTCGACCACCGGACCGGGCAGCCGCAGCCGGTCGGCGAGGGCGAGCGCGTCACGGGCCTGTTCGTACGACGCCCGTACGCCATCCGGACCGACGTGCGGGCGGCCCAGCGCGCCGCGCCAACCGTCGGGACCGAGCACACCGACGACTCGGTCGCGCACCTGTTCAAGCGCTGCATCATCGGGGGCCGCGAAGATGCAGACCAGGTCACCGCCCTTCACGGCGACCAGCACGCCGGCGTCGCCGTACCTGCCCTGCAGGGCACGCTCGAGCCGGCCGAGCAGGGCGGCGGCGCGGTCGTCCTGGAAGCTGCCGCTCGCCACCAGCACGGCGTGCGGCGCGCCGAGGTCCACGCCGAGGTCGACGGCGCGGCCGAGCACCGCGACGGCCTCGCCGCGACCGGCCAGCAGCGCGTCGAACACCTCGCGGCGGGCCGACTCCTGGCGCCGCGACAGGTCGCCCCGGGCCAGCTGGAACCCCTCGGCAACCGCAGCCACGCCGTCGTCGGCGGCCCGCAGGACCGCCAGTCCGGCGGCCCGCACCTGCTCGGCCGACCCGGTCTGCACGACCGGCAGCTCGCGCCACAGCCGCCAGCTCGCCGACAGGTACAGGTCGATCAGTGCCCGCAGCGCCACACCCTGCACCGCGGCGGCTGCCCCGCGCTCGGCGTACCGCTCGAGCTCCACGGTCCTGAGCCGCCGGCCGCTGTCCGCGGCCTGCGTCACCGTCGGCAGGAAGTCCCCGAGCAGGGCGGGGTCAAGACCGCCGGCGTCGTCGGCCGCACCGCGGGCCACCGCATCCACATCCACGCCGCTGCCGGTCACCGGCAGAGACTACGGTCGACGTCATGGAGATCGAGGTCGGCGACCTGGTGTTCGACGCACTCGCCTTCGGGGATCCGGACGGCGAGCTCGTCCTGCTGCTGCACGGCTTCCCGCAGAGCGCCCACAGCTGGCGGTACGTCTGGCCCGGGTTGGTCGAGAGTGGCTACCGGGTGGTCGCCCCGGACCAGCGCGGCTACTCCCCCGGTGCGCGGCCGCTCGACGTGTCGGCGTACGCCATGCCAGAGCTGGTCGGCGACGTGCTGGGGATGCTCGACGCGCTCGGCGCCTCGAGAGTTCACCTGGTGGGCCACGACTGGGGTGCCGCGGTCGCCTGGCAGCTCGCCGCCCGCCACCCGGACCGGGTGCGCACGCTGACCGCCGTCTCCGTACCGCACCCGGTGGCGTTCACCGAGGCGCTGGCCTCGGATGAGGACCAGCGGCAGCGCTCGCAGTACATGCGGCTGTTCCAGGTCGAGGGCAAGGCTGAGCAGGTGCTGCTGCGCGAGGACCGGTCCGGGCTGCGTACCTTCTTCGGCGGCGCCGAGGCCTCCGCCGACGTCGAGCGCTACCTGGCCGACATGGCTGAGCCGGGGCGACTGACGGCCTGCCTCAACTGGTACCGCGCCGCGAGCCGCAGCTCGGTCGTGGACTTCCCGGCGGTCACGGTCCCGACGCTGTACGTCTGGTCCGACGGTGATCTTGCCCTCGGCCGCACCGCCGCCGAAGCCACAGCCAGCCATGTCGACGGGCCCTACCGCTTCGCCGAGCTCCCGGGGGTCAGTCACTGGATCCCCGAGGAGGCCCCCGACCAGCTCGGGGATCCAGTGACTGACCCCCGAGGAGGCCCCCGACCAGCTCGTCGCGTTGCTGCTGGAGCACCTGCGCCAGTGATCGCCAGCGTCGCCGCGGTCCGGCCCGGGGCCCGGCTGCACCAGGTGCCCGGGCCACCCGACGAGCTCGTCGTACACGGCGGCAACGAGGTGTTCCGACTGCCGCGCCCGCTGCGCGGGACCACCTGCTGCTGGCCGTACGCGTGCTACCCCGGCTGCGGTCGCTGCTTGCCGGTGGCGCTGCCCGCGCCCCGGCTGGTGGGCGTGCTGGCCGACGGCGAGACACCATTCACCGGAGAGCCGAGCCTGCCGGGGGGTGCCGGCCACCGGGAACCTCTCGCCGATCGCCGCCGGGCTGGTCGCGGCGCTCGGGCTGCCGAAGTGGCCGGTCTGGACCCTGCACTGCGGTCGGCGCTCGACTAGCGTCCGGGCGTGCGCCTGGCGACCTGGAACGTGCTGAACGGCACGTCGCTGACCGACGGCATCGTTGACGCAGCGCGGCTGCAGCGCGCCGCGAAGGCACTGTCGGCGGACGTCCTCGGGCTGCAGGAGGTCGACCGGGGCCAGCCCCGCTCGCACGGGCTCGACCTCGTTGCCGAGGTCGGCGAGGGCACCGGCGCCGCTGCATGGCGCTTCGTCCCGGCGCTGATCGGCACCCCCGGCGGCTCGTGGCGGGCTGCGCACGCCGGCGACGAGGCGGCCGAGGCGGTGGCGTACGGCGTCGGGCTGGTCTCGGCGCACCCGGTGGTGTCCTGGCACGTGCTGCGGCTGGCGCCGGCCCGGGTCCGCTCGCCGATCGTGCTACCCGGGAGCCGGCAGGTGATCTGGCTGCAGGACGAGCCGCGGGTCGCGGTCGCAGCGGTGATCGACGGACCGTACGGCGTGATGACCGTTGCCTCGACGCACCTGTCGTTCGTCCCGGTCTGGAACGCCATCCAGCTGCGCCGACTGACCCGCTGGCTCGGGCGGTTGCCCGCCCCGCAGGTGCTGCTCGGTGACCTCAACATGCCAGCGTTCGCGGCCGGCCCCGTGTCGGGCTGGCGGGTGCTCGGCAGGCAGCCGACCTACCCTTCGCCGGAGCCCAAGGTGCAACTGGACCACGTCCTCGGCGCGGGCTCCCTGCCGCCGGTGCGGTCTGTCGAGACGCCTGCTCTGGACGTGTCAGACCACCGGCCGCTCGTGGTCGAGCTGCACTAGTCGACATGAGCACGGGGTCGAGTACCCCCGGGCGCCGCTAGCGTGCCGGTCGTGGAGACCAGGGTTGCGCGCGGGGACGATGCCGCCGCGGCGCTCGAGGTGTGGCGGGCGTCGCTGGCCGCAGCCGGTTCGCGCCCCTCGGCGTCCCGTACCGCGGATGTGGCTGGCCGGCTCGGTGCCGGGGACGCCCTGCTGGTCGTGGCGATCGACGAGGAGCAGCTGCGGGGCTTCGCGCTCGGCGGCTGGGTGCCTTCCGGCGACGGCTTCGTCCTGGGGGTGCTGCGACTGGTCGACCTGGTCGTGCACCATGCCGTACGGCGGCAGGGCATTGGCAGCAACCTCGCCGAGGCCCTCGCCGACGCCGGCTGGGCCCGCGGGGCACGTCGGCTGGTCGCCACGACCGGTGATCCGGACGCCAGGGCGTTCCTGTCGGCGTGCGGACTCGAGCCGGACGTCATGGGCCCGCCCGACGAGCTCGTCGGCGAGCTCGAGGCGCCGGTGCGTGAGGTGCTGCTGCGCGAGGACGGCGTACGGCTGGGTCAGCTGCTCAAGCTCGCGGGCCTGGTCGAGACCGGCGCCGAGGCCAAGGCGCTGCTCGCGGCGGGCGGCGTCGAGGTCGACGGTCAGCTCGAGGTGCGCCGCGGCCGGCAGCTGCAGGGCGGCGAGGTCGTCGCCGCCCGGGACCAGACCGTCCGGGTCGTCCTGCCGACCAGCTGAGGTACCGCTCGGCTGGGGCTCTTCCTGCAGGAACGAGCGGATCTGGGTGCTGACAATCTGACAGGGAGCCGGATCAGCGGTCCTCCGCCAGTTCCCGCCGCGACCCGGACGGACCGGACTGGCGGCACGTCAGCCCAGACCGGGACGCCTGCCGGGCGGGCCGGTCACCGCCACCCGAGCGGTCCCGTCACCGTCCGGCCGAGCGGGCCGGTCATCGTCCGGCCTCGGGGCAGGCGGCCCATAGCCCTGCCCGCTCCCGCTTGGCCGCCGCAAACGCCCCGTCCAGCTCCCCGGCCAGACCGGGGTTCTCGTGCCGGTACTGTCCGAGGTAGCGGTCGTCGGCGTAGCCGCCACGGGCCAGCGACACGTTCAGGTCGGTGCCGTCCGCCGTCGTGACCAGCGAGACCGCCCGGCCATACCGGTCCTTCGCGTACACCAGGGCCCGAAAGCCCGACGCCACCAGCTCCTTGCGCCGGGCGGTGGCCTGCGGGCCGTAGCACTCGTTGACCTCCGGCGTGTTGACCAGTCCCAGCCGGTACTCCCGCCCGGCGGTGTCCCGCCAGGAGTCGCCGTCACCCCCGGCGGCCGGGCGCAGCAGCGGACCAGCGACGGCGGTGCTTACCGGGCCCGCCGTCGCAGCGGCGGTACCCGCGGGCGGCGACCCGGCGCGCGCGGCGGTAGCAGGTGCCGACCCCGTCCCGGTGCAGGCCGACAACGTGATGATGGCGACGGCTACCCGCACCCGGCTGACCAGGACCCGGCTGCGCCGAGCGGGAACGGCAGCCCGGCGGGCGCCGGACAGAGCTGGCGGGATCACGGGGAGCGTGTCGACAGTCCGCCGAGCGGACTGGAGGCTGCGGTTGACCACGAGGTCATACGAGCAGCTGGCGGGCGGCCAGGTCGCGGTAGAGCGCGGAACTGAGGACCAGCTCATCGTGCGTTCCGGTGGCCACGACAGCGCCTTCGTCCAGCACGACGATCCGGTCGGCGTCGACCACCGTGGACAGCCGGTGCGCAATCACCAGGACCGTGGTGTCCGGACCGATCGCCGCCACCGCTCGGGACAGCGCCTCCTCGTTGCGAGCGTCCAACGACGCCGTCGGCTCGTCGAGCAGAAGCAGGGCAGGGCGCGACAGCAGCGCGCGGGCAATGGCCAGGCGCTGCCGCTGACCACCGGACAGCAGGATCCCGTCATCACCGACCTGCGCCCCGAGACCGGCCGGGCTGCGCGTGACGAGCTCGCTCAGATTCACCTGGGCCAGCACGTCGAGGAGCCGGTCGTCGTCGGCGTCCGGAGCCCCGAGCAGCAGGTTGTCGCGCAGGGTGCCGGCCAGGGCCGGGGCGTCCTGCTCGACGTAGGCCATCCGGGCGCGCAGCGCATCGCGGGCGAGGTCGCGCACGTCGTGCCCGCCGACGTACACCGTCCCGTTGTCGACGTCGTAGAACCGCTCGACGAGCGCCAGGACGGTGGACTTGCCGGCGCCGGATGGCCCGACCAGCGCCGTACGCCGACCCGCTGGCGCCGTGAAGCTGACGCCGGCGAGAACCTGGGTGCCCGCGTCACCCGGGTAGGCGAAGCGCACGTCGCTGAACGCGACCTCGACCGGCTGGTCGCCAAGCGCTGCTGGCAACCCGCGGTCGCCGGCCGTCTCCTCCGGCAGCGCCAGCACCTCCTCGATCCGCGCGAGCGCGCCCAACCCGGTCTGGATGGCGGTGAGTGCCGCGATGCCCTGCGCCAGCGGCTGTACCAGCAGGAACAGCAGCAGCACGAAGGCCACCAGGTCGGCCACCGTGATCGTGCCGGCGGCGACCCGGGCGCCGCCGACCCCCAGCACCGCCAGGAAGGCGCCCTGGACGGCGATGGCTGCCAGCGGACCCAGCACGGCCTGCAGCCGGGCGAGCCGCAGCCCTGCCCGGAAGGCCTCCCGAGCGGACAGGTCGACCGCTGCCGCTTCCCGCTGTTCCGCGCGGGCAGCCCGGATCGTGCGCACCCCGGAAAGTGCCCGCTCCACCCCGGCGGTCATCGTGCCCACCGCCGTCTGCGCGGCCAGCGAGGCCGAGCGCACCCGGCGCACCACGGCGATCGCGCCCGAGAAGCCGATGGCCACGGCCAGCACGGTGATCCCCAGCAGCATCCGGTCGACGACCGCCATGGCGACCAGGGAGCCCACGGCGATGACCACCCCGGACACCAGGTCCACCAGGCCGGAGGTGACGACCGTACGGAGCAGCGTGGTGTCGGCGCCCACCCGTGAGATGAGGTCGCCTGCGCGCCGCCGGTCCAGCTCGGCGACCGGCAGTCGCAGCAGGCGCCGTACCAGTAGCGTCCGGGTGCCCAGAACCACCGCTTCCCCGGTGCGCTGCAGCAGGTAGCTCTGGATACCGGACAGCACTGCGGCGACGATCAGCGCAGCCACCAGCAGCGTGACCGCCCCGCGCAACGGCTGGGTCCGCTGGATGTCCTGGATGACCCGTCGCACCAGGAGCGGCTGGGCCAGCGCGGCCGCCGCATTGGCAGCGGCGAGCATTCCGGCGCACGCGAGCGCGGCCCGGTGCGCCCGGAGCAACGTCCAGAGCGTGCCCAGCGGAGCCCGCAGCACGGCGTCGGTGCCGTCAGGGTCGGTGGCGTGACCGCGAGCAATCACGCCCACGGCAGCCGCTTCGCCGCCGGCGTGGGTGGCGTCGGGCGGGTCGGTGCCGTCCGCCGGGCTCACGACGTCGGCGGGGCTGCTCCAGCGGTCCTGCCTCGGCTGCATCACCCACCCATCGTCGGGGTCGCGCTGCTGGCGCACCACCTCATCGGACACCGCCTGCCGTACCGGATCCGGCACGGGGTCGCCCGACGGGCGCAGCAGCAGGACGCGCCGGGGGGCTGGCTGCCCGGGTGTGGCCGGCCGGGAGCACCGGAACACCGGGAGCGGCGGATGGCGCTCATCCGCCGCCCAGCCGTGGGACGTCCCGGAGCAGGGCGCGCAGCCGGTCCGCGCCCAGCAGGTCAGCCGGCCGGACCGTGATCCCCTGCGCGACGTAGTGGAAGGCGGCGCCGATCCGCTCCAGCGGGGTGCCGGACAGCTCGTGCCAGGCCAACCGGTACGCCGCCAGCTGCACGGCAGCCGCCTGGGCGTCCGCGCCGACAGGCGGCGCCCCGGTCTTCCAGTCGACGATCTCGGCGCGGTCGCCGCCTGAGTAGACGGCGTCCATGCGGCCGCGGACGAGGACCCCCTCGACCTCCATCTCGAAGGGCACCTCGATCTCGGCGGGCTCGCGGCCCCACCAGCTGCTGCGCCGGAAGGCCTCCTGCAGCGCGGCCAGGTCGGCACCGACCGGCGCCTGGTCCGCGCTGCCCGGCAGCTCCAGCGGGTCGAGCAGCTGGGGGGTGCCGAAGACGACGGTCTCTAGCCAGGCGTGGAAGGCGGTGCCGCGCCGGGCGACGAGCGACGGCCGTCGCGGCAGCGGCCGGAGCAGTGCGCGGGCCAGCGCCTGCGGGTCGCGGCGCAGCTCGACGAGTCGGCTCACCGACAGCTGCCCCGGCAGCACGGCGTGCGTACGCCGGCCGCGGCGCCGGCGTTCCTCGTCGGCGAGCCGCTGCAGGTCGTCGTCCCAGACCGCCACCTGCCGGGCAGCCTCGCTCGACAGGACGTGGGCGTTGTCGACGGGTGCGCCGTCAAGCAGCTCCCGGACGCGCTCGGCAGCCGCCTGCACCTGCCGCCCGGCCGGGGGCGCGGGGTCCGGCCAGCTCGCGGCCCGGCCCTGCGCGACCAGGGGGTTGGGCTCCGGCACCTTCTCGACCCAGACGTCGACATCGCCCGCGCCCTGCTCGCACGCCTGCCGGGCCTCGAGCAGGAAGACCGACGGACCGAGCGGCTGTCGCTGGTGGCCCCAGTGATGGCCCGAGCACAGCAGCAGCCGCTCGGCGCGGGTGAACGCGACGTAGGCGAGCCGGCGCTCCTCACGGGCGTCGCGCTCGGCGAGGGCGGCTGCGAAGGCCTCGAGGTCGACCTTGCCGAGACCGGCCAGGCACGGCAGGTCGCCCGAGTCGCCGCGCAGCGGGAACGGCAGCAGCCTCGGGGTCTTCAGCCACGATGTCCCCTGCGGCTTGCCGGGGAAGACCGCCGGGCCGCCAGCGGCCACCGAGCGGGCCAGGCCGGGTACGGCCACGACAGCCCACTCCAGGCCCTTCGCGGCGTGCACCGTCATCAGCTTGACCGTGTCGGCTGCTCCCGGTGCGCCGGCGTCGAGGCCGTTCTCCTCCTCGGCGGCGGCGCCGAGGTAGGCCAGGAACGCTGACAGCACCGCCTCGCCCGAGCCGTCCTGCGCGGCGTCACCGGCGAAGGACGCCGCCGCGTCGGCGAACGCGTCGAGGTCGGCGCGTGCCTGCGCCGGACCGGGGGCGCCGACCCGGGCGACGACTTCGACATCGAGGCCGAGGGTGCGCTCGACGTCCGCGACGAGCTCGGGCAGCGGCTGGTCGGCCCGTCGGCGCAACGACCGCAGCTCGTCGCGCAGGGCGGTCATCCGCCGGCGGCCCTCGTCCGACAGCCCATGCTGTGGCAGCTCGTCGAGGGCGTCGACGAGCGAGCCCGCGTCGGCGTCGGCCACCCCGAGCACCACCGCCTCGACCGCGTCGCCCGGCTCCCGCCCGGTCACCCTTCGGACCAGCGTCCGGGCCTGCGCACCGAGGGCGGCGAGGTCGCGCGGGCCAATCCGCCAGCGCGGCCCGGTGAGCAGGCGCAGCAGCTCGGCGTCAGCCGTCGGGTCGTCGAGCACCCGCAGCGTGGCCACCAGGTCGGCGACCTCCGGCACGCTGAGCAGGCCACCCAGACCAACCACCTCCACGGGCACCTCGATCGCCTCGAAGGCCTCGCGCAGCGCCGGGAACAGCGACCGCTTGCGGCACAGCACCGCGGCCCGCGCCCACTGCCGGCCGCGCTCGTCGTCCGGCGGCAGGGCCAGGACGGCAGCCCGGACCTGCTGCGCGACCCACTCAGCCTCGCTCACGACGTCGGCCAGCAGCGCGCACCGGACCCACCCGGCCCGCTCGCGCCCGGGCGCCGGGCCCAGCTCCCGGACCTGTACGCCGTCCGTACGCAGGTCCGCGGCGACCAGGTTGGCCAGCTGCAGCACCCGACCCCCGCTGCGATAGGTCGTGGACAGCTGCCGGGTCGCCGCCGGGTCGGCGCCGTAGAGCGCGGCGAACCGGCGCAGCGTGCCGGCGCTGGCGCCCCGCCAGCCGTAGATGCTCTGGCAGGGGTCGCCCACCGCAGTGACCGGGTGGCCGTCACCGAACAGCGAGCCCAGCAGCACCTCCTGGGCCGCCCCGGTGTCCTGGTACTCGTCCAGCAGCACGACCGGATGGGCTTCGCGCTCGGCGGCCCGCACCTCAGGGCAGTCGCGAGCCAGCTGCGCGGCCAGGGCGACAACGTCGCCGAAGTCGAGCAGCTCGCGCGCCCGCTTCAGCGCGGTGTAGCTCGCCACCACCGGTAGCAGCTGCTCACGGACCGCCTGGCAGACCAGAACGTCCCGGGCCGGCTTGAGCAGCCCGGATGTCGCGTCCCCGGTCGCCCGCAGCCAGGCACCGAGATCCACGACGTCCTGCGGCACGCGCAGGTGCTCCGACAGGTCGCCGGCCAGAGCCAGCACGGTCTGCACCGCGGTCGACTCGGCCATGTCCTTGGCGTCCAGCGGGCCGTCGTAGGTGGCGACGGCCCGCGAGGCGAGCTGCCAGCTCGTCGCCGGAGTGATCAGCCGGGCCGCCGGCTCGCGCCCCAGCCGCAGCGCGTGGTCGCGCACCAACCGTCCGGCGTACGCGTGGTAGGTCGACACCATCGGCTCGAGGTCGGCGTACGCGTCGGGGAGCCAGCCGGCGGCCCGCAACGCCCGCAGTGCGCTGCGTACCCGGCCGGCGAGCTCGTCGGCCGCCTTCGTGGTGAAGGTCAGGCCGAGCACACCGTCTGGCCGGACGAGGCCCTGCGCGACCAGCCACACGACCCGCGCCACCATGGTCGCGGTCTTGCCGCTGCCCGCTCCGGCGACGACGACCCCGGCCGCCAGCGGGGCTGTCACGACCTCGGCCTGCTCGTCGCTGACCGGCTTGTGCAGTACCCGAGCGAGGTCGTCGAGCCCGAACGCCTTCCGCAGCACGAGCCCCGTCATCGCAGGACGCCGGTGCCCTCGGACCACAGCGGGCAGCACGGCCGGACGCCGCAGCGCTCGCAGTGCTCATTGACCTGGGCGGGGAAGGTACTGCCGCCCATACCGTCGACGACCCGAAGGACGAGCTCCTGCGCCCAGCCGGGATCGGGGTCGTCGGCCAACGGCGGCTGGCGCTGCTCCTTGGCCTTCGCGACCCCCTTGAGCTGCAGCAGCGCCGCCCCTCCCGACGCCACCATCCCCTGCTCGGCGAAGGCGCCGAGCTGCGCGGCGAGCTGGTACGCACCCAGCTGTGGGTGCCGCGCCACCTCGCTGTCCCTGGGCTTGGACGTGCCGGTCTTGAGGTCGACGACGACGGCTCGGCCCTGCGCGTCGCGCTCGAGCCGGTCGACCCGGCCGCGCAGCTCCGCACCCTCGCGCAGGGCGACGCGGACGTCGACCTCGGTGCCCACCAGCTGGCGATCGCTGCCCTGCACCCAGGCCAGGAAGCGGTCGAGCTGCTGCATGGCCTCACGACGTCGCCGGCGTACCGCCCAGGGCGCGCCGAGGTCGAGCTCGGGCAGCACCTCGTCGAGTCGCGCCTCGAGCTGGTCACGCTGCAGGGGCGCGTCGCCGCTGGCCAGCTCGCACAGCGCATGCACCAGGCTGCCCAGCACCTGCGATGGCCCGGTGCTCCCGGAGGTACCGACGCCGCTCTCGAGGAACCAGCGCAGCGCGCACAGGTCGAAGGACTCGACCTTGGACGGCGACACCCGCACCGGCTCGCCGGCGCGCACCAGCGGTCCGTCGTCGGACAGCGGCGCGATCCCCCACCAGCGGTCGGGGTGGGCCCCGACCACCCGCGGGCTGGCGTCGTCACCGACCGCGAGCCGGGCCAGTCGCAGGCAGGCCCCCTCGCGCAGCGCCGGGTCCGGTGACGTCGCGGCCACCGATCGCAGCTCGGCGAGCAGGCCGGCACCGGTGAACGGCCGGCCGACCGGGGTGGCCGCGGCCGGCAGCGGCAGGCCGAGCTCCTCCAGGAACCGGCTGGGCCGCTCATCACCGCCTTCGCCGGCAGCGACCGCCGTGACCACGAGCCGTTCTCGGGCGCGGGTGACCGCGACGTAGAACAACCTGCGCTCCTCCGCCAGCAGCGCGGCGCGTCGGTCGGCGTGCGGCCCGGCGCCGGTCTGCAGGTCAGCGGCGCCGAGCAGCGAGCCGCGCAGACGCAAGTCGGGCCAGACGGCCTCCTGGACGCCGGCCACGACGACGACCCGCCACTCCAGGCCCTTGCTGGCGTGGGCGGTCATCACCCGAACCGCGTCGCCCTCGGGCGTGCGTTGCGAGAGCGAGTCGGCCGGCACCTCCTGTGCCGCGACGTCGTCCAGGAAGCCCAGCGCGCCGGCGCCGGGGAGGCGGTCGACGTAGCGGGCAGCGGCGTCGAACAGCCCGATGACGGCGTCGAGAGCGCGGTCGGCGACGGCGCCACGCGGGCCGCCCTCCACACTGGTCCGCTCCAGCCGTTCCGCGAGCCCGGTGGCCACCCACAGCGACCACAGGACGTCCTCGACCGGGACGGCGGGGAGCGGGTCCGGCAGTGGTGGGACGGCGGGGACCTGGGCCGCGTCCCGGACCGCCCGGATGAGTCGGTTCAGACGGGCAAGCGGAGCGGCGTTCTGGCGCGGCAGCCCGAGGACCTGCCCGGGGTCGCGGATGGCCTGGACGAGCAGCGCGTCGGCTGGCGTGGTGCCCCGGGCCTGCAGGTCGGCGTCGCGAAGGGCGCGCCGCAACCGGCGTACGACCAGCCCATCGGCGCGAACCAGCGGCCCGACGAGCAGCGCGAGGGCGCGGGGCTCGTCGATCCGCTCCGGCCGCAGGCCGGCGTCGAGCACCTCGAGAAGTGCCTTGACGACCGGCTCCTCGGCGAGCGGAACCTCGTCGGCCGGCACCACGACTGGGACCCCGGCAGCCTGCAGGCCGCGCCGCAGCCCGGCCAGTGAGCGCGGCGTGGAGCGCAGCAGGACGGCCATGTCGGACCACGCGACACCGTCGTGCAGGTGCGCCCGCCGCAGCACGTCGGCGACCAGCGCCGCCTCGCCGGTGGGGGTGGCGGCCAGCCGCAGCTCGACCGTCCCCGCCGTCGTGACGACCTGCGGGTCAGGGCGCAGCTCGCGAAACCCGGCCGGCAGGCCACCTGCCGACAGCCGTGCGGCGACCGCCCGGCTGGCGGCGAGCAGGCCGGCGCCGGAGCGACGACATGTGCGCAGCGCGACCACCGGGGCCGGCTCCCCGGCGGTCGTCCGGAAGGTGTCCCGAAAATCCATGACGCCGCGCACGTCGGCCCCACGAAAGCCGTAGATGCTCTGGTCAGGGTCGCCGACGGCCACCAGGTCACGCCCGTCGCCGGCGAGCGCCTGCAGGAGCCGCACCTGTGCGGGGTCGGTGTCCTGGTACTCGTCGACGAACACGACCAGGCGGGCGGCGCGCTCGCGGGCGCGCAGCTCGTCGCCGTCCTCGAGCAGCGCCGCGGCGGTGCGTACCAGCCCGGCGTAGTCCAACACCTCGACCGACGGATCGAGGTCGAAGCGGTCCTCGTAGGACTGCAGGAAACCGGCCGCGGCCACCCAGTCCTCCCGGCCGCGCTCGAGCCCGAGCGCGCGCAGCCGGTCCGGGCCGATCCCGCGCTCCTGCGCACGCAGCAGCAGGTCGCGCAGCTCCTGCCGGAAGCCCCGTAGACCCAAGGCAGGACGCAGCGCCGCCGGCCACCGCTGCGAGCCGTCCTCGACCTCGCCCTTGAGCAGCCGGCCCACCTCGAGGTCCTGCTCCGGACCGGTGAGCAGCCGTAGCGCCGGCCCGCCCGACCCCGCGAGCTCTCGTCGGAGCAGCGCGAAAGCGTACGAGTGGAAGGTCATGGCCAACGCACCGCGAGTGGTGCCGCCGAGCCGCGCGGTCACCCGCTCGCGGAGCTCCTGGGCAGCCTTGCGACTGAACGTGAGGACCAGCAGCTGCTCGGGCGCGAGGCCCCGCTCACGCACCCGGTGCACCACGGCCTCGACCAGCGTGGTGGTCTTGCCGGTGCCGGGGCCGGCGAGCACCAGCACCGGGCCACCAGGGTGCTCGACGACCCGGCGCTGGTCAGGGTCGAGCCGGGGCCCCGACCGCTGGGCGGCCGGGCGCCGAGCAAGGGTCGGGGCGTCCACGGCGGCGAGTCCACCACGGCCCTCCGACAGGACCCGGTGCGCGCCCCAGCGGCCCGGCGTCGCGGGGCGCTTCACCACATCGCCGAGACCACCTTGGTGCGCGCTGACCGCCGCCCGTCGGTGATCCAGGTCCGTCTGCTGTCGCCCTGGCGACAGCGGACCCTGGGTCGTCAGGCCAGGTCCGCGCCGGGCCCGCGCCACCGCGCAGCGGCGAGATCGACCCGCTCACCGACCACCGGGCAACCCTCGGCGCGCAGCCGCTCCATGGCGTCCCGCAGGTGGGGTTCCGCGGGCCGTCCGCCGGCCTGCACCACCCGCCACCACGCGACCTCGTGGCCGTACCGCGACAGGACGGTCCCGACGGTCCGCCCGGAGCCCCGGCCGGTCCACTCCGCGATGTCACCGTACGTAGCCACCTGGCCGGCCGGCACCAGCTCGACCGCGTCGAGCACGATCCGGGCGTACACCGACGGCGGCGCCGCGCCCGGCCGGACGGCGAGGCCGGCCGAGACGCTGGCCGGGCGGCTCAGTAGGTCGGCAGGGACGTGTCGACCTGCGCCTGCCAGGCGAGCACCCCGCCCTGCACATGCACCGAGTTGGTGAGCCCGGCCGCCTTGAGGGCCGCCAGCGCCTCCGCGGACCGCACGCCGCTCTTGCAGTGCAGGATGATCTGCTTGTCCTGCGGCAGGGCCGCGAGCGCCGATCCGTTCAGGATCTCGCCCTTCGGGATCAGCACGGAGCCGGGGATCTGCACGATCTCGTACTCCGCGGGCTCCCGGACGTCGACCAGCAGGAACTCCTCGCCAGCGTCCATCTTGGCCTTGAGCTCGGTCGCCAGGATCGTGCTGCCCGCCGCCGCCTGCTGGGCTTCCTCCGACACCGTGCCGCAGAAGGCCTCGTAGTCGATGAGCCCCGTGATCGTCGGGTTCTTGCCGCAGAGCGGGCACTCCGGGTCCTTGCGGACCGTCAGCTTGCGGTACTCCATCTCCAGCGCGTCATACACCATCAGCTTGCCGACCAGCGTCTCACCGATGCCCATCAGCAGCTTGACGGCCTCGGTGCTCTGGATGGCCCCGATCGAGGCGCACAGGATGCCGAGGACGCCCCCCTCGGCGCAGCTCGGGACCATCCCGGGGGGCGGCGGCTCCGGGTAGAGGCACCGGTAGCAGGGCGCGTCGCCGCCGGGGGCGGTCGGCCAGAAGACGCTCGCCTGGCCGTCGAAGCGGTAGATCGAGCCCCAGACGTACGGCTTGCCCAGGAAGAAGGCCGCGTCGTTGACGAGGTAGCGGGTCGCGAAGTTGTCGGTGCCGTCGACGATCAGGTCGTACTGCTCGAAGATCTCGTACACGTTGCTGGAGTCCAGCCGCTCCTGGTGCAACACGACCTTGACCAGGGGGTTGATCTCCAGCACCGAGTCGCGGGCACTCTCGGCCTTGCTCCGGCCTATGTCGCTCTGACCGTGGATGACCTGGCGCTGCAGATTGGACTCGTCGACGACGTCGAAGTCGACGATGCCCAGCGTGCCGACGCCCGCGGCCGCGAGGTAGAGCAGCGTCGGTGAGCCGAGCCCACCGGCACCGATCGCGAGGACCTTGGCGTTCTTCAGGCGCTTCTGCCCGGTCGTCGCAACGTCCGGGATGATGAGGTGCCGGCTATAGCGCATGACCTCTTCGCGCGACAGCTCGGCGGCTGGCTCAACCAGCGGCGGCAGGGACATCTTGGCGGCACTCCTCCGGTAGCAGGTTCACCCATCCAAAGGCGGACGGCGTCCGACGGATTCCCCCGGGTCGGGTCTGACGCCGTCCACCGCCGGGCCCTCCTCGAGCAGTCCGAGGAAGGCGCGGGCGACGAGGTCGGGCCGCTCCATCTGGGCGACGTGCCCGACATCGTCGAGCACGAGTAGCCGGGCGTCGGGGAAGGTACGGGCCGCCCGCGGCGCGAGCGAGACGTCCACGAGCCGGTCCTGGGTACCCCAGACCAGCAATGTGGGGGCCGCCACGCGGGCCGCCTGCCGCCACACCGCGCGCGGCCCGCGCGCCAGGTAGCTGCCGACGAGTCCACGCAGCGAGCGGGTAAAGGCCTCGGCGTCGTGTGGAAGACCACTGCGCCGGCGGACCTCCTCAACAGCCTCGGCGAGCCGCTCGGGCGACACCCGGGACGGGTCGGCCCAGCACAGCTGCACAACGGCGCTGGCCCGCTGCTCGGAGGTCACCGACGCCAGCTGACGCCGGGCCAGCGTCTCGAGTCCGGGCAGCAGCAGCAGCGGCAGCCGCGGGTCACTGCCCCGCCGTGGCCGCAGCGACGGCAGCGCCGGGGACACCAGGGTGAGGGTGCGTACGAGGTCCGGCCGCTTCGCGGCGACCAGCGTCGAAACGGCGCCACCGAGTGAGTTGCCGAACAGGTGGAGCGGGCCGTCACCGCGTGCCTCGATGCGTTGCACCACAGCGCGCACATGGGCGCCGAGGCGGTAGCCCTCCACCGGCGGCGCGCTGCGGCCGAAGCCCGGCAGGTCCATCGCCTCCGCCGCGACCCGGCCCTCGAGCAGCGCGATCAGGTCGGTCCAGTTGTTGGACGACCCGCCCAGACCGTGTACGAAAAGCGCGGGTTCGCCGCCGGCCGGGCCGGACCGCACGAACACCGGGCCCCGCTCCTGCCCGGGCCACGGCGGCAGGTGGCCGCCGAGCTCGGGCAAGGCGGTACACGACAGGGTGGCGGTGCGGATCATCCGGACTCCTCAGGGGTCACCGGCAGGATCTCCCAAGACCCGCCGACCGGCAGATCGCGCCCCTGCCGAAGCAGTCGGGTCGGCGCCACACCGACGGCGGCTACGGCGCTCCCGCGGGCGACCACGCCCGACTCCTCGGGCAGGCCGAGCACGAGGATCCCGTCGGGAACCCCAGTCTCGATGGCGGCCAGCCAGTCCGGCCGGCCGCCGGACCAGTGCGGTACGACCAGCACGCCTGCGACGACGCCGAGCCCGGGCGCGATCTCGGGGCCGGCGCGCTCGGGCAGGACGGTCCAGGCGCCCAGCACCATGGCGCCGGCGCTGGAGCCCGAGACGGCGCCCCCGTCGGCCAGCAGAGCTCTGACAAGGTCGCCGACCGCCGTCGTGCTGAGCGCGTGCAGGAGCCGGGACGGTGAGCCGCCCGGCAGCACGATCAGCCTGGCCCGCCGCAGCGTGGCGAGCGCCGCGGCCGGGTCATCACGGACGTCCGGCGCGGCCAGAACCTGGGCACCGGTCGCGGCGTAGTGCCGTACGCCGTTGCGGTTGGCCGTGTCGTATTCGCGTCCGGGTGCGCCCGCCAGGGCACTGACGACGACCGGACCGCCCACCTCGCGCACGAAGGCGGTGTCCATCGGCAGGCAGCCGGACGAGAACTCGCCGCCGCCCTGCAGCAGGACCGGACCGCTCATGCCGACGGCCCGGGCAGGTAGGACAGGACCAGCAGGGCCACGTCGTCGTCACCGCCCAAGCTACGGCCCAGCGACTCCAGCACCTGGTCGCAGACCTGCTCCGGCGGCAGCCGGACACCCTCCAGAGCGGCCCGCAGCCGCTCGAGCCCGACGTCCAGGGACTCCTCCCGGTTCTCGACCAGCCCGTCGGTGTACAGCACCACCGTGTCGCCGGGGTTCAGGTCGAGGGTGACCTCGCCGTACGTGCAAGAAAACGTGCCCAGCGGCGGCCCGGGCTCCACGTCGACATAGCGCGGCGGGCCGGCCGGCGGGACGTACAGCGGCGGTGGGTGACCGGCGGACGCCACCGTGAGCGTTCCGGCCGCCGGGTCGTACGCCGCGACGAGCATGGTCGCCAGCTCCAGGTCGAGCAGGACGCCGACGCTGTCCGCGAGACGGCCCAGCAGCCTGCCGGGGCCGTGTCCCTCCAGGGCGAGCGTCGCCGTGATGGCGCGCAGCTGACCCATCCGGGCGGCGCTGCGCATGCCGTGACCCATCACGTCACCCATCGCGAGCACCAAGCCGTCGCCCACCCGGACGCCCTGGTACCAGTCACCGCCGACGAAGGCGCCGGTCGCGCCGGGCAGGTAGCGGGCGGCGGTCAGCAGACCGGGTACGGCGGGCACGTCACGCGGCAGCAAGCTGTGCTGCAGCGTGAGGCCGATGCGCCGCTCAGCGCCGTAGAGCAGCGCGTTGTCCAGCGCGACGGCCGCACGACCGGCCAGGTCGGCCAGCAGCGCCCGGTCCGCCGGGCCGCCGGTCGGCGCCGCGACGGTCAGCGCACCCAGCACGCGGTCCCGGCTGACCAGCGGAACGGTGAGCGCCGAGCCGGGATCGATGTCGCGCAGCAGTGCGAGCGTTGCCGGGTCCGGGGCCAGCGCGAACGCCTCCTCGGGCACCGTCGGGAGCCACTCATCCACCCCGGTGCGCACCACCGCCCCGATGCCGATCTCGTCTGCGGTGGTGAGCGCGAGCGCCTCGACGGCCGCGGCGAGCTGGGCCTGTTGCCGGCTGTGCGGGTGCGCGACGTGCACGATGTGCACCAGGGCGGGGTCGGCGGGCGCGTCCTGGCCCCGCAGCAGGGCGTTCGTCTCGGCCGTCAGCGCGACGACGACCCACCGTCCGAGCCGCGGCACGACCAGGTCGCTGAGCCGCTCCAGAACCTGGCGCGGCTCGAGCGACGCCGACAGCCGGGTGGAGGCATCCGCGAGGATGGCGAGTCGGGAGTTGGCCGCCTCGGCCTCGGCGTACGCCCGCTCCCGCTCGACGGCGGCCTGCTCACGGTCGGCGTACGACCGCTCGCGCTGCTGCTCGACGGCCCGGCGCTCGGAGATCTCCCTGAAGTAGACCGACAAGCCGTCGGGCCCCGGCCACACATTGAGCTCGTACCAGCCGCCGAGGGGCTCGTACGGCGCATCGAACAACACCGGCTCGCCGCCAGCGACCGCCTTCTCGAAGTGGTCCTGGAAGATGCTGCCCGCCGCCTCGGGAAACTCCTCCCAGATACACCGGCCCAGCAGGTCCTCGCGCCGACGTTGCAACAGCCGCTCGGCCTGCCGGTTGACGTAGGTGAACCGCCAGGAGGGGTCCAAGGCGTAGAAGCCGTCGCTCATCGTCTCCAGGGTGCGGGCCAGCCGGTCGCGCGCGTAGCGCAGCTCGGTGCTGTCGTACGCAACGCCGAGCAGGCGCGTCGAGCGAGCTCCATCCCGGGCCGGCACCACCCGGCCGCGAGCCTCGATCCAGCGCACCTCGCCGCCAGGGCGCACGATGCGGTACTCCAGAGCCAACTCGCCCTGCGCGGCGAGGGCCTCGGCGATCGCCTCGGCCGCCCAGGCGCGGTCGTCGGGGTGCACGCGGGCGTCGAAGCTCTCGATCCGCGGGCTGAAGGTCGCACGGTCGTAGCCGAACAGCCGCAGCAACCGGTCGTCCCAGTGCAGGAGATCGCTGCCGGCGTCGTACTCGAAGCTGCCGATGTCGGCGGCCTCGAGGGCCAGGTCGAGCCGCGCTGCGGTGTTGCTGACCTCGACCGAGAGCGCCCGCAGCTCCAGCTGGGCCACCACCGACTCGGCGAGCTCGCCGAGCAGGCCGACCTGTTCCGGCGACCAGGCCCTGGCTTGCACGTCGTAGACGCACAGCGCCCCGATGACCGCGCCGCCCGCGGCGCGCAGCGGCACGCCGAGGTAGGCCGCGATGCCGCCCGACGCCACGAGCGGTAGCGCCGATACGCGGACGTCTTGCGCGGCGTCGCCGACGGCAAGCGGGCTACCGCTACGGGCGGTGACGGAGCACAGGCTGTCATCGAGCGGTGAACCGCGGTCGGCTTCCGTGCCGGGCCGACCGTGCACGCCGACAAGGACCTGCTCGTCGGTCAGCAATGAAACCTGCGCAAGGGGCGCGCCCACGAGCATCGCGGCCAGCCGGGTGAGTCGATCCAGCCCGGTGATGTCGTCCGCGTCGGCCGCGAGGCGCCGGGTGGCCTGCAGTCGTGCCGGGTCGGAGAGCACGTCGTACCCGACGCTGACGATCCCGGGTCCCGGGACGTCCAGGCGCAGACGGGAGTCGGGCGACGTCATGGGCGGGAACAGTACCGCCGGTTTCCGCAGCGGGGGCGCCCCTGGCGTCGGCCACCCGGCTGGACCGGACCTACGCGCTCTTGCGCGACCGGGTCTTCGGGGCGCGTTTTGCAGCCCGCTTCGTCGGCGCGGCCGCCGGCGCGGCCTGCTCCGGTCGGCCCTTCCTGGCTGCCTCGACGCTGGCCCGGAGCGCCGCCATCAGGTCCACGACAGTGCCCGCCGTCGGCTGCGCGTCAGCGGGCTGCACGACCTCCCGGCCGGCGACCTTGGCGTCGATGACCTCCTGGAGGGCCTCGCGGTAGCTGTCCCGGTACTGGCCAGGGTCGAAGTCACCCGACAGCGTCTCGATCAGCGAGCCGGCCATCGCCAACTCCTGCGGACGCACCTCGACCTCCTCGTCCAGGAAGCCGAAGTCGGGGGTGCGCACCTCGTCCGGCCACAGCATCGTCTCCAGGACGAAGATTCCGTCCCGGACCCGCAGCGTCGCCAGCGACTCCCGGTTGCGCAGCACCACCTTGACGATGGCGACCTTGCCCGACTCCGCGAGCGCGTCGCGCAGCAGGGCGTACGGCTTGACGCCGGTCTTGTCGGGCTCGAGGTAGTAGCTCTTCTCGAAGTAGATCGGGTCGACCTGCTCCAAGGGGACAAACTGCAGTACGTCGATCGCGCGGCTGGTCGTCAGCGGCAGGTCCTTGAAGTCCTCGTCGGTGAGCACGACCGTCTCGCCGCTGGACAGCTCGTAGCCCTTGGCGATCTCGCCGTAGGGCACCTCCTCGCCGTCGACGGCGGAGACCCGCTTGTACTTGATGCGGCTGCCGTCACTGCGGCGCACCTGGTGGAAGGACACGTCCTTCGCCTCGGTGGCGCTATACAGCTTCACCGGGATCGTGACCAGCCCGAAGCTGATCGCACCTTTCCAGATCGACCTCACGACACTCCCCCTACCCGTTGCGCACGATCATGCACGGGTATGGGCCCGCCGTGAACCTGGCACCGATGCTTGCGACGACCGGCGCGCTCCCGGCCGACGACGGCCGCTGGGCGTACGAGGTGAAGTGGGACGGCGCACGCGCGCTGGTGACCGTCGACGGCGGCCACCTGTCCATCGCTTCCCGGGCAGGCAACGACATCACCTCGTCCTACCCGGAGCTGCGCGGCCTCGGGGAGCAAATCGGCACCCGGTCTGTCGTGCTGGACGGGGAAGTCGTGGCGTTCGGATCCAGCGGCATACCGGACTTCGGGCTGCTCCAGTCGCGCATGCACGTGACAAGGCCCGGCGCCGGGCTGCTCACGGCGACACCCGTGACCTACCTGGTCTTCGACCTGCTGTTCGCCGGCGGGGTGGCGTTGCTCGACCTGCCGTACGACCAGCGGCGGGCGGCCCTCGACGCGCTGCAACTCGGCGGGGCGCACTGGCAGGTGCCGCCGTCCTTCCCCGACGACGGTGCGGCCCTGCTCGCCTCCACCCGCGAGCAGGGACTCGAGGGTGTCGTGGCCAAGCGCCGCGACAGCACGTACGTCCCGGGCCGCCGCAGCGAACACTGGGTCAAGGTGAAGAACCTGCGCCGGCAGAACGCGGTCGTGATCGGCTGGAAGCCCGGCGAGGGCGGCCGGGCCGGCCGGATCGGCTCGCTTCTGCTGGCCGTCAACGGCGCGACCGGCCTGCTGTACGCCGGGCACGTCGGCACCGGCTTCAGCGCGGAAGTGCTGCGCCTGCTCGGCCGGCTGCTGGAGCCGCTGGCGACTGACGACCAGCCCTGCCCCGTGCCCCGCGAGTACGCCCGCGTCGCCCGCTGGGTGCGACCCGAGGTCATCGCCGAGGTCGAGTTCACCGGCTGGACGAAGGACGGCCGGCTACGGCACCCGTCGTACCGGGGGCTGCGCGACGATCTGCGGGTGACGGACCTGGTGCGCGAGTGAGCGGGACGAAGGTCGTGGTCGATGTCGAGGGCCGCCAGCTGGCCCTGACCAACCTGGAGAAGGTGCTGTATCCCTCGGTCGGCTTCACGAAGGGACAGGTGCTGGACTACTACACGCGCGTCGCGACGGTGCTGCTCCCGCACCTGGCCGGCCGGGCGCTGACCCGCAAGCGCTACCCGAACGGCGTGGACGGCCAGCCCTTCTTCGAGAAGAACGCGCCCCGGGGCACCCCGGACTGGATACGCGTCGTGACGCTGCCGTCGCCGGGCTCGACCAAGGGCCGGGACACCATCGACTACACCGTCGTCGACTCGCTGGCGGCCCTGGTGTGGACGGCCAACCTGGCGAGCCTGGAGCTGCACACCCACCAGTGGCGGGTCGACTCCCGCGCCCCTGACCTTGTCGTGTTCGACCTGGACCCCGGGCCGCCGGCGACGGTCGTGGAGTGCTGCGCGGTGGCGCTGCTGCTGCACGATGCGCTGCGGGCCGACGGGTTCGACGCCGTGGCCAAGACGTCCGGGAGCAAGGGTCTGCAGCTGTACGCCCGGGCCGGCGACCTGGCGTCCAGCGACGAGGCGTCGGCGTACGCGAAAGCCCTGGCGCAGCGCTTCGAGGCCAGCCACCCCGAGCTGGTGGTCCATCGGATGACCAAAGCCCTGCGGCCCGGCAAGGTGCTGCTCGACTGGTCTCAGAACAGCGCGGCGAAGACGACGGTCAGCGTCTACTCGCTGCGGGCCCGGGACCGGCCGACGGTGTCGACGCCGGTGACCTGGGACGAGGTCGCGGACTGCACCTCGCCGGCCGACCTGGTGTTCACCAGCGACGACGTGCTGGCCCGGGTCGCCGAGCACGGCGACCTGTTCGCGCCCCTGCTCTGACCCCGCCCGTTGCCGCCGGGCAGCTGCGCAGGGCTGGGCGGGGCGGCCCGCCGGCAGTACGGTCCCGGCACCCGCACGGCGATCCAGTGGAGGCGAAGTGACCGGCGTACCGGCTCGCGAGCTGAAGGACGAGGCCCTCGAGCGCGAGCTCGAGCACCTGCACGAGACCCGCCACGACACGTTCCTGCACGGCAGCGAGGACGCCCTGGCGTTCCACTCCTCCCGGACGGCCGAGCTCGAGACGGACTACCTGCGGCGCAACCCCGATCGGGTCATCGACGCCCGGCGCACCCGGATCGGCAACCGCGAGCTCGCCGGGCAGGAGCCGGCCGCTCGGTAGGCTCGGCCCGTGACGAAGGTGACCGGCAGCGGCAGGGACGTACCCGCTCCGCGCGGGACCCGGCTGCCCCGGCCGGCCCGCCGCAAGCAGCTGCTCGGCGCCGCCCAGGAGGTCTTCGTCGCGCAGGGCTACCACGCGGCAGCGATGGACGAGATCGCCGAGCGCGCCGGGGTGAGCAAACCGGTGCTGTACCAGCACTTCCCCGGCAAGCTCGAGCTCTACCTGGCGCTGCTCGACCAGCACGCCGACGACCTGGTCGCCAAGGTCCGCGGCGCGCTGCTGTCCACGACGGACAACCGCCAGCGCGTCGAGGCGTCGGTCGCGGCCTACGTCGACTTCGTGGACGGCGGTGACACCGATCGTGAGGGCGCGTTCCGGCTGGTGTTCGAGAGCGACCTGAAGAGCGAGCCGGCCGTCCGCGAGCGGGTCGAGCGGATGACATCGGAGTGCGTAGAGGCGATCGCCCAGACGATCGCGCACGACACCGGCTTCCGTGAGGAGGATGCGCTGCTGCTGTCGGTCGGACTGGTCGGCCTGGCCGAGGTCGGCGCGCGCTGGTGGCTCGCGACGGACGGCCGGCTGTCGAAGCAGCGCGCCGTCGAGCTGCTCGTCGGGCTGGCCTGGCGCGGCATCTCCGGCGCCCCACTGACCGCCTGACGTTGCGCTCTACGCGTAGCCGACCGTCCGGCGCTGCCCGGCCGGGCTAGCCTTCGGCCACACTCAACTATTTCGATGGAGGACCCTGCGGTGGAGGTCAAGATCGGCGTCCAGTACGCCGTGCGCGAGCTGGTCCTGGAGAGCGCGCAGAGCCCCGACGACGTCGCCAAGGCCGTCTCCGACGCGCTGAAGGCCGACATCGGCGTCCTCACGCTGGTCGACGAGAAGGGCCGGCGAGTGCTGGTACCGGCCGACAAGCTGGCCTACGTCGAGATCGCCGAGAGCGAGCAGCGCCGGGTGGGCTTCGGCGCGATGTAGCTGGGCTCGCGGACTGTGTCGCGCAGTCGTCGCGATGCCGAGATGCCGTGGCCGCGCCTGCACGACGACCAGGTCGACATCGACGAGGGCCTCGTCCGGCGGCTGCTCGCCGGCCAGCACCCCGAGCTCGCAGTGCAGCCCCTGACGACGGTCACCTCCGGTGGGACCGACAACGCGGTGTACCGGCTCGGCCAGGAGCTCGCGGTCCGGCTGCCACTGCGCCCGGAGGCTGTCGGCGGTCTGCTCACGGAGATCCGCTACCCGCCGGTGGTGGCGCCGCACCTGCCGCTGCCGGTCCCGGAGGTCGTTGTCGTCGGCGAGCCCACGGACGCGTACCCGTTCCCGTGGGCGGTTGTCCGCTGGCTGGCCGGCGAGGACGCCGCGACGGGCCGTGCTGTCCGACACGGCCTGCGTCGCGGCGGTCTGTGACGACGCGCTGGCCGCGACGGCGTGGACCGGGCGACCGGTCTGACGCTGCGTGGCGGCGGGCCTGCGGCCTGGCGCTGCGTGGCGGCGGGCCTGCGGGCTGGTCATCTCCAGTGGGGTGATCGCGCTGCCGTACTACCTGACGACGAACCCGGCGATGGTGGCCGTCGCCCGGCGCGGCATCGCGGCCGCGCTGGCAGACGACTACTAGACGGGTGCAGGCCGGGCATCCTCTGCCGTGGCAGCCCCGCGGGACAGACAACTTGCACCTCGCAACATCATCGGCCGACGTGAGCGTGCCGTTCCAAATGATGTTTCGAGGTGCAAGGCTTTTGTTGCGCTGCGCCGGGTGGACCAGCGCAATCGTCAGAGGTGGAGCTTGAGCCCCCGGTGCGAGGCCACGAACCCGAGTCGCTGGTAGAAACGGCCCGCGTCGGTACGCGACGTGTCGGTCGTCAGCTGAACCAGCGTGCAACCGCGATGACGCGCCTCGGAGACCGCCCACTCGAACAGCACGGCGCCCAGACCTTGCCGGCGGTGGTCTTGGCGTACGCGGACCGCCTCGATCTGCGCGCGCAGGGCGCCACGACGTGCCAGGCCCGGCAAGAAGCTCAGCTGCATAGTGGCAATCACCGCCGCTGCCTGCGTGGCGACGACGAGCAGGTGGGCCGGGTCGGCCTGGATCGCCTGGAAGGCGTCAAGGTAGGGCTGCAGCTCCGCCGGGCTACCGGCGCCGTCCCGGATCGCACCGAGCTGGTCGGCGGCCAGCAACGACACGACTGCCGGGACGTCGTCCGCCACGGCTGCCCGCAGCACGTACGGCCTGCCCCCGACGGTCAACCGGGCCGGCACCACCCGATCAGCCTGCCTCACACGCTCTGGTGCAGCAGCCAGGACGTGTCGGCAAGCGGCTGCGTGCAGGCCTGGCAAGTGGCTGGTTGGCCGAGCAGCTCCCCCACCCGTCGGCCCGCGCACGTACCGAACCTCTCAGGCCGCAAGACCGACAGCAGCCATCCGGGCGGTGTGGTTGTCAGTGAGCCGGTTGAGCAGGCGCACGATGCCGGCGAGGTCACCCTGGCCGACCAGCAGCTCGGTCAGCGCGTCCCGCTCGACCGCGACGCGCTGGGCCTGGATGAGGGCCTCGCCCATCAGCCGGCGGCCCCAGAGCGCCAGCCGGCCGGCGACCGCGGGCTCGCGGGCGATCGCCTCGTTGACCCGCGCGACGGCGAACGCCGCCTGGCCCGTGTCGGCGAGCACCTCGAGCACCAGTGCCTGCGTCGTCGGGTCCTGCAGGGAACCGGCCACCTCACGGTAGAAGTCGGTCGCCAAGCCATCTCCGACGTACGCCTTGAGCAGCCCCTCCAGCCAGTCGTTGGGCTCGGTCGAGTCGTGGAAGTCGTCCAGCGGTCGTACAAAGGGCTCCATCGCCGCCGCCGGGTCGATGCCAGCTGCCGCGAGGTAGTCGCGCAGCGCCAGGAAGTGGCCGAACTCCGCCGCCGCCATCGTCGCCAGCGCGACCTTGTCGGCCACCGACGGCGCCAGCCGGGCGTCGCTGGCGAGGCGCTCGAAGGCGGTGAGCTCGCCGTACGCGAGTACGCCCAGCAGGTCGGCGGTCGCCGCGTCCAGTCCTGTCGACACCGTGGCCTCCTTCGACATCCCCGCCGATCCGATCTTAGCGGTAGGCTCTGCCACATCGGAGCGGCACACGCCGCCCCGCACCGTGTGCGCGGACCGCCTCCCCGTGGCGCGCCGGTGGGCCCTGCCGTCCTCGTTCCGAGTCGCGCCGTGGGGCTACCGCTGCGAGCCACACCGCCGGCGCCGCGCGGAACGAGAGGCACGACGCTGAGCACGAGCACCGACACCACCGATCTCCCCGACAGCCCCGACACCACCGAACTCTCCAACGGCTTCGCCGCCATCGGCGCCCGCCCCGAGACCGTGGCGGCGCTCGCCGCCGTCGGCATCACCCAGCCGTTCGCGATCCAGACGATGACGCTGCCGATCGCCCTGGCCGGCCAGGACCTGATCGGCCAGGCCCGCACCGGCACCGGCAAGACGCTGGGCTTCGGAGTACCGCTCCTGCAGAACATCAAGAACAAGGCCGAGGGCAGCAACGGCGTGCCGCAGGCGCTCGTCGTGGTGCCGACCCGCGAGCTGTGCGTGCAGGTGGCCAGCGACCTGGAGATCGCCGGCAAGACCCGCGGTATCCGGGTGCAGACGATCTACGGCGGCCGGGCCTTCGAGCCGCAGGTCGAGTCCCTCAGGCGTGGCGTCGAGATCGTGGTCGGCACCCCCGGTCGGCTGCTCGACCTGGCCCGCCAGGGCCACCTGAACCTCGGACAGGTCGAGTGCCTGGTGCTCGACGAGGCCGACGAGATGCTCGACCTGGGCTTCCTGCCCGACGTCGAGCGCATCCTGGAGCAGACCCCGACCGAGCGCCAGACCATGCTGTTCTCAGCGACGATGCCGGGCCCGGTCGTCACGATGGCGCGCCGGTTCATGCGCCAGCCGACACACATCCGTGCGGAGGAGGCGAACGAGAACCGCACCGTCCCCGAGACGCAGATCTTCGTCTACCGCGCGCACGCCATGGACAAGGGCGAGGTGCTGGCCCGCATCCTGCAGTCGCAGGGCCGCGGGCTGACGATGGTGTTCTGCCGTACCAAGCGGACCTGCGACAAGGTTGCGGCCGACATGGTCGACCGGGGCTTTGCCGCGGCGGCGGTGCACGGCGACCTCGGGCAGGGCGCCCGGGAGCAGGCCCTGCGGGCCTTCCGGTCCGGCAAGATCGACGTCCTTGTCGCGACCGACGTCGCGGCCCGCGGGATCGACGTACAGGACGTCACACACGTCATCAACTACCAGTGCCCGGACGACGAGCGCACCTTCCTGCACCGCATCGGGCGTACCGGGCGAGCCGGCGCCAAGGGCGTCGCCGTGACGTTCGTCGACTGGGACGACATCCCCAAGTGGGGCCTGATCAACAAGGCCCTGGACCTGTCGTTCGCCGAGGTCCCGGAGACCTACAGCTCCAGCTCGCACCTGTACGCCGACCTGCACATCCCGGCCGGTACGACCGGGAAGCTGCCGCGGTCCAGCCGGGTCCGCCAGGGCCTGGACGCCGAGACACTCGAGGACGTCGGCGAGACCGGTCGGCGCACCAAGGCCCCCGCCCGCGGACGCGAGCCCGGGCGTGACGGGCGAGAGGGCGGGCGTGACGGTCGCCCGGCCGCCACCCAGGACGACGGCCCACAGCTGCCTAAGCGCAGTGGCGGCCCGCGTCGGCGTACCCGCGGAGCCGGCGCAGCAGCCGGTGACGCCGACCCGTCAGGTACCGGTCCGACCGCCGGTGCCGGCGACGACGGGGCCCGCCGTCGCCGACGTGGCGGCCGTGGTCGCGGTAAGGGCAGCGAGGGCACCGGCACCGCGCCGGCCGCCGATGCCGTGCCGGGGCCCGCGGGCGACTAGGCCCGTGCGTCTGCTGCTGATCGCCGACACGCACGTCCCACACCGGGCCCATGACCTGCCCGCCGAGGTCTGGGCGGAGGTCGACCGGGCCGACGTCGTAGTGCACGCCGGTGACTGGGTCGACGTGGCCCTGCTGGACACGTTGCTGGCGCGGGCGGCGCGGTTGCTGGCCTGCTGGGGAAACAACGACGGTCCGGAGCTGCGGGCCCGCCTGCCGGAGGTCGCGACCGCGGTGCTCGACAGCTTGCGGGTCTCGGTCGTGCACGACACCGGGCCGTCCACCGGCCGGGAGGCGCGGGCCGCCGCAGTGCACCCCGGCGCCGACCTGCTGGTATTCGGCCACAGCCACATCCCGTGGGACACCGTCGCGCCCGGCGGGCTCCGGCTGCTCAACCCCGGCTCGCCCACCGACCGGCGCCGCCAGCCGGCCTGCACCTACCTGACCGCGCAGGTCCGCGACGGTGCGCTGGCCGACGTCGAGCTGCACCCGATCGCGGCCGCCCGATGAGCTGGGTCTGTACGTCGCTGCCACCCGGCGCGCGGCGGACGGCGTACGAGGTGCTTGGCGGAACCCTGGCCGGCATGCAGGTCGACGGTGACCTCGGGCCGGTCCTACTGGTGCCCGGATTCAGCGGCAGCAAGGAGGACTTCGGGCCGCTGCTACCGCTGCTGGGTGCCGCGGGCTGGCGGGCCGTGGCCCTGGACCTGCGCGGCCAGAACGAGTCGCCCGGCCCGGACGACCTGACGGCCTACACGGTCGACGCGCTCGCTGCCGAGGTCGCCGAGGTCGTGGAGCTGCTCGGGCCGCCCGTACACCTGGTCGGCCACAGCTTCGGCGGCCTGGTGGCACGACGGGCCGCGCTCGAGCGGCCGGCCGCCGTCGCGAGCCTCACGCTGATGTCGTCCGGCCCGCGGGCACTCACCGGCCCACGGGTCGACATCCTGGATCTGCTGCCCGAGGTGCTCGCGGCCGGCGGGATGGGCGCGGTCGCCGACGCATCGGAGGCACTGTCGGCCGACGACCCGGCCGGGCAAGACGCCCCGGAGGCGGTTCGGCTCTTCCTGCGGGAGCGCTGGCTCCGGTCGTCCGGCCCGGGCCTGATCGGGATGGCCGAGGCGCTGCGTTCCGAGCCGGACCGGGTCGACGCCCTGCGGGGCACCGGACTGCCCCTGCTGGTGGTGCACGGCGTCGATGACGACGCGTGGGACCCCGCGGTCCAGGCGGAGATGGCGCTGCGCCTCGGCGCGGCCTATCGGGTGGTGCGGGGCCGGCACTCCCCCGCGGTCGAGGACCCCGAGGGGACAGCGGCCGCGTTGCTGGCCTTCTGGGCCTGATCCGGTCAGGCCACGGCTCCGTCGGACTGCTGCGCGACTTCGAAGGCCCAGATCGTGCTGCCGGTCGCCGCCGGTCGCTGCCCCTCCGGTCGCCCGCTGGCCTGCGCGTGGCTCTGCCCGAACGACTGCGACTCCCGCCACGCGGCGAAGTCGGCCTCGCTGCGCCACCGGGTGTACACGAGGTAGTCCTCGGTGCCCTCGATCGGCCGGAGCAGCTCGAAGTGCTCGAAGCCGGGCGCCGAGTCGACCGAACCCTGGCGCGCCGCGAAGCGCTCCTCCAGGGTGCCGCCGGCGCCCGCCGACACGGTCAGGACGTTGATGGCGACGTACGCGGCCACAGGGCCCTCCTCGATGCAGGTTGTCCGCTGACCCTGCCACGCCGAGCCGTCAGGTGCTGTGCGCCAGGGGCCGGGCCACCGGACCTGACGCCCCGAGGTGTGGGCCGCGGCCACCGGTGGCAGGCTCGACAGCAATGAGCGCGCAGACCGAGCAGGACGCCGACCCCGGACTGTACGGCCCCGACAGCGTGACCTGGCGCGTCCACGCCGACCCCTCGATGGCGCTGGCCGGGCTGCGCGCCCTGCTGCTGCAGGCTGTGCACCCGGTGGCGATGCACGGCGTGTTCGCAAACAGCAGCTTCCGGGGCGACCCGTGGGGCCGGCTGCTGCGCACCGCGGAGTACGTCGCGGTCACCGCGTACGGAACGACCCGGGAGGCCCAGCGTGCCGGCGCCCGGGTGCGCGGTATCCACCGCAAGCTGTCCGGCATCGAGCCGGTCAGCGGTACGGCGTACCGCGTCGACGACCCGGAGCTGCTGCTGTGGGTGCACTGCTGCGAGGTGGAGTCGTTCCTGAGCACCGCCGTCCGGTGCGGTCTGCGGCTGAGCGCGGCCGAGCAGGACGGCTACTACGCCGAGCAGATCCGGGGCGCGGCACTGCTCGGTCTGAGCCCCTCAGCAGTACCCGGGTCGGTGACCGAGATGGCCGACTACTTCGCCGGGATGCGGCCCCAGCTGCGGGTCGGCGCCGACGCACGGGGCGCCGCGCAGTTCATCGTCTGGCCGCCGATGCCCGCCCTGGTGCAGCTCGGCACCCCGGCGCGACCGGTTTGGGTAGCCCTGGCTACCGCCTCGTTCGCGATGCTGCCGCGCTGGGCCCGACGGCTGTACCGACTGCCGGGCCTGCCCACGACCGATCTCGCCGCGACCGCAGCGGGCGTGGCCTTCCGGAACGGCCTGCTGGTCGTCCCGGGCCGGCTGCGAAACGGGCCGCACCTGAAAGCCGCCCAGGAGCGGGTCGGCCTGCGCTAGCCCGGACGGGCGCTGACCCGTTGGCCACGACCCCCAGCGCCTCCCCTTTGTGAGTGCACTTCCCCTTCCGTAGAGCGCTCCAGGTGGGCTGCGGGGTGCACTGTCAAAGGGGAGGCGTGGCCCGCGGCTCACCAACTGCCGCCACCGCCGCCGCCACCGCCGCCCCAGTCGCCGCCGCCCCCGCCGCCCCAGTCGCCGCCACCACCGCCCCAGTCGCTACCGCCACCACCACCGGCATCGCGGGCGTCATCGACGCCCTGCTCATAGCCGCGCCCGTAGCCGCCGCCCCCGAAGCCGCCGCCGAGGCCTCCGGAGAGCACGCTGCCCAGCAGCATGGTTTCCCAGAATGGGACGCCGTACCAGCCGCCGGGGACCACCCGGCCGCCAAGGTTGCCGCCGCCGAAATAGTGCTGGCGGCCAGGGGAGTACGTCGGACTGCCGTCGTACTCCTGGTCGCCGACCTGGACCCGCTGCGCCGCCTGCAGCTGCGGGCCGCTGCCGGGGGGCGGCGGAATCTCCGGGCCGGGGTCGACGCCCAGGCGGGTACGGACCAGCCGGGCCGCGGTCAGCCCCTCGACGACGGTACGACGGGCCGCCTCGAACTCGCCGGGGGTGTCGGACTGCGCGAGCAGCGCCCCGGTTGCGGTGTAGCGCTCGGAGGCGTCGGCCAGCGCCTGCCGCGTGACGGGGTCGTCGCCCGGTGAGAGGTTCGAGACGTCGGCGCCGAGCCGGTTGTAGAGCGACTCGACGTCGGCCCGCGCGCCCTCGTTCGCCCGCTGCCGACTCCGGCGGGACCGGGCGTATAGCAGCCCGCCGCCGCCGAGCCCCAACACCGCGAGGACACCGATGACCGCGAGACCGCCACCACCGCCGCTGCTGCCGCTGCCACCGCCCCCCGAGCCCGAGGGACCGTTCGCGGCTGAGCTCGCGGCCTGCTGGATGCTCTTGACGAGCGCATCGGTGGTGTTGCCACCGGAATTGGCGGCTGCGATCCGGCCGGCGGCGCCGCTGCTGAGGCCACTGCTGCCGCCGGCGCCACCGGCCAGCGTCGTGCCCGAGACGGTGAACAGGATCGCGTCCGCGCCGAGCTGCCGGCCGATCGCGACCGTCAGCTGCGACGGCCCGCCATTGGCGGAGGCAGCGGCCGCGGGCAGCACCGCGACGTAGATCGGCCGGCGGGCAGAGCTGATCTCACTGCGCAGCCGGCCCTCGTCGACACGCGCAGTCGCCTGGGGGTCGACGTAAACCGGATTGGACAGCAGCGCCCGCGCGACGTCGCCGGTGTTGGCGGCCGAGGCGGTGCCCGCGAGCAGGAGCAGGCCGGCCAAGGCCAGCAGGAGGGTCGCCGCGATCGAGCGGGTGCGCGTCATGGCGGCAGTGTCCCCCCTCGAGCCAGAGCCCCCGGAACAAGGCGGGCTAGGACGAGCGGGCGAACCCGATGACCGCGTCGGCGACGAGCTGGACGGCGATGGCCAACAGCAGCAGGCCCGAGATGCGGGTCAGCAGCAGGATGCCGGCCTCCTTGAGGACCTTGGTGATCCCGACGCTGAAGCGCAGGGCCAGGTAGACCGCCAGGTGGATGGCGACGATGCCGGCGGCGATCGCGGTGTAGTCGCCGAGGTGCTGCGCCTGCTGCACGAACACGATGGTGGCGACGATCGCGCCGGGACCGGCCAGCAGCGGGGTGCCGAGCGGGACGAGCGCGACGTTGACGTCCTTGACCTCGCTCGGGTCTTCGCCGTTGTCGGTCAGCAGTTCCAGCGCGACGATCAGCAGCAGCAGGCCACCGGCGCCCTGCAGGGCGGGTACGCCGATGTGCAGGTAGCCCAGGATCTGCTGGCCCAGCACCGCGAACAGCGAGATGACGAACAACGAGACGAGCACCGCCTGTCCGGCCAGCCTTCGACGGGTTTTCGGCGTACGTCCGCCGGTGAGCCCGAGGAACAGCGGGATCGACCCGAGCGGGTCCATGATCACCACCAGGGTCACGAAGACCTCGCCGAAGGTCTTGGCGACGAAGACGTTCTGACTCATCCCGTCACGACCGGCGCGCCGGTAGCCCGGTCGACGAGCTGCTCGTAGGTCGCCTCGTCGGTGGTGCGCGCGCCGAGCGCCACCGCCTTGTTGCCGCCGTGGAAGTCGCTGCTGCCCGTGACGAGCAGCCCCAGCTCGGCTGCCAGCCCGAGCAGGTGCGCGCGGGTCCGGTCGTCGTGGTCGACGTGGTCGACCTCCAGGCCGGCCAGTCCGACGGCAGCAAGATCGGCGTACACCTCGTCAGGGACGGTCCGGCCGCGGGCTGCCGCACCGGGGTGCGCAAAGACACTGACCCCGCCGGCGACGGCCACCATACGTACCGCGTCGATGACGTCCAGCTCGAGCTTGCCGGCCCAGTGTCGACCGCCAGTGCCGATCCACTCCGGCGTGAACGCGTCGGCGACGGTGGGGACGAGACCCTGCTCGACGAGCGCCTGCGCGACGTGCGGACGCCCCACGGTGCCGGCGGCGAGCACGGCCACCTGCTCCCACGTCACGCCGGTGCCGGCGGCCGCCAGCGAAGCGACCATCCGCTCCGCCCGGCTGCGGCGGCTCTCGCGCAGCTCGCGCCGGGCCCCGGCGAACACCGGCTCGTGCCGGTCGAACAGGTACCCCAGCAGGTGCAGGCTGATCCCTTCGCTGACGCAGCTGATCTCTGCACCGGATACCAGCGTGAGCCCCGCCGGGAGCGCGGCCGCCGCAGCGCCGATCCCGGCGGTGGTGTCGTGGTCGGTCAGCGCGACGACGTCGAGCCCGGCCTCCCGGGCCTGCTCGACGAGCTGCCTGGGCGGGGTCGTGCCGTCGGACGCTGTCGAGTGGGTGTGCAGGTCGATCCGGCGGGCGGACAGGGCGGTGCTCCTACGGGCGGGGGTGGCCTGCCAGGGTAGAGGCCCCGCGAGCGTCCGGCGGGTATGCCGTCCGGCACGCTCCCGCCGCTGGTGCGACGCCTCAGTTCACCGGCTCGGCTGCCTCGCGACCAGCTGTACGGGGAACTCGCGGACGGTCGGTGGTGTAGGCGACCGGGTGGTCGACGTACCCGGCGTGTCCGCCTGCCACATGTACGAGGGTGGTGTTCGGCCGGCGGTGCGCCATCTGCTCCCGGCAGCCGGCGATCCGCGGCAGCGCCGCCGGCCCGCCCGCCCTGCCTGAGCCACACCGAGCACGACACCCTGGCCGGCGGGACCGAGTACGGCCGGGCCGTCGAGGGCCTCGACACGTACCGCTGCACCCCGCAGCTGCACCGGCCAGGTCTCGTGATCGGCCATCCCAGCCCACCTCAGCACGCCGCCCGGCCGACGCTGATGGCCCTTCGCGGGGCCTACACGCAGCCGGCGAGCTTGAAGCTGGCGATACGGGTGCTCCAGTTGAACGTGCCGCTGGCTTTGAGGTACTCGCTGGTGTACCAGAAGGTGCAGTCATCGACGGGGTCGACGGTCATCGCGCTGTAGTCCCCCCAGCGGGCCAGGTTCGCCAGCTGCGACCCGCCACCTTCGACGATCGAGTTTTCAGCCTGCATGGTGCTGGGCGTGTCGGTGGCGAGCCGGCCGGTGTACCGGATCGCGGGGTGGATGGTGGAGCTGGAGGCGCTGTAGCCCATCGCCATGTTGCCGGCCTTGTCCATCGCGACCGACCCCATCCACCGCGATGTGGTGGTGTCCGGGGCGAAGGTGCTCTGCTGAACCACCGTCGGGGTGGTGGCTGGCTGCTGGATCTCGTACCAGCGGACACCGTCGACCTCAGCGCGTTTGGTCCCGCCGGTCTTGACGCTGTGGTTGACCACCAGCGACTCGTGGCCGTCGGCGAAGTGCCGGTAGGCCAGTCGGTACATCAACCGGTCGGCCAGGGAGTCCAGCTTCTGCGCTGTCCCGGACTGCGGTATGCAGGTCCGGCCGCCGCAGGCCGCGGTGAACGCCGCGACCGGCACCGACGTCGGACCGGTCAGGGTGCTGCTGGCCGGGGTGGTGAAGTCGGCGTGGAACTTCCACAGGTTCAGCGCGTTGCTGCCGAAGTTCAGCTGGTAGTTCGGGCTGCCCGCGGGAGGGGCGGTGGTGCCGTCCAGGTCGGAGGGGAGCAGGCCACCGTAGGCGTTGCTGAGCTGGAAGCAGACCTGCACCGCGGCAGCCCCGGTGAGCATCTTCGTCCGGTCCAGCGAGCAGGTCTTGGCGCCGGCGAAGGTGTTGCCATTAAAGATGTTGTAGGTGAGGTAGTAGCCGTCGGACCAGACCCCGAGCTTGGGGTAATCGTTGAACTGCGTGCTGCCGTAGGAGAACGCGTATCGGTTGTAGGTGCCGGTGGCGTCGGAGGTGGCGGAGACCGCCACGCACTGCAGGTAGCCGTAGGTGCTCGGGTTGGTGACCGAGAACTGGGTCAGCACCCAGCGTCCGGCGGCCTTGTCGTACTGGGCGATCGGGTCGCCGTCGTTGTTGGCTTCGCAGCCGCCACCGAACCCGGTCCACAGCGTGTTCCCGGCCTTGGGGAAACCAGGTGCGATCGCGCCGGTGCTCTTGTCGAACACCGCGAACGACTCGTTGACCCACTGCACGTACTGCGTCGCGCCGACCGCTCCGCTGGTGTCCGGCGGCGCTGAGTTCGGCGTGAAGCCGTAGTCGCCGTTACCGACCCCGGCGAAGCTCAGCCCGTTGGTGGCGGCGATCTGGGTGGTGGTGCTGGTCTGCACGGCGGGGTCGGGGGCGCCGGTGCTCGGCGCGATCGGCAGGATCCGGCGGGGACGCTCACGCTGAACGGTGCTGCGGTGCGTGGACGGCAGGTCGCGCAGCGGCCGGGACACGTCATGGTGCGCGGCAGGGCTGACTTCGGGTTGGCCGCCGCCGCCGCCGCCGCCGCCGGCTGCCGCGGATGTGCTGGGGGAGTTGATGAACAGCACCGCCGCCGAGGCGGCCACGGACAGGGCAACAAACACGCGGAACGTACGCCGGACCGGCATGGGGTGTCCTGTCCTGAGAAGGGATGTCCGCACCGTAGACCTGTCGGGGCGCTGGGGAACGGCTCGCGCACTGCCGCCCCGGTGCGCCCAGGCGCGGCCCGCCGCCCCTGGGCGTTCGACGGGCGCGAGTGGCGGAACATTTCTGCGTCGAGCCGGTGCGGCGCAGGGCGACCGTCCCACATCGCCCTCACCGCAGCCCACGTCGAGCGCCCGGCCGGGCGGCCCGATTCATTGGCGCCGCAGGCGTGGCGTGACCCCCGAGATGCGCTCCCGACTGATGGAACCGCAGCCCGGGCAGCTCGATGTCGACACCGACGTGACGAACGACATCGCGGTCGGCTGGGCACGGCTGCGCCTGGACCGGACAGGGCTGCTCGCGCTGCACGCCTGCCCGTACGCCCCGGGCCCGGAGCTGCCCACCGAGCCCGGCTTCCGCACCGAGGTTGCAGCGCGCCGAGCCTGTCCGCCGGACGAGGTGCGGCAGGCGGGCAGGTCGTCAACCGGCCGGAAGGTGTCGCGCAGCCAGCCGAGGAGTGCCGCGACGGCGCGCTGTACGTCCTGGGGATGCGCGGCGTCACGAGCATCGCCTGGGCGCTGCTCACGAGCCCGTCCATCGTGGCATCGCCGTTGCCTCCTACCGGTACGCCCGGCCCGGTAGGAGGCGTGGCGTGGGTGCTCGACAGCTCCTCGGTGCCGTCGACTGGCGCCGGCGCCGGGGCGAGTCGTGGCAGCCGCGGGCCGGGGCGCCGCCGGTGCGCGGGGCCACCGGCATCGACCGCGACGCGGTCTTCCTCGTCCCGGTGCGCCCCGGTCCGGACGGCGCGCGAGCGTGCCGTCAAACGGCTCAGCCGGCCAGCCCCCGCAGGAAGGCGGCGGCCAGCGGCGCGGCGACGGTCCCGCCGAAGCCGCCGTCCTCGACGAGCACCGCGAAGGCGACATCGCCCTGGTAGCCGGCGAACCACGCGTGTGTACGCGGCGGGACCTGCACCCCGAACTCCCCGGTGCCGGTCTTGCCGCCGACCGGGCCGCCGGGCACCCCGCCGAGCGCGGTGCCGGTGCCGGACGTGACCACCAGCCGGGTCAGCTCCTGCAGGACAGCGGCCTGTGGCAGCGCCGGCCCTGGGGACGCCGCTGGGCTCGCGGCGAGCAGCCGCGGCAGGTGCAGCTGCCCGCTCGCGACGGTGGCCGCGCTGACCGCGACCGCCAGCGGGCTGGCCAGCACCTTGCCTTGGCCGATCATGTCGGCGGCGTGCTCGACCGGATCCTGCGAGGCCGGGACGTCGCCCCCGCTCGCTCCGACCCCCAGGTCGTACGCCGAATAGCCGACGTCGGTGGCGGCCTGCTGCAGCTGCGCCCCGCTGACCCGGCCGGCGCTGCCGATGAACGCGGTGTTGCAGGACTTCGCGAAGTCGGTACGGAACGGCGCGTCGCCGAGCTGCTCGGCCTCGGCGTTCTTGAACTGCCGGCCCGACACCGTGACCGTCGCCGGGCAGGCGACCGTCTCATCCGCCGTCAGCCCCTGCCGCAGCAGCGCCAGGGTCGAGGCGATCTTGAACGTGGAGCCCGGCGGGTAGCGGCCGGTGAGCGCGCGGTCGGCGCCCGGCCCGTCCGGGCCCGCGTTGGCGACGGCGAGCACGTCACCCGTGCTGGGCTGCAGGACGACCAGCGCTGCGGCCTTGCCGGCAGGCGCGCCCGCAACCGCGGCGTCGGCGACCTGCTGTACCCGCGGGTCCAGGGTGAGCTGCACGGCCGTCCCCGGCACCGGCGCCGTCGTCTGCAGTACCTGCGCCGCTGCGCCCTGCGCGTCTACCGACTCGACGACCAGCCCGGGGGTCCCGCCGAGCTGGGTGTCGAACTGGCGCTGCAGCCCGGACAGCCCGACGCTCTGCTCTCCCCGCACCCGGCCACCGCTCGCCGCAACGAGCTCGGCGGTGGCCGGCCCCACACTGCCGAGCAGTGCGCGGGCGAAGGCGGTCGTGGGGGCCAGCTGGCGTACGCCCTCCCGCAGCACGACTCCCGCGATCGGGCGCAGCCGGTCGCGCAGGGCGTCGTACGCGTCACGGCGCAGCGTCACGACCTCGACGAACGCGTCGGGCGCCGCGGCCTTCGCCCGGGTCAGCAGCCCGGCGGCGTCCACGGTCGTCACGGCGGCGACCTGCCGCACGGTCGCAGCGAGGTCGGGGGACCTCGACGGCTGCAGGCCGACGGTCACGACCGGCCGGTCGGTGACGATCGCTGCACCCGCGCGGTCGGTGACGGGTGCCCGTGGTGCCTGCAGGACCCGGGACCGGAGCACCCGGCCGGGCCCGAGCGACGGGTGCACCACGGCGGGCGCCAGGACCGGCCGCCACACGTCGCCGGTCCGGCGCAGGGCCAGTCGGGCGGCGTACTGCCACGGCACGCCCAGCTCCCACCGCACGTCGAGGTCGGCGGTCGCGCTGCCGCCCTGACGCGTCACCGTCCGCACCGAGACCTGCGCCGGCCGGTCGTCGGGGGCCGGCGTCAGGCCGGCGGTGAACGCCGCGACCTGTCCGGCCGGGTCCGCGCCACTCGAGGGATCCCAGCCCAGCGTGGCCAGCGTGCCACCGGTCCAGGCGGCGGCGAACGCCTGCGCAGCCCGGGTGTCACCGTCGTCGGGACCGCCGAGCAGCCGGGGCAGCTGCCATACCGCGAGGGCCAGCACGGCGGCGACAGCGACGCCGCCCACGACGACGCGACGGCGCACGGACGCTCCTTGGCTGGCGAGGATGGGCGGTACGTCCCTACTCGACCATGGCTGACGACCTTTGGCCCTCGGTTGCTTGCCCGGTGCGTCCGGCCCGTGGCAGCATCCGGCCGGTCCGAGGGCCCTGCCGCGACCCTCCCCAGCTGAGGATGTCGATGACCGTCGAGGACCCGTACTACTCCAGTGCCGTGCACGGACCGTACGAGCTCGCCGAGGTCGGCGACCTGGTCCTGGAGGACGGCGCCACGCTGCGGGGCTGCCAGCTGGCCTACCAGACGCTCGGCGAGCTGAACGCCGCCAAGGACAACGCGGTTCTGGTCACCAGCTGGTACTCCGGCAACCACAGCGTCATGCGCGACACCTACGTCGGCGAGGGGCGGGCGATCGACCCGGCCCGGCACTTCGTCGTGCTGGTCAACCAGATCGGCAGCGGTCTGGGCAGCTCGCCGCACTCCGTTTCCGGCCCGTACGGCCGGGGCGGCTTTCCGCACGTACGGATCGGCGACGACGTCGTGGCGCAGGAGCGGCTACTGCGCGAGGTGCTCGGCGTCGAGCAGCTGGCCCTGGTATTCGGCGGCTCGATGGGGGCGCAGCAGACCTACGAGTGGGCGGTGCGCTTCCCCGACCGGGTGCAGCGGGCCGCAGCCCTCGCCGGTACAGCCAAGGCGTACGAGCACTGCAAGATCTTCGGGCAGACGCTGGTGGAGTCGCTGCGCTCCGATCCGGGGTACGCCGACGGCTGGTACCCGGTGGGGACCGGCCGCGAGGGGCTGCAGCGCCACGCGACGCTGTTCGCGCTGCACGCGCTGTCCAACGACTTCTGGACCCACGAGCACTGGCGCGCGCTGGGCTTCAGCTCGCCGCAGGACTTCCGGATCGGCTTTCTGGGGGCCTACTTCGCCCCGATGGACCCCGGTAATCTGCTGTGCCAGGGCTGGAAGTGGCAGCACGGCGACGTCAGCCGGCACACCGGCGGCGACCTGGCGGCGGCGCTCGGGCGCATCACCGCCAAGACATTTGTAATGCCGATCAGCACCGACCTGTTCTTCCCCGTCCCGGACTGCGCCGCCGAGCAGGCGCTGATCCCGGGTAGCGAGCTGCGCGTCATCGAGGACGTCCACGGCCACGCGGCGCTGTTCGGGCTGTCCCCGGACTACGGCACGCAGGTCGACGCCGCGCTGAAGGAACTGCTGGAAACCTGAGCTAGGCCCAATACCGCTCAGTGAGGTGGGAGCAGACGCGACGACGGCGCACCGACCGGCAGGTCCAGCAGCGCGTGCGTCGCGTCTCGCACGTCGTGCAGCTCGACGTGCTCGAGCAGCACCAGTTCGGCGGCCGGCGGCCACAGCACCGCCCACAGCCAGACGCCGAGGGCCTCGCCGACGAAGGCCACCCGGTCGTCTGCCGACGAGACCCGCCACAGCGCCGTCGGGTGGCCGGCGGCCAGCACCTTGGCGTCGGGGGCGCCCTGGACGAAGGTGCCGGCGTCCAGACCGTCGGTGCCGGCCAGGTGCGCGCCGAGCCCGGTCCCCGGCTCCTCGGCCACCAGCACGAGGTCGGCAGGACCACCCAGCGGCGACGGCCCGCTGAACGCGACGGCGGTGGCGCGGGCCCCGTGCCGTTCGTCGCCGGCCCGAGCCAGGCCCGCCAGAGTCCAGCCGGGCAGCAGTGGCAGCGGGGACCAGACCGGCACGTCGGCGTGCCGCGCGAGCTGCCGGGCGCCCTCGGCGCTGGCCCGGGCGACCGGGGCGTACGGCGCCACCGAGCCGTGTACCGGACACTCCCAGTCGCTGGACATCAGCCCCGGCGCCCGCAGCGGACCGGTACAACGGGGACACGCCAGGGCGATGGTCACGCCTGACGGTCCCTCGCGTCCCGGCAGCGGTCAAGGTCAGGCCTTCTGCGCGGGCTCCTGCAGCTCGGGTCGGCCGGGGAACTCGCCGCCGGTCGTCTCGGCGTACACCCGCTTGGGGACCATCACCTTTCGCCGGAAGATGCAGATGAGCACGCCGTCCTGGTTGCACCCCTTGGTCTCGACGTACACCACGCCGCGGTCGTCCTTGCTCCGGCTCTCGGTCTTGTCGAGCACCTCGGTCTGGCCGTACACCGTGTCGCCGTGGAAGGTCGGGAAGACATGCTTGAGCGACTCGACCTCGAGGTTGGCGATCGCCCGGCCGGAGACGTCGGCCACCGACATGCCCAGCAGCAGCGAGTAGATGTAGTTGCCGACCACGACGTTGCGGCCCTGCTGGGTGGTCGCCGCGTAGTTGGCGTCCAGGTGCAGCGGGTGGTGGTTCATCGTCAGCAGGCAGAACAGGTGGTCGTCGTACTCGGTGACGGTCTTGCCGGGCCAGTGCTTGTAAACCGCACCGATCTCGAACTCCTCGTAGTACCGGCCGAACTGCACAGGAACTCCTGTCGTAGGGGGCGTCGATCGTCCCAGCGTGCTCACGACCACACGACCGGGGGGCCGTGGCCGCGGGCGTCGGCGAGCACGCGCCGCCGGCCGCCCGGCCAGGTGATCAGCGTGACGGCGAAGCGGAAACGGCCGTCGCCCAGCTGGTCCGGCTCGAGTGAGAGCCGAGCGAGCGGCGCCCGCGGCGTGGCCCGGGCGCCGGCCTCGTCCAGCAGGCGGAGCAGCGCGGCCCGCTCGTCGGGCGCGAGGTACTGCCAGACGACGCTGTGCCAGACGACCGTGGCGACCCCGAGCACCGGGTGCGCGAGCTCGCGCGCCAGGAACTGCGACGCGGGCAGCGCCTCGACGACAGCGGGCACCCGGGCCGCCACGTCCAGCCCTCTTCGTAGCCGCTCGAAGCGCTCGACCTGGTCGGCCCAGACGTACGAGGTGAGCGTCAACCGGTCATGGGTCGACGCCGGGTCCAGCGGCGCGGGGTCGCAGCCGCGGCGCTCGGCTATCACCAGCGGCACCTGCGGCGGCAGCCGGCCGGACCACGGCTCGTGCAGCCGGACCGGGCTGGCCGGGTCGCCGAGCACCGTTTCGCCGACCTCGTAGGCGAACGCGTCGACCCGCAGGTTGAGCCCGGCACTCGCGCCGACCTCCAGCAGCCTGATCGGCAAGCCGGTGTCGTGGGCGACGTGCAGCAGCCCGCCGTACAGCGCGGCACTGCGGCCCACCTCGTTGGTCTGCACGGGGGCGCCCACCAGCTCGACAAGCCGCGGCTCGTCGGACACCAGCTCCCGGGCCGCCCCCCACGCCCCCGCCGGCGGGGCCGTACCGCCGACGCTCGGGTAGTGCAGCGCGAGCGCGGGGGCCTGCCGTTCGAGGACCAGCCGGTGCAGCGCGCCGACGAAGCGTAGCGACGGCACGGTACCGGGCCGGTCGGCCTCGAGTGGCGCGAGCAGGTCGCGGACCGGCCCGGGACGGCCGATCTCGGCGGCGGCGCCGTGCAGCAGCGCAGCGGTCAGCGGGCTGCCGTGCAGCCGGCACTGCTCGGCCTGCAGCCGGAACCGCTCGTCCAGTGGCCGGCTCATGCGGGGCGTTCCAGCGGCACCTGATTGCGGTAGGCGTCGCGCAGGTCGGTGCCGTGCCGCAGCCAGAGCGCCTCGAGGGCCTGCGCGCCGTGCACCCGCTTGAAGGCCGCCTCGCCCGGTGTCATCGGCAGCATCGGCAGGAAGCGCACCGGTTCCTCATCTTCGTCGAACACCAGGTCCGGTACGAGCCCGCCCGGCTCGCCGACGAGCACCGCGGTGAACGGGCCCCCTTCCCAGAGCGGCTGGCCGAGGTCGAGCCCGGCGCCCGGGGCGACGACGACGCTCTCGACGGCCGGGCTCGCGGCCAGCACGGCGAGCCGGCGCAGCACGGTGTCGTGCAGGTCGCGTATCGACAGCACCAGCTCGGCGCGGGGCCCGTGCTGAGCGACCAGGTCGGCCCCCGGGTCACCCATCGGGTGCCGGCTCATGCCGAGCGAGGCGTACCGCACCAGCCCCTCCGGGTCGGGCCCGAACCGCAGGACGTCGATGCGCTCGGTGCCGAGGAAGCTGACGCCGGCCCGGCCGCTGTCTTCGCCGAACACGCTGAGCAGCTGAGCCTCGACGAGCAGCAGCACCTGTTCGCCGGACACCACCGCAGCCTACGGAGCGGGCGTCACACCAGGCAGCTGCCGGTCACCGGCGTGCCCGCCAGCCGGTCGTCGAGGAACTGCACGGCCACACCGGAGGCCTGCGCGTTCGTTGTCAGGTGCTCGCCGGGAAAGGGCTGGAAGACCGTCGTCACGCCCTTGCGGCACCAGGTCTGGTGCAGCGTGTACGCCTGGCCGAACGGCACGATCTCGTCCGCCGCGCCGTGGTACTGGAAGACCGGCACCCGTGGCAGCAGCGCCTTCGTGGTCAAGGTGTTGTCCGCGAGGACCTTCGCGACCGACGGGATCGCCTCGAACTGCGCCACCGTCTCGCCGCCCTTGAGGTACTGCGAGATGTCTTTGCCGGCGTACGTCGTCAACGACTCGGTGGTGCACTGGGTGTTGACGGCCGCCAGCACCGCCGTACCGGCTGCGTTGAGGTGCTCCGCGATCGGGAACTGCCGCGGGTAGGCGGCCCCGAAGCCCGAGGTCGAGTACAGCAGGAACGCCGCACCGACGTTGCCATTCAGCGAGTCGCCGACGGCTTTCGAGTCGGCGGGGACGCCGCCGGAGGCGTCGGCTACCAGCTTGAGCTCCGGGGCGTACGACGGCTGCAGCACGGTCGCCCATGCCGAGGCGCCGCCGCCCTGCGAGTAGCCCCACAGCAGCACCGGGGCGGTCGTCGCCGCCTCGGTGCCGGTCAGCCGCTGTGCCGCACGCACCCCGTCGAGAACGGCGTGGCCCTCGGAGCGGCCAACGACGTACGTCGCGCGGCTGCCGGTGGTGTAGCCCTCGTAGTCGGTGACGGTGACGACCCAACCCTTCTGCAGGGCCTGCACGATGTTGCTGTTCTCGTACTCCGAGCCGGCGACCAGCTGCTTGGAGGGGGCGCACTGCGGGCCCGGGCCCTGCGTACCGACAGCGAAGCCCACGACCGGACGCGGACCGGTGCCGGTCCAGACCGCGGTCGGTGTCAGCACCGTCCCGGTGACGGCCAGGTCGGCGCCCGAGGTGGTCCGCGAGTGGTACATCACCGTCCAGGCCCTCGCCGCCGGAGCACCGGCGCCGAGGTTGACCGCGGCGCTGCGGGAGCGGATCACCGCGCCCGGTGCCCCGGCCGGCAGCGGCGAAGGGGCGCGGTAGAAGTCGGCAACCTGGGCCTGGGCGTGCACCGGCACGGCGACGGTAGCCAACAGGAGCGGGGCGGCGAGCAGCAGGCGTAGGCGCATGGGGACCTCTTCGACGTGGTTGCTGGCGGGACCTGCGTCAGGGGGTCCGATTCGTACCGCCCGCACGCCACCCTGCTAACCCGGTCGGCCACCTCGACAGGGCCCTGTTCCGGCGCCTCCCCTTTGAGGGTGCACCAAGAGGGGCCCGAAAACCGCCCTCTCGAAGGGGAAGTGCACTGACGAAGGGGAGGCGCTCGATGGCGCTGGCGGACCTCAGCCGCGGAGCTGGTAGTCCTTCAGCAGCCCCCGGCTGATGATGGTCTTCTGGATCTCCGAGGTGCCCTCGCCGATCAGCAGGAAGGGCGCCTCGCGCATCAGCCGCTCGATCTCGTACTCCTTGGAGTAGCCGTAGCCGCCGTGGATGCGGAAGGACTCCTGGACGACCTCGGAGCAGTACTCGCTCGCCAGCAGCTTGGCCATCCCCGACTCGACGTCGTTGCGCTTACCCGCGTCCTTCAGGCGCGCGGCGTTGACCATCAGCGCGTGCGCCGCCTCGACCTTCGTCGCCATCTCGGCGAGCTTGAACTGGATCGCCTGGTGCTGCGCGATCGGCTTGCCGAAGGTCTGGCGCTGCTGCGCGTACGAGATGGCGAGCTCGAACGCCCGGATCGAGATGCCGCAGGCCCGGGCGGCGACGTTGACGCGGCCGACCTCGACACCGTCCATCATCTGGTAGAAGCCCTTGCCCCGGCCGGCCTCGCCCCCGAGCACCGAGCTGGCGGGAAGCCGGGCGCCCTCCATGATCATCTCGGTGGTCTCGACCCCCTTGTAGCCCATCTTCTCGATCTTGCCGGGGATGGTGACGCCCTGCGCGGTCTCGCCATAGCCCGGCGCCTTCTCCAGCAGGAACGTGCTCATGTTCTTGTAGACCGAGTCGCCGCCCTCGTCGGTCTTGACCAGGGTCGCGATCAGCCCGGCGCGGGCCCCGTTGGTCAGCCACATCTTCTGACCGTCCAGGACGTACTCCTCGCCGTCGCGGACCGCCCGGCTCGTGATCGCCGCGACGTCGGAGCCGCAGCCCGGCTCGCTCATCGAGAACCCGCCGCGCAGCTCACCGCTGGACATGAGCGGGAGCAGCCGCTGCCGCTGCTCCTCGGTGCCGTGGTGCATCAGCATGTACGCCACGATGAAGTGCGTGTTGATGACGCCGGAGACGCTCATCCACCCGCGGGCGATCTGCTCGACGACCAGGGCGTACGTCAGCAGCGACTCGCCGAGCCCGCCGTACTCCTCAGGGATCATCAGCCCGAACAGGCCCATCTCCTTCATGCCCTCGACGATCGCCTCGGGGAACTCGTCCTTGTGCTCGAGGTCGGTGGCGTACGGCAGGATCTCCTTCTCGACGAAGTCCTTGACCGTGCTGAGGATCTCCTGCTGGACCTCGGTCAGGCCCTCCGTGGCGGCCAGGCGTCCCATGTCTGCTCCCCGATCTGCGTCGTCCGCGCGCTGCGGGCCGGCAGCGTGCTGGCCCGGATCCTCCCACCGGCGCGGTCAGCAGGCGAGCGGGGCGGCAGTGGCCCACATCACGCTCGCGCGGCTACTCGACGGGGACGCTGGGCTCCACCCGGGTGCCGTCGCGGATGACCAGCGCGAGCCCGGCGACCAGCAGGGCGGCGGCCGGCAGCGCCAGCAGCGGCGGCCGCTGGCCGAGCGCGACGGCAGCCAGCAGGGCGGCGCCGGGGATCTCGAACAGGATCGACAGGCTGACGACCGTGGCGCTGACGGTGCGCAGCACCCGGTTGAACAGCGAGTGCCCGAGCAGCTGGGCCCCTGCGGTGAGCGCGAGCAGCTTGAGCCAGTCAGCGGCGGCGTACCCGCCGAGCGACTGCCGGCCGACGACGCACACGACCAGCAGCAGCAGGGCGGTGACGGTGTAGCAGACACCGGTATACGTGGTGGTGGAGACGCTGCGCCGTACCTCGCTGCCCGCAACCATGTATGCCGCGGCAAAGGCGCCGCCGACGACCGCGAGACCGTCGCCGAGCAGCGCGGTGCCGCTCACCGACAGGTCCGCGCCGGTCAGCAGCAGCGCCCCCGACACGGCGACGCCGATGCCGAGCCAGACCCTGCCGCCGACCCGCTCGCCGCGGGCCCTGGCGATCAGTGCCGCCCAGATCGGCTGGGTCGCCACCAGCGCGGTGGCCGACGCGACCGACGTCAGCGTCACCGACGGGATCCAGGTCGCGAAGTGCAGCGCCAGCAGGGCGCCGGCCAGCAGGGCCAGCCGGCGCTCGCGACGGTCCAGCCCGCGCAGCTCGTCGAGGCGGGTGAGCAGGACCGCAGGCACGAGTACCGCGCCGGCCATCGCATTGCGCCAGAAGGCGATCGCCAGCGCCGGGACAGCGGTCGCGGCGATCAGCGGCCCGGACGTCGAGACGGCGGTGAGGGCAACCACCAGCAGCACGGCGTCGGGTCCCCCGGGCCGACCGACAACGGGTGCAGCCGCGCTCGTCGCCGGGGCGGTGCGCGCCACGCTCATCTTCCTGGCTCCTCGCGGTGGGGGCCCGAATGCTTGCATCCAGCCCCCTGCAACCGGGTTGCGCCCATCGACCGGGTCTCATGGACGGCAACATCTTCCAGCGGCAACCGGTGGCAGGCTGCCGACGTGGGGGCGGCGCTGATCGAGGAGGCGACCCGGCGCAGCGGGGTCGTGTGGCTGGTGGCCGAGGGCCGGGCCGGGCAGCCGGTGTGGGCCCGCTGGCACGCAGGCGCCGCGCACCTGGTGACCGGCGGGCTCGAGCAGCCGCTCGCTGGCGTGCACGACGGCGACCGGGTGCTGGTCGTCGTTCGCAGCAGGGAGCGCCAGGCCGACCGCGTCGTGCAGTGGTGGGCGCGGGTCCGCGAGCTACCACCGGGCAGCGAGGCGTGGTCGCAGGTGGTGCCCGTGCTGCACGCCCAGCGGCTCAACGCCCCCGACGGGCAGGGGCAGCCGGCGCGCTGGGCCACCGACAGCAGGGTGCTGACGCTGCTGCCCGACGGCGAGGAGCCGGTCGCGCGGTGACGGTCAGCCCGGCCGGCGGATCTCGCCGCGGGCCACCGGCACGACGCTTCCAGCCACGGTCGTCGCCACGGCCCGGCCGTCCTCGACCTGGACCGTGCATCGCAGCGTCGAGGGCCGACCGCACTCGGCGCCCTGCGCGACGACGTAGGACGTCAGACCCTCCGGCAGCCGGCCGGCCGCGGCCAGGAACACCCCGAGGCCGAGCGCGGCCGAGCCGGTCGCCGGGTCCTCCGGCATGCCGACGTCGGGCACGAACACGCGGCTGTGCGCGCGGCCGTCGGTGTACGACGTCACCGACAGCCCGGTGCCCAGGTCCAGGGCGCGCAGGGCCACCGGGTCCGGGACAGCGCGAACGACCGCGGCAGCCTGCACCGGCAGGTAGCTGAACTCGATGCCGCAGCCCGCCCGGCGCGGCTCGCCCGCGAGGTCGGCGGCCGCCAGTCCGACCGCGGCCAGCACCGCCGCTGCCGACAGCAATGGCCCCACCGTCGGCGGACCGCCGGTCAGCACCACCTCGTCGGACGACACCCGTACGGGGATCAGCCCGGCGCCGCAGGACTGCACCGCGTCGCCGAGCCGCAGCCGGCCGAGCCGGTGCAGCACCCACGCGGCGCCCACACTCGGGTGACCGGCGAACGGCAGCTCCGCCCGCGTCGTGAAGATCCGCAGCCGGTAGTCGGCCCCGTCGTCCGCCAGCAAGGGGAAGGCCGTCTCCGCCAGGTTGAACTCCGCAGCGAGTGCCTGCAGAGCCGCGGTGTCCAGGCCGTCGGCGTCGAGCACGACCGCCAGCGGGTTGCCGGCGAACGCCCGGTCGGTGAACACGTCGACCACCTCGTACGCGAGGCGCGCGGTCGAGGCCCTCATGCCTCCGACCCTAGGCCCCTGGCGCACTAACCTTGCCCGGTGAGCACCGCTACCCGCGTCTTCGTCGCACGGGTCGCCGGGCTGCCCGTGTTCGACCCGAACGGCGACCCGGTCGGTCGGCTGCGCGACGTCGTGGCGGCGCTGCGCCTGGGTCGTGAGGCCCCACGGGTGCTCGGCCTCGCAGTCGAGATCCAGAGCCGACGGCGGATCTTTGTCCCGATGGGGCGGGTCACGTCGATCGACGCCGACGCCGTGGTCCTGTCCAGTGGCACCGTCAGCCTGCGTCGCTTCGACAAACGGCAGGGCGAGACGCTGGTCCTCGCCGAGATGCTCGACCGGCTGGTGACGATCCAGGCGACCGGCGAGCAGGCGACCGTCGTCGACGTGGCAATGGAGCAGAACCGGACCGACTGGCTGCTCAGCCGGGTGGCCGTACGACGCGGGTCGCGCCGCCGGCGGGCGGAGCTGCTGCAGCTCGAGTGGGACGAGGTCGACGGCTTCGCCTTGCCGGAGGACGGCCAGGGCGCGGCCAACCTGCTGGCGGTGTTCGAGAAGCTGCGACCCGCCGACCTCGCGAGTGTGCTGCACGACCTGTCGGGCAAGCGCCGGGCCGAGATCGCGGCAGCCCTGGACGACCAGCGCCTGGCCGACGTGCTGGAGGAGCTGCCCGAGGACGAGCAGGTCGAGCTGCTGGCCGGCCTGGAGGACGAGCGGGCCGCCGACGTGCTGGAGGCGATGGACGCCGACGATGCCGCCGACCTGCTCGGGGAGCTCGAACCCGCCGAGGCGCAGCGCCTGCTGGACCTGATGGAGCCCGGCGAGGCGGCCCCGGTCCGCCAGCTGCTGGCCTACAGCGACGACACCGCCGGCGGCCTGATGACCAGCGAGCCGGTGATCCTGGGTGCGACCACCACCGTCGCGGAGGCCCTCGCGAGGATGCGCAACGCCGACCTGTCGCCGGCGCTGGCCGCGCAGGTCTACGTCGTACGCCCGCCGTACGAGACCCCGACCGGCCGTTACCTCGGCACAGCGCACTTCCAGCGGCTGCTGCGCGAGCCGCCGAGCTCGATGATCAGCTCCGTCGTTGACGACACCGACCCGCTGGCGCCCGACGTCTCGCTCGCCGAGGTCACCCGGCACCTGGCGTCGTACAACCTGGTGGCGGTGCCGGTCGTCGACTCCGACCAGCACCTGCTCGGCGCGGTCACCGTCGATGACGTGCTCGACCACCTGCTGCCCGCCGGCTGGCGCGAGACCCGCGGTGTGCGCCGTGGCTGAGCGCCGCACCCGCCGGCCGCGGCTCGACACACCCGTCGAGGCGCGCCGCACGCTGGTCCCACGGCCGCACTACGACCCGGACACCTTCGGCCGCTTCTCCGAGCGCATCGCCCGGTTCCTGGGGACGGCGAAGTTCCTGGTCTACATGTCGATCTTCATCGCCATCTGGGTCGTCGTCAACATCACGCCGATCGCGTTCGACCCGTACACCTTCACCTTCCTGACCCTGCTGCTGTCACTGCAGGCGTCGTACGCCGCCCCGCTGATCCTGTTGGCGCAGAACCGGCAGGCCGACCGAGACCGGGTGAGCCTCGAGGAGGACCGCACCCAGAACGCCCGCCTGATGGCCGAGGTCGAGTACCTCTCCCGGGAGCTCGCATCGCTGCGGCAGGCCGTCGGCGAGGTGCCGACCCGCGACTATCTGCGCGAGCAGCTGCGCGAGCTCACCGAGGAGGTCGTGGCGCGCTCCGGCGAGACGGCCGGCCTGGTGATGTACGACCGGACCAGCCGCGACAAGCGCGAGGACCGGGAGCGCCGGGCCGAACGCAAGCGCCGTGTCAAGGGCCAGCGTGAGGACGTCGGCACCGGGGTCGGTGGCAGCCTGACCGAGCCGTTCGCCGGCGAGACCGCGGAACTGTAGGAACCGGCCGGGCTTCACCCGGCCGGGTGAGCGGCCGATGCACCGCACGTGACCACACCGTTCCCGCAGCCCCGGCCAGTTGCGGCGCGCCCAGACACCCGCCGCCGCCGGATCGGCGAGGTACTCGTCGAGCAGGGCCTGCTCACCGAGGAGCAGGTCCAGCACGTCCTCACCCTGCAGCAGGCGACCGCCGCCGGGCAGGCCCGACCCCGGCTCGGTGCGCTGGTCATCAGCGCCGGCTTCGGCACCGAGAAGCAGGTCGCCGAGGCGCTGGCCCAGGCGCTCGGGCTGCCGCTGGTCGACCTCGGCGCCACCCTGGTCGTCCCGGAGCACGTCCGCCTGCTGCCGCGGCCGGTCGCCGAGCGCAGCGGCGTGCTGGTCCTGGAGCGCAGCGGCAGCCGCGTGACCGTCGCGACCAGCGACCCGACCAACGTGGTGGCGCTCGACGACGTCAAGCTCTACACCGGCGCCACCGAGCTGACGGTCGTGGTGGCGACCGACAGCCAGGTACGCGACCACCTGAGCCGGGCGTGGTCGCTGTCGGAGGACGCCTCGGGTGTCTCGACGCTGTTCGAGGAGATCGGCGCTGACGAGGTCGCCGACGTCGACCTGGCGGCGCAGGGTGTCGACACCGCCCCGATCGTCCGACTGGTGGACGTGGTCCTCGCCGACGCCGTACGCGCCCGCGCCAGCGACGTGCACGTCGAGCCGCAGGCTGCCGACCTGCGGATCCGCTACCGCGTCGACGGCCTGCTGCGCGACGTGATGACCGTACCGAAGGGGGCGACCTCTGCCGCGGTCAGCCGCATCAAGATCGTTTCCGGGCTGGACATCGCCGAGCGGCGGCGCCCGCAGGACGGCCGCGCGAAGCTCACCGTCGACGGCATGGTGGTGGAGGCGCGCATCTCCACGCTGCCGACCCTGCACGGGGAGAAGGTCGTGATCCGGCTGCTCCCCCGCGCCGAGAACGTTCCCCTGATGTCGAAGACCGGGATGACCGCGGCCCAGCTCGAGCACGTGGGGGCGGCCCTCATCCAGTCGCAGGGGCTGGTGCTCATCACCGCCCCGACCGGCTCCGGCAAGACCAACACGCTGTACGCCGCGATCCAGCAGGTGAGCACGCCGGACCGCAACATCGTGACCCTCGAGGACCCGGTCGAGGTGCAGGTCGCGGGGATCACGCAGGTGCAGGTGCACGAGCGCTCGGGCATGACGTTCGCCCGCGGGCTGCGCAGCGTGCTGCGTCAGGACCCCGACATCGTGCTGGTCGGTGAGGTCCGCGACCACGAGACCGCCGAGCTGGCGCTGCAGGCCTCGCTCACCGGCCACCTCGTCCTCACGACCCTGCACACCAACGACGCGGTCGCCGCGGTGACCCGCCTGGTCGAGATGGGTGTCGAGCCGTTCCTCGTCGCTTCCTCTTTGACGCTCGTGGTGGCCCAGCGGCTGGTCCGAACTCCTTGCGCGAGTTGTGCCGCTCCCTACACCCCGACGCCCCGAACGCTCGCGCTGCTCGGCCTCGGCGAGATCGAGCTCACTGGGGCCACCCCGCGCCGCGGGGCGGGCTGCGCCG
>JBKJQN010000020.1:0-37391 GCA_046593925.1 Mycobacteriales bacterium
CCGTAGGTGGGTTTGATGCCGGTGATGCCGGTGAACGATGCAGGCTGCCGGATCGAGCCACCGGTGTCGGTGCCGACCGCCAGCGGCGCCTGGTAGGACGCGACGGCTGCCGCCGAGCCGCCACCGCTGCCGCCGGGGATGCGGGACAGGTCCCACGGGTTGTGCGTCGGGCCGTAGGCGCTGTGCTCGGTACTCGAGCCCATCGCGAACTCGTCCATGTTGGTCTTGCCCAGCACGACGACGCCGGCGGCCTTGAGCCGGGCCGTGACGGTGGCGTCGTACGGCGGCCGCCAGCCCGAGAGGATGCGGCTGCCGACGGTCGTCGGCACACCCTCGGTACACAGGACGTCCTTCAGGGCCAGCGGGACACCGGCCAGCGGCCCGCTGAGCTCCCCCGCGTCGACGCGGGACGCCTGGGCGAGTGCGCCTTCGGTGTCGACGTGCAGGAAGGCGTGCACCCGGTGGTCGACGGCGCCGATCCGGTCCAGGTGGGCGCGGGCGACCTCGACCGCACTGACCTCGCCGGCGGCGATCGCGGCGGCGGTCTCGTACGCGGTGAGGCGGGTCAGCTCCGTCACGAAGGGTCGTCCAGGATGCGGGGCACCCGGAAGCGGCCGTCCTGGGCGTCCGGCGCCATCGCCAGCACCTGCTCCCGCGGCAGGGACGGCATGACGACGTCAGGGCGCGTGACGTTCTCGACCGGGACGGCGTGCGTCGTCGGCGGTACGTCGGCCGCGTCGGTGACCTCGCCGATCGCCGCCACCGCGCCGAGGATGACGTCGAGCTGCGCCACCAGTGCGTCGAGCTCGGTGTCGTCAAGGGCGAGCCGCGACAGCCGGGCCAGGTGCGCGATGTGCTCGCGCGTGATTCCCACCTGCGCGGGGCTGTCCGGCATGCTGCTCCAAGGGGGTGTCCGGCGGGAGCACCCACTCTAGGGCGGGATACCGGCCGACCCGCGGGCGCAACAGCCCGGCAACACCCGTCGGGCAGGCTGACGCGGTGTCCTTCCTGCTGCGGGTCGTGCTGCCCGACCGTCCCGGGATGCTCGGCGCCGTGGCGACGGCGATCGGCCGAGCCGGCGGGGACATCGTCAGCCTGGACGTCGTCGAGCGCGGACCGGGCGGGGCCGTCGACGACCTGCTCGTCGTGGTCGCTCCGGGAGGGCTCGCCGACACCCTGATCAGCAGCGCGCAGTCCGTCGAGGGCGTTGTCGTCGAGTCCATCAGGCCGCACCACGGCGTCACCGATCTGCGCGGGGACCTCGAGCTCGTCGAGGCGCTGGCAGCGGCTCCGGACCAGGCACTGATGCTGCTCGCCGAGCGCGCGCCGGCCGTCTTCCGCGCCGGCTGGGCGGTGCTGCTCGAGCGGGGCGGCTGCGTCGTCGGCGCGAGCACGTCCGCGCCCGATCTGGCCGGACTGGTGCTGCCGTGGCTGCCGCTGACCGGCGCGTGCCGGCTGGACCCGGAGGCCGGCTGGGTGCCGGCGCGCTGGGAGGCCCTCGGCACCGAGCTGGCCGCCGCACCGGTCGGCCGGGCCGACCGGGTGGTGCTGCTCGGGCGGCCGGGCGGTCCCCGCTTCCGCGAGTCGGAGGTGCTGCGCCTCGCGCACCTGGCGGGCATCACCGCGACCGTCAGCGGCTGAGCCGGTCACCAGCTGTCTCGGCTCGCCGGCGTCTCAGGTGGCCGGCCTACCGGCCGCGAGCTGCTCGTGCAGCCACGGCATGAGCCCGATCGCAGGCAGCGCCCGCGAGATGAACCAGCCCTGCGCGACGTCGCAGCCCATGGCGGCGAGCCGGTGGAACGTCAAGGCGTCCTCGACGCCCTCAGCGACGACCGTCATGCCCAGCCCGCGCCCCAGTTCGACGACGCAGCGCACGACGGCGAGGTCACGCGGCCGGTCCATGCTCGCCACGAACGAGCGGTCGATCTTGATCTCCCGGACCGGCAGCCGGCGCAGGTGCGACAGGCTGGAGTAGCCGGTCCCGAAGTCGTCCAGGGACAGCGTCACGCCGAGGTCGGCGAGCCGCTGCAGCGTGCGGGCCGCCCGGACGGGGTCCGCGAGCAGCGACCCCTCGGTGACCTCGAGCTGCAGGCAGGACGGGTCGACCCCGTGCGTGCGCAGGCCGCGCTCGACCTCGCCGGCGAGCGTGTCGCCGCACAGGTCCTTGACGCTGACGTTGACCGCCAGTCCTAGCTGCAGGCCGCGGGCCTGCCACTCGGCGAGCTGACCCAGGGCCGCGTCGAGCACCCAGGCGGTGAGCGCCTGGACCATCCCGCTCCGCTCGGCGAGCGGGACGAAGTCGTCGGGCTGCACCAGCCCCCGTACCGGGTGCCGCCACCGTACGAGCGCCTCGACACCGACGACACGGCCGTCGGCCAGCGAGACCTGTGGCTGGTAATGCAGCTCGAGCTGGTCGGTCTCAAGGGCCCGTCGCAGCTCGCCGAGCATCGAAAGCCGGCTCGGCGTGTGCCGGTCGCGGGCCGGGTCGTACACCTCGACCTGCCCGGACTCCTTGGCCTGGTACATCGCGACGTCGGCGTGCCGCAGCAGCTCCTCGACGTCCGTGCCGTGATCGGGTGACACGGCGACCCCGGCGCTCGCGCCGACGTCGAGCAGCAGCCCATCCAGCACGATCGGCTCGGACAGCACCGCGCGCAGCCGCTCGGCCGTCGCGAGGGCTGCCGCAGCGTCGGGCAGGCCGGGCAGCACCAGGGCGAACTCGTCACCTCCCAGGCGGGCCACCGTGTCGCAGTCGCGGACAGCCACCGTGAGTCGCTCGGCCACCACCTGCAGCAGCCGGTCACCAACGTGGTGGCCGAGCGTGTCGTTGACCTCCTTGAACCGGTCGAGGTCGAACAGCACCAGCGCGACGTCACCTCCCCCGAGGGCGGCGGCGGTGCGCTGGTGCAGCAGTGCCCGGTTCGCGAGCCCGGTGAGGCCGTCTGACAGGGCTCGCTGGTCACGGTCGACGGCGACATTGGCGACGGCGTACACGGCCAGCAGAGGCGGCAGCAGCAGCGGTACGAAGGCCGCCCCGCGCTCCACGGCGAGGCACACCAGCGGCGACAGCGCCAGCAGCGCGGCGGTCGTCAGGACCTCGTAGCCGGCGTCCTGCCGCAGCACGACATGCAGCGCGGTGCCGGTCAGGCAGTGGACCGCCAGCCCGACGAGCAGCTCGTTGCACAGGAAGTACGTCAGGGCGCCGAACGCCGCCGGGACCAGGTCGCGGCCGGTCAGGGTCAGCGGGTCGCCGAGCCCGGCGTGGTGGCCGGCGAGCTGCATGACGCCCGCCGCGGCGGCCCAGGAGACGGTGTACTGCCCCACGTTGAACCAGGTGCGCCAGAACGCCTTGCGCCGGGCCAGGTCCGCCAGCAGCGTCACGGCGGCCTGCAGCGTCAGCGCGGCGGGCAGGCCGTAGCGCAGCAGGACCGCGAAGACGAACGCCGTCGACAGGGTGAGGCCGTTGGCGTCGCTGGTGCCGGCGGTGAACAGCGGTCGCACCTCGGTGAGCACGAGTAGCCCGCAGAGCAGCCAGAAGGCCGGCTCGAGCTCAGCCGCCGCCGGGTGCAGCCGTAGCAGGCTGCTGACGATGAGCACCGCCCCGACCGCCCCGACGCAGGTCACCAGGGAGCGCAGCTCGCGCGGCCGGGCGCCGTCCAGGCAGTTGCGCCGGTCGCTCGGTCGGCTCACGGTCGTCGTACTCCCGTCGATGGGTCTGCAGGCCGGTCCGGGCTCTCCCCCGCGTTCTCGACCAGGGACCCCGGCGACTCGATGGACCGATCGGCCTAGTCCGAGTCGTCCGGCGGGTCGGCGGCGGAGGGCAGCGGGGCGTCCGGAGCCTGTGCAACCGCCCGGGCGGCGTCGGGGCCGTCGCTCAGCAGGATGCCGAGCCCCTCGTTGTCGAGCACCGGGACGCCGAGCTTCCTGGCCCGGTCGTGCTTGGCGGCGCCGGGCTCGGTGCCAACGACCACGAAGTCGGTCTTCTTGCTGACGCTGCCGGTAACTTTGCCCCCACGGGACTGGACCGCCTCGGTGGCCCCGTCGCGGCTGTAGGACGCGAGCGTCCCGGTGACGACGACGGTGACCCCCTCGAGCGGCCGGGGGCCGCTCTCGCTGCCCTCGTCGGCAACCCGGGCGCCGCCGGCCCTCAGTCGCTCGACGATCTCGCGGTGCCGCAGGTCGGCGAACCAGTCCGCGAGCGCCTGGGCGACGACCGGGCCGACGCCCTCGACGGCGGCGAGCTCCTCCGGGGTGGCGTGGATGATGGCGTCCAGGGTCCGGAAGTGCCGGGCGACGTCCTGGGCGGCCGTCGGGCCGACGTGCCGGACCGACAGGCCGACCAGCAGCCGCCACAGGGGTCGCTCCCGCGCGGCCTGCAGCCCGGCCATGATCTGCGCGACCTTTTTCGGCCCGAAGCCGCGCAGCCCCTCGAAGGACTCCGGGATGAGGTGGAACACCCCGCCGACGTCGGTCAGCCGACCGGTCTCGGTCAGCACCGTCGCGGTCTCGTAGCCGAGCCCGTCGATGTCCAGGGCGCCCCGCCCGGCGAAGTGGAAGACCGCCTCCCGCAGCTGCGCAGGACAGCTGACCGCATTGGGGCAGCGCACGTCGACCTCGCCATCGGGCCGGCTCAGCCCGGTGCCGCACTCCGGGCAGGAGGTCGGCATCACGAAAGCGCGCTCGCTGCCGTCGCGCAACGCCACGACCGGCCCGACCACCTCGGGGATCACATCGCCGGCCCGCCGTACGACGACGGTGTCGCCGATCAGCACGCCCTTGCGGCGTACCTCGTCCTGGTTGTGCAGCGTCGCCAGCTTGACCATGACGCCGCCGACGAGCACCGGCTCCATATACGCAAACGGCGTGACCCGGCCGGTCCGGCCGACGTTGACCCGGATGTCGTGGAGCGTGGTCGTGGCCTCCTCCGGCGGGTACTTGTGGGCGATCGCCCAGCGCGGCGCGCTGCTGGTGGCGCCGAGCCGGCGTTGCAGCGGCAGCTGGTCGACCTTGACGACGATCCCGTCGATCTCATGCTCCACGTCGTGCCGGTGCTCACCCCAGTGCCCGATGAAGCCGAGCACACCGGCCAGGTCGTCGAAGACCTCGAACCGGCTGCTCACCGGCAGGCCCCATGCCTGCAGCTGCGCATACGCACCGCTCTGCGTGGCCGGCTCCCAGCCCTCGCGCGCCCCGAGGCCGTGCAGTGTCAGGCTCAGCGGACGCGTCGCGGTCACCCGCGGGTCCTTCTGGCGCAGGCTGCCGGCGGCGGCGTTGCGCGGGTTGGCGAACGGCGACCGCCCCTCGGCGACCAGTCGCTCGTTCAGCGTGGTGAAGTCCGCGCTGGCGATGAAGACCTCACCGCGTACCTCCAGCAGCGCCGGTACGCCATCGCCGAGCAGCCGGGGCGGGACGCTGCGCAGCGTACGGATGTTGGATGTGATGTCCTCGCCGGTACGGCCGTCGCCGCGGGTGGCGGCCCGAACGAGCTGGCCGCCGGAGTAGACCAGGTCGACCGCCAGGCCGTCGATCTTCAGCTCGCACAGCCAGCGCGCCGCGTCGCCGACCTCCTTGTGCACCCGGCCCGCCCACGCCTCGAGCTCGACGGCGTCGAACACGTTGCCCAGGCTCATCAACCGCTCGAGGTGCTCGACGGGAGCGAAGTCGGTCGACCAGGTGCCCATCACCTTCTGGGTCGGTGAGTCGGCCGTCCGCAGCTCCGGGTGCGCGTCCTCGAGCTCCCACAGCTCGGCCATCGCCGCGTCGTAGCCCGCGTCGGAGGTGGTAGGCGCGTCGAGAACGTAGTAGCGGAAGGAGTGCTCCTCCACCTCGCGGGCCAGCACCGCATGCCTCACCCGGGCGTCGTCGGTGGCCGGTTGCGCGGTCACAGCGGCTCCTTCTCCAGCGCGCGGGCAGCCTGTACGCAGAGCCGCAGGGCCCTCGGTGCGTACGCGGCCGAGGCGCCGGCGAGGCCGCAGGTCGGGGTGATGACGACGGTGCGCGCAAGCTGCTCGGGCGACAGGCCGAGCCGGCGCCACAGCCGGCGGACCGGGGCCAGCACGTCAGCGACCGGTGCGAGCGGGGCGTCGACGGCCGGCACACAGCCCAGCAGCAGTCCGGCGCCACGCTCGGCGGCGGCGCCGAGCACGTCGTCGTCGGACTCCGAGAGCAGCGCGGCGTCCACGGACAGGTGCCGGGCGCCGGCCTGCAGCAGCAAGGCCAGCGGCGGGTGCGGCGCGCAGCAGTGCACGACGCTCTGGTCGGAGACGGAAAGCACGGTGCGCAGATGGTCGGCGACCAGCTGCGGCTGCGGGGCGCGCAGGGTCGCGAAGCCGCTGCTCGTGGGTACCCGGGCGGCGAGCACCGCCGGCAGGGCCGGCTCGTCGAGCTGGAGCAGCAGCACGGTGCCGGGCAGCCGCCGGCGCAGGTCAGCCAGGTGGGCCGTCAGCCCTTCGGCCAGGCTCGCGGTGAGGTCGCGGACGGCGCCCGGGTCGGACAGCGCCCGCTCCAGGCCGCGCAGCTCCAGCACCGACGCCAACGTCCACGGCCCCGCCGCCTGGACCTTGAACAGGGCGGGCGGCGAGGTGGCCGCTGCCTCCTCGAGTGCGTCCAGGTCGCGGGAGAGCGCGTCGTGCGCCCGGCGCTGATCCCGGCCCGGCCGCTCCACCAGCCGCCAGCCGCCCGGCTGCAGGTCCACCGGCAGGTCGGCCAGCAGCGCACAGGTGCGCCCGGCCAGGTCGCCGTCGGGCCCCCGGGCGGGCAGCTCGGGCAGGAACGGCAGCGCTTCGAGCTCGTTCAGCACCATCCTGATCGCCTCGACCGGGTCGGTGCCGGGCAGGCTGCCGATCCCGGTGGCCGTACCGGTCCCCCACGGCAGCGTGTCGGGGGTGCTCACGCGCCGGCCGGGTGGGCGGCGCCCGGCCCGAGGTGGGGCAGTCCTCTGTTCTCACCGGCCATAGCTTCGAGCGTAGTGCGGGCGTCCGACAGCCGGCCGGCTCAGCGCAGCGTGGCGCTCGCGAGCACCCGGTCACCGTCATACAGCACGGCGGCCTGCCCCGGCGCAACCCCGCGGGCCGGGCTGCCGAGTGCGAGCGACCAGCCGGCGCCCTGCGCGCTGACGACCGCGGGGTGCACCGTCCCGTGCGCGCGCAGCTGCACCCCGCAGGCCAGCGGCAGGGGCAGCTCCTGGCCGGTCCAGACCGGCCGGTCGGCCTCGAGGGCCAGCACGTCGAGGGCCCGGGCCGGGCCGACCGTGACGGTGCGTGTGACGGGCTCGACCGCAAGGACATAGCGCGGGCGGCCGTCGACCGCGGGCACCCGCAGGTCCAGCCCGCGGCGCTGACCGACGGTGAAGGCGTACGCCCCCGTGTGCCGCCCGACAACGGCTCCGGTCAGCGCGTCGACGACCGGGCCGGGCTGCTCGCCGAGCCGTCGGCGCAGGAAGCCTGCGGTGTCGCCGTCAGCGATGAAGCAGACGTCGTGCGAGTCGGGCTTGTCGGCGACGCCGAGCCCGCGGGCGGCCGCCTGCTCCCGGACCTCGGCCTTGGTGAGCTCGCCCAGCGGCAGCACGGTGGCGGCGAGCTGGTCCGGGCGCAGCACCGCCAGGACGTACGACTGGTCCTTCGCGAGATCGACGGAGCGGCGCAGCACACCCTGCGAGAGGCGGGCGTGGTGGCCGGTGACGACCGCGTCGAAGCCCAGCGCCAGCGCGCGCTCGAGGACGGCGGTGAACTTGATGTGCTCGTTGCACCGCAGGCACGGGTTGGGGGTCCGGCCGGCGGCGTACTCCGCGACGAAATCGTCCACGACGTCGGCGCTGAAGCGTTCGGCGAGGTCCCAGACGTAGAAGGGGATACCCAGCACGTCGGCGGCGCGGGCGGCGTCGCGGGCGTCCTCCCGGCTGCAGCAGCCGCGAGCGCCGGTACGCAGCTCGGCAGGGGCCTCGGACAGCGCGAGGTGCACGCCGGTGACGTCATGGCCGGCCTCCACAGCGAGCGCCGCGGCAACGGCGGAGTCGACCCCGCCGGACATTGCGGCGAGCAGCCTCACCGCAACCCGCCGGTGACCGCTCCCGGCAGCGACGTGACAGCGGCCAGCGGCCTCACCGGGTCGGGACGCGCCGGGCGCGCTCGACGACGGCGGGGAGCGCGTCGAGCAGGGCGTCGACGTCGGCGGCCGTGGAGGTGGAGCCCAGCGAGAAGCGCAGCGAACCGCGGGCGCGCTCGGGGTCGGCGCCCATCGCGACCAGGACGTGCGAGGGCCTGGCGACGCCGGCGGAGCAGGCGGACCCGGTCGAGACCTCCACGTCACGGGCGTCCAGCAGCAGCAGCAGGGAGTCGCCCTCGCAGCCCGGGAAGGAGAAGTGCGCGTTGCCGGGCAGCCGGTCGACGGGGTCGCCGTTGAGCACGGCGTCGGGGACGGCGGCGAGGACCCGACGCACCAGGTCGTCGCGCAGGGCGGACAGTCGACGGGCCGTCTCGGGCTGCCGATCGACGGCGACGGCGGTGGCGGCGGCCAGGCCCGCCAGCGACGGCACGTCGAGGGTGCCGGAGCGCACGTCGCGCTCCTGGCCGCCGCCGTGCAGCAGCGGGGTGCACTCGACGGACCGGCCGAGCAGGAGCGCGCCGGTGCCGAGCGGGCCGCCGTACTTGTGGCCGGTCACCGTGAGGGCGTCGACCCCGCTGGCGGCGAAGTCGACGGGCAGCTGACCGACGGCCTGCACCGCATCGGTGTGCAGGGGCACGCCGGCACCATGGGCGACGTCCGCGAGGGCGCTGATCGGCTGGATGGTCCCGACCTCGTTGTTGGCCCACATCACGCTGACCAGGGCGACGTCGTCGTCGAGCGCACCGGCGAGGACCTCCGGATGCACTCGGCCGAGCCCGTCGACCGGCAGCCAGGTGACCGTCGCGCCGTCGTGGGCGACCAGCCACTCGACAGCGTCGATGACGGCGTGGTGCTCCACCGCACTGGCCAGGATGCGGGTGCGCCGGGGGTCGGCGGCTCTGCGCGCCCAGAACATCCCCTTGACCGCGAGGTTGTCGCTCTCAGTGCCGCCGCTGGTGAACAACACCTCCGACGGCCGGGCGCCGAGCGAGGCCGCGACGCTCTCGCGGGCCTCCTCGGCCGCCCGCCTGGCCCGCCTGCCGGACCCGTGCAGCGAGGAGGCGTTGCCGCCCATGGTCATTGCCGTCAGGACGGCATCGACGGCCTCGGGGAGCACAGGCGTCGACGCCGCATGGTCCAGGTACGCCACGGGCCGAGCCTACGCGTGGGACTGCGCCACGGCCGGTCGGGCCGTCCACTCGGACCCGCAGACGCCCGGGGCAGCCCGGACAGCGTGCCGCGCCCCCTCCCCCAGCGGCCTCCCCTTCGATAGTGCGCCGAAGCGACCCCTGGGAGTGACCCATCGAAGGGGACACACTCCGCGCCGTCCCCCGCAACTCCGCCTCCCCTTCGCGAGGGCGCCAAACCGGCCTCCGTCAGTGACCTCACGCAGGGGAAGTGCACTCACGCAGGGGAAGTGCACTGGCGCAGGGGAGGCGGGCGGACGCGCAGCGGCCCGGCAGCCCCTCGGGGCGGCCGGGCCGGCTGACGGCACCCGTGGGTCAGCCCTTGCGGCGCGTGATCTCCTCGGTCAAGGCCGGGACCACGGTGTTCAGATCGCCGACCAGGCCGAAGTCGGCGAGCTCGAAGATCGGCGCCTCGGCGTCCTTGTTGATCGCCACGATGGTCTTGCTGGTCTGCATGCCGGCTCGGTGCTGGATGGCTCCGGAGATGCCGACCGCGATGTACAGCTGCGGCGACACGGTCTGGCCGGTCTGGCCGACCTGGTTCTGGTGCGGGTACCAGCCGGCGTCGGTCGCGGCACGCGAGGCGCCGACGGCTGCGCCGAGGCTGTCGGCGAGCTTCTCGATGATCGAGAAGTTCTCGGGGCTGCCGACCCCCCGACCGCCGGAGACGACGACGGAGGCGTCTCCGAGGACCGGCCGACCGCCCTTGTCCTCCACGACGGACTCGATCACCCGGGCCGCCTTGTCGGCCGCCGAGAACGTTGCGGTGACCTGCTCCACCGCGCCGGCACCGGCCTGCTCGCTGGGCGCCGTCGAGTTGGCGCGGACCGTGATGATCGGGACACCCGTCTGCACGCGCGACTGCACGACGACGCTGCCACCGAAGATCGGCTGCTCGGCAACCAGCTCCGTGGTGACACCCACGGCGTCGGTGACCAGTCCCCCGCCGGTCTTGATGGCGAGCCGGGCCGCGACCTCCTTGCCCTCGGCATTACTCGGCAGCAGGACGGCGACTGGCGAGGCCGATCCGACCAGCTGCGCGAGGACGGTTGCCTTGGGGCCCGCGAGGTAGGTGTCGAGCTCCTCGGCCTCGTTGACGTAGACCTTCTCGGCGCCGTACGCAGCGACCTTCTCGGCAGCGGCGGACGCACCCTGACCGAGCACGACGGCCGACGGCGAGCCCAGGGTGCGGGCCAGCGTCAACAGCTCGTAGGAAACCTTCTTCGGGGTGCCCTCGACGTGGTCGATGAGGACCAGGACCTCAGCCATAACAGTTCCAGCCCTCTCAGACGAACTTCTGCGACGCGAGGAACTCGGCGACCTTGCTGCCGCCGTCACCTTCGTCCTTGACGATCTGACCGCCCTGTCGTGGCGGCTTGGTGGCGAAGTCGACGACCTGCGACGGGGCGGTGGCCAGGCCGACCTGCCCTGCGTCGATGCCCGCGTCGGCGGCGGTGAGCGTCGTGAGCGGCTTCTTCTTCGCAGCCATGATTCCCTTGAACGACGGGTAGCGCGGCTCGTTGATCTTCTCGACAACGGAGACGAAGGCCGGGGTCGGGGCCTCGACGACGTCATAGCCGCTCTCGTGCTGCCGCTCGATGCGCACGACGGACCCGTCGGCGGTCACCTTGCGGGCGCCGGAGAGCTGCGGGTGACCGGTGCGCTCGGCAAGCAGCGCCGTCATCACCGACATCCGGCTGTCGGTGGCCTCCGACCCGGCGAGGACCAGGTCGTACTCGAGGCTCTCCAGGACCTTGGCGAGCGCGTACGAGGTCTGCACCGCGTCGGAGCCGGCCAGGATGGGGTCGCACAGGTGCACGGCCTTGTCGGCGCCCATCGACAGCGCCTTGCGGATCGTCTCGATCGCGCGGTCGGGCCCCATCGTCAGGATGGTCACCTCACCGCCGTGCCCCTCCTTGAGCCGCAGGGCCTCCTCGACGGCGTACTCGTCGATCTCGTTCATCACGACGTCGACGGAGGCGCGGTCCAGGGTCTTGCTGGTGGGGTCGAGCTTGCGCTCGGCCCAGGTGTCAGGCACCTGCTTGACCAGTACGACGATGTTCATGCTGGTGCGCCGACCTCCGTCAGCTCGGGGGGCGCGGCGGGAACTCCCGCTCGCCGCCGTGGTAACGACAGATTACCCGGGGGTTGAAAGTCCGCAACGTGACAGTCACCTCCCGGAGAAGGTCGCCTTACCGGGCCCGTCCGTCAGGAACGAGGCCATCCCGACGCTCTGGTCATCGGTGCCGAAAAGGGCCGTGAACAGCGAGGACTCCAGGCGCAGCCCGGCGTCCAGGCTCATCTCCAGGCCGTCGTCGATGGCCTGCTTGGCGTTGCGCAGCGCGACGGCCGGTCCGGCAACGAACTGCGCGGCCATCTCGCGGGCGGACTCGTAGACGCCCGCATCTGGCACGACGAAATCGGCGATGCCCACGGCCAGCGCCTCTTCCGCGCCGACGTGCCGACCGGTGAACACCATCGACTTGGCCCTGGCCGGGCCGATCAGCCGGGTGAGCCGCTGGGTGCCGCCCGCGCCAGGGATGATCCCGAGCTGGATCTCCGGTACGCCGAGCTTGGCCCGCTCCCCCACGACCCGGAAGTCGGCCGTCAGGGCCAGCTCGAAGCCGCCACCCAGCGCGTACCCCGTGACGGCGGCAACCACCGGCTTGGGCAGCCGTGCGACGACCTTGAACGTCTCCTGCAGCAGGGTGCCCCAGGCCACCATCTCGGGGTAGGACATGGCGGCCATCTCGGTGATGTCGGCGCCCGCCGCGAACACCCGTTCGCCGCCGTACAGCACCACCGCGCGTACGTCGGCGCGGTCGCGGGCCTCGACGGCGGCGTCCTCCAGCTCGGCCCGCAGCTGTCCGTTGATGGCGTTCATCTTGGGCCGGTCGAGGCGCAGGGTGCCTACGCCGTCCTCGACCTCGAGCCGAACGAGCTCGCCGTCAGCCATGCCTGCCTCCACCTCGTCGCGCCACCACCCGGTCGGGGGCAGCCGGACCTTAGTGTGCGCAACGTGTTCCGGGACTCCCACGGTGTGGTGCACACCGTCTCCTCCAGCGACCCACTGCTCGACCTGCCCGGCGACACCGCCCGGGCCCTGTCGGCCGCGCTGCTGCGTCCCGCCGAGCGCGACCTCGCGGCAGCTCTCGAGCGATGCGAAGCCGTCCGCGAGCTGCTGGAGCGCTGGCAGGACGCGTTCTTCGCAGCCCTGACGGAGGACGTCGACCTGGCGGAGGAGGCCCGCTGGGCGGCCGAGGCCGGCATGTCGCTGGCCGAGGTCGAGGCGGCGTACGACGAAGACGACGACGTGCTGGAGTTGGACGACCCGACCGTGGTCGAGGTACCGGAGCTCGACCTGCCCGGTCTGGACCTGCCCGCGCAGGACGAGCAGACCGCGCTGCTCCCCGAGGACCTCGTGCAGGTCCTCGAGCGGGAACTGCTCCTGCTGCCGCTGCGGGTACGCCTGGAGGCGCTCGTCGCCGCCGCCTCGCTGGTCAGCACCTGGGCCGACCTGCTGGTCGACCACGAGAAGCTGCTGGGTCACCTGGTGCTTGCGCACGACGAGCCCGGTGCCGTCGGCGCCCATGTCGGCCACGCCGGCCGGCACGCCCTGCTGCACGCGATGCACGGCCCCGGACACCGTGAGATCCCGCAGTGACCGTCCCGCAGGATCCGTCGCGGCCCTGGCCCGGCCGCCCCGCGCCGCTCGGCGCAACCTGGGACGGCGAGGGTACGAACTTCGCGCTGTACAGCCGGGGGGCGGAGGCGGTCGACGTCTGCCTGTTCGACGAGGCCGGCCGCGAGACCCGGATCCCGCTGGAGGAGTCGACCTTCCACGTCTGGCACGGCTACGTCCCGCAGGTCGGGCCGACGGCCCGCTACGGGTTCCGGGTCGACGGCCCGTTCGACCCCGCGCGGGGCCAGCGGTTCAACCCGGGCAAGCTGCTGCTGGACCCGTACGCGCGCGCGGTCGACGGCGAGCTGCGGCTGGACGACGCGGTGCTCGGCTCGACACCCGGCCGCGACCGCCAGCAGCAGCACCAGGACAGCGCGCCCTACGTTCCGCGCTCGATCGTCGTGCACGACGTCTTCCCCTGGGGCGAGGACCACCGGCCGCTGCACGCCTGGGCCGACACCGTCATCTACGAGCTGCACGTCAAGGGCTTCACCGCCCGCCACCCCGGCATCCCCGAGCACCTGCGCGGCACGTATGCCGGGCTGGCGCACCCCGCGGCCATCGAGCACCTGGCGGCGCTCGGGGTCACCGCGGTGGAGCTGATGCCGGTGCACCACTTCGTCAGTGAGCCGCAGCTGCTGCGGCGGGGGCTGACCAACTACTGGGGCTACAACTCGGTGGGCTACTTCGCGCCGCACGCCGCGTACAGCTCCAGCGGCTCGCGCGGCGAGCAGGTGCGGGAGTTCAAGGCGATGGTGCGCGCCCTGCACGCCGCCGACATCGAGGTGCTGCTCGACGTCGTCTACAACCACACCGCCGAGGGCGACGAGACCGGCCCGACGCTCTCGTGGCGCGGGATCGACAACACCTCGTACTACCGCACCGAGGAGCACGACCGGGCCCGCTACCGCGACTACACCGGCTGCGGCAACACCCTGGACGTCCGCTCCCCGCACGTGCTGCAGATGATCATGGACTCGCTGCGCTACTGGGTCACCGAGATGCACGTCGACGGCTTCCGCTTCGACCTGGCGTCCGCGCTGGCGCGCTCCTTCCACGACGTCGACAAGCTGTCGGCCTTCTTCGACGTCATCCAGCAGGACCCGGTCGTGAGCTCGGTCAAGCTCGTGGCGGAGCCGTGGGACGTCGGCGAGGGCGGCTACCAGGTCGGCCAGTTCCCGCCGCTGTGGACGGAGTGGAACGGCCAGTACCGCGACACCGTCCGGGACGTCTGGCGGGGGCAGGGGTCCGGCGTGCGCGACCTGGCCTACCGGCTGTCCGGCTCCTCGGACCTCTACCAGGACGACGGGCGCCGGCCGTATGCCTCCATCAACTTCGTCACCGCCCATGACGGCTTCACCCTGCGCGACCTGACGACGTACGAGGTGAAGCGCAACGACGCCAACGGCGAGGCCGGCCGCGACGGGGAGGCGCACAACCGCAGCTGGAACTGCGGCGTGGAGGGCGAGACGGACGATCCGGCCGTCAACGAGCTGCGGCTGAGGCAGGCCCGCAACCTGCTGACCACGCTGCTGCTGAGCACCGGGGTGCCGATGCTGTCGATGGGCGACGAGGTACGCCGCAGCCAGCTGGGCAACAACAACGCGTACTGCCAGGACGGCCCGCTGTCGTGGATGACCTGGGACCTGGACGGGGACGCGCTCGCCCTGCGCGACCTGGTCGCGCGGCTGGTCGCGCTGCGCCGGGAGCACCCGGTGTTCCGCCAGCGCGCCTTTTTCTCGGGGCGCGCCGTCGGTAGCGCAGGCGTGAAGGACCTGGCGTGGTTCGGCGCTGACGGGGTCGAGCTGGGCAGCGACCACTGGTTCGACCCGGGCGTGACGAGCCTGGGTATGTACCTCGACGGGCACGGGATCCGCACCCGCGGGCCGCGCGGCGAGCCGGTCACCGACGACAGCTTCCTGCTGCTGCTGCACGCCGGCGCGCACGACCGCGAGCTGGTGCTGCCGGGCGAGCCGTGGGCAAGCTCGTACGAGGTGGTGCTGGACACCGCCGGGCGGCTGGCGGTCGGCGCGGTCGTGACGGACCGGCTGGGCGCCTGCTCCCGCTCGGTGGTGCTGCTGAAGGTCCACCGCTGAGCCTCACGGCAGGAACGACCGGGACCGGCGCCGGCCATCTCGGCGCTACCGGGCTCGCCCGCGTAGACGTTCTGCAGAGGCGCTGCGCGGGGCTGTCGACGCGCATCGGCTGCGCCTGGCTATCGCTGCGGCGGTGCGCGCTGGCCCACCCGCAGGACCAGGCCGGTCAGGGCGGCCCCGGGGGCCCGCTACCTGCCATCGCGGCTCAGGTCACCGGCGGCGCGGGAATCGAGATGATCGGCGCTCAGGCCGTCGTCACCAGCGCCAGGTCGGCGTCACCGGGCAGTAGGTCGTGGTGCGGCAGGACACGGACCGTGTAACCGAACGAGCCGGCCCGGTCCAGCGGCACCTCGCCCTCGAAACGCGACAGCCCGTCCTCGCCGTCGTCGACGTGCGTCAGGACCCTGGTGGCGGGCCGGTGGATGTCGTCGGACTCGTCCACGCGGCCGTAGACCGCCTGCACCACCACGGCCTTGGCGGGCAAGCCGGCGAGGTCCACGCTGGCGCGCAGCCCCAGGCTGGTGCCCACCTCCGGCGCGTCGGCGACGCCGCCGGTGTCGACGTGCACGACCCGCACCGAGGGCCAGCGGGCGGTGACGTCGGCCCGCCAGGCCGCGACTTCGCGCGCCGGGGCGTACGAGGAGACGGCGAGCGCCCGGCTCGCCTGAGCCGCCGGCGCGTACAGCTGCTGGACGTAGTCACGAACCATCCGGCTGGCCAGCACCTTCGGGCCAAGCGTCTGCAGGGTGTGGCGGACCATGTCGACCCAGCGCTGCGGCACGCCCGCGTCGTCCACGTCGTAGAAGCGGGTACGCACCTGTTTTTCCACGAGCTCGTAGAACGCCGACGCCTCCAGGTCGTCGCGCCGGTCCGGGTCGGTGACGCCGTCGGCGGTGGGGATCGCCCAGCCGTTCTCGCCGTCGTACATCTCGTCCCACCAGCCGTCCAGGATCGACAGGTTGAGGCCGCCGTTGAGCGCCGACTTCATGCCCGACGTGCCGCAGGCCTCCAACGGCCGCAACGGGTTGTTGAGCCAGACGTCACAGCCGCCGTAGAGGTAGCGGGCCATCCCGATGTCGTAGTCGGGCAGGAACGCCATCCGGTGCCGCACACCGGCCTGGTCGGCGAAGCGCACGATCTGCTGCACCAGCTCCTTGCCGCCGTCGTCCGCGGGGTGCGCCTTGCCGGCGATCACGAACTGCACCGGCCGCTCCGCGTCGAGCAGCAGCGCCGTGAGCCGCTCGGGGTCGCGCATCATCAACGTCAGCCGCTTGTACGAGGGGACCCGGCGCGCGAAGCCGATCGTCAGCACTTCCGGGTCGAACACCGAGCTCGTCCAGCCCAGCTCGGCGTCGGTGGCCCCCCGCTGCAGCCACGACTCCCGGAGCCTTCGGCGGACCTCCTGCACGAGCCGCTCGCGCAGCAGCCGCCGGGTCCGCCAGATGTCGGTGTCGGCGACCTTCGCGACCGCCTCCCACGCCTGCGCCTCGGTGGCGCTGCCACCTTGCGCCTCGGCCAGCTCGAAGACCTCGCGGGACACCCAGGTTGGGGCGTGCACCCCGTTGGTCACCGAGGTGATCGGCACCTCGGCGGTGTCGAAGCCCGGCCAGAGCCCGGCGAACATGTCGCGGCTGACGATCCCGTGCAGCTGCGCGACACCGTTGCGGCGCTGCGCCATCCGCAGGCCCATGTGCGCCATGTTGAACACCTGCGGGTCGTCCTCGGCGCCGAGCGCCAGGATTCCCTCGACGGGCAGTGACGCCCATTCGGTACCGGCACCGAAGTAGCGCGCGACGATGTCGCGCGGGAAGCGGTCGATACCGGCCGGCACCGGGGTGTGGGTCGTGAACACGGTGCCCGCGCGGACCGCCTCACGCGCCTCGTCGTAGGACAGGCTCGCCGCGACCAGCTCGCGGATCCGCTCGACGCCGAGGAACCCGGCGTGCCCCTCGTTGGTGTGGAAGACCTCCGGCGCGGGATCGCCGGTCAGCGCGGTCCAGGCGCGGATCGCCCGGACGCCACCGATCCCGAGCAGCATCTCCTGGTGCAGCCGGTGGTCGCTGCCGCCGCCGTACAGCCGGTCGGTCACCTGGCGCTGCTCCGGGGCGTTGGCCTCCACGTCGGAGTCCAGCAGCAGCAGCGGTATGCGGCCGACCTGCGCGCGCCACACCTGGGCATGCATCTGCTGACCGTCGGGCAGCCCGACCTGCACCTCGAGCGGCGCACCAGAGGCGGTCGTGAGCAGTGTCAGCGGCAGGCCGTGCGGGTCCAGTGGGGGGTAGCGCTCCTGCTGCCAGCCCTCGGCGGACAGGCTCTGCTTGAAGTAGCCGGCGCGGTAGAGCAGCCCGACGCCCAGGATCGGCACGCCGAGGTCGGAGGCTGCCTTCAAGTGGTCGCCGGCCAGGATCCCCAGGCCCCCCGAATACTGGGGCAGCGACTCGGTGATGCCGAACTCCGGGGAGAAGTACGCGATCGAGCTCGGCGGTGCGCTCGCCGAGTCCAGCTCCTGATACCAGCGCGGCGTCGACAGGTAGTCCTGCAGGTCGGCGTGGGCGGCCGCGAGTCGGGCCAGGAAGGCCGGTTCGGCGGCGAGCTCGGCAAGCCGAAGCGGGCTGACCTGGCCGAGCAGCCGCACCGGGTCCCGGCCGACGGCGGCCCAGGTGACCGGGTCGACCGAGGCGAACAGGTCCAGCGAGGCCGGGTGCCACGACCACCTCAGGTTCAGCACCAGCTCACCGAGGGGTGCGAGCGGAGCGGGCAGGGCCAGGCGGACGGTGAACCGTCGGAGCGCTCTCACGCCAGCGACCCTATCGGTCGGTTGGTCCCCGCCGCGAGCGTGGCTGACGGGTCCGGGCGTTCACGGTGCGCGCGCCTGGGTAACGTCCGCGGAGTGGTAGGTCGAATCGGCATCCAGGACGTCCAGCCGACCGTGTCGTGCGGGCGGTATCCGGCGCGCGCGGTCGTCGGAGAGCTGGTGACGGTCTCCGCGACGGTCTTCCGCGAAGGACATGACGCGGTCGCCGCCGACATCGCCGTGACCCGCGCCGACGGCCGCCCGGCGCCGTTCCTGCGGATGCTGCCGGGTCAGCCCGGGACCGACCGCTGGTCGGCCGAGCTGCTGGTCGACGCGCCCGGCGCCTGGACCTTCACGGTGCAGGCCTGGAGCGACCCGCTCGGCACCTGGTGGCACGACGCGCCCCTCAAGGTCGATGCCGGCGTCGACGTCGAGGTGGTGCTGGAGGACGGGGCACGGCTGTTCGAGCGGGCGGCCAAGGGTGTCGTCAAAGGTGCTCGCAGGACGGTCAAGACCGCGGTGGCGACGCTGCGCGACACCGCCCTCCCCGCGGCCGAGCGGCTGGCCGCCGGTACCGCGCTGGTGGACCTGCTGGTGGGGGCGCCGCTGCGGGAGCTCGTCACGACGGCCAAGACGCGCACCGTGCAGGTCGACCGCCAGCGGGCGCTGTACGGCGCCTGGTACGAGTTCTTCCCGCGCAGCGAGGGCGCGGCCCCGGACGCGGACGGCATCCTGCGAGGCGGCTCCCTGCGTACCGCGATGGCGCGGCTGCCCGCGGTCGCCGGGATGGGCTTCGACGTCGTCTACCTGCCGCCCGTGCACCCGATCGGCGAGGTCAACCGCAAAGGTCCCAACAACACGCTGACCCCCGGCCCGGCCGACCCCGGGTCGCCCTGGGCGATCGGCAGCAGCGCCGGCGGCCACGACGCCCTGCACCCCGACCTCGGTACGTTCGACGACTTCGACGCCTTCGTCGCCCGCACCCGCGAGCTCGGCATGGAGGTGGCCCTGGACCTGGCGTTGCAGTGCGCACCCGACCACCCCTGGGCCACCGAGCACCCGGAGTGGTTCACCACGCGGGTCGACGGCACCATCGCGTACGCAGAAAACCCACCGAAGAAGTACCAGGACATCTACCCGCTCAACTTCGACAACGACCCCGAGCCGCTGTACGCCGAGGTGCTGCGGGTCGTGCGGCTCTGGGTCGGCCACGGCGTCCTGGTTTTCCGGGTCGACAACCCGCACACCAAGCCGCTGGACTTCTGGGAGTGGCTGATCGCCGAGGTCAAGCGCACCGACCCCGACGTGCTGTTTCTCGCCGAGGCGTTCACCCGGCCGGCGATGATGCACGACCTCGGCCGGATCGGATTCACCCAGTCCTACACGTACTTCACCTGGCGGGTCGGCAAGACCGAGCTGCAGGACTACGCGCTGGAGCTGGCAGCGGCGAGCGACCACATGCGGCCGAACTTCTTCCTCAACACGCCCGACATCCTGCACGCCTCGCTGCAGTACGGGGGCCCGCCGATCTTCAAGACCCGGGCTGTGCTCGCCGCGCTGCTGGCCCCGTCCTACGGCGTCTACGCCGGGTACGAGCTGTACGAGCACGTCGCCGAACGCCCGGGGAGCGAGGAGTACCTGGACTCGGAGAAGTACCAGCTACGCCCACGCGACTGGTCGACGCCCGAGCGCACGCTGGCCCCGTACCTGACGATGCTCAACCGGTTCCGCCGGGAGCACCCGGCGACGCACTGGCTGCGCAACATCGTCTTCCACGAGGTCGACTCGCCCGACGTCATGTGCTGGAGCAAGAAAACCGGCGATGACGTCGTCCTGGTCGTGGTCAACCTCGACCCGCACGGCGCCCGGGAGGCGACGGTGCGACTCGACATGCCGGCCCTCGGCCTGCCCTACGACGTGCCGTTCGAGGTACGCGACGAGGTGACCGGTGCGACCTTCACCTGGTCGACCTCGAACTACGTGCGCCTGGACCCCTTCGCCGAGCCGGCACACATCCTGCACCTCCTGCACCAGACCACCGGGAGCACTCCTTGACGTGGCCGGACCTCAAGCACGGTGAGCTCGTCGACCTGGAGCGCAGCCGTGACCCGCTGTGGTTCAAGCGTGCGGTGTTCTACGAGGTGCTCATCCGCGGCTTCCGCGACAGCAACGGCGACGGCACCGGTGACCTGCGCGGCCTGACCGAGAAACTGGACTACCTGAAGTGGCTCGGGGTCGACTGTGTCTGGCTGCTGCCGATCTACGAGTCGCCGCTGCGCGACGGTGGCTACGACATCAGCGACTTCACCAAGGTGCTACCGGAGTTCGGTGACCTCGGCGACTTCGTGCAGCTCGTCGACGAGGCCCACAAGCGCGGGATGCGGGTGATCGCCGACCTGGTCATGAACCACAGCAGCGACCAGCACCCATGGTTCCAGGCCTCGCGCACCGACCCCGACGGCCCGTTCGGCGACTACTACGTCTGGTCCGACACCGACGACCAGTACCCCGACGCGCGGATCATCTTCGTGGACACGGAGAGCTCGAACTGGACCTGGGACCCGGTGCGCAAGCAGTACTTCTGGCACCGGTTCTTCAGCCACCAGCCCGACCTCAACTACGAGAGCCTGGCCGTACAGGACGCCATGGTCGAAGTCCTCAAGTTCTGGTTGGACCTCGGGATCGACGGTTTCCGTCTCGATGCGGTGCCCTACCTGTTCGTCCGCGAGGGCACCAACGGCGAGAACCTGCCGCCTACCCACGAGTTCCTGAAGCGGGTACGCAAGGAGGTCGACGCGCTCTACCCCGACCGGATCCTGCTGTGCGAGGCGAACCAGTGGCCGCAGGACGTCGTGGAGTACTTCGGCGACCCGGAGGTCGGCGACGAGTGCCAGATGGCCTTCCACTTCCCCCTCATGCCGCGGCTGTTCATGGCTGTGCGGCGGGAGTCGCGCTACCCGATCAGCGAGATCCTGGCGCAGACGCCGTCGATCCCGAAGAACTGCCAGTGGGGCATCTTCCTGCGCAACCACGACGAGCTGACCCTGGAGATGGTCAGCGACGAGGAGCGCGACTACATGTACGCGGAGTACGCCAAGGACCCGCGGATGAAGTCCAACGTCGGCATCGCCCGGCGGCTCGCCCCCCTGCTGGAGAACAGCCGCGACCAGATCGAGCTGTTCACCGGCCTGCTGCTGTCACTGCCCGGCTCACCGGTCCTGTACTACGGCGACGAGATCGGGATGGGCGACAACATCTATCTCGGTGACCGCGACGGCGTACGCACCCCGATGCAGTGGAACGCCGACCGCAACGCCGGTTTCTCCCAGGCCGACCCGCAGACGCTGTACCTGCCCGCGCTGCTCGACCCGGTGTACGGCTACCAGGCGATCAACGTCGAGGCGCAGATGCGGTCGTCGAGTTCCCTGCTGCACTGGACCCGGCGGATGCTCGCAGTGCGCAAGCAGCACCCGGTGTTCGGCATGGGCAGTTACGAGGAGCTCGGCGCCAGCAACCCCTCGGTGCTGGCGTTCGTGCGCGAGTTCGGCGACGACAAGGTGCTGTGCGTGAACAACCTTTCGCGCTTCCCGCAACCGGTCGAGCTGGACCTGCAGCGCTTCGAGGGCTGCACCCCCGTCGAGCTGACGGGCGGTGTGCACTTCCCGCGGATCGGCGAGCTGCCCTACCTGCTGTCGCTGGCGGGCCACGGCTTCCTGTGGTTCGCCGTCACGTACCCGGACGCGCCATGACGCACCTGGGTGAGCTGCTGCGCGACTGGCTCCCGACCCAGCGCTGGTACGGCGGCAAGGGCACCCCGATCGACGAGGTCCGGGTGCTCTTCGAGACCCGGCTGCCCGGCCTCGCCGACGTGCGGGTAACGGTGCTGGAGGTCTTTTCCGCCGACGGCGGTACCGAGCGCTACCAGCTGCTCGTCGGACGCCGCGACAGCGCCCTCGAGCAGCGCCTCGAGCACGTCCTGATCGGCGACGTCGACGGGCAGCTCGCCTACGACGCCGTTCACGACCACGACGCGATGGCGTCGGTGCTGGCCATGCTCGCGAGCGGCGGCCAGGTCGAGACGCTGCACTTCACCAACGCCGGCCACATCGACACGTCCTGGACGAGCCGCGTCATGGGCACCGAGCAGAGCAACACCTCCGTCGTGTTCGGCGACGAGGTCATCCTCAAGCTGTTCCGTCGGCTCCAGCCGGGCGCCAACCCCGACATCGAGGTGACCAAGGCGCTCGCCGACGGCGGCAGCACGCACGTGCCGCACCCGAAGGCCTGGTACGACGGCGACATCGACGGCGTCGCGACGACCCTCGGCCTGCTCCAGGTGTTCATGAAGGGCGCCAGCGACGGCTGGGCGATGGCGACGGCGAGCGTGCGCGACCTGTTCGCCGAGGGCGACCTGCACGCCGACGAGGTCGGCGGCGACTTCGGTGCCGAGGCCGAGCGGCTCGGTGCCACGACCGCCGAGGTGCACACCCTGATGGCCCAGTCGCTGCCCTCGCGGCAGGCCGGCCCCGAGGAGTCGCAGGCGACTGCCCGCCAGCTTCACGAGCGGCTGGAAGCTGCGCTCGCCGTGGTCCCGGAGCTTGCGCAGCACGCCGAGGCGCTGCACGCCGTCTACGACCAGGTCGCCGCGCGCTCCGCGCCGGTGCCGGTGCAGCGAGTGCACGGCGACTACCACCTCGGGCAGGTGCTGCGCGTTCAGGAAGGCTGGGTGCTGCTGGACTTCGAGGGCGAGCCGGCCCGCCCGCTCGCCGAGCGCACCGCGCTGATGAGCCCGCTGCGTGACGTCGCCGGGATGCTGCGCAGTTTCGACTACGCCGCCCGGCACCTGCTGGCGGACTGGCCCGACGAGCCTCAGATGGCGTACCGCGCGACGGAGTGGGCACAGCGCAACCGAGCGTCGTTCTGCGACGGTTACGCGCACGCTGCCGGCAACGACCCGAGGGATGAGTCGATCCTGCTGCGGGCCTTCGAGCTGGACAAGGCGGTCTACGAAGTGGTCTACGAGGCGCGCCACCGCCCGTCCTGGCTGCCCATCCCGCTCGGCTCGATCGAGCGACTCATCGGCGGTGCCGCGTGACAGGTCCCGGCGCGCCCCGCGACAAGGCGCCCAGGGCATCCCGCAAGCGGGTGCCCGGCAACGCCAAGGCCCCGGTGCCGGTCGTCGCCCCCTCACCCGACGCGGTCCCGGCCGAGCTGTCGCCGGAGGTGCTCGAGCGGCTCGCCGGCGGCGCGTACCCCGACCCGCACGGCCTGCTCGGGATGCACCCGGTCGAGGGCGGCGTGGTCGTGCGGGCACTGCGTCCCGGCGCGGAGCGCGTCGTCGCCCACATCGCCGGCGTCGACGTCGAGCTCGCCCACCGGGCGGCGGGCGTCTGGGAGGCCGCCGTGCCCGGCGGCGCCGTCGTGGACTACCGCCTCACCGTCGACTACCACGGTGAGCGCTACGAGGCGGACGACCCGTATCGCTACCTCCCGACGCTCGGCGAGGTCGACCTGCACCTGATCGGCGAAGGTCGGCACGAGGAGCTGTGGACCGTGCTGGGCGCGCACGTGCGGCGCTACGACAGCCCGTCTGGCCCGGTAACCGGCACCTCGTTCGCCGTCTGGGCGCCGAACGCCCGCGGCGTACGGGTCATTGGTGACTTCAACGGCTGGGACGGGCGCGGCCACCCGATGCGGTCGCTCGGGGCGAGCGGCGTCTGGGAGCTCTTCGTCCCCGACATCGGGGCCGGCACCCACTACAAGTACGCCGTCCTCGGCGTCGACTCGACCTGGCGCGAGAAGGCCGACCCGATGGCCCGGCGCACCGAAGTGCCGCCGCTCACGGCCAGCATCGTCGACGACTCGACCTACACCTGGGGCGACGCCGACTGGCTCGCGCAACGGGCGCAGGCGTCGATCCACGCCCGCCCGATGAGCATCTACGAGGTGCACCTGGGTTCATGGCGGCAGGGCCTGTCCTACGTCCAGCTCGCTGGGCAGCTGGTCGAGTACGTGACCTGGCTCGGCTACACCCATGTCGAGCTGCTGCCGGTCGCCGAGCACCCGTTCGGCGGCTCGTGGGGCTACCAGGTCACGTCCTACTACGCTCCGACCGCCCGGTTCGGCACCCCTGACGAGTTCCGTTTCCTGGTCGACGCGTTGCACCGGGCCGGCATCGGGGTCATCGTCGACTGGGTACCCGCCCACTTCCCGAAGGACGAGTGGGCGCTGGCCCGCTTCGACGGGACGCCGCTGTACGAGCACGCCGACCCGAGACGCGGTGAGCAGCAGGACTGGGGCACCTACGTCTTCGACTTCGGCCGTCGCGAGGTGCGCAACTTCCTGGTCGCCAACGCGACGTACTGGCTGCAGGAGCTGCACGTGGACGGGCTGCGCGTCGACGCGGTGGCCTCGATGCTCTACCTGGACTACTCGCGCAAGGCCGGCGAGTGGCTGCCGAACGAGTACGGCGGCCGCGAGAACCTCGAGGCTGTCGCGTTCCTGCAGGAGATGAACTCCGTCGTCTACCGCCGGGTGCCGGGCTGCATGACGATCGCTGAGGAGTCGACGGCCTGGCCGGGTGTCTCGCGGCCGGTGCACCTGGGCGGCCTGGGCTTCGGCCACAAGTGGAACATGGGCTGGATGCACGACTCGCTGGACTACATGGCCCGCGAGCCGGTGCACCGCGGCTACCACCACCACCAGATGACGTTCTCGATGGTCTACGCGTACAGCGAGAACTACGTGCTGCCGATCAGCCACGACGAGGTCGTGCACGGCAAGGGCAGCCTGTTGCGCAAGATGCCGGGCGACCGGTGGCAGCAGCTGGCCAACGTCCGCGCCTACCTGGCCTTCATGTGGGCGCACCCCGGCAAGCAGCTGCTGTTCATGGGGCAGGAGTTCGCGCAGGAGTCGGAGTGGAGCGAGCAGCGCTCGCTGGACTGGTGGTTGCTCGACCTGCCCGACCACCGCGGGGTCGCGCTGCTGCAGAAGGAGCTCAACGCCGTCTACCGCGCCAGCTCGGCGCTCTGGTCGCAGGACCACGATCCCGCCGGCTTCGCCTGGATCGACGCGAACGACGCGACCGGCAACGTGCTGTCGTTCCTGCGCTACGGCACCGACGGCTCGGCTGTCGCATGCATCAGCAACTTCGCGGGGACGCCGCACGAGGGCTACCGGCTCGGGCTGCCCTGGCCGGGGCAGTGGCGCGAGGTCGTCAACACCGACGCCGAGGCCTACTCCGGCAGCGGGGTGGGCAACCTCGGCGGGGTCACCGCAACGACCGAGAGCTGGCACGGCCAGCCGGCCAGCGCGCTGCTGCGCCTGCCGCCGCTCGGCACGGTCTGGCTCGCGTCCGACCCGCCCGGCTGACGAGCACGATTCGTCAGCGGCGGCTTGGCTCCGCCTTCGAGCACGGCCGCCACGGCACCGCGTTCGATCACCACGAGCCGTCGCAGGAGCTCGTCCCGGCCGACGCCCGCGGGATCGTCGAGCCACCGGCCGATGACCGCGTCGACCATCCCCACGACCCCACGACAGCGGTGGCCAGCGTGTCCGCCGGGGTCGGCGGCCGCCGACCCGGTGCTGGGCAGCAGGTCGCGGATAAGCGCAGCAATCCCGGCCACCGACGGTGTCCCTGAACCGGCGCACCGTGTCGGAGTCGTGGGCCCGGACGAACCGGTAGCGGTTCAGGTGGGCTTGCACATGGTCCAGGTAGGCCCGTGGCGCGTCGGCGACGATGACGTCCAGGTCGTCGCCTGGCCGACGCCCAGCTCGGCGCCGACCCGGTCGACACTGACGTCAGGGCCCTCGCGGGTGATCAGCGCGCCGGCCGCATCGACGAATGCCGCCCGGCGCCGTGCGCGGTGCCCGGCGCGCGGCCCAACCGTCCACGCGTACCGGGCCGCCGTCCACCGGAGCAGCCCAGGCAGGCCTGGTGGCAGCGCGGCCCGCCGCTCAGAACAGCGCGTTCGCGAGGGCGCGGCGGCCGGCGACGACCCGGGGGTCGGCGGGGTCGAGGACGGCGAACAGCTCGACCATCCGGTCGCGGGCCCGGGCCCGGTCGTCGTCGGCGGTTCGGCGCACCAGACCGACGAGGCGGGTGACAGCCTCGTCGACCCGGTCGGCGAGCACCTCGAGGTCGGCGGCCGCGAGCTGCGCGTCGACGTCGTCGGGGGCCACCTGGGCAGCACGCAGAACCGTCTCGGGGTCGACGCCGTCGGTGCGCCGGAACAGCGCCACCGATGCCCGGCCGGACTGGGCCAGCTCGTGCCGGGGGTCGCGCGCGAGCAGGGTGTCGTACGCCGTCAGCGCCGCGTCCCAGTCCCCGCGCTCGAGGGCGCCCTCGGCGGCCAGGATCTCGGGCTCGGGCGGCGGGCCGTCGTCGGCGCCTGGCGCCCCGCCGGGACCGGGTACGCCTCCGGCGCCGGGCAACCCCGCCTGGGCGGCAGCCGCGAGCACCTGGTCGAGGAAGGACCGCACGTCGCGCTCGGGGAGCGCCCCCGTGAAGCCCTGCACGAGCCGGCCACCGAGCGCCAGCAGCACGGTCGGGATGCTCTGGATCCCGAGCTGCGTCGACAGCGCCTGGTTGGCGTCGACGTCGACCTTGGCGAGCGCCCAGGACCCCCCGTCGGACTCCGCGAGCCGCTCCAGCACCGGGGAGAGCTGCTTGCACGGCCCGCACCACTCGGCCCAGAAGTCGATCAGCACCGGCACCGACATCGACCTGCGCAGCACCTGCTCCTCGAAGCCGGCCTCGTCGACGTCGAAGACGTGCGGGCCGGCCGCAGCACCGGCAGCCGGGGGACCCCCCGCCCCCCGCGGGGCAGCCACGCGGGGGGCGGGGCCGGAGCCGGCCGGCGTGGCCGGGGGTCGCAACCCGGACAGGTCGACGGCGCCGGCGATGTTGATGTCAGTCGGCCTCATGCGCATGTCGCCATCCAACAGCACGCCGGCCGCGGGCCTTCCCCGGGTGAGAAGCGCGGCCTCAGGTCAGAAGCGCGGGGGCTCGACGTAGCTGCCCCAGAGGTCGCGCAGGACCCCGCAGATCTCCCCGAGCGTCGCCTCGGCGCGGCAGGCCTCGAGCATCGGCGGGACCGTGTTGCCCTCACCCTGTGCCGTCCGCGACAGCTCCGCCAAACTCGCCTGCACGCGGGCCTCGTCGCGCCCGGCCCGCCGCTCACCCAGCACGCGCACCTGCTCGCGCTCGACCTCGTGGCTCACCCGCATGATCTCCAGCGGCGCGTCGACGTCGCCGGTGTGGACGTTCACCCCGACGACCTTCTTGTCACCTTTCTCCACAGCCACCTGGTACTGGAAGGCGGCTTCGGCGATCTCGGCCATGAACCAGCCGTCCTCGATACCGCGCAGGATGCCGCTGGTCATCGTGCCGTCGGAACCCATCTCGCGGATCTTGCTGAAGATCGCCTCCGCCCGGCCCTCCATCTGGTCGGTCAGCTGCTCGACGTACCAGGAACCGCCGAGCGGGTCGGCCACGTTGGCCACCCCGGTCTCCTCGGCGATGACCTGCTGGGTACGCAGAGCGATCTGCGCCGCCTTGGCGCTGGGCAGGGCGAGCACCTCGTCCAGCGCGTTGGTGTGCAGGCTGTTCGTACCGCCCAGCACCGCCGCAAGCGCTTCGACAGCGGTACGGACGACGTTGTTCTCGGGCTGCTGGGCGGTCAGGGACACCCCGGCGGTCTGGGTGTGGAACCGCAGCCACTGCGCTTTATCGGTCTTCGCGCCGTACACGTCGCGCAGCCAGCGCGCCCAGATGCGGCGGGCCGCCCGGAACTTGGCGATCTCCTCGAAGAAGTCGATGTGGGCGTCGAAGAAGAAGCTCAGGCCAGGGGCGAAGACGTCGACGTCCAGGCCCCGGGACAGGCCGAGCTCGACATACCCGAAGCCGTCCGCGAGGGTGAAGGCGAGCTCCTGCGCGGCCGTCGAGCCGGCCTCGCGGATGTGATAGCCCGAGACCGACAGCGGCTTGTACGCCGGGATGCCGGCTGCGCAGTGCTCCATCAGGTCGCCGATCAGGCGCAGGTGCGGCTCGGGGGCGAACAGCCACTCCTTCTGCGCGGTGTACTCCTTGAAGATGTCGGTCTGCAGCGTGCCGTTGAGCACAGCCGGGTCGACGCCCGCGCGCTCGGCCGCCACGACGTACATGCAGAAGACGGGTACCGCCGGGCCGCTGATCGTCATCGACGTGGTGACCGCGCCGAGGTCGATCCCCTCGAACAGCGCCTCCATGTCGGTGGCGCTGTCGATCGCGACTCCGCAGTGCCCGACCTCGCCGAGCGCCCGCGGGTCGTCGCTGTCACGCCCCATCAGGGTTGGCATGTCGAACGCGACCGACAGCCCACCACCGCCCGCCGCCATGATCATCTTGTAGCGCTCGTTGGTCTGCTGGGCGTTGCCGAAACCGGCGAACTGCCTGATCGTCCACATCCGCCCGCGATTGCCGGTCGCGTGCAGGCCGCGGGTAAACGGGAACTCGCCCGGCCAGCCGATCCGCTCGAAGCCCGGGTAGCTCTCACCGGCACGAGGTCCGTACACCGGGTCGACCCGCTCGCCGGACAGGGTGGTGAAGTCGGCCTCGCGGACCTTCGCCGCGTCGAAGCGTCCCTGCCAGCGCGCCCGGCCCGCGGCGGCGGCGGCTGCTGTGCCGGCGGCGGCGGCGTTGTCAGCGGTCTCGTCGGTGCTCACGGCTGCTCCTCGGGCTCGGTGAGTGGAGGCTAACCGGCCGCGACTGGTGCTGCGTGGCGGCCGCGCGGCCGGCGCGCACCTGCCGCCGTACCGTTGCTGGGTGATGCGTGCCGAGGACATCCGTTTCTGCCTGTCCTGTGGCAGCCCGATGCAGGTGACCGGGGGCACGCACCCCGTCGCCCGCTGCACCTCCTGCGGGCGTCGGCATCACCTCGACCCCAAGGTGGGTGTCGGGGCGCTGGTGCGCGACACGGACGGCGCGCTGCTGCTGGTGCGCCGCGGCATCGAGCCGGGCAAGGGTCTGTGGGCGCTGCCGGCGGGCTACGTCGACGCCGATGAGGACCCGCGCGACGCTGCTTCCCGTGAGGTGTTGGAGGAGACCGGCCTCGAGGTCGTCTGCGACCGGGTCATCGACGTCTACCCGGGCGGTGGGGGCGCGTCGTTCTTCCTCGCCTTCGAGGCCGAGCTGGTCGGCGGCGCGCTGGCTGCGGCGGACGACGCGCTCGACGCCGCCTTCTTCCCGATCGACGACCTGCCGGAGATGGCGTTCGAGAGCACCCGCGACGCTGCCAGGCGGCTCAGCGCATGACCGCTTCCCGCCGGGTCACGCCGGTGCCGGGCGGTCCGCTGCTCGTCGAGGGCCCGGTCGAGGTCGAAATGCCGGACGGCACTCTCGTGCTGTGCGAGCGCCCCGTGGTGGCGCTGTGCGTGTGTCGCCGCAGCCGCCGGCAGCCGTTCTGCGACACCAGCCACCGGGTCCGCAGCCGTGCGGACACGCCGGACCCGGGCGCCGTCGGCAGTTAGTCCGCAGCTGTCATCTCGACCTGCGAACGGAGCCCTCCTGGCGGCCACGGCCAGGACGGGACTCATGAGGCCTCGTCAGCCCGATCGGGGGCTTCATCGAGTTCGGTGAACTCGCGGCGGGGGGTGGCCGGCGCGGGTCGCCGAGCAGCTGAGCTCGTCGCGACCCCTCACGGGCGCCTCCTCGCGTCGCGCAGCCTGACCTCGTGTGTTGCGGCCGGCGGGCCGACACACAAAGGCCACCCAGGGCCGGCTCCACCACGCTGGGCAGGCCTTGCCTCCTCGGGACATTGTGTGCCTCATCTAAAGCGTAAGCACACAATCTCCGGAACGCGCGGAACGCGCGGGACGGGGGTGGCGGGACGGGTGGCGGGACGGCGGGCGGGCGGTCAGCCCAGCAGCGAGCTCTCCCCCGCGTCCCAGCAGTGCAGCAGATGCTCGCCGAAGCGCTCCTCCAGCAGCAGCCCGGCCTGTACGCCGAGCACGACGTCGGCGGCCAGGGATGGCTCGCGGGCCAGCAGGTCGGCGAGCAGCCCGCGGCGCAGGACCTGCTCGTGCACGGCGTCCGCCTCAACGTGCTCGTCGTAGAAGCGCTGACCGGCCGTGCCGCAAGAGAGCCGCGCGAAGGCAGCCGACAGCCGCCGCGAGCCCGGCGAGCTGGTCACCTCGATCATCGCGAACTGACCGACGGCGACGCCCCGCAGCGATCGGTGCAGGCCGCCGAGCGACATCAGGTTGACCGGCGCCAGGGTCACCGCGGGGGCGGCGTCGACGTAGCGACCGTGCACCGGCTCCAGGTCCAGCTCGCGCATCATGTCGGCGAACAGCTCGGCGTGCATCCGCTCGCGCCGGCCCGCGCCGTACTCGTCGTGCTGCACGCTGACGTACGACGCCTTCGCCTGGCCCTCGAGGCGCGGCACCACGAACGACTGCGGGTCACCCTCCATCAGGTGGTACACCGACCGGTGCGCGACGTACTCACGCAGCTGCTCCCGGGTGCCGCGACGCGACAGGTGCCAGGACGGGCCGCTGCCATCGACCGGCTCGAGCAGCAGCGGCGCGAGCACCGCGTCGACGTCGTCGCCGCCGGCCGAGTCGGCGCGCAGCGCGGCCAGGAACACCCGCTCGAGCAGCCGCCGGAAACGCAGCACCTCGGGGTCCCACTCACGCTCCGCGTCGACACCCGGCAGACCGCGGTAGTGCAGCGCGTACGCCAGGTGCAGGGCGAGCTGCAGGTCTCCGCCGTACGGGTCGGGCTCGCCGACGATCAGGGGCAACGCCGCACCGGCGGTCAACGACGCGAGCAGCGCCCCGGAAAGCGGCCCGCGGGCACCAGGCAGCACCGGGGTGGGAGCAGTCGTCGTCACGTCCACAGTCTGCGCCGCCACGGCCGGTACTGCGAACTACCTGCGCAGCGCCCGGAAGATCAGCGCGAGCAGGGCCAGCACAGCCAGCACCGGGAGCAGGCGCTTGGCGACCGGTAGACCGGCCGTGTCCAGCAGGTCGATCGCCTCGGCCTGCTTGCGGGCCGGACGCGGCTGCGCCGGAGCAGCAGCGGGGACGGGATCCGCGACGGGAGCGGCCTGCGCGACCGTCTCGGCGACCGCGATGTCGATGCCGCTGGTGGGGGGCGGACCGGCAGACAGTCCCGTCGCCGGGTCCTTCGCGGCAGCCTCGCCGGTCGGCGTGCCCTCCTGGATCTCCTCGGACAGGCAGGCGGCGAACTGGTCGACCAGCTTCGCGCTGACATCGGCGAGCACGCCGCGGCCGAACTGCGCCGGCTTGCCGGTGATCGCCAGGTCGGTGTCGACCTCGATATCGGTGTTGGCGCCCTTGTCGATGAGCCGGCAGGTGATGGTGGCCTTGGCGGTACCGGTGCCGCGGGTCTCCTTGCCGCTGGCGTCGATGACCGCGATGCCGCCGGGCTCGTCGAGCTGGACGAACTTGGCGTTCCCGCCGTACGTCAGGTTGATCGGGCCGAGCTTGACCTTGACCTGACCGGTGAAGCTGTCGCCGTCACGGGTGAGCAGCTTGGCGCCCGGCATGCACGGCGCGATCCGCTCGACGTCGAGCAGCACCTTCCAGGCCTCGTCGCGGGGCACGGGGACGGTGAAGCGGTTCTCGAGCTTCATGCGGGCTGCACTCTCCTGTGGTGGGGGGTGGTGGCGGGTCGGGGCAGGGCGGCCAGGTCGGCGGGGGTGTCGACGTCGTACGCCGAGCCGGTGTCGTCGCAGGGCACGGCGGTGACGCGGTCGGGGTGGGCGCGCAACCAGCTGCGGGCACCGGCGTCGCCCTCGGCCAGCGCGGCAACGTCGGCCCAGACGGACCGGTCGAGCAGGACCGGGTTGCGGGGGCGACCGGAATAGGTCGCGACTGCGGCGACGGCGCCGCCGGCCCAGGCGGTACGCAACCGCTCGACGGCGGCACTGCCGACCAGCGGCTGGTCGACCAGAGCAACGACGCAGGCACCCGCGGTGGCCGGCAGGCCGGCGAGTCCGGCACGCAGCGACGCGCCCATGCCGGTGCTCCAGTCCTGAGCAACCACGACATCGGGCAGTCCGGCGGCAGCCCGCACCCGGTCGGCCTGTGCACCGACCACGAGCACGACCGGGTCGCAGCCACCCTCGCGCAGCACACGTGCGGCGCGCTGTACGAGCAGCTCGCCCTCCCACTCGACGAGGGCCTTGGGGCCGCCGTAGCGCGAGCCGGAGCCGGCCGCCAGCAGCAGACCGGCGACGCTCACGTCGCGACGACCGTGCGGCGTCGTACGCCGTCGTGGCCGACCCCGTGGTGGATGTCGCCGCCGGTCTCGCCGAGCGGCCGACCGCTGCCGCCCCAGCGGTCCCGGACGATCTCGGCGGCGATCGACACGGCGGTCTCCTCCGGCGTACGGGCACCGAGGTCGAGGCCGATCGGTGAGTGCAGCCTGGTCAGCTCCTGCTCGGCGACGCCGGCCTCGCGCAGCTTGCCCTGCCGGTCGTCGTGGGTGCGCCGGCTGCCCATCGCGCCGATGTAGCCGGCCCTCGAGCGCAGCGCGACCTCGAGCAGCGGGACGTCGAACTTCGGGTCGTGGGTGAGCACGCACAGCGCGGTGCGCTCGTCGACCCGGCCGGCCTCGAGCTCGGCAGCCAGATAGCGGTGCGGCCAGTCGCAGACGACCTCGTGCGCCTCGGGGAAGCGCCGGGCGGTCGCGAAGACCGGTCGGGCGTCGCAGACCGTCACGCGATAGCCCAGGAAGACCCCGGCCCGCGCCACCGCGCCGGCGAAGTCGGTGGCGCCGAACACCAGCATCCGCGGCGGCGGCGTGAAGGCCTGCACGAACACGGCGACCTCGTCGACCCGGCGCTCGCCGTGCGGGCCGTAGTGCCGGGTGCCGGTCTGGCCCTGGGCCAGCATCCCGCGGGCGTCGTCGGTGACCGCCACGTCGAGGCCCTCGGTGCCGAGCGTGCCGCCGGCGCCCTCGGGGGTCACCGCCAGCAGTGCGCCGAGCGGCGCGGGACCGTTGACGACGGTGGCGAGCGCGACCGGCTCGTCGGCCAGCAGCCGGTCGAGCACGCCGCGCAGGACGACCCGCTCGGCTTCGCCGACAGGCTGAACCAGCACGTCTAGGATGCCGCCGCAGGTCAGGCCGACCGAGAAGGCCGTCTCGTCGCTGATGCCGTAGGTCTCGACGACCGCGGCGTCGTCGGCCAGCACCTGGCCGGCGAGCTCGTACAGCGCGCCCTCGACGCAGCCGCCGCTGACGCTGCCGACGGCCTCGCCGTCCACGTCGACGGCCATCGCGGCGCCGGGCGGCCGCGGCGAGCTGCCGCTCACCCCGACCACGGTGGCCAGCCCGAAGCGCTGGCCGGACTCGATCCAGGCCCTCAGCTCTGCCGCGACGTCACGCACCGACCGCTCCCCTCGTCCGTACCGGAGATCTTCGGCGACCCAGCACCACGGCGGCGAGGTGCTCGTACGCCGCCAGGCTGTGGCCCTCGACGAAGTCATCAACGTGCGGCAGAGCGGCCGCCATGCCGCCGGCCACCGGCGTGAAGCCGGGCGCAGCCTTGCGCGGGTTGGACCAGACCACCCGGTGGGCAAGCCGGGACAGCCGCTGGACCTGCTCGCCGAGCAGCGTCGGGTCGTCGCGCTCCCAGCCGTCGGACAGGATCACCACGACCGCGCCGCGGGCGGTGCCGCGCTGACCCCACCGGTCCAGGAACTCCTTCAGCAGCACCCCGAGCCGGGTGCCGCCGCCCGCGTCGGGTGCCAGCTCGTTGACCAGTCCGAGCGCGACGTCGGGGTCGCGGTGCGCCATCTCGCGGGTCACCCGCGACAGCCGGGTGCCAAGGACGAAGACCTCGGTGTGGGCGCGGCCCCGACGGGCTGCGGCGTGCGCGAAGCGCAGCAGGGCGTCGGCGTAGGAGTCCATCGAGCCGCTCACATCGACGAGCAGCACGACCCGCCGCGGCCTGCTGGCGGCGCGGTGGCGACGCAGTGGGGCGGGCTCCCCGCCGGCCCGCAGCCAGGCCCGCAGGGTCCGGTCCGGATCGACCGGGCCGCGCGGCGAAGGCCGTTTGCGACGGGTGCTGCGGGCCTCGCCCGGCAGCTGAAGCAGGGCGAGCAGGCGATGCAGCTCCGCGCGCTCCTGAGCGCTGAGCTGCGAGACGTCACGGTGCCGCAGCTGTTCAACCGAGCTGGCGGTGGCCGCGCCCTTGACGTCCTCTCCGTCGCCGTCGCCCTGACCAGGCGGGCTGCCGCTGTCCGCGACCACCCGCAGCGCCGGCTTGGACAGTCGCTGCCGCCGCACGATGGTCCCGGGCCGGTCGCCGAAGTACGCGGCGAAGGCCGCGTCGTAGCGGCCGATCTCCTCGTCACTCGCGCAGAGAGTCAGCCGGCCGGCCCAGTAGACGTCGTCGTGCCGGGCGGGGTCGAGCGCAGCGACGGCCTGCACCGCGGCCTGGACGCGCTCCGGGGAGGCCCCCACGCCGGCTGCCCGCAGGGTGCACGCCAGCCCCACAACGGTGTCGACAGCGTCGTACGGCGGGCCGGGCTGGGCGGCCACCGAGCCTGCGCGCAGCCGCGCGTAACTCGTCGGGGTCGTGCGTCCGGTCCCGGCTGGCTGATGGCCTGACGGGCTCGGGTCTGACGACCGCTGTCCTGACGGCGCGGGACCGGCTGACCGCTGTTCTGACGGCACAGCGTCAGACGGTGAGGGCACGGTTGACCATCTCACCGACATCGAGCTTGGCGGCGCGGTCCATGTCCTCGCGGTACTTCAGTACCGCGCCGAGGGTGGCCGTCGCCGTGTCGGCGTCGAGCCGCTCGGCGCCGAGCGCCACCAGGGCCTGCGCCCAGTCCAAAGTTTCGGCGACCCCTGGCGGCTTGAGCAGGTCCTCGCGCCGCAACGCCTGTGAGGCGCTGGCGACCTGCGCGGCGAGCGCGGCGGACGCCTCCGGTACGCGACGCCGCACGATCGCGACCTCCCGCTCGAAGGACGGGTGCTCCACCCAGTGGTAGAGGCAGCGCCGCTTGAGCGCGTCGTGGACCTCGCGGGTGCGGTTGGACGTGACGATGACGACCGGCGGCACCTCGGCCCGGATGGTGCCGAGCTCAGGGACGGTGACCGTGTAGTCCGACAGCACCTCCAGCAGGAAGGCCTCGAACTCGTCGTCGGCCCGATCGACCTCGTCCACCAGCAGCACACTCGGCGTGATCTCGAGAGCGGCGAGCAGCGGCCGGGCGAGCAGGAAGCGCCGGCTGTAGACCTCGGCCTCCAGCCGCTCGGCGTCGGCGCTGCCGGCGGCCTCGGCCGCCCGCAGGTGCAGGAGTTGGCGTGGGAAGTCCCAGTCGTACAGCGCCTGGCTGGCGTCGATTCCCTCGTAGCACTGCAAGCGCAGCTCGGTGGCGCCGAGGACCTCGGCGAGCGCGTGCGCCAGCGAGGTCTTGCCGGTGCCGGCCTCACCCTCGAGCAGCAGCGGGCGCGGCAGGGCCAGCGCCAGGTAGGACGCGGTCGCCACCCCGGAGTCGGCGAGGTAGCCGACCCGTTCGAGCAGACGTGCCAGGTCGGCGGGGCTCGCCACCCCTGCAGGGAGCAGGCCCCGCCGACCCTCCACTAGAGCCCCGCCGCCTTGACCAAGGCGCGCCTGGTGAGCACCTGGGCGAGGTGGCGCCGGTAGTCGGCCTTGCCCCCGAGGTCCTCGGGCGGGGTCGTGCCGTCGGCGGCGTGCGCCGCCGCCGCCGCGATCGCACCGACCTCGGCCGGGGCGCCCCGCAGGGCGTCCTCGACCGCGGTCGCCCGAACGGGCGTCGAGCCCATATTGGTCAGGCCGACCCGGGCCTCGGCGATGGTGCCGTTCTCCCGTCGTACTGCGACCGCCGCCCCGACGATCGCCCAGGCCTGCGCAACCCGGTTGAACTTCTCGTAGTGCACACCCCAGGTGCCCTCGAGCTTGGGGATGCGCACCTCCACGAGCAGCTCGTCGGGCGACAGCGACGTCTGCAGGTAGTCCTGGAAGAAGTCGGCGGCGGCGATCGAACGCCGTCCGCCGGGACCTTCCGCGACCAGCTGCGCGTCAAGCGCGACCGCCACGGCGGCCAGGTCGCCCGCCGGGTCGGCGTGCGCCAGGGCGCCACCGAAGGTGCCGCGGTGACGCACCGAGGGGTCGGCGACCGTGGCGGTGGCCTCGGCGACCAGGGCAGCGTGCTGGCGTACCAGCGGGTCGGTCACGACGTCGCTGTGCCTGGTCATCGCGCCGATGACCAGGTCGCCGCCGTCCTCCCGGACGCCGCGCAGCTCACCGATCTTGCGTAGGTCGACCAGAATTGACGGGTAGCTCAGCCGGAGCCGCAGCACCGGGATGAGGCTCTGCCCGCCGGCGAGGACCTTGGCGTCTTCGTCGGCCGCCAGGGCGGCGATCGCGTCGGCAACGGACTCCGGCGCGACGTAGTCGAACTGGGCGGGGATCACAGGACGCTCTCCCCAGCCGATGCTGCGCCGGCGGTGCTGCCGGTGGACGTGCCGCCGTATGCGACGGTGCCGGCCGTCGCGCGCTCCGCGCCGCTGCCGTTGATGGCCCGCCAGACCCGCTCCGGGGTCGCCGGCATGTCGATGTTGTTGACGCCGAACTGCCGTAGGACGTCCACGACCGCGTTGATCACGGCCGGCGTGGACGCGATCGTCCCAGCCTCGCCGACACCCTTGACGCCGAGCGGGTTGCTCGTCGCGGGGGTCTCGGTGCGACCGGTGTCGAAGTGCGGCAGGTCGGGCGCCGCGGGTACCAGGTAGTCGACCAGCGAGCCGGTCGTCAGGTTGCCCTCGGCGTCGTAGACAGCCTCCTCGTACAGCGCCTGCGCAATGCCCTGGGCTAGGCCGCCGTGCACCTGGCCCTCGACGATCACCGGGTTGACGATTTTGCCGATGTCATCGACGCAGACGTACTTGCGGATCTTGGTGAACCCGGTCTCGGTGTCGATCTCGACCGCGCACAGGTGGGTGCCGTGCGGGTAGCTGAAGTTCTCCGGGTCGTAGACGTAGTCGCTGTCGAGCGTGGGCTCCATGCCGTCCGGGAGGTTGTGCGCGGCGAACGTCGCGAGCGCCACCTCCTGGATCGTCAGGCTGGCCTCGGGCGAGCCCTTGACGGTGAACTTCCCGCCGCCGAACTCGACGTCGTCCTCGTTGGCCTCGAGCAGGTGGGCGGCGATCCGCTTGGCCTTCTCGATGACCTTGCCGGTGGCCTTGTGGATCGCGACGCCGCCGACGACCAGCGAGCGCGAGCCGTAGGTGTCCATGCCCTTGTGGCTGGAGCGGGTGTAGCCGGCGACGAGCTCGACGTCCTCGAACGGCACGCCGAGCGAGTCGGCCACGATTTGGCTCCACGAGGTGTGGTGGCCCTGGCCGTGCGGTGTCGCGCCGGAGTCGGCCTCGATCCGCATGCTGCCGACCGGCAAGGTCGAGGTCGTCTCCGGGGCCACCCCGCACGGCCAGGGCCACCACACCTCGTGGAGCCAGATCGTCGCGGACTCCCTCGGCGTCCCCTTCG
>JBKJQN010000083.1:0-34945 GCA_046593925.1 Mycobacteriales bacterium
CTCGGGGAGAGTTGCTCCTTCGGCGCCCCCCGCTGGCGGCGGGAGACTCTCCCGCGTGGGGTCGTCGGCGCGATGACCCTACCCGGGCTGGCCGGTCCCAGCCGTCCGACGCGCGGCGGACAGGCAGTCTGTCGCCTGGTGGGCGGACTGTCAGCCGGCGGTACGGCGCCGGCGGCGACTGGCCAGGTCGTCGGCGCCAAGCGGGTCAGCGACCCGCTGGCCGGCGCCGTGGGCCCGCTCCCCCGGCAGCTGGGCCAACGAGCCCTGGACGTCGCTGACCTGGTGGCCGACCGCGATCGCGAAGACAGCCTGGCCGCCCTGCACCAGGTCGAGCACCTCGTCGGTGGAGGTGCACTCGTACACCGTCGTGCCGTCGCTCATCAGCGTCATCTGCGCGAGGTCCTCGATCCCCCGGTCGCGCAGGGTGGCAATCGCGGTACGGATGTTGGGCAGCGAGACGCCGGCATCCAGCAGCTTCTTGACGATCTTCAGGACCAGGATGTCGCGGAAGGAGTAGAGGCGCTGGCTGCCGGACCCGGCTGCCTCGCGCACGCTCGCCTCGACCAGCCCGGTACGGGCCCAGTAGTCGAGCTGGCGGTAGGTGATCCCGGCGGCGGAGCATGCGGTCGGCCCGCGGTAGCCGAGCCCCTCGGGCTGCGCGCCCGGGCGCTCGTCCGCGGGTAGGTCGTCGAACAGCGTGCCCTGCAGCCCCAGCACCGGGCGGGGTGGTGGGGTCGGTCCCTGCTCCTGCGGCACGGGGGCCCGCCTCTCTGCAGTGAGCCCACGTTGGGCGCGGGCCGCCGACCCCGGTCTGGGGCCAAAGCGCACGGTAGGGAGCCGGGCTTGGGGGGTCAACGACCTCGCCCGGCGCGTCACAGGTCTAGACCTCAGGGTGAGGGCCAGGCGTCAGGACTGGAAGTCCTCCGGGTTGATCTGGTCGAGGAACTCCCGGAACTTCTCGACCTCATCCTCCTGCTCGTCGGGGATCGAGATGCCGGCCTCCTCGAGCACCGCCGCCTCCCCCTTGATGACGGCGCCGGTACGCAGTGCCAGCGCGATCGCGTCGGACGGTCTGGCGCTCACCGTCCGGCCCTCGTCGAAGCCCAGCTCGGCGTAGAACGTGCCGTCGCGCAGCTCGGTGATCGTGACGGTGCGCAGCGGGTGCTCGAAGGACTCCAGCAGGTCGCGCATGAGGTCGTGGGTCATCGGCCGACCGGTGACGACACCCTGCTGCGCGAAGGCGATCGCGGTGGCCTCGACAGCGCCGATCCAGATCGGCAGATAGCGGTCGCCGTCGACCTCCTTGAGCAGGACGATCGGCTGCTGGCTGGGGAGCTCGACGCGTACGCCCACCACGCTCAACTCGCAGAGGGTGGTGCCCTCCTCGTGCTCTGCCACGGGACCTCCTGCGATACGTCGGTGGGCTGGACCCTACCGCGCAGGTCAGCGGCCCAGGTCAGCGACGCAGGCCCGGGCCGAGCCCCTGGCGGACCAGCGTGCTGTGCAGCGTGACCGACAGCGCTGCCAGCTCACGGACCACCTCGTCGGCCCTGGCCCGGGCCTCCGGGTTGCGCTGGCGGACCAGCGGCGTGACGACCTGCTCCATGAGCCCGACCTCCCGGTCGGCCGCCGTCTTGAACGGCCGCAGGTGCCGCGCCTCGATGCCGAACCGCGCCATCCCCGCCACGGTCTTGGCGACGATCAGCGCATCGCCGTCGTAGTGCGAACCACCAGGCCGTGGTCCGAGCAGGCCGTACTGCTCCAGTTGCTCCAGCTGCTCGTCCGACAGGCCGGACGCCTCGGCCAGCTCGGCCCGCGACAGCCGCAGCTCGCTCGAGTCGGGCCGGAAGGCCGCCGGTCCGGGCAGTGCTTGCGCGGCGACCAGGGCCCGGGGGACGCGCGGCCCACCGATGCTCGGCGCAGGCGGCTCCAGGCCCCGGTCGATGGCTGCCAGGTGCTCCTTGATGACCCGCAGCGGGAGGTACTGGTCGCGCTGGGCAGTCAGGACGTAGCGCAGCCGACCGACGTCCTCCCGGGAGAACTTCCGGTAGCCCGACGCGGTGCGCTCGGGCTTAACCAGCCCCTCGTCCTCCAGGAACCGGATCTTGCTGATGGTGATATCCGGGAAGTCGGGCCGCAGCTGGCCGAGCACCTCCCCGATGCTCATGAAGGCGCGCGAGGACAGTGCGTCGGAGGACGAGGTCACCCGTGCTCCCCGCTGCGGGGCCCTGCCAGGAACACCAGCCGGTACTTGCCGATCTGTACCTCGTCGCCCCCGGCCAACCCGGCGGACTCGATGCGTTCGCGGTCGAGGTAGGTCCCGTTGAGGCTGCCGACGTCGCGTACGACGAACCCGCCGCCCTCGCGGACGATCTCGGCGTGCCGCCGGCTGACGGTCACGTCGTCGAGGAAGATATCGCTCTCGGGATGCCGCCCCGCCGTCGTCACGTCGGCGTCGAGCAGGAAACGGCTGCCGGCGTTGGGGCCGCGCTTGACCACCAGCAGCGCCGTGCCGGCCGGTGGCTCGTCGTCGAGCACCGGGTCGGCAGGGGCCGCGCCCGAACCACCGTCCAGCGCCCCCTCCAGCGCCGAGAGCGAGATCGTCGATGTCGTCTCGACCTCGCTGCGGGCCGGCGCGCCGGACGTCGGCAGCGCCGCTCCGCAGCGCGCACAGAAGCGGCTCCCGTCAGGGTTCTGCTGGCCGCACCGCGTGCAGAACAAGATATTTCCTCCCGGTCGTTGCGCCACCTGACCGTAGTAGGGCGCATCACACAGGGTCAACCTCTACCTGAGCCGGGCCGAGTTGATCCGGTTTTGGGGCTGTGCGGGTGATCCAGGTCCGTCCAGCGTCGCCTTGGCGACAGCTCGCTCCCCTGGATCACCCGGCGAGGCCGACCGTCGACGTGCCGTCACGGGTCAGGGCAGCCGCTATGCGTCAGGGCAGCAGCGCCTCGTACGCGGCGCGGTCGAGCAGTGCATCACCGACGAGTGGGCCTTGGACGGTGAGCTCGACCAGCCAGCCGTCGCCGTAGGGGTCGGCGTTGACCAGCTCGGGGTTGGCGTCCAGCGCCTCGTTGACCGCCGAGACGGTCCCCGCTACCGGGGCGTAGACGTCCGAGACGCTCTTGGTGGACTCGACCTCACCGAACGCCTGGCCGGCGTCCAGCGCGGTGCCGACCGCCGGCAGCGTCACGAAGACGATGTCACCGAGCGCCTCCTGGGCGTATGCCGTGATGCCCAGCCGGACGACCGGTCCCGCACCGGCCCGCAGCCACTCGTGCTGGGCGGTGTAGGTCAGGTCCTCGGGGTAGGCGTCGGCGTTCAGGGTGGTGCCTCTCGACGTGGTGGGCGGCCGGGCCGGTCAGCCGCCTGGGGCAGGCCGAGCGTAACGAGGCGGCGCGAGCGGTCGCAAGGCGCCCACGACCAGGGTGTCGGACTGCTCGACGCGCGCCGCTCCGCCGACCCGCGCCACCGTCGCGACGACACCGCCCGGAATGCCGAGCGCCGACGCCAGCGTGCCCTTGTCGCCGAGCACCGTGAACACATACGGCGGTGTGAGCAGGGCGCCATCGACCAGGACACCGCCGGCGCCGTCGACCAGCGCGGTGCTGGCGACGACCCGCACGACGCCGCCCCCCCTCGCCCCGGCGAGCTGGGCGCCGCCGAGCTGCACTGCCTCCGCTCCGGCGTCGCGCAGCTCCTCCAGCGCGCCGAGCAGCACCTCGGCACGCACCCCGCCGTGACGGTCCTCGATGGTCAGCGTGATCCCCGGACCCGAGGCCGCGACCGTGCCGGCCAGGATGCCGAGCAGCTGGGTGCGGCGCTGCGCCTCCGCCAGCGCAGCCTCGTCGCCGCCGGCGCTGGTCAGCCGCTCGCGTGAGGCGGTGAGGTCGGCGACCTCCTGGCGCAGCCGGGCGCTCCGACCGGACAGGTCGTCCAGGATCTGCACCAGGTCCTCCTGACGGGCCGACGCCAGCACTGCGTCGCCCTGGGTCGACTTGACCTGCACAGCCGCGGCGAACCCGAGCACCGCGAGCAGCAGCGCGACCAGCACGTCGACGCGCCGCACCCGCGGCTTGAGCAGGGAGCGCATCGGGGACCCGCTCATGCCTTGAACACGTGGCGGCGGATCGATGCGGCGTTGGAGAAGATCCGGATGCCGAGCACGACGACCACCCCGGTCGACAGCTGGCCCCCCACGCCGAGCTGGTCGCCGAGGAAGACCACCAGACCGGCAACCAGCACGTTGCTCACGAAAGAGACGACGAACACCTTGTCGTCGAAGATCCCGTCGAGCTGCGCGCGGACTGCCCCGAAGACCGCGTCGAGGGCCGCGACGACCGCGATCGGCAGGTACGGCTGCAGCGCGACGGGCACCGTCGGGTGCAGGAAGAGCCCGAGCAGGACACCGCCGAGCAGCGCGAGCGCCGGGATCACGACGGCGACACAGTCACGACGGCGACACAGTCACGACGGCGGGGCCGGGGGACGCCGAACGCGCCGCCGGGACGGGGCCGGCCGCCAGCCGAAGCGCGTCCACGGTGTGCACCTCGAAGCGCAGGCCGAACAGCGAGGTGTACGTCGCCAGCCGGCGCCCCTCCGCGCCGTCGACGAACGTCGGCTCGAGCTGTCCGGGATCACCCACCGCCCGCACGACGTACGGCGGGCTGAGCGGTCGGTAGTCGACCAGGATCGCCTCGCCGGCCGACCGGATCGCCGTGCGGGCGGTCAGCCGCTGGTCGTTGACCGTGATCGCCTCTGCTCCGGCGACCCAGAGCCCGTTGACCAGTCCCTGCAGGTCACGGTCCAGCACCCGGCCCGCCCCCACCTGGCCGCCGCGCGGCACCGACAGTGAGCCCGGCTGCTCGGCGGGTCGGTCGTCGAGGACGGCGACGACGCCGGGCCCGGTCACCGCGACCGCGCCAGCAGCCAGCTCCAGCTGGCGCAGCGCGTCGGCGGCGTCGCCCGCAAGGGCCGCGTCGCGGCGGGCGGCGACGTCGTCGCGCAGGACCGCGGCCTGCCGGCTCAGCGCGTCGGACTCCGCCGTACGTCGCTGCACCTCGTTGACCAGACCGTCGCGACCGGCGCCTCCGGTGCTGCGCACCGCCGCCGCGGCGATGCCGGTCAGCAGGCCGACGATGACGATGACAGCCGCACTGCGCAGCGCGTGCCGCGAGGCCAGTCCGGTCTCGGAACGGCGGGCTGCTGCCGCGGCGTACGCCGGGTCCTCCGCGTGCTGCATGAGGTCGACCAGCAGCGACATCGAGCCGTCGACGCGCGGTGGCGCGGGCGTCGACGAGGGCACCGGACCAGGGTGCCATGCGGGCACGTCCGTCAGCGCGCGCCATCGGCGTCGACGACGACCTGCGCCCAGCTCCGGAGCAGGTCCTCGGCGGCTGCGGCGGTCGGCGCCTCCGCCCACAGGTGCGTGACGGCCTCGGACGGGTCGGGCAGCACCAGCGCCCACCTGCCGTCGGCCTCGACCACCCGTACGCCGTCGGTGGTGTCGACCTCGCGGGCCCCGGCGGCCGCCAGCACCTTCCGCATCACCATCCCCTTGCGGGCCCATCGGGTCGGCACGCTCTGGCGTACGACATGCGCGAGCGGGATGCGGGCGTCGATCTGAGACAGCGTCAGGCGGGTGCGGGCGACCAGGCCGAGCAGCCGGACGAATGCCGCCAGGCCGTCGACGGCGGGCGAGAGCTCCGGGACGACGAACCCGCCACGCCCGTCGCCGGCGAACACGACGCCGCTGGCGGCGACCCGCGACAGCTCGTCGGGCAGGGTGGAGGTCCAGGTGACGTGGCAGCCGTGGAAGGACGTGACCTGCTCGGCGATCCGCGTGGTGGTCACCGGCAGCGCGAAGCGCCCCGACCTGTTCTCGGCGGCCACCAGGTCGAGCACGACCAGCAGGGCGCGGTCGTCATGGACGATCTGCCCGCGCTCGTCGACCAGGGCGATCCGCTCCCCCACGTGGTCGAAGCGCACCCCGAAGGCCGCCCGGGAGCTGGACACCAGCCCACCGAGCCGCTGCAGCGCGGCCGCGTGCTCCTCGGCAGTCTGGGTCGTCGCCCGCTCGTCCAGCCGGTTCGACACCGTCAGGACATCCACGCCGAGCCGGCCCAGCAGCGCGGGCAGGACGAGCGCGGCCGCGCCGCCGGCGGTGTCGAGCACCACCTTGAGGCCTGCTTCGGCCACGCCTCGAACGTCGACCGCCGCCACCAACTCCTGGGTGTAGTTCTCGATCGCCCGGGATGGGAAGCTCAGCTCGGCGATCTCCCCAGGGAACGCCCGCCGGAACTCCTGTCGGCTGAACACGCGTTCGAGCCGGCGCTGAGCCGAGGGCGAGAGGTCGGCGCCGTCGGCGTCGAGGAAGACGATGTCGATGGACTGCGCGTCGTCGGGCGTGGTCCGCAGGACCACCCCGCCCGCAGCGTCGGTCCGACGGGTCTCGTACCGGGTGACCGGCAGTGGCGACACCTCCAGGTCGCGTACGTCGATCGCGCTCGAGGTCAGGGCCGCGATGACGGCTCGCTTGAAGGCGCGCGCCGCCCGGGAGGCGTCGCGCGCGGTCACGACGACGCTGCCCTTCTTCAGGGTGGTGGCGTACGCCGACGCCAGCCGTACGACGTACTCGGGCGTGACCTCGACGTTGACCAGACCGGAGACGCCGCGCGGGCCGAACAGCGACGCCGTCCCCCGTGACTCCCAGATGACGCTGGTGTTGACGACGGCGCCCGCCTCGATGGTCTTGAACGGGTAGACCTTGACGCCGCTGGAGAGGTAGGCCTCCTGCTCGACGACGCACTCGTCGCCGACGACCGCGCCCTCCTCGATCCGGGCGCCGCGCATCACGTCGGTGTTCTTGCCGATGACGCAGCCGCGCAGCACGACCTGCGGGCCGATGAACACGTTGTCGTGCACCACGGCGCGCTCCAGGAACGCCCCGCCCTTCACCACGACGTTGTTGCCGAGCACCGTCAGCCCGCGCAGCTCGGCACCACCCTCCACCTTGGCGAAGTCGCCGATGTACGCCGGCCCCTCCACGACGGCGTCGGCGTCGACCTCGGCGCCCTCCCCCACCCACACCGACGGCGCGACCTCGAAGCCGTCGATCTCGACGTCCACGCGACGGTGCAGGACGTCGGCCTGGGCGCGGATGTAGCTCTCGTGGGTGCCGACGTCCTGCCAGTAGCCGGGCGCGACGTGGCCGTAGACCGGTGCGCCGATACGCAGCAGCGCAGGGAAGACATCGGTGGCCCAGTCGACGGCCACGCCGCGGGGGACGAAGGAGAAGACCTCGGGCTCCATCACGTAGATGCCGGTGTTGACGGTGTCGGTGAAGACCTGGCCCCAGGTCGGCTTCTCCAGGAAGCGCTCAACCCGGCCGTCGCTGTCGGTGACGACGATCCCGAACTCCAGCGGGTCCGGCACGCGGGTCAGGCAGACCGTGACGAGCGCGCCTTTCGCGCGGTGCGCCGCCACGACCGCCCCGAGGTCGATGTCGGTGAGCGCGTCTCCGCTGATCACCAGGAAGGAGCTGTCGGAAAGCGCCTCCTCGGCGTTCTTCACTGAACCGGCGGTGCCCAGCGGGGTCTCCTCCGTCGCGTACGACAGGTGCATGCCGAGATCGTCGCCGTCACTGAAATAGGTCCGCACCAGGCTGGCGAGGAACTGCACGGTGACGACGGTCTCGTCGAAGCCGTGCCGCTTCAGCAGCCGCAGCACGTGTTCCATGACCGGCCGGTTGACGACCGGCAGCAGCACCTTGGGCTGGTTGGCCGTCATCGGGCGCAGCCGGGTGCCTTCTCCCCCGGCCATCACGACGGCCCGCACGCCTCAGGCCTCCCGCGGCCCGTCGGCGACCAGCTGCCGCACCTGCACGGCGTACGCCACCCCCGCGACGAGGTAGAGCGCCGTCCCCCACGTCGTGAACGCCCAGCCGATCGGGCGGAACACCGTGCTCAGCACGTCGTCGCGCTCGGGCAGGGCCGCCAGCAGCATCGGGAAGGCGTACAGCAGGTTGAAGGTCGCCGCTTTGCCGAGGAAGCTCACTGGCAGCGGGCCGTACCCGTGGCGCCGCAGCACCGGCAGGAACCCGGCAAGGACCAGGTCACGGCCGACCAGGGCGACCGCGAACCCCCACGGCAGGCCGTCGCGCGCGACCAGGGCGACCAGCGTCGCCAGGATGTACAGCCGGTCGGCGAGTGGGTCGAGCAGCGTCCCCAGCCGGCTGGTCAGGCCGTACCGGCGGGCGATCTTGCCGTCGAAGTAGTCGCTGGCCCCCGCGGCCATCAGCAGCAGGATGGCCCGGCCGTCCTGCTCGGTGCCCAGTACCCAGTACAGGAACAGCGGCACACCGGCCAGCCGCAGCGCCGACAGCAGGTTGGGCACCGTCAGTACCCGGTCGCTCGGCGCCTGCGTAGTCACCTCCGGACCCTAACGGCGAGCGGCTGGCGTTCGAGCGCGCCGCGGCCGGGCACACCCGGGGCATGATGCCCAGCCCTGCCCTGCCCGAGGGCCACACCGGTGAGCCGGTGGACGCGCTGCCCACCACCGTGACGTCCGCTGTGAGCCCGGCCGTCCGAGTCGCCTCGGACTGGACGTGGCGGCTGCTGGTGATCGCGCTCGGGCTGTACGGCATCGTGCGGCTGCTCGCGGGCTTCGCCGACATCCTCGTCCCGATCCTGGTGTCGCTGCTGCTCGCGGCACTGCTGCACCCGCTGGTCGGGCTGATCGCCAGGGGCCCGGTGCCCCGGTCGCTGGCGGCGCTGGCCTGCGTGATCCTCACCCTGCTAATGATCATCTCGTTGTTCGCGCTGGTCGGGCAGCAGACCGCCAAGGGCTTCGGCGACCTGCGCACCCAGGCGGTCGCCGGGGCCAGCGACCTGCAGCAGCGTCTCGCCGACAGCCCGCTGCACCTGTCCTCGACGGCCCTGTCGGACGCCGTGCGAAAGGCCGAGGCCACCGCGTCGAGCAACCGCGGGGCGCTGCTGAGCGGCGCGCTCGGCGTGGCCTCCACCGCGACGAAGATCGCCGAGGGCCTGTTCATTGCCCTGTTCTCGACATTTTTCTTCCTGTCCTCGGGGCACCGGATCTGGGCCTGGCTGCTGCGGCTGCTGCCTGCCGGCGCGCGCGAACCGCTGGACGAGGCCGGCCGCTCGGGGTGGGTCACGCTGAGCTACTACGTACGGGCGACGCTGGTCGTCGCGGTCGTCGACGGGCTGGGCGTCGGTATCGGCGCAGCGCTGCTCGGTGTGCCGCTGGCGGTGCCGCTGGGTGTGGTGGTGTTCCTGGGCGCGTTCATCCCCGTGGTGGGCGCCCTGCTGTCCGGCATCCTCGCGGTACTTGTCGCGCTCGTCGCGCAGGGGCCGTTCGTGGCGCTGCTGATGCTCGGTGTGGTGCTACTCGTACAGCAGGTGGAGGCGCACGGGTTGCAGCCGTTCCTGCTCGGCCGCGCCGTCGCCGTCCACCCGCTCGCCGTGATCTTGTCGATCGCCACGGGGGCCGCTGTCGCGGGCATCGCCGGGGCGCTGTTCGCGGTGCCGCTGGTCGCGGTCGGCAACACCATGATCACCTCGGTGGCCGGGCGCGGCCGCGACCCCGGCGAGCTGCTCGCCGGGGAGCACGCCCCGCTGTCGCCGAGCCGGCCGCCAGCGACCGACCCGGACGACCCGGACGACACTCACCAGGCGCAGCAGGACCACGCACCGGAGCGCTCGGCGGTGTGACTGGCTGCTGGCGCGCGGCTCGGCTTCGCGCGGGTTCCCGCCAACGACCTGCTCGGCTGGCGGTCAAGGAGGCGCAACGTGACGATCACGCTGTCCGGCAGTGACCTGGTGCAGCGACTGCAAGCGGGCCAGGTAGTTCATCGGTGAGCAGCGGGTGCACGACGTCGTCGTGGACGGGCGCGCAGGCCCAGCCGGGCCTGCGGAGCACCCGCCAGGAACGCCTTCGACGACCTGACCGTCGTCGGCTCCGGACCAGCCGGGCTCACCGCGGCTGAGGCGTGCCCGCGTCTCAGCCGCCTGCGTCGATGCTGATCTCGTCCATGGTGCCGACCCAGTAGTCGCAGGTGATCGTGGTGCCGTCACAGTGCGGCTTGCCGGCGATCGACAGCGGCACGGTGTTGGAGATCAGCCCGGTCGGACCGGTCGCCCGGCGGACCTTCGTACCGTCGATGGTCATCGTGACGGCGGTGCCGACCCGCTCACAGCGGATGGTGTGCGGCGCCCCGTCGTTCAGGGCGACTCTGGAGTTGACGCTGCGGCTGCCATCCGCGCCGCGGAACAGGCAGGAGACAATGCCTTTGGGCATCTGCATCTTGAAGTACCCGCCCTTCGCCCCCGCCTGGCCTTTTTGGATCATGTTCCCGAAGGCGCTGCGGGTCGTGAAGCTCACCGAGACAGCCCAGTTGCCTGCCTGCGGGCTGAGCGCGGGCGCGTCCGGGACGGTGACGATGTGCTGCGGCCGGAAGATGCCCGAGTTGGGCTACACGAACGGGAAGCGGAAAGCCGTACCGGTCAGCACGACATCGCTGCCCACCTGCCCGTCGTGACCACCGACCGAGTCCGTCATCGTCGCGGCTCCGGTGGCGGTACGGAGGTCATTCAGCTGCCAGCTCGCCACCGGCATGGTCGACGCCGCCTGGGTAGGCGCCGCCCCCCATGCGACCCCGGAGCCCAGGACCATTCCTGCAGCCAGGACCGCTGGACCCACCCGTCGCGCCACGTCAGTGTCCCCTCGTCCGCGTCTACGCAGAGTAATCGGGCTGAGCGGGTGTCGTCCCCGTTTCCAGCTCGCTGTCCCGGGTGAGGGTTGCCGGGCCTGCCACCGCAGAGGACGCTGCGCAGACCGACCGGGTGTGACTTGCCTCACCGTGCCCGGTGGCCCGCGCAGGGAGCGCGGTTCCGCTGACCCGGGAGACCCATGAACACCACCGCGATTGACACCGTCCTGCAGCAAGGCGTCGCGAGCGGCGCGGTACCCAACGTCGTGGCCCTCGCCGCCGACCGCAACGGCCTGATCTACCAGGGCGCCGCGGGCAGCCGGGTAGCCGGCGGCGACGAGCCTGTCGGCCCTGACACCCGGTACCGGATCATGTCGATGACCAAGATGATCGCCACCGCGGCAGCGCTCCAGCAGGTGGAGCGCGGGGCCTTGGACCTCGATGCGCCCGTCGAGAAGTACTGCCCCGAGTTCGGGGCGCTGCAGGTCCTCGACGGCTTCGATGGTGACACCCCGCGACTGCGCGCACCGGCGTCGCAGGCCACCGTGAAGCAGCTCGTGACGCACACCGCGGGCCTGGGCTACTGGTTCTGGAACGCCGACCTGGTGCGCTGGGAGGCGGCGACCGGCACCCCCAACGTGCTGTCCGGCTCCAACGTCGTCTTCACCGCACCACTGGTCGCCGACCCCGGCACCGCCTTCACGTACGGCATCAACACCGACTGGCTCGGCAAGGTGATCGAGGCGGCGAGTGGCATGACGCTCGACGTCGCCGTCAAGGACGGCATCACCGGGCCGCTCGGCATGAACGAGACGTCGTTCGCGCCCAGCGACGACCAGCGCGAGGGCCTGGTGCCGGTGCACCTCAAGGGTGCCGACGGCAGCTGGGCGGCCAGCGAGATCGAGCTGGCGCTGAAGCCGGAGTATTACGCCGGCGGCCACGGGCTGCACTCCACCCCGCGCGACTACCTGCTTTTCCAGCGCGCGCTGCTCGGCGGCGGCACGGTCGACGGCACCCGCATCCTGCAGGAGTCCACCGTCAAGGCCGCCTTCACCAACCAGATCGGTGACCTGGACTTCCCGGCCTCGATCGAGACGGCCGATCCGGCCTCGACGGCATCGTTCAACGCCGGCCCGGGCTACAAGTGGGGCTACGGCCTGCTGCTCAACACCCAGGACGTCCCGGGCATGCGACGGGCGGGTAGCGGCGCATGGGCGGGTCTGCTCAACACGCACTTCTGGGTCGACCCGACCTCGGGTGTCACCGGCGCGATCTACACCCAGTTCCTGCCGTTCGTCACTCCCGAGGCCTACCAGGTCTACGTGGACTTCGAGAAGGCGCTGTACGCCGCGCTCTGACCGCGTACGACGTGGGCCCAGGCTCCGTGTCGGACGTGCGCAGCCGGCTGCGCACTCGTTCACGAGGAGCGCACGGGTGGCGCACGTTCGCCGGCATCGACCGCGTCCACGACAGTCGGCGGGCCCGCCGCGACCTCGGCTGGACGCCGCGCCACGACTTCGGCACGGCCCGGGAGCGCCTCGTTAGCGGGGCCGACCCCCGCAGCGCCCTGGCGGTCTCCGTCGGCGGGAAGGGCCACCACCGCGGGCGGTACGGCTCAGCTCGTGACGTCCTTGGTACGCAGCCGGGACCAGGCCAGCGACAGGAAGACCGCGGCGTACGCCAGGTGCAACGCCGACCAGCGCAGCAGCGAGCCGGTGTCGACGTGGCCGCGCAGCAGCTCACCGAAGCCCAGCCAGTTGTGCGTGAGCAGGTACGGGTGGATGGCTTTGAGCTGCGGTACGGCGTCGAGCAGCGCCGAGAACACCGCGAGCGCGATCGTCGTGGCCATCGCGCCGATCGCGTTCTCCGTCAGCGTCGAGACGAACACCCCGCCGGCTGCCAGGCCGAACAGCGCGACCACGACGTACGCCGCCACCCCGAGGGCCCGCAGCAGGCCGTCGGCGAGTGACACGACGTCGCCGGAGAGCAGCGTGACGTCGCCCAGGCCGAACAGCACCGCCCCGGTGACCAGCCCGATCCCGGCGACCGTGAGCACCGCGAGGGCGGTGAAGGTGAGCACCCCCAGGGTCTTGCTGGCGAGCAGCCGGCCGCGGGTGACCGGGACGGCCAGCAGGTAGCGCAGCGTGCCGCTGCCGGCCTCCCCGGCGATGCTGTCGCCGGCCACGACGCCGACGACCAGCGGCAGGAAGAACGGCAGGCACACGGTGAGGGCGGTGAAGACCAGGAACAGCCCATTTCCGGCGACCTGGCCGAGGAACTGCGGCCCGTCGCCGGCGGCCGGCGTGCTGACCTTCACGGCCACGCCGATGATCATCGGTACCAGGCCGAGCACGACCAGCAGCGCGAGGTTGCGGCGCCTGCGAAGCACCAGCTGCACCTCGCTGCGGTAGAGCCGCCCGAAGGCGCCAGGCTGCCGGACCGGTACCCGCTCGAGCAGTGCCTCAGCGGAGGACATCAAAGCCCTCCCCGGTCAGCGACACGAACAGCTCCTCCAGGTCGGGGCGGCCGACGCAGAGGCCGCGCAACCGGGCGCCGGAGGCGACAACCGCGGCGGCGACCCGCTCGACCGGCACGTCACCGAGCCGCGCCGAGACGCCGTCGGCGGTCTGCGTCAGGTCCGCGAGCCCCAGGTCACTGAGCGCGCGGTGCGCGGGTTCCTGGTCGGGGGTGGACACGTCGACCCTGGCGACGCCGTCGGAGAGCACCTGCGCGAGCGTCCCCTGCCTCAGCAGGACGCCGCCGGCCATGATCCCGACGTGTGTGGCGATCTGCTCCACCTCCGCCAGCAGGTGGCTGGAGACCAGCACCGTGGTGCCCTCCGAGGCGAGCTCGCGAACCAGGTGGCGCACCTCGCGGGTCCCCTGCGGGTCCAGGCCGTTGGTCGGCTCGTCGAGCACGAGCAGCTCCCGCGGCTGCAGCAGCGCGGCCGCGAGGCCGAGGCGCTGCTTCATGCCCAGCGAGTAGTTGCGGTAGCGCTTGGTCGCCGCGGCGGTCAGCCCGACCCTGGCCAGCGCCTCGCTGATCCGGGCCCGGCCGGTGCGTGGGTCGGCCGTCGCGTCGCTGGCGTCCAGGCGGCGCAGGTTGTCGCGCCCGGACAGGTACGGGTGGAACGCCGGCCCCTCGATGAGCGCGCCTACGCGCGGCAGCACCTGCGCGAGCGCAGCCGGCATCTCGCGCCCCAGCACCTCGATCTCGCCGGCGTCGGCTGCGAGCAGCCCGAGCAGCATCCGGATGGTCGTGGTCTTTCCCGAGCCGTTCGGGCCGAGGAAGCCGTAGACGGCTCCGCGGGGAACCTCGAGTGCGACGTCGGAGACGGCGACCTGGTTGCCGAACCGGCGGGTCAGCCCGCTGGTGCGGACGGCGGGCGAGGCAGCAGCGCCGGTGGTCATGACTGCCGGCGCGGCGACGGAGGTCGTCACCCGGCAGCGGCGGTCAGCAGGTCGGCACCGACAGCCCCGACCAGGACCCGGCCGTCCTTGGCGAGCAGGACGTTGAGCAGCGCGGTGTGCACGAGGCGGTCGCCGGTCGGGAGCGTCGTCGACAGCCGCCCGATCAGGTCGCCGCCCGCGCCGCCGGCGGTGGGAGCGCTGCCGGCCGGCAGCACGAGCACCGACGTCCAGCCGGTACCGACCACCGTCGGGGCAGCCGCGCCAGCCGGCGCGGCCGGGTCGGGCGGGCTGATCTGCTTCGTGCTCACCGTGCTGCCCTGCGGCGGGGTGAACCGGAAGACCGATTCGGCCGGGCGGGCGAAGGAGATGTCGGTGAACCCTGACTCGAAGGCGGCTTCGGGCTGCGCCCCGAAGACCTGCACGCGCAGCGGCACCTTCGTCTCGCTGTCGACGGCGATCGCCACCTTCCGCACCGTCGATCGGGTGTCCTTGGGAGTCAGGACCAGTGAGTACGCCGACCGGTCGGCCACCATCGTGGTGGGGTCGACCGTCACCGCCGTGGTCGGGTCGATGGCCGCCAGGGCCTTCGCGGCGGCTGCGGCGGGCGTCAGCGACTGCGCGTCCGGGGTGCCGCCAGGGCCGGCCGGCTCCGCGGGGGCCTCGGGCAGCACGGCGTGGGTGACAGCCTGGCCTGCGGAGGCGTACGTCCACACGTCCCGACCGGAGCGCACCACGTCGGACTCGGCGAGCTGGCCGAGCAGTGCGAGGCGCTGCCGGTCCGGCCCGTCGACCCAGACCCGTGCAGTGTGCGAGCCGGTGACCAGCGACTGCCAGTCCAGCGAGGCGCTGCTGTCCGGGCCGGGCAGGGACGGCAGGCCGAGCCGGGCGGTCTCCACCACGGTGCCGGACAGCGCCTGCGTCGTGCTGGTCTGCACACCCACCAGCAGCTCGGCGGCGGTCAGCGGCGGCAGGACGGGGTGCGCGGTCGCCGAGGCGGGGCTGCCGGCGACGAAGGACGTACCGACGACGGCGACGGCGACGACAACAGGTACGGCCCAGGCGGAGCGGCGGCCGAGCCGGCGGCGGGAAGCAGGGGTAATCATGCAGCCAGCCTGCGCCGCCAGTCGTCGGCCGCGCTGAGAGCGGACTGAGAGCCCGCGGCCCGGCGGGCCCAGACTGGTGCCGTGGAGGGCGCCCGCGTGCTGCTGGTCGACGACGAGGTGCGCTTCGCCGCAGCGCTCGCCCGCGGGCTGAGCGCCGACGGCGCCCACGTACAGGTCGCGCACGACGGGTTCGCCGGGCTCGCCGCCTGCGCCGGGGGTGCGTACGACGCGGTCGTGCTCGACCTGATGCTGCCCGGACTGTCGGGCTATGAGGTCCTCAAGCGGCTGCGTGCCCGCGACGACTGGACGCCGGTGCTGGTGCTCTCGGCGAAGGACGGCGAGTGGGACCTCGCCGATGCGCTCGACCTGGGCGCCGACGACTACCTGGTCAAGCCGTTCTCCTACGTCGTGCTGCTGGCCAGGTTGCGCGTGCTGCTGCGCCGGCGCGGGTCGCTCACCCCCGCCACGGTGTCCGCACAGACGGTGGCCTGCGGATCGGTCGTCGTCGACGGCGACCGGCACCTGGTCACCCGGGCCGGCGTCGCGGTCGACCTGACGCCCCGGGAGTTCCGGCTGCTGGAGCACCTGGTACGCCGGTGCGGCCATGTCGTCAGCAAGCTCGAGCTGCTCGAGGACGTCTTCGACGCCGACCCCGACAGCCACCCCAACGTCGTCGAGGTCTACGTCGGCTACCTGCGTCGCAAGCTCGGTCGCGAGGCGATCGTCACGGTCCGGGGCGAGGGATACCGGTTGGCCGAGACATGAGGCGGCTGAGGCAGTGCTGAAGCGGCGCGGCGTACGCGCCCGGCTGGTGCTGTCCGCAGCCGTACCGCTCGCGGTCGCCCTCGTGCTGGTCGCCGTGGCGGTTGCGCTGATCTTCTCCGGCGGCCTGGTGCGGGAGCTGGACGGACAGACCCGCGCCGAGGCCGCGGTCCTCACCGATCTGGTGACGACCGACCGGCTGCCCAGCACCCTGCCGCTGCCGGCCGGCTCGGCCCTGCTCGCCCAGGTCGTTGCCGAGGACGGCAGCGTGCTGGCCGCCACGCCGTCGGCCAGCCGGGTGCAGGCGCTGCGCACCGGCACCGTGCCGCGGGTGTTGACCGACGAGGAGGGCTCCTATGCCGGCACGCCGCTGCGCGTACGGGTCGAGCCGGCCGTGCTGGCCGGCCGGCCGGTCGCCGTGGTCGTCGCGGCCCCGCTCGCGGACGTACGGCGGGCGCTGCACGCCCTGCGCCTGGTGCTGCTGCTCGTCGTACCCGTGCTGGTCGCGGTGGTCACCGCGCTGACCTGGCTGGTCGCCGGGCTGGCGCTGCGGCCGGTCGAACGGCTGCGCGCCGCCGCCCAGCAGATCGCCCGGGCGCCCGAGTCGCCGGCGACGCTGCCGACCGTCGCCGGCCGGGACGAGGTCGGTCGCCTCGCCGACACGCTGCAGGTCCTGCTCACCGCTGTCCGCGGCCTAGTCGCCCAGCAGCGGGCGTTCGTCGCCGATGCGGCTCACGAGCTGCGCTCGCCGCTCGCCAGCCTGGCCGTGCAGCTCGACGTCGCGCGTACGCACCCCGGCACCGTCACCGTCCCCGAGCTCACCGACGACCTCGCCCCCGAGGTCGAGCGGCTCCAGCGGCTCGTCGAGGACCTGCTCGCCCTGACCCGTACGTCGTCGCTGGACCCCGCGGCCCGGGAGCCACTCGACCTGCGCGAGCTGGCCGGGGCGACCGGATCGGCTGCGCCCGTCCACGGCGACCGGGGGGCGCTGCTCAGACTGGTGGACAACCTGCGTACCAACGCCGAACGGCACGGGGCCCGCGTGGCGGTCACGACGTCGGTGGCCGACCGGCGCGCGGTGCTCGACGTCGACGACGACGGCCCGGGCATCGCCCCGGCCGACCGGCTGCGCGTGCTGGAGCGCTGGGTCCGGCTCGACGGCGCCCGGGCCGGCCACGACGGCGGCAGCGGCCTGGGGCTGGCGATCGTGCGCGAGACCGCGCGCGCCCACGGCGGCGACGTCGAGGTCCTGGACTCCCCGCTCGGCGGCGCGCGGGTGCGGGTGACGCTGCCGCTGCGGGGCTGACCCGGCTGCGGCTACGCGGTCGGCAGGCTCAGCACGAAGCAGGCCCCGGTGCCGTGCGGGCGCAGCTGCAGCTCGCCGCCCCCCGCGCGGACCAGCCGCCGGGCCAACGCCAGCCCGAGCCCGGACCCCTCGTGCCCGTCGGGGCTGCGTACGCCCGGCTCGAACACCCGGTCAGCGAGCTCCGGCGGCACCCCGGGGCCGTCATCGCGTACGACGACCTCCGGGCCCGCGGTGCCCTGGCCGATCTCGACGACGACCCCGGTGCGGCAGTAGCGCAGCGCGTTGTCGAGCACCGGCGCCAGGGCGCGCTCCAGCAGCGCGTGGTCCACCCCGGCGGACAGCTGCGCGGTCCGTTCGTGCACCGTCACGACACCGGCCGGCGGGTCGACCGAGTCGACGGCGGCACGCACGGCGGGCAGCACCGCGCAGCGACCGGGTGCGTTGTCGGCGGTCGCCCGCTCGGCGGTCAGCAGGCTCTCCAGGACGCGGCTCATCCGGTCGGTGGCGGCCAGTACGGCGGCGTGACCCTCCTTCAGCTCCCGCTGGCTCCGCGGCCGGCTGTCGAGCAGCTCGATCTCGGCCACCATCGCCGACAGCGGCGTACGGAGCTCGTGGGACAGCTCGGCCGACAGCTGTTGCTCGTGCCGCAGGACGGCCGCCAGCCGGTCGAGCACCCCGTCCAGCGTTGCCGCGAGCGCCGCCAGCTCGGTCGGGCGGGCGCCCGTGCCAAAGCGCCGCTCCAGGTCCGAGGAGCTCCAGCGGGCCGCCTGCGCGGTCATCTGCGCGACCGGCGTGAGCGCCCGTCCCACGAGTGTGCGGGTCATCAGGTAGGCGCCGCCCAGCACCAGCGCGGCCGCCGCGACCGATGCGAACAGCGCGACCTTCTCCACCCGGTTGTACGGGTCGAGACCGATGCTGCTGACGACGGTGCCGACCTGCCGGTCGCCGAGCATCAGCGGCAGGGCGTAGAAGCGCACCGCCTCGGGCTCGCGCGTCTGCACCGTGCGCTCGCCCCGGCCCGCGAGGGCGTCGGCCGTCCGCTGCTGGTCCCGGTCGCCACTGGCGCGCTCGACCGCCGTCGTGCCCTCATAGACCCAGGTCGCAGAGGAGATCGGCCGCTCCCGATCTGGGCCGCTCAGGGTCACGTTGCCGTCCGGGGCGATATCGATGCCGCTGGCCTCGACTGCCGCTCGGGTGTGCAGCAGATCGTCCGCGCCGCTACGCAGCTGCCTGGACAGGACCACGTTGAACCCGAAGGCCAGCGCGGCCAGCGAGATGGCCGTGACGAGCAGGGCACCCAGGGCGAGACGCTCCTGCAAGCTGTGTGGCCATCTCATCCGTACCGGTACCCCACGCCGCGGGCGGTGGTGATCGTCAGCGGCGCCTGCACCTCGCCGAGCTTCTTGCGCAGCCGCGCCACGTACTGGTCCAGCGTGTTGTCGTTGACGCGGGAGCCCTCCGCCCAGCCGGTCCGGACCAGCTCGCGGCGACGCAGCACGGTGCCGGGCGAGGCCATCAGGACGGCCAGCAGGCGGAACTCGGTCGGCGTCAGCGGGAGCGAGTCCGCCCTGCCGACTAGCCGGTGACCGGCGGGGTCGAGGTGGACCTCGGCGGTAGCCGGGGTTCCTGCCGCGGCACGGCGTACCAGCGCGCGCAGCCGGGCAACCAGCTCGGCCAGGTGGAAGGGCTTGACGAGGTAGTCGTCGCCGCCCGCGGCAAAGCCCGACAGCCGGTCGGTGAGCCGGTCGTGGGCTGTCAGGAACAGCACCGGCGCATCCACACCGCGGGCCCGCATCGCCTGGCACAGGTCGCGCCCGTCGGCGTCCGGCAGACCGATGTCGAGCACGAGCGCAGCGAAGGGTGCACCGGCCAACGCCATCGCCGAGGCGCCATCCCGGGCGCTCGTGACCTCGAACCCCTCCTCCCGGAGGCCTCGGGCCAGCACCTCGCGCAGCGCGAGGTCGTCCTCGACGACGAGGACGCGGTTCGGGGTCACGTGTCCAGTGTCGGCCACCTGGCAATGGCCGGCCGCCGGCCGTGCAGAGCGCTCAGGTGCCGTTCAGCGACGGGGCCCCACCCTGTCAGTCCGCTGCAACCCTGTGTGCGGCCGCCGACTGGAGACTCCCTGTGACCACCCGCTTCCGCACCCTGTCCCGGGTCCCCGCGGCATCGGCGCGTCGCCGCGCGGCTCCGCGCGTCCTGGTGGTGTCGGGCAGCGTCGGGGCCGGCCACGACGGCGCCGCCAACGAGCTCGCCGCGCGGCTGCGCGCCGCCGATGTCGAGGTCGATGTGCGCGACCTGCTGTCGGTGCTGCCGCGGCCGGTCCCGAAGGTGCTGCGCGAGGGCTACTGCCTGACCGTCGACCGGGCGCCGATCGTGTTCGAGCGGTTGTTCACCGCTCTGGAGGACTCCGGCCTCGCGCGACGGGCGATGCTCGAGGTCTGCCGTTCCGGCGAGCGCGGCGTGGGACGTTGGCTGGCGGCGGGTGACTACTCCGCCGCGGTGTCGACGTATCCCCTCGCCAGCCAGGTGCTCGGCCAGCTGCGGCGCAAGGGGCTCGCGCCGATGCCGCTGGTGACCTACCTCACCGACCCCGCGGCCCACCGCAGCTGGATCCACCCGGACATCGACGTCCACCTGACCGTGACCGCCGCGACCGCTGTCCGGGGCGCGGCGGAGTACGGCGTGGCCATGGCGGCCGCCGGAGCACTGGTGCCGTCGCGGTTCGCCATGCCGGTACCGGCCCGGCGGGTACGCGAGCTGCGTACCGACCTCGGGCTGCCGGACGGCCAGCCGGTCGCGCTGCTCGTCGCGGGTTCGCTCGGCCTGGGCGATGTCGTCTCGTCCGCCGAGCACGTCCGCGCCGCCGGCCTGGTGCCGGTGGTGCTGTGCGGCCGCAACGACCGGGTGCGCGGGCTGGTCGCGGCGGTGCCCGGCGCGGTCGCCCTGGGCTGGCGTGACGACGTGCACGAGCTGATGGCCGTCGCGGACGTGCTGGTGCACAACGCGGGCGGACTGTCCTTCACCGAGGCGCTGGTCGCCGGGCTGCCGGCCGTGAGCTACCGCTGCATCCCGGGTCACGGCCAGGCCAACGCGGCCGTGCTCGCCGATGCCGGGATCGCCCCGTGGGCGCACACCGCCGCCGAGCTGGCCACAGCGCTGCACGCGCAGCTGGCCGCCGGCCGCCAGCCGGCCGGCCTGGCCGACCCGGCGGAGGCCGTGCTGGCCCTGCTGCCGGCCCGCCAACAGCTCGCAGCCTCGGCGTGAGGCTCGTGACCGCGGCCACCGGGGCGGTGGCGTGTCTGGCGGCGGTGCACGCGGCTCCGGCGCTGACGGCACGCGGCCCGCTGCGCCGCGCCGTGCCGGGGTTGTCCGGCGTCGGCCGGCCCGGCGGGATCGCGCTCACCTTCGACGACGGTCCCGACCCGCGCGGTACCCCCGCTGTGCTCGACGCCCTCGCGGCGCTGGGCTGGCAGGCCACCTTCTTCGTCCTGGGCAGCCAGGTCGAACGGCACCCGGAGCTGGCGAGGCGGATCGCCGCGGAGGGTCACGAGCTCGCGCTGCACGGCTACACCCATGTCAACCACCTCATCCGCACGCCGTTCGACGTGCGCCGGGACCTGGAGCGCGCCCACCTGGTCCTGGTCGACGCCATCGGCGAACGCCCACGCTGGTACCGGCCGCCGTACGGCGTGCTCAGCGCCGGGACGCTGGCCACGACCCGGCGGCTGGGTCTGGAGCCGGTGCTGTGGACCGCCTGGGGCCAGGACTGGCGGCGCACCGACGCGCACCGGGTCACCAAGACGGTGCTGCGGGACCTGCGCGAGGGCGGTTGCGTGCTGCTGCACGACAGCGACGTGACATCCACTCCCGGTTCATGGCGGGCCACCGCCGGCAGCCTTCCGATGCTCGCGGCAGCCCTGGCTGCCCGCGGCTGGGCCGTACGGCGCCTCGACGAGCATGTCGATCCGCATTCTGTAGCGGCGTGACGTCCATCATCGCGGCGCTGCTCGCGGCGGCCTTCTTCGCGGTGGCCTCGGTGCTGCAGCACGCGGCAGCATCGGCGCCCGGCGCTCCGGACGGCTCGGCGGCGCTGCGGCTGACCGCTCATCTCGCCGGCCGGCCGCAATGGCTGCTCGGGCTGCTCGCGGGCGGGGTGGGCCTGCTGCTGCACGCCGTGGCGCTGCACACCGGGCGGGTGTCCGTCGTACAGCCACTGCTCGCGACGGGGCTGGTCATCGCCCTGTCCATGGGCGCGCTCACCGGTCAACCGCCGGGTCGCGGGCAGTGGCCCGCCGCGGGAGGTGTCGTCGCCGGCCTCGGGCTGTTCCTGGCCAGCGCGATGCCGCAGGCGGGTACCGCGATGGCGCACGGGCCGGTCCTGCCGCTCGCGACCGTGGGCGCGCTGGGGCTGTGCGGGCTGGCCCGGGCCGCGACGCTGCGGCCAGGCACGCGGCACGCGGCGCTGCTGCTCGGGGTCGCCGCCGGCACCGGCTTCGGGGTCGGGGGGGCGCTGCTCAAGCAGGTCGTCGACACCGCACCCGGCCACCTCGCACTGAGCTGGCCGCCCTACGCGCTGGCGCTGCTCGGCGCCACCTCCCTGACCCTGGCCCAGGCGGCGTACCAGGCCGGCGACCTCGCCGAGTGCCTCCCGGCGCTGACCGTCCTCGAGCCGCTGATCGCCGTGGTAGTCGGCGCGTCGGCGTTCTCCGAGACGCTCGCGTCCTCTCCCGGTGCGCGGATCGGCCAGCTCGTCGGAGTGCTGCTGACCACCGGATCGGTCGTACGGCTGGCCGCCCTGCAGGCCCGCGAGGGCGACCTCACCACGATCTCGCAGTGACGGCCCGGCTACCGCTGGCAGCCGTCCTGGTGCTCGCGCTCTCGGCCTGCTCGGGCGGCGCCCGGCCCGGGGCCTCGGCCGATGCCACCGGGGTGTCCCCCAGCGCACGGTCGGTGGCACCCGCGGCTGCACCGATGCGCTGGCGTAGTGGCGCCGACCTGCCGGTCGCCGTGAGCGAGGTCGGCGTTGCCCTGCTCGGCGACCAGCTGCACGTGCTGGGCGGCTACGTGGCGGGCCGGGCGCACTCCACCACGCACCTCGTCCTGGACATCCGCAGCGGCGTCTGGCGTACCGCTGCGCCGCTGCCCGTACCGCTGGACCACGTCGGCGCATCCGCGGTGGCCGGCACCGTTTATGCCGCTGGCGGCTACGGCAGCGCCGGGAAGCCGACCAGCACGTTGTACGCCTATGACCCGGCCGCGGACCGCTGGACGACGCGGGCCGCGCTGCCCACCGCCCGGGCCGCCGGGGTCGCCGTCGAACTCGGCGGACGGCTGCACCTGATCGGTGGCCGCGGCGCCGGCGGCGACACCGGCGAGCACGACGTCTACGACCCCGCGACCGACCGGTGGAGCACCGCCGCCGCCATGCCGACCGCCCGCGACCATGCGGCGGCCGCTGTCGTCGGAGGCCGGGTGCACGTCGCCGGTGGCCGTCCCGGGAGCCTCGCGACACACGAGATCTACGACCCGGCCACCGACACCTGGTCGGCCGGCCCGCCGCTGCCCCGCGGCCGGTCCTCCGTTGCGGGGGCGGCGCTGCGCGGCCGCTTCGTCATCCTCGGGGGCGAGGACGCCGCCGAACAGCAGGCGTACACAGATGTCGACTCCTTCGACCCCGCCACCGGCGTCTGGAGCCGGCTGCCACCCTTGCCGTCGGTGCGGCAGGGCATCGGCGCAGCCGTGCTCGGCGACCGGCTGCTGGTGCCCGGCGGTGGTCCGTCCGCCGGTGGCCGCGAGCAGACCGCAGGGCTGCTCGAGCTCTCGTCCCAGCCCTGACGGCCCCGGTGGCAGGCTGTGACGGTGACCGTGACCCCGCCGGTGCCCCCGCGTCGCCCGCGGGTGCAGGAGCTCGACTGGCGGCCAACGGCGCTCGGTGACCTCAGCCTGCGGCGGCGGCTCGAGCCGAGCCTGCAGGTGGACGTGTACGAGGTGCTGCTCGGCGAGGAGTACCTGATGTCCAGCTTGTTCACCGTCGCCGAGATCGAGCTTGCGCGGCTGGGGCTGGCGGAGCTGCCGGGCACCGACCTCGACGTCGTGGTCGGCGGCCTCGGGCTCGGCTACACCGCCCGGGCGGTGCTGCAGGACAGCCGGGTCCGCTCGCTCAGGGTCGTGGAGGCGCTCCCCGAGGTCATCGAATGGCACGAGAACGGTCTGCTGCCGAGGGCCGATGAGCTCACCGATGATCCGCGCTGTGTCTTCGTGAGGGGTGACTTCTTTGCCATGGCCGCAGCCGCCACGACCGACGGTCTCGCCTTGCCGGCGCGTTCCCACGCCATCCTGGTCGACATCGACCACACGCCACAGCACGTCCTGCACCCCAGCCACGCGGCCTTCTACAGCGTCCCGGGTCTGCGCCGACTCGCCACGCACCTGCACCCCGGCGGCGTGTTCGGCCTGTGGTCCGACGACCCACCGGGCGATGGCTTCCTCATGGTGCTCGACGAGGTCTTCGCCAGTTCGACGGCACATGTCGTCAGGTTCGCCAACCCGCTGACCGGCGGAGAGTCCGCCAACACCGTCTACATCGCGCGGTTGCCGCAGGTCTGAGGCCGCAGGCTCCCGCTGGCCGCCGTACCGTGCCGCTGTGGAGCCGCCGCGCCGCATCGTGCGGGTCAGCGACCCGGGTCCGGCATCCGCCGGCCAGGCCGAACCGCCCCGGCGTCGGCGCCCGGTCGGCCGCTGGGTTGTCGGCGCCGCCGGGCTGGTCGTGGTGGCCGTGCTGTGGTCGTCGATGCTCGGCAGCGCCCCGGCGGTCGACCTGCAGGCCGAGGAGCACCCGGCGGCGCACGTGGGCGCCACTACCGGGCCGGCCGGGGAGGTGCACCTGCAGGTCCCGCTGCGGCTCGCCAACCACGGGTCGCAGGCCGTCCGCGTGCAGGCCGCGTCGGTCGACCGCTCACCGTTGGCCGCCGCCGCGGGCACCGACCTGCGCCTGCCGGTCGGCTCCGCAGCCCAGGTACTCCTGGAGCAGGACGTGCGGTGCCGCCCGGATGGCCCGCCCCCACTGCCGCCTTTGCCGGCAGCGCTTCGCTTACGGGTGCTCGCAGCCGACGGGAGCAGTCATTCCACCGTCGTGCAGCTCAGCGATGAGCCCTCGGCCTCGGTCGGCCGCGAACTGCTGCAGCTGTGCGGGTACGTGCCGGCCCAGGAGGCCGTGCGGGTCACCCCCGCACCGGGCGTGGTCACCCCGGACGGCGTCTCGGTGCCCCTGCGGCTCACGAACGTCACGGCGGAGCGGGCGCGCGTGCTGTCCGTGTCCCCGGCGCTGCCCGGCGTGTCGGTTCAGCTGCTCCAGGACGGACCCGTCCCCGTACCGATCGAGCTGCCGCTCGAGCTGCCCGTCGACGCCGTGTCGAGGCCGCGCCTCGAGGAGGTGCCATTGGCAGGCACCGGGGTCCAGCTGGTACTGCACTCCGACGCGGGTGGCTGCGCGGTCTTGCGCGCCGCCGGCCCCGAGGGCGCGCTCGTCCTGCTTCGCGTCGACCACGGCCCGGGCACGCCATCAGTCGACGTCCACCCTCCCGACACCGCCCTCGCCCTCCCCCTGCTCGCGGCCCGGTGCCGGTAGCAGGACCGGCGCCGATCGTGCCGGGCAATCGGCGCTCATCCGCTGGGTCCGTAGGTCCGGCCATCGGCGTTCAGGCAACGGTTCTCGCGGAGCTGGCTGGTCTTGCCGCCTCCGCGCAGGTCCTGGTTGGTGCTGTCGGGTCGTCGCGCCGCTGGGTCCTCGGGCCGCGCGGGTCGTCGGGCCCGCACGCGTGGTCGTCCCGCGCCGTCGCTGCGCCGGTCGCGTCTGTGCTGACGCCCGCCGCATCCGTGCTGATGCCCGCCGCATCCGTGCTGACGCCCACCGCATCCGACCGCCCGGGGGGAGGATGCGCGTTGTCGCGGCAAGGACCGTGGCCACGGAGGACTTTGTGTGCGGGTGCCCCGGGCGCGACACACGAACCCCGTCGTGGCTGGTCGTCCGCACGCTCAGTAAGGCCCGCCGGAGGCCGACATTGTGTGCCCGACTCCTTGAGCAAGCACACGATGTCGGGGCGGGAGCGCGGTGATGAGGCGGCGAGACCCGCGTGACGGCTCCGGGGTCAGTTACCTTCGCTGCGCCCGGTCGTAGTACTCCGCCGAGCTCGCCAGGCTCGCCGCGAGCGCCAGGTCCCCCTGCGACGCGACCACCGACGGCCAGCCCGCCAATCCCACCGGATCAGCATCCCGACCCAGCAGCCGCACGTACAACGTCTGTACGCGACGTCGCAAGGTCTCCTGCGACGCGTAGAACGCCGACGCCACGGCGAACCGGCCCGATGTCGCCACCGCCGCGACCCAGCCCTGCCGGCCGGCCGGATCGGCCTCCCGGCCCAGCAGCCGGCGGTACAGCACGTCGACCCACGGGCCGGAATCTGCGGGCGACCCCCCCGCACGCGCAAACGCCTCGTCCGAGGCGTAGAACGCCGCTCCTACCGACGCAACCGACCCTCCCGACCGCAGCACCGCCACCCAGCCCGCCAGACCTACCGGATCGGGCGCCCGGCCGAGCACCCCGGTGTACAGGTCCGTCACCACCGACCCCAGGTACTCCTGGGAACGCGCCAACTCGAGGGCGAGCGCGTACCGGCTCAGCCGGCCGTTGCTGAGCAGGGTGCTCCAGGTGTCCGAGCCGGACGGGTCGACCGGACGGCCGAGCAGGTCGAGGTACAGCGCGCCCACGTACTTCCGGTCCTGCGGGGTGGGCGGGACCATCGTCGTCCCGATGACGATGGTCGGGGCGAGCGCAGGATCGAGGACCTGCAGCACGAAACGCAGTTGCCCGAGGTCCATCGCCACGCAGCCTGCGGTGTAACCGGTGGGCCCGGTCACGCCGAAGGCATGGAGAAAGATGGCATTGCCAATGCGGGTGTCGGCGGGCTGCGCGGCCATCCGCTGCCCGTCGCCGGCGGTGTAGACGCCCCCCGGCAGGTTGAAGCCGATGTTGATGGCGGTGCGGTAGGCGACCGTCTCAGCGGCCAGCCGCTCCGCCTCGGCTGTCGACCAGCGGGCCGAGCCCGGGTGGCTGGTCTGGAACAGGTTGTACGTCTCCGGGTCGCGCTGGTCGCCCGCCCAGTAATCGTCGGCGTCGAGCACGGTGTAGGGAACCCGGGTGTCCGGGCTGGCGTCGATGCCGAACGCTTCGGCGACCGGGAAGACGCCCATCGGCGTACGCCGGTCGCCCTGGACCCGGTCCGGGCCGTTCACCAGCCCGGCCTGACCGACGACGGCGGGCTGCGGAGCGAGGAAGCGGGACCACGTCCCGGCGGTGTCGCGCTGCCAGCCCTCGATGCTCGCGCTCGTCGTTGCGGTGCTGACCGCCGTCACGATCAGCGCCTGGCGGGCGCCGGCGACCAGCGCAAGCTGAGGTGGCAGCGCGTCCGCCCGGGCGGGGTCCGTCGGCAGTACCAGCAGGACGACAGACGCCGCCAGCACGGCCAGCAGCCCGCTGCATAGGCGCCTCAGCTGGCTTCCATCCGGTCTTCGGCCTCGACGGCCCGGTGCCCCACCTTGAGTCGCGCCCGTGCGCCGCGCGGCCTACTTCTTGCTGCCCTTCTTGGCGTCCTTCTTCTTGACCGCCTTCTTCTCGTTCTTCTTCGCGTTCACGGGCTTGTCCTGCGCCGACGGCTTGGCCGCCTTGCCGTTCCGCGCGGCGCCCCGCGCCTGGTCGGGCGTGACCGCAACGTCAGGCGCAGCCGGCGATGTCGACGCGCGGGCCGCCCGGGGCGCCGCGCTCCTGGTCCGGGGCGGCGCCGTCGTTGCCGCCTGCGCCGGCAGCTCGCGGGCGCCACTGACGACAGCCTTGAAGACCTGGCCGGCGCGGAACCGCGGCACTGACGTCGCGGCCAGGCTCACCGGCTCGCCGGTCGCCGGGTTGCGCGCGGTCCGGGCAGCGCGGTCGACCTTCTCGAACACCCCGAAGCCGGACAGGGCAACCTTCTCCCCGGCGGCCAGCGATCTCATGACAGTGTCGAGCACGGCCTCCACGGCCGCTCCAGCCGTCCGCCGGTCACCGAGCTTCTCGGTGATCGATTCCACCAGCTCACTTTTGTTCACGGGTTCCTTCCACCGGCGGCGCGTTGCCGCTCGCAGCAAGGTAGGGCACCCAGCGCCCGCGCGGCGCGCAGGCGCTCAGAGAAGTGCCGGCCGACAGGCGATTGGTGCCGGTCCCCCGGTGCATGCCGTGCCGACCTCGTCGCGGTTGACGGTCATGGACACCTGCCTGGCTACCTCGCTGCGTTCGTGGCGGTGACCGCGTCGATCCGGGCGGCGGCCCTGCGCAGCGCCCGTCGGGTGAGCTCCTGCGCCGGGTGCCGCTTGTACGCGGCGCTGCCCCGGCCATCACCGCAGCCGGCGTCCAAGGTCGTGCAGACAGCGGACGGGTCCTCGCTCGGGTCGGCCTGACACAGCGAGCCCCCGATGGTCCCGCGGTGACGGACGATGGGGTCGCAGGTCAACAGAACGCAGGTGTTCGCTCAGGTCGGACTGTCGAAGGTCCGGTTCATCTGCCGCTCCGGCGCGGCGGCCCCCGGCGTCGAGCTGGCGGGCAGCAGCAGCGCGCGCAGCAGCACCAACCAGCTGGCCGTAAACAGCACACTGGCGGTCACGTCTGTCGGCCAGTGCATGCCCCGGTAGAGCCGGCTCAGCAGCACGAACAGCGGCAGCAGGACCGCGGCGCCGACAGCCACGTTCCGCAGCCGGTGCCCCGGGCGGGTCCGGAGCAGGCCGAGCGCGAGCCCGCCCCACAGTGCGACGCTGGCTGCGGTGTGACCCGACGGGAAGCTCGACGTCGGCGGCGCCGGGTCCAGGTGCGGGATCGGCGGCCGCATCCTGTGCACGACCAGGGAGGCGAGCACGAACAGGGCTGTCTCGCCGGCGACCGCCAGGACCAGGAACGTCGGCAGTCGCGGGCCGTGCCCCCGCCAGGCGAGCAGTGCGCAGCCGAAGACGGTCAGGGCGATCACCGTCGTGGTGGCCCCCAGGAAGGTGCCGCCGCGGCTGAGCTGGTCCAGCAGCGTGGTGCGGTGTGCGAGGACCGTACGTTCGAAGGCAGCCTCGTCGCGCTGGACGGCGCTTTGCGCGAGGACGCGGGTGACCAGCAGTCCGAGGGCGATCAAGAGGCCCTCGACGACGACGAAGGCGGCCAGGAGCAGACCGGCGAGTGCTGGCCAGCTCGGCGGACGGGCGCCTGCGAGCACTCCGCGGCACCGGTACATCGCGCGCGGCTCCCCCGTCCCCGGTGTTTTCACCTCCGCCGTCCAGGGGCGTCGTCGAGGACGATGGCGCCAGGGGCCCGGGAGAGCGCGGCGACCACGAGGCAGCCGGCCAGCAGCCAGCCGGCGAGGACATCGGTAGGCCAGTGCACCCCCAGGTAGACCCGGGTGACACCGACGGCGGCTGCCCACAGCAGGGCCACGGCGCACCACCGGGCGCGCAGCCGCGGTCGGCCGGTCAGGCGCAGGACGGCCAGGCAGACGATCGCCGCGACGAGCGCCGAGCTGGTCGTGTGACCCGACGGCAGGGCTGATCCGCTCGCCCGGGCCGCCCAGTCGGCCGCGGGCGGCCGAGGCCGGTCGACGGCGGTGACCAGGGCCACCCGGACCAGCTGGCCGGCGGCGAGCGCGCCGACGGCCACCGCGGCACCGCGCAGCCACAATCGCCGTGCCCGGCGGCCGGCGGCCCCGGCCAGCGCGGCGACGAGGTAGGCCGGGACCCCGGTCCCGGTGTTCGTCAGCGCCACCGCGGCGCGCGTGACGCCGGTCTGACGGTGCCGGAGCGCCCAGTCGTGCAGGGGTAGGTCCGGGCCGAGCGGCGCCCCGTGCCGGGCCGCCACGACGCCGACCAGCGCAGCGAGCAGTCCGCCCAGCACGAGCGCTGCGGCTCGCAGGCGCCTGCGGGACCCGCGACGAGAGCTGCCCGGCCTTTCCCCGCGTGCCGTCACGTCGCTGGCGTGCCCTCCAGGTCGCAGATCGAAGCCGCCGGCGCCCTTCAGGTGACCGTCATGCGGAATGCCTAGCGTTACAGCTGTGAGTACGCCATGAGCCGCCTGCTGGAAGGGATCCTGGGGCTGCCACCCGGCATCGCCCTGGTCCTGGTCTTCATGCTGCCCGCCCTGGAGGCGTCGGTCTTCATCGGGGTCGTGGTGCCCGGTGAGATCGGTGTCATCCTCGGCGGCGTCCTGGCCAACCAGGGCAAGCTCCCGATCGCCGCCGTGCTGGCCGCCGGGATCGCCGGGGCGATCATCGGCGACTCGGTCGGTTACCTCGTCGGCGGGCGCTACGGCCACCAGCTCCTCGACAAGCTGCCCAAGCGCCTGCTCAAGCCGGAGCACGTCACGCGCACCGAGGAGACCCTCGGCCGGCTCGGCGGCAAGGCTGTCTTCGTCGGCCGGTTCACCGCGGCGCTGCGCGCACTGATCCCCGGCATGGCAGGCATGGCCGGCATGCCGTACCGCACGTTCCTGCCCTGGAACATCCTCGGCGGCGCGACCTGGGCCGCCGGCTTCGTCGTCCTGGGCTTCCTGGCCGGCAGCCAGTACAAACAGGTCGAGCACTACGCGAACTACATCGGCCTGGGACTGCTGACTGCCATCGTGGTCTTCCTGGTCGTCCGGCACCGGCGCGCCACGCAGGACGACAGCACGGATGGCCGGACAGCCGTCCGCTGACGCTCAAGTTCCAGGTTCTGTCTGGCGAGGACTGCTTCGCGTCGTCACGGGCCGACGGGGAGTAGCGTCCGAATCGCCGCGTGCCTGTGGGCGCCGATGAGGGGTCTTGCTTTGTGACTGCTGTGGTGGTTTCCGCTCCCAGTACGGAACAACCGCCACTCCAGCCCGACCAGGTCCGGCGTACCAGGGACGCTGCCGAGCTGCTGATGGCACTGACGAGCTTGTGCGCAGGGGACTTCGGGGTCCGGCTGGAGCCGCGGGAGGGCCTGATGGGCCAGGTCGTCGAGCGGATCAACGCCCTCGCCGCGCTGAACGAACGCCGGACCCGCGAGCTGGTGCGGGCAAGCCGGGTGATCGGCCGCGAGGGCCGGATGACGGAGCGGCTCGACGAGGTCGCCGCGGAGGGCGACTGGAGTACCGGCGCGACCGCGGTGAACTCGTTGATCGACGACCTGGTGCGGCCGACGACGGAGGTGGCCCGGGTGCTGGCGGCGGTCGCCGAGGGCGACCTGTCGCAGCAGATGGCGCTGGAGATCGCCGGCCAGCCGGTCAAGGGCGAATTCCTGCGGATCGGTACGACGGTCAACACGATGGTCGACCAGCTCAGCTCGTTCGCCGACGAGGTGACCAGGGTGGCCCGCGAGGTCGGCACCGAGGGCAAGCTCGGCGGGCAGGCGCAGGTGCGCGGCGTATCAGGGGTATGGCGTGACCTGACGGAGTCGGTCAACTCGATGGCCGGCAACCTGACCAGCCAGGTTCGCAACATCGCCCAGGTCACGACCGCGGTCGCGCAGGGCGACCTGTCCCAGAAGATCACCGTGGACGCCCAGGGCGAGATCCTGGAGCTGAAGTCGACGGTCAACACGATGGTGGACCAGCTCAGCTCGTTCGCCGACGAGGTGACCCGGGTGGCCAGGGAGGTCGGCACCGAGGGCCGCCTCGGCGGCCAGGCCCAGGTACGGGGGGTGTCCGGCACCTGGCGGGACCTCACCGACTCGGTCAACTCGATGGCGTCGAACCTGACCGGCCAGGTCCGCAACATCGCGCACGTCGCGACCGCCGTCGCCAAGGGCGACCTGTCGAAGACGATCACCGTCGGCGTGAAGGGCGAGATCCTCCAGCTCAAGAACACGATCAACACGATGGTCGACCAGCTGAACGCGTTCGCGAGCGAGGTGACACGCGTCGCGCGCGAGGTCGGCACCGAGGGCAAGCTCGGCGGCCAGGCGCAGGTGCAGGGCGTCGGCGGCACGTGGAAGGACCTCACCGACAACGTGAACCCGATGGCCGCGAACCTGACCACCCAGGTGCGCGGCAGCGCCAAGGTCGTCACGCACGTCGCCAACGGCGACCTGAAGCGCAAGCTGGTGCTCGACGTGAAGGGCGAGATCGCCGAGCTGGCCGACACCATCAACAGCATGACCGACACGCTGGCGACGTTTGCCGAGCAGGTCACCACGGTGGCGCGCGAAGTGGGCGTGGAGGGCAAGCTCGGCGGGCAGGCCAAGGTGCCCGGCGCGGCCGGCACGTGGAAAGCGCTGACCGAAAACGTCAACGGCCTGGCGGCCAACCTCACCACCCAGGTGCGCGCGATCGCCGAAGTGGCGACGGCGGTGACCGAAGGCGACCTGACCCGCTCGATCGCGGTGCAGGCGCAGGGCGAGGTGGCAGTGCTCAAGGACACGATCAACGAGATGATCGTCAACCTCAAGGAAACCACCGAGAAGAACACCGAGCAGGACTGGCTCAAGACCAACCTGGCCAAGTTCAGCCGCATGCTGCAGGGCCAGCGCGACCTCAAGACGGTCGGCCGCCTGATCCTGTCGGACCTCGCGCCGGTGGTGAAGGCCCAGCACGCGCTGTTCTTCGTCCTCGACAGCCGCTCCGAGCCCAACGAACTGGCGCTGCTCGCAAGCTACGCCGCCGAAGGCCTCGCCCGCCACGGCAAGCGCCTTGCGCTGGGCGAAGGGCTGATCGGCCAGTGCGCGCTGGAAAAGCAGAAGATCCTGCTCGACCATGCGCCGGCGGACTATATCCGCATCAGCTCGGGACTGGGCAATGCCGCTCCGCGCTCGCTGCTGGTGCTGCCGATCGTGTTCGAGGGCCAGGTCAAAGGCGTGCTCGAGCTCGCTTCGTTCGAGGGCTTCAGTTCCACCCACCAGGCGTTCCTCGAGCAGCTGACCGAAAGCATCGGCATCGTCATCAACACCATCGAGTCCACCACCCGGACCGAGGACCTGCTGACCCAGTCGCAGTCGCTCGCCCACGAGCTGCAGAGCCGCCAGGACGAACTGCAGCAGACCAACCAGGAGCTGCAGGACAAGGCCGGCCAGCTGGCCCACCAGAACCAGGAGGTGGAGCGGAAGAACGCCGAGGTCGAGCAGGCCCGCCAGGCGCTGGAGGAGAAGGCGCGCCAGCTCGCGCTCACCTCGAAGTACAAGTCCGAGTTCCTCGCCAACATGTCACACGAACTGCGCACGCCATTGAACAGCCTGCTGATCCTGTCCGACCAGCTTTCGGGTAACACCGAGGGCAACCTGTCGTCGCGCCAGATCGAATTTTCCAAGACGATCCACTCCTCGGGCAACGACCTGCTCATGCTCATCAACGACATCCTCGACCTGTCCAAGATCGAATCGGGCACCGTGGTGGTCGACGTGGGCGAGCTGCCGATGGACGAGTTGTACCGCTATGTGGACCGGACTTTCCGGCCGGTGGCGGAGTCGAGGAAGCTCGAGTTCCTCATCCGCCTGGCCGAGGGCCTGCCGGCGTCGATGCTCACCGACGCCAAGCGCCTGCAGCAGATCATCAAGAACCTCCTCTCGAATGCGTTCAAGTTCACCCACCGCGGTCAGGTGACCCTGGCCATCGAACCGGCCGCGGCCGGCTGGAGCGCCGACAACGAGGCGCTCAACCGCGCCCCGCAGGTGCTCGCCTTCTCGGTGTCGGACACCGGAATCGGCATTCCCCCGGAAAAGCAGCAGATCATCTTCGAGGCCTTCCAGCAGGCCGACGGCAGCACCAGCCGAAAGTACGGTGGCACGGGCCTGGGCCTGGCGATCAGCCGCGAGCTCTCGCGCCTGTTGCGCGGCGAGATCCGCCTGTTCAGCACGCCCGGTCGCGGCAGCACCTTCGTCCTGTACGTGCCGCAGAACCATGCCCCGAACCGCGTGCTGCATGGCGAAGAGGCGCGCGGGCCGGCGCTGCCGGCGCCGGCGGCCCCTTTCGCCGAGGCAAGGATCGGCGACGTGCCGGCCCTCGCCAGACCCGAGACGCAGTCGCCGCCCGAGGCGCCGCGCAACGAGGCCGACGACGACCGCGAACGCATCGGGCACGGCGACCCGGTGCTGCTGATCGTCGAGAACGACATCCGCTTTGCGCGAGTCCTGCTGGATGCGGCGCGCGCCAACGGGTTTAAGGGCCTGGTGTCACCCTTGGGAACCGCAGCGATCGGCATGGCGCGCGAGTACCGGCCTGCGGCGATAACGCTCGACATCCACTTGCCCGACATCGAGGGCTGGCGTGTGCTCGAGCGGCTCAAGCACGACCTCGACACCCGCCATGTGCCGGTCTGCGTCATCTCCACCGAGGAAGCGCGCGAGCGCGCCTGGCGCGGCGGCGCGTGGTCTTTCCTCGCCAAGCCGATCCGCAGCGCCGAGCGCCTCACCGAGCTGATGGCGGCGGCAATGGCGCTGGTCAAGCGCGGGGGCGCCGGGGTACTCCTCATTGCCCCCAAGGCGTTCAAGCTGGCCCGGACGATCAGGGAATTCGAAGCCGGGATCAGCGTAAAGCACGTCGCCAGCGCCGCAGCGGCGGTTGCGCCGCTGGCGAAGGGCGGTATCGACTGCATCGTGGCGTCGGCCGCAAGCCTGGTCCCCGCGGCACTGCCGGGCCCGATTGCGGATGCGATCGGCGAAGGGCGCATCCCGCTCATCGTGTATGACGAAGCCAGCCGGGTGCACGAAGACGATGCCGCGTGGCACCGGCTGCTCAGGCACGGCCGCGTGCGGCTGGTGCGCTCGCCGGAGCGGTTCGCCGACCAGCTTGCCTTCGCGCTGCACTCGGAGGTGGCGACGCTGCCCGCGGCCCACCGCGGCGAGTTGCAGGACATGTACCGGTCCAACAAGCTGCTGGCCGGCAAGCGGGCGCTCATCGTCGACGACGACATGCGCAACATCTTCGCGCTCTCCTCGGTGCTCGAGGAGTACGACATGGACATCAGGTCCACCGACAACGGCCGCGACGCGATCAACATGCTGCAGGCCGACCCCGGCGTCGACATCGTGCTGATGGACATCATGATGCCGGAGATGGATGGCCTGGACACGATGCGCGAGATCCGCCGCATCGATGCGTGCCGCGACTTGCCGATCGTGGCGGTCACGGCCAAGGCCATGAAGGGGGACCGTGAAAGGTGCCTCGAGGCCGGCGCGTGGGACTACCTGTCCAAGCCGGTCGACACCGAGCAGCTGCTCGGCACGTTGCGCGCCTGGTTGTACCGATGATGGCCGGCAAGGCAAATGTGCTGGTCGTCGATGACCGCTCGGACAAGCTGCTGGTCCTCGGCACCCTGCTCGAGCCGCTGGACCAGAACGTGGTGCTCGCGCATTCGGGGGAGGAAGCCCTCAAGGCTATCCTCGAGCAGGAATTCGCGGTCATCCTCATGGACGTCAACATGCCGACCATGGACGGCCTCGAGACCGCCTCGCTGATCCGCGAGAGGAAGAAGACCGCGCATACGCCGGTCATCTTCATCACCGCCTACGCCGATGAAATGCACACCGCGCGCGGCTATTCACTCGGCGCGGTCGACTACATCCTTACGCCGATCGTGCCCGAGGTGCTGCGCACCAAGGTGCGCGTGTTCGTCGACCTGTTCCT